>CADCGC010000006.1 GCA_902800905.1 uncultured Erysipelotrichaceae bacterium
GGAACAGAAGCACAAGACTGGGCGAATATGTTATATCGTATGTATGTGCTTTATGCAGAAACACACAAGTTTAAGATGCAATTAATTTCTTATGAACCAGGAGAAGAAGCTGGTCTAAAATCAGTAACAATTAAAATTGCAGGCAAACATGCATACGGACTTTTAAAAAGCGAAAAAGGTGTTCATAGACTTGTTAGAATTTCACCTTTTGATGCAAACAAGAGAAGACACACTTCTTTTGCGTCTGTAAACGTAATTCCGGAGTTTGTTGATAATTCAATTAATATTGAAATAAATGACGCTGATTTGAAAATTGATACATATCGTAGTGGTGGTGCTGGCGGGCAGAATGTTAACAAAGTTGAGACCGCTGTTAGGATTACACACTTACCTACAGGTATAGTTGTTTCTTGCCAAATTGAAAGAAGCCAATTATCAAACAAAGAAACCGCTATGGCAATGCTTAAAAGCAAACTCTATCTTTTAGAAGTTGAAAAGAGAAATAGTGAACTAAATTCAATTGTTGGCGAAAAGAAAAATATTGAATGGGGTAGCCAAATTCGTTCATATGTTTTCTGCCCATACACATTAGTTAAAGACAATAGAACCGGATTTGAAGTCACTGATGTCAACGCTGTTATGAATGGAGACATTGATGATTTTTTATATTCATATTTACAAATGGAGGCAAAGAAAAATGCATAAAAGTTTATTAAAACAAATTAGAAATTTTATTCTCGTCATACTTGGTACATTTATCCTTGCTTTCGGTTCGGTTATCTTCTTAACAGAGTGTGAAATCGTTGCTGGTGGAGTGTCTGGAATTGCTATTATTATTCAGCACTATGTTACCATACAAATATATGATTATGTCGCTGCAGCATTAACAGTATTTTTCTGGGTTTTAGGTGTTATTTTTCTTGGGAAAGATTTTGCTGTTAAAACGCTATTATCATCAGTTTTATATATTGGATTTACATTCTTATTTAAGAGAGTTGAATTCTTCACTGACTTAGCCAAAACGTTTGCAGGTACAAACGATGGAGGAACCTCACAAGTAGGAAATTACATCCTATGCGGCCTATTTGGTGGTGTCTTTGTTGGCGGAGGGGTTGCACTTACTTTCTTAGGTGGAGGATCCACTGGTGGAGTAGATGTTTTGCAGCTTTTATTAAGCAGATGGCTAAAGGTTAAAGAGTCCATTACTTCCTTTATGGTTGATGGTACAATAATTATTATTGGTATGATTTGTCTTCAACTACCGATACCTGCTTTATGTGGCATTTTATCTGCGTTTGTTACCGCTGCTTTAATTGAAGTTGTCTTTATTAGAAATCAAACCAGCTATCAAGTTGATATCATTTCTGATAAGTGGGAATTAATCAGTCAGTACGCTCAAGACGAGCTCGAAAGAGGAGCTACAATTATCCGTGCTGAAGGTGGATACAAAGGCGAAGAAAGAGTCATTCTTCGTGTTGTTTTTGATAAGTCTCAATACGAAAAAATTAGAGATTATATCGCCTCAGTTGATCCATATGCATTCGTCACCTTTACTCAAACAAACGCTGTTTATGGTGAAGGATTTAAAAGCAACAAAAAATCTGTCAAAATTAAGAAAAAATAAGGTTTTTGAATGAAAAATATCGATAATTCACATCTTTTTCAGATAAATTCTCAGTTCAAACCAACGGGTGATCAGCCAACTGCTATTGCTAAATTAGTCGATGGTCTTAATAGTGGAAAGAGGCTCCAGGTTCTCCTTGGTGCAACCGGTACTGGAAAGACTTTTACGATGGCTAACATTATTGAAAGAGTTCAACGTCCAGCCCTTGTTTTAGTGCACAATAAAACACTAGCGGGTCAACTCTATTCTGAATTCAAAGAGCTCTTCCCAAACAACCGTGTTGAGTACTTTGTTTCTAATTTCGATTTTTATCAACCAGAAGCCTATATTCCTAAAAGTGATACTTACATCGATAAGACCGCTTTGATGAACGATGAAATTGAGATGCTTCGAACTAGCGCGATTAATTCAATTCTTGAAAGAAGAGACACAATTGTTGTTGCTTCTGTCGCTTCAATTTATGGTTTAACTGATCCTGATGAATACCGCAATTTAGTTTTCGAAATCCGCGTTGGTGAAGAGATTAATCGCCAAGATTTTTATAAAGCTTTAGTGGACGCTCAATATAAAAGGAATAATCTTGATACCCCGCCAGGAAGTTTTAGAGTAAGAGGGGACATTATTGAAATTGTCCCTGCTAATATGACCGATAATACAGTAATTCGACTTGATACATTTGGAGATGAAATCGAAAAGATTTATGAAGTCGATTTATTGAGTGGTGAAATTAAACATTCTTACCACACATATCCAATTTTCCCTGCTTATGATCATGCTTCAACTAGAGAGAGAATTAAAGAAGCATGTAAGACCATAAAAGAAGAGTTAAAAGAGCGTCTTGAATTCTTTAGAAGCAATGGTCAATTATTAGAGGCTGAACGTCTTGAAATGAGAACAAATCAAGATGTTGAGAATATGGAAGAGTTTGGTATGTGCCCTGGAATTGAAAACTATTCAAGGCATATTGATAAACGTCAACCAGGTCAAAGACCTTTCTGCTT
Source organism: uncultured Erysipelotrichaceae bacterium (assembly GCA_902800905.1). Classification (GTDB taxonomy): domain Bacteria; phylum Bacillota_I; class Bacilli_A; order RFN20; family CAG-826; genus UBA2450. The sequence continues at coordinate 2,626 of CADCGC010000006.1, forward strand.
GATTGATTATTTCCCTGATGATTTTATTCTCTTTGTTGATGAGTCTCACGTTTCGCTTCCTCAAATTCGAGGAATGTATAATGGCGATAGAAGCAGAAAAGAAACCCTTGTTGAGTATGGCTTTAGACTCCCAAGCGCGTTAGATAATAGGCCGCTTAATTTCGAAGAATTTGAACAGTTAATGCCTCAAACAATTTGTACATCTGCTACTCCGGGTGATTATGAATTAAATAAAACTGATGGAGAGATAGTGGAGCAAATTATTAGACCAACCGGTTTATTAGATCCATATGTTGAAGTTAGACCAACTAGAGGTCAAATTGACGATATTCTTTTTGAAATAAAAGAAAGAACCAAGAAAAATGAGAGAGTGATGATTGTTACTCTTACAGTTAAAATGGCGGAAGACCTCACTCAATATCTTAAAGAAAGAGGCATTAAAGTCGTTTATCTTCATCACGAAACCAAAACTCTAGAAAGAAGTGAGATTATTTACCAGTTACGTAAAGGTAAATATGATGTCTTGGTGGGTATTAATCTTCTTAGAGAAGGTTTAGACATTCCAGAAGTATCTTTGGTCACCATTTTAGACGCTGATAAAGAAGGCTTCTTAAGAAGCACAAGAAGCTTGATTCAGGTTATTGGTAGAGCTAGTAGAAACGCTGGTGGAAAAGTTATTATGTACGCTGATAACATGACCGACTCTATGAATAACGCCATTAACGAAACAAATAGAAGACGTCATATTCAGCAAGAATATAACGATGAATATGGAATTGTTCCTCGAACAATCATCAAAGAGATTAGACCTCCTATTCATAATTCAGACGATGAGATTAGTGAAATGGTTAATCTTTCTAAACATGGAACAAGGTCTCAAATGGCTGCAAGAATTAAGGAACTAGAAAAACAAATGAGGCAAGCCGCTAAAGAATTTGACTTCGAAAGAGCGGCAGAATTAAGAGATATAATTCTCGAAATGAAAGCCGACTTACAATAAAATCATGAAATAATGATTGATTAAATCATTTTACTTTATTAGAATAATCAACAGCGAAAGGAGAAAAACGCATGTTAGCTTGGTACGATTGGGTATTACTTGTCACTAGTGTTATCATCATTGTCTTGTGCTTGTTACAAGGCGGTAAATCAGAAGGTGCTTCTGGTGCGATTACCGGTGGTGGTCTTAACGTTTTCGTTAAAACCAAAGAAAGAGGCGCTGAAAAAGTCATCTCTATTCTTACATTAATCGTCGCTATCATCTTCTTTATCCTCGCTGTTCTTATCAAAATCCTTAATGGATAATAAGGAACTATCCAGCAAAAACATCCTTAGGCGAATAACTTAAGGATTTTTTATTTCATTAATGTAAAATAAGTTGTATGAAATATTCTTATTACGCGATATTTGAAAAAGACAAAGATGATCCAAGTTTCATTAATGTAACTTTCCCTGACATTATTCCTGGAGTGACATGTGGAGACTCTTTTGATGATGCTTTATATATGGCTAAAGACCTTTTAAAGTTAATGCTAAAAGAAGCGCCGAATCAGTGCTTTCCTCCAACCAGTTTAGAAAAACTTATAATAGAATTCCCAGGAAAAGAATTTGTTCTTGTAGAAGTAGAAATAGATTAAATAGATATGTCAAAACAAAGTCGCGGAGATAAAGGCGAATCATTAGTTAGGAAATCATTATCAAAGATAAAGGAATATCATAAGGTCCTTAATGATGTTACTTTTATCAACCAAAAAAGTGAAATGACCCATCAGATTGATCACATTTTAATTCACCCTCATGGAGTGTTTGTTATTGAGACCAAAAACTACTATGGAGTGATTAACCCAAAAACTCATGATTCGTTCTGGTTAAAAGAAGTCAAAGGAGAGGTTACTAGAATCTCAAACCCTCTAAAACAAAATAAGTCACACGCGGTTATTGTAAATCGATTATTAGATAAAAAAGTCGACGTTATTCCGGTAGTAGTGTTTGTGAAAAATAACGCACCATATTTAGGTGATGAAAATGTCATAAACCTTAAAGAACTCCACTTATTTGTGGAATCTTACCCATTTCAAAGGCTTTTAGAAAAGAAAGAAATTGACACTATTTACAAGACATTAAAATCGTCTTCTAGCGATGTTAGTAAGGAAGAGCATTTAGAAAACATTGGATACTTAAAACAAATTAGAGAAGAAATTAAAAACGAGATTGCGTTTGCGATTGAAAGCGGCACTTGCCCAAGATGTAATCACAAAATGATACAACAAGGGTTTGAGTATCGTTGCTCAAACTGTGACTTCAAATTCAAACTATGAAAAAAGCCGTTCATTAGAACGACTATTTTTCTGTAACTTTAGAGATTGTTAATTCTCCGTTTTTAATCTTCTTTTCTAAATCCTCATAGCTAAGTGGTTTACCGAATAGGTAGCCTTGAAGTCTACCACAAGAAATTTCATCTAAGAAGTCTGCTTGTTCTTTGGTTTCAACACCTTCTGATAAGGTCTTCATGCCAATTTCTTCCGCCATTTGGATAACCGATTTAATTAATTGACGTGATTTTGGATTCTTTCCAAATCCCACCAAGAATTGCATATCGAGTTTTAAGACATCAAATTCATAGTCTTTTAAGGCGTTGAATGAGCTATATCCAGAGCCAAAGTCATCGAGCCAAATTGCGAATCCTTTTTCTTTTAAACTCTTCATCGCTTTCTTTAAAACATCACCTTCGGTTAACAATGCACTTTCAGTGATTTCAACGTGAATTAAGTGCTTTGGAATCTTATATTGGTTAACAATTCCTTCGATAACAGCAGGAACATCCAAAACCATAAAATCAAGTCTAGAGAAGTTGATTGAGACAGGGACAACAGGTAATTTGTGGTCTATGTTATATCTTAAATCTTTACAAACAAGAGTGAGCATTGCGATATCAACTTTATGCACTAATTGAGCGTTCTCAAGAGCACCAATAAATAGGCCCGGATTCATAAATCCATAACGTGGATCAATCCATCTTGCTAAAGCTTCGCATCCACATAACTCTTTAGTGTTGCTCCACACGACTGGTTGATAGTATGGTTGGATGTAACCATTTTCAACGGCTTCATCGATATGTTTAACAACATATTGAATGAGGTGATAAGAATCATGCATCTTTTGGTCGTACTCAAGATATTTCTTTCCATAATTATTCTTTAATTCAGAGAAAGCGTATCTTGCTTTTTCGACGGATCTATGTGGATCTTCGGTGTTATTCTTAAGAATATATCCACCAGCTTTTAAGCCTGGCTTAATATCTATATCTAGTTTTTCGACTTTTGAATCAGCGATGTTAATCTTTTCTAAAGCACCTTCTTTTTCACAGAAAACAACAAAGTGGTCATCTCCTTGTCTACTAACAAGACCATCACTAAAGATATCATTTAAAATTGCACCGACATCTTTTAAAAATTTGTTGCCAGCGGCGAATCCTCTTTGGTCGTTAAAAATCTTGAATGAAGTAACATCAAAGAATAAATACATCCACCCTGTAGGTTCAACTTCTTCGGTTTTAGCTTTTGCTAAAGTTAAGAAATATTCAAAACCCCAAAGATCTGTTAATTTATCTTTTGTAGCGAGTATTTCAAGTTCCTCATCTTTTCTTGCTTCTGCGACACGTTGGCTGTAAATAGAAACACAAACCATAACTAAAGAAATGAAGAATGTTAAATAGTTAATTTCATCTCCATCAAGGAAAGAACGACTAATCACCAATTTTTTGATATCGCTTCCATCGAACGGAACTGTTTCTCCAAGACTATTGATGTAAGCAATAATTTCTCCATTATAATAAACTGTTTGGTTTCCAATAGTGTTCTTAATTAATAAATAGAATCCAAGAAACACAGCGCCTAAGATTCCAATAGAAACGAATGGTTTCCAAATAAGAAGACACCCAACATAAATTGTGAACATCAAGAAGCAAATAAATTGCTTTGGCTGAAGTGTAGAGCTTGTAAAGAAATCATTATAAGAAACACGAATTCCAAACACTAAGCAACATAACGCAAAGAAAGATACAACTAAAACGGTTGTTAACCATTCGTTTTTAGAGCCTCTATGTAATGCGATAGCGGCTACGATAGATGAAACTTGGAATAAAGCAGTAGAAACATATAAAGCAACTAAAAGAGAATTGCTTATTTCTTTTCCAACTTTCCATGCTTTAATGGAACTTTCTAAAGGCATTAACGCACAGAGGGCAAAGCCGATACTTGCAGAAACAATAACAGCAACAAACAATTTAATTGAACGCTTTTTGCTAATATAGTAAATACTATATAAAAGCATTGTAAGACCCATAAACATTAATAGCCAGAAACAAGAAGTGTTATCAAATAGCGATTTAAAATAATTAGTACCGCCTTGGACTGCTGGAATAATGTATTTGTCGTGTTGTCTAATAACAAGCCAAATTTCAAGAATGACAATAATAGCCGCCATATAAATGCCAGAGCGCATATCAGCAGCATTCAAATAAGAGCTCACATATTTTGAGTTCTTATTAAAACCAAATAGGTTGGCTAACCAACTACCAATTTTCTTTAATGTTTTCATTTATATACTCACTTTACCCCTATCTTTATTTCAAATAAAGAATAATTTTATTTAACGCGTTTCTTGAATGATACAGTCACACTGTTTATGAAGATATTGTTATCGCTGTCAATGGTGGTTTTATAAATGTTATCTTCTTCTAAAATAACGAAGGTAGATTTGTCTAGTTCTTTTGTTTTTGTTCCATACTCATTGCAAATGAATATCTTAAAAGTGACGTCTTTTACTTCAACTTCAGAAATTGAAAAGGATATGTTTACGTTGCTGGTTTCGGCATCTTTGTCACAAAACAAATAATGCTTATCGTTATAATCACCGATATTAATGTGCTCTTGGGTGCTCGAAAACACTAGTTCTTCATTTGACCCAGTGCTTAGTACAAATCTATTGTTTACATCTAAAGATGACGAATCGTTTAAGAGATCTGTTGTATATACAAAAGAAGATGAAATATAAATTGGCAAAGTGTTTAAATAAGGAATCAATACAGCGGTAGCGACTGACCCAAAAAGAACAACAAACACTAAAAAGAAAAAATAAGAACTCTTTTCTTTGTTCTTTTTTCTGTTGTTTGAGATTTGATTTTTTTTGTCATGTTGAATCCATTATATACTTTATATTTATAATATAGAATACAAAAAAATAAAATTATAGTGCCAATTTGGCACTTTTAAATGTAATATATTATTATGACGTTGAAAGAATTAAGAAAATCAAAAGGATTAAGTCAAAACGAAGCATCGTTTTTGCTCTCTATTCCACTTAGGACTTATAAAAGACTAGAAAACGATTCTAGTTATGTTAATACCTATAAATATAAAAATGTATACACACAAATTAGTTCTTTTGTTGCAAGCAAAAAATCAAGAAAAATATATAATTTTGTAATTGTTGGAGCAGGCTATGTTGGCTTTTCTTTAGCGGTTCTTTTGGCGGAGAAACATCATGTTACTGTCGTAGATACAAATGAAGAAAAAGTGAGTAAAATCAATACAAGAAAGCCATTATTTTACGACAAAGAGATTAGTTATTATCTCCAAAATAAAACATTATATTTAAAAGCTACAACAGTGAATTTAGACGTTTACAAAAATTGTGATTATGTAATCATCTCAACCCCTACAAATTATGATGAAGAATCGAAGAACTATGATATGAGCAGTGTGCTTAGCACAATCAGAGATGTTAGGAAAGCCAACTCTAAATGTACCATTGTCATTAAGTCGACTTGTTACATTGGATTTACTTCATCATTAAAAGATAACAACATTGTCTTTTCTCCTGAATTTTTAAGAGAAGGTAAAGCTTTATATGATAATCTCCACCCTTCAAGAATCATTATTGGTGGAGACCAGAACAAAAAAGAAGTTAAAGAATTTGCAAATATTCTAGAATCTTTCGCGGTATCTCCAACCAAAGTTCTGTTTATGTCCTCTTCTGAGGCCGAAGCAGTCAAACTTTTTTCTAATTCATATTTGGCAATGAGAGTTGCATATTTTAATGAAATGGATTCGTTGTTAAATTCATATGGTCTTAATAGTTACAAAGTTGTTAACGGAGTTAGCCTAGATCCTAGAATTGGCGATTATTATAATAATCCATCATTCGGTTATGGTGGTTATTGTCTACCAAAAGACACGAAAGCATTAATTTCGCAAATGAGTGTAATTTCAAATAATGAATTGCTGTCTTCAATATCCAAAAGCAATGACTCAAGGAAGCAATTTATTATTAATGACATTGTTTCTAAATTAGAACCTGACCCACAAAATAAGGTTGTAGGAGTGTTTTCACTTTTGTCAAAAACAGGAACCGATAACACTAGGTATTCTTCTGTTATAGATATAGTTGGTGGTCTAGAAAAAATAGGCACCCAAGTAATAATCTTTGATAATGAAAAAATGACGCTTGAGGATTTTAAAAACAAAAGCGATTTGATAATTACAAATAGATATGACTCATCATTAGATGATGTCGCTTATAAAGTTTATACAAGGGACCTATTTAAAAGAGACTAAAAAAGAGGAACTATTTTTCCTCTTTTGGTGTATCTGTTGAATCTTGTTCAGATAATTCTTCTTGTGCGTCGCTAGCTGCGCCTTCTTCTATAGGAGACGTTTCTTCTTGAGATGCGGCTTCGACATTTTGCTCTTCAGAAGTAGTATCTGCCGATGGTTCAATAGGAGCTTTTGGCTCTAATTTTTTAGTTTTGTATTTGCGTTCGAGTTTTGCAGCTATGAAGGCAATCGCGATTGAAATAATAACAGAACCGAAACTCATTGCAATTCCGACTCCGGCAAGAAGTGTGACGTCAATCATTTCTTTTACGCCAGTATTATCAAAATAGTAGAAAAGCATTGTTGCGCCGATAGCAAATCCAATTCCTAGTACATTAAATAAAACGCTATATGGGAATAATCGATCTTTGATCTTTCTTTCTCTAAAGAAATCAAGATAAACGTAAGTATCCAAGAACAAACCGACAGCAGCGCAAACAAAGAATAAAATTGTTATTAGCTTTCCAATCATCGCATTGCAGAATCCAACCGAAGACGCAAAGCCAAATAAGAACGAAGAAACAACCAAGAAGATAAAATGATATCTGTTCTTCTTGATGTTTTCTAAATCCATCACAAGATAATTTTTAAATTGACTTGGTTTCTTGCTTCCTTTTTCTTTTTTCTCTTCTTGTGGAACATCTACTTTAGTAACTTCTTCTTGCTGTTCTTCTTTTTTCTCTTCAACAACAATAATTTCATCAAACGTGGCGTTTCTGAAGATGAAGAAAACATTTACGCTTTCATCGTATTCTAAGGAAGTTAATAACTCCTGTAATTCATTTTCATATAGAGGGAATCCGTTTTTTGCTTGATAGATTAAGAAGTATGGTTTGAAATCTTTTACAATCTTTAAAAGTTCTTCAGTTTTGTGCTTACTACTCTCAAGGTCTAAGACCTTTATATTCTTTAAAGATGAAACCCTATTGATTAAATCATTTTTATTTAAGTTCTCTAATGGAAAAGAACACACTAAAGAAGCTGAATCTTTGATATTAACTTGTAAAATAAAAATCTCACTAAATTCGATTTTTTCATCATCATCTTTTATAGCAAAAGAAAAAGATGAATAATCCTCTTTTTTTAAAATCTCTTTAAAAGGCGATTTGATTATATCAAAAGAAGCGAATTGCTCGTTCGTTTCGAATAATAATGTATCTTTGCTAAACAGTTTAATCATTGTTGTCTTTGCTTATTGTATCACTTTTTTGAAATACAAAAAAAGCACAATATAATTAACTATCGTATATAATTGAAATAGGTGGTAAAACAAATGAGATTTTTTAGATGTAAGCATTGCGGGAAAATAATCGCAATTATGAACGACAAACTAGTTCCAACAATTTGCTGTGGCGAAAAGATGGAAGAGCTTGAGCCAAACACTCAAGACGGGGCTCATGAGAAGCATATTCCGGTTTATAATGTAGAAGGAAATATAGTTCACGTTGTTGTTGGTGAAGTTGAACATCCAATGATGGACGCTCACTACATTGAGTGGATTATGCTCCAAACAAACCTTGGTAATCAAAGAAAGATTTTAAAACCAGGCGACGCTCCAAAAGCAGACTTTGCTCTTCTTCCTGAAGAAAAGGTAGTTAGAGTGCTTGAATATTGTAACCTCCATGGCCTTTACGCGACAAAATAACTGGTTTCTTATATCATAATTCAACAAAATATCACGATTAGACACTCTTTAATTTGAGTGTCTTTTTTTGACTTTTACTCCTCGTGCATATAATATATGTATGTATAGGCGGTATGCATATGAGAAAGACGACTAAATTATTTTTTCTTCCTTTAATGGCAATGATGTTGACATCATGTGACATTTTAGGTGCGATTAGAGGTATTACTGGTTTAAAACCGAAATACGAAAACTACGAAGAGTTTTTTGCTGAGGCAATGCACTTTAAAAGTGGAACAACTTTTGATTTAGTCATGAAGAATATCAACAAAGAATTAAGATATTGGACTAGACATACATCTCAATATTCTTCAACTAAATATTCAATTGTTGAAGCTCCATTTTTTGAAACAATCAATGAATACAGTGATCACTATACTATTTATTTAACAAATCACGACAATATTACAGTTCAAAAAGAAGCAAAACAAGACGGTTCAATTATTGAAGTACACACGAATGGTGTGCCAATGCTTGTTGATGGAGAAAATCATAAGTGGCGTTATGGTGATACCACTAAAGATGAGAAACATTTAGATGATAATTCTAAAGCTTCTGTTAATATTTACGCTGATGAAAATGGTTATCTTGTTGTTTCTAACAGTAATTCAATCTTCTATTTAACTAAAGACTTAAAGAAGGTCTATTTTAACGATAGCAACACAAGAACCTTCCGTTATATGACCGATAAAGATGAATATGATAGTGTTCAAGTTCCTGAAAGCGATGCTTTAACCGCTGCACTTGATGCTTCTAAAAATAGTAGACCACTTTTAACGTTACCAAAACCAAATAACGATAGTTTACTTGATAAGAACAAATATTGGTATGGTTATGACTATAGAAATATTGATTTATTTGGTGAAGTTGATCCTAAGAAAGAAGATTATATCACTGGATATAATTTGTATTTCCCAGGCATTGAAGCTTACACATATAGTGAGCAATTAAAACAACAAGGTTGGACAATCCATCGTGCAAACGATGAAGACCTTATTGCAACTACTTCACAAAAATATGATTCATATTGGGTAGCAGTGGATGAAGCCGAACAATATAAAATTATTATTCATGATTTCCAATCTTTGTATGTTGATGTAAATGCGATATTTACTGATGGACCATCTCATTCAACTAGAGTTGAAATTAATCGTCTTGGTGGAATTGAAATGGCCGTTGCGGGTAGAAAAACAACTAAAACAGATTGGACTGACCGTGAAAAAAGAACAATGAGAAAATGGTATGACTTAGATGTTGAATTACCATTTGTGGCATTAAGTGATAGTTATAGTGTCCCACTCACAAATAGCACAGCATATTCTGGCTTATATAGTAATTTAGTTGAACTTGGTGTTAAATGTTATAACATTTATGACAACCAATACAAATATCTTCTTGATGGATATGGCGAAGTTTTAGAAGCAAATGGTTTCAGCAAATTTGAAATGCCAGCCTCAGTTAACCCAGATGATTACAGTACTGTTTACGAATGGTATAAAGTTGAAAATCACAAACTATATAATTCTTATGTCAATTATGACAAGGATGTCGCGGTGAGATTCTATTTTGATGTTTCTTTAGGAAACGTTATTAGATTCTTTAGAATATCAACAATGACTGCGTGGGATCCTGCTAGAGACCCAGACACAACTGACTATGACAAATTAGAAGACCCATATATCACAGTTAACCCAGATGAATAAATTTAATTATTCTTTTCACTCTCATACTTTTCGTTGTGGCCATGCGAGTGGCGATATTGAAGATTATGTTATGGAAGCAATTCATAACAACTTTAAGATTTTAGGAGTATCAGATCATGTCTTTCTTCCTGGAATTTCTCAACCTGGAATGAGGGGCGAATTTTCATTATTAGAGAACTACTTAGAAACATTCAATTCGGTTCAAAAAACATATAAGAACTTCATTGAATTGCATTTAGGATTTGAATGTGAGTATATTCCAATTTATATGAATTACTATCGTTATTTGCTTGAAAGTAATAAGGTTGAATTTCTCATTTGCGGTCAACATTGCTCGTTTGATAACGATAGGAATTACATAGGGTATTTTAATTATTCTTCTCTTGATAACTATGAAGGAATTGAAAAATATAAAAGTGATGTGATTGAGGCGATGAAAAGCGGAATTTTCTTTTATATTGCTCATCCTGACTTATTTATGTATACAGTTACAAAGATTACGCCGGAGATAGAAAAGATAGTAAACGAAATAGTGGATGCTTCAATTAAATATGATATTCCTTTAGAAATGAATATTTCTGGATTTGGAAGATTATCCATTGATGCAGAACATGGCACTCTTGGATATCCAAACGAATACTTTTGGAAGACGGCTTCACAAAAAGGAGCAAAAGTCATTTTTGGTGGCGACTATCATAGCCCAGAAGCGTTTAATAACCAACATTTTGAAAATCTTTTTAATATACTAATTAAAAAATCAGGCACAACCTTTGTTGATGAAAAAGTAGAGTTTGAAAGATATAAAATCAAATTACAAGAACTATTAAATAATCAAAAATAAAAGCGCTTTCCTATCTGCGCCACACAATTGTCTTTACCGTCTTCAATTAAGACATCTATTTCCAATCTATTTCCAACGCCTCTTCTACTTAAGAGACGCACTTAACTTTTTGGTAGCTGAGGACGGATTTGAACCGCCGACCTTGAAGGTATGAACTTCCTGCTCTAGCCAACTGAGCTACTCAGCCAAATGAATGGTGGATCTAAAGAGACTCGAACTCTCGACCCCCTGAATGCAAATCAGGTGCTCTCCCAACTGAGCTATAGACCCATTCTGCAGGTTTCTAGTTGAAACTTGCAAGATAGATTATATACATTTAATGATTTTATGACAATAATTTTTAATTATTTATGTTTTTCGTGTATAATAACCATGCCGTCGCGATGGTTAACTATGAACCAGGTCAGGACAGGAATGTAGCAGCCTTAAATAACTTATCCATGTGCGGCGGTTTTGTTTTATGAAGAAAAATACACCTGAATTCTTTATGTCTAAAGCCTTAAAAGAGGCTTTTAAAGCTTCGTTAATCGACGAAGTTCCTATTGGGTGCGTCATTGTTAAAGATAATAAAATCGTCGCTAGAGGACACAATAAAAGAGAAAACAAGTTGGACGTGACGTCTCATGCGGAGATGGAGGCAATTAGGAAAGCCAACAAGAAACTTAAAAACTGGAGACTTGTTGACTGTGACTTATATGTAACAATTGAACCGTGTATCATGTGTATGGGCGCTATATATCAATCTCATATAAGAAAAGTATATTATGGTGCACCAGATCCAAAAGGTGGTGCAGTTTCTTCTTCAATTAACTTTAACGAAATAAAAAACCTGAATCACTATCCAGAAATTGAAGGTGGTGTGCTTCAGGAAGAATGTTCACAAATAATCAAAGACTATTTCAAAAACAAAAGAAAGAAATAATATTCGTAAAATTATTCGAATAATTTGTAGAAACTATTTTGTCTTTTTGTTATATTAAAAATAGCAAAAGGAGGATTAAATATGCCAACAATTATTCCTGTATCAGAATTAAGAAATTATGGATCGGTTTTGGAAAAAGTAAAAGAAGGTGAACCGATATATTTAACCAAAAACGGTCGTGGAGAATACACGATTAGAAAAATAGAGGACGAAGAAAGAATCCAAGAAACAATGGCGGCTATTTTGCTCCTTTCAGAAATTGTAAAAGGCATCAGGTCAGCAGAAGAAAGCGGGTATGTCACAAGTGATGACATGTTAGCTCATTTTAAAGCTCGAGGAATCAACATAGGATGAACGCCAATGTTGAATACACCCCTCAGGCAATCGTTGATTTAGATAATGTTTATGATGGGGTACTAGAAGCATCGTGTGATAAAAAAACAGCAGATAAATATTTATCTGATTTGATAAATGAAATTGATAAAAAAAGAGTCTTTCCATTATCAACTCCTGTTTTTGACTTTTATGATTTAATGCTTAATATTCATCATTTTACATTTAAAGCATATGTTATATTTTATAAATTCGAGAACAATTGCATTAAAGTGCTGAGGGTTCTGCCATCTAAGATGGACTATATGAAAAAGCTTAAATTATAGACTATTCGTCTTTGAACTCACGAGGTGAGAACAATAATCTATCAACTAACCAACCGGTTAGTTTTTTATTTCCCAAATAGATTGGATACGCTAAAACGGCGAAAACCGATAAGAAGATTCCTTGTTCTAAACTCATCGTGCTATATAAGGCAAATTGAGCGTTAGGACCTAAGTGATTTATTTCATAAACAAAGATATTAACGATTTTACTATCTGCTCCATATTTGAGCATATCAGTGCCACTAACGATAAAGAATTCTGGGATAAGATATAAAACAAGAAGAACGAGTCCTAATGTGCATCCAAAGAGAATCTTTCTAAACTTAGTAAATGGACGGCAGTTTTCAAAGAAAACTATAAACCCAGCAATAGTGACACATAAGCTCATAAGTGGGACCCAACCAAATGAGACTATTTCACCATTCTCATTAAATACTGTTTTTAATAAATCTAAATTGTAAGTTCCTGTTTTCGCAATTTGACTAATGATTGTGTATAGCATAATTGCCAATACAGGTATAAACATATAGAAACCTGACACAATCGCGGTTTTACTAACATTCTTAAAGAAGTTACCTTTAACTCTTGTTCTATCTGGTTCAAGAGCAACGAAGACACTCGCGATACCTGTAATAAAGATATTAACCACTGACATAACGGTTGGTTGAATGATGTGTGCAATACCCAAAAGAATTGGGAGAATGGTTATAAATAACCATAAGAAATCTTTCATCACGAATAATGATGCAGATCTTTGAATATTATTAACAACACGTCTTCCTTGGAAGACTGCTTCTTTCATGTTTGCGAAGTTGCTATCTAAAAGAATAAGATTAGCAACGTTTTTAGTGGCAGCCGCTCCATTAGCAAGAGCAATACTACAATCAGCTTGTTTAAACGCTAACAAGTCATTTAGACCATCACCTGTGACGCCAGTTACTCTATTATTCTTCTTTAAAATAGCAATGATGTCGGCTTTTTGATCTGGACTAACACGACCGAAAATTGAATTATTCATAACGATTGATTCTAAATCATCATTTTCTGTGATTTGGCTCATATCAACACATTTATCCCAATTAGCGATACCTGATTGCTTTGCAATATAACTAACAGTGCCGATGTTGTCGCCAGAGATAACTTTGATATCAACATCATTTTCTCTAAACCACTCCATTGTTGGTTTAACTTCTGGTCTAATTGTGTCTCTAATGATGAACATAGCAACATTTGCTCTATTATTTGGTAACTTTTCATCATCTTTAAATTCGTCATTTATCTTTGATAAAAGAACAACTCTCAAACCGTTTTGAGCGTATTCGTTAACTCTCTCAAGAATATCCTTGTCTACAGTTAGATATTCTGGAGCGCCTAACGCAAACCAACCGAGTTCTTTAAACTTAACAGCGGAATATTTTCTGGCGCTTGAGAATTGAATAGTGTTTTCAATAGCATAGTCGCTTTCTCTACTAAAGTAGTTTTCCATCGCAATTGATGTCTGGTTCTTTGATTTAAAAGCTGAAAGATATCCGCTTGTAATTTTCTTTAATTCTTCTTCGCTTATTGATTCATCAATAATTTCGAATGATTCAACACTCATTGTGCCATCAGTAAGAGTGCCGGTTTTATCTAAACATAAAGTGTTAACTCTTGATAAGAGTTCTACTGAATATAAGTTTTGGGCTAATGTTTGACTGCTTGCAAGTTTAATAACACCAGTTGTCATAGCTACTGATGCTAGTAATGCCATACCACAAGGAATCATATAGGCAATTGTGACTCCACTATAGAAAATGGAATTGGTCATAATTGTTTCTTGACCCCAGAAAGTCGGGAAGATTGGCAATCTCTCTGCTTCGGCTAATAGTTGATTAGCGTTGATACCTTGAATTGTCTCATTAGCGAAAACGATAAAGGCTAAAGGAATAGCGATGAACGCCATAGCTTTAATAATCTTATTGATAGCGATCATCAATCTTGATTTTGGCTGCTTGCTAGTCTTAGCTTTTTTCTCAATTGATTGGATATATGTATCGTTTCCAATCTTGTCAGCTTTAATGCAGTTATTGCCTGAAACTACGAAAGAACCTGCGTAAACTGTATCTCCTTTGCTTTTTTTCACAGGCACGGATTCACCAGTTAATAAGGATTCGTTTATTTCTAAAATATCAGTGTCTAATATGATTCCATCAACTGGAATTTGGTCACCAGGATAAAGAACGACTACATCATCAAGAACAATTTCGCTTGGAAGGATTTCAATTTCTTTTCCATTTCTTCTAACTTTAGACTTGCTGTCATTTAAGAGTTTTAGTTTCTCAATCGTGTGTTTTGATTTGCATTCTTGGATAGTGCCAATTAATAAGTTCACAAGAATGATTCCAAGGAACATTAAATTGGTAACAACTTTAGGTCCTACTAAAAGTAGGAGTAACGCTGCGATAGCGAACATTAAAATGTTAAAGAAAGTAAAGATGTTTCCTAGAATTATTTGAAGATATGTTTTGTTAGTAGGGTTACTAGAAATATTAACTAACCCCTGTTCGATTCTTTGACTAACAGTTTCTTCATCTAAACCAACATTAAAATCAGGATCTACTCTTTTTATATCCTTTATAACTTCGCTATGCCGTTTCATAACTATAATCTTATACACATTGTGAAAAAAGTGTAAACAATTAAATATTGTTAAGTTTTTTGGACACTGACCAAATAAAATGATTATAATAGTATTACGCGAATAAATAAAAATTATTTATAGGAGTTTAAATAAATGAAAATTAATCCAGAAGTTTCAAAGGCTCTAAAAGAGAATAGGCCAGTTGTTGCTCTAGAGAGCACAATTATTTCTCATGGAATGCCTTATCCAAAAAACGTACAAACAGCTCTAGAAGTTGAAAAAGTCATTAGAGACCACGGGGCAGTGCCTGCCACAATTGGCATTATTGATGGTGAGCCAATCGTTGGTATGACACCTGAAGAAATTGAACAATTTGGCAAAAGAAAGGGAGTTCTTAAGGTTTCTAGAAGAGATCTTCCTGTTGTTTACGCTAAAAAATTATGGGGTGCGACAACAGTTGCTACCACAATGATTATTGCTAACCAAGCTGGTATTGAAGTATTTGTTACTGGCGGTATTGGCGGTGTGCATAGAGGCGCTCAAGAAACATTTGATATTTCTGCCGATTTACAAGAATTAGCAAAAACAAACGTTACTGTTGTTTGCGCTGGTGCGAAAGCAATTTTGGATTTGCCTTTAACACTAGAATATTTAGAAACAATGGGTGTTCCTGTTCTTGGTTATCAAACCGAAGAACTACCTGCGTTTTATAATTCACATTCTGGTTTAAAAGTTGACTATAGAGTCGAAGACGCCAAAGAAATGGCAAAAATCATTAAATCAAAACGTGAAAACGGACTTGTTGGTGGAATTCTTTTAACTAACCCAATTCCAGAAAAATATGAAATGCCAAAAGAAGTAATTGATAACGCAATTGCGACTGCTTTAGCAAAAATGGATAAAGAAGGCGTTAAGGGAAAAGAATGTACTCCGTTCTTATTAAAAACTATTGTCGAACTCACCGGTGGTGATTCTTTAGAAAGTAACATCAAGTTAGTGCTCAACAACGCTGCCGTAGGTAGTGAAGTTGCAAAGGAATATTGCAAGATTAAATAATTATGAAAACTCAACACGCTTTAGCGGTTGCATTAAAAGATATGATGGCGCACCAGCCAATTGACGACATCTCGGTTTTACAATTGTCAAAAAAGTGTGGAGTTAGTCGTAAAACCTTTTATTATCATTATCACGATATCTATGATTTGCTTACACAGGTGTTTTTAGAAGAGAAAATACTAGGCACACAGAACGCTGAAAATTATCATCAACTTATTGAATGTGTTTTTAACTACTATAAGAAAAATGAGGCCTTCATAAACGCCACGTTAAATAGTGCTGGTAAAGAGCTTTTCTATGAGTTTATCTATAACGTGTTCTATTCAGCTGGATTAAGGTTCGTGTCGAGAATTGATGTAGACAAGAAATTAGCGCTTAACGTGAGAAAATCTATCTCCAGATTCTATGCATATGGATATGGAAATTCGACTGTCTATTACTTATCCAATTATCGTAATAAAACACTACAAGGACTTCTCAATAGTTTTAACTTTATTGATGCAAAAAACTTCGAAAAAAATGTCCAAAAAGCTATCAAAACCGCTGAAAATTTATGAAAAACTTTGATTTTTATTCTCCGACAAAAATTTTCTTTGGAAAGGACCGAGAATCTGAAATCGGTTCCATTTTAAAGTCATATAATTTCAAAAAAGTATTAATTGTAATCGGAAAATCTTCAGTAGTTAAAAGCGGTCTGCTTGATAGAGTTGTTTCTTCTTTAAAACAAGAGAATATTGAATCATTTTTGCTTAGTGGAGTTAGAGCAAATCCGACTTTTGATCTTGTTAAACAGGGTGTTGAATTAGCAAAAACAAACAACATAGATATTATCCTACCTATTGGTGGTGGAAGTGTCATAGATACCGCTAAATGTATTGCAGTCAATTACTATTATTCAGGAGATGTTAAAGATTTTAATCTCCATATAGCTAATCCGATGAAAGCGCTACCTATAGGAGTTATTTTGACTATTTCTGCTGCTGGAAGCGAACTTTCTAATTCTTGTGTTATTCAAGATGATGAAACACAGATGAAAATTGGCTTTAATAGCGATCTTATAAGACCTTTATTTGTTATTGAAAATCCAGAATTAACTAAATCAGTTAGCAAAGAACAAACTGCGTATGGAATTGTTGATATTCTAATGCACACGCTCGAAAGATATATGTGTGATAGTGAAGAATACGAACTAGCGGATGAATTTGCTCTAGGATTAATCAAAAACGTTATTGATGTTGGGTTACTATGTTATAACAATCCTGACAATTATGATTATCGCGGAAGGATAATGCTTGCGAGCAGTTTATCCCATAACGGCATAACAGGCATTGGAAAGCCATTTATGATGGCGGTTCATCAATTAGAACATCCTGTTAGTGGCATGTTTCCAAATATTGCTCATGGATGT
The DNA here is from genome assembly GCA_902800905.1 of uncultured Erysipelotrichaceae bacterium. Lineage (GTDB taxonomy): Bacteria > Bacillota_I > Bacilli_A > RFN20 > CAG-826 > UBA2450. Next base: position 20,175 of record CADCGC010000006.1, read on the forward strand.
GGCCTTGCTGTACTTTGGCCTGCTTGGGCACGATATTATTATCGTTATGATATAGATAAGTTTGCTAAACTTGGAGAAAGAGTGTTTAATTTATCTATTGTAGATAAAGAAAAAGCCGCATTAGCGACTATCGAAAAGTTTGAAGAGTATTTCAAGAAACTAGGAATGCCTTCAACACTATCTGAACTTGATATTAATGAAGAAGATGTTAATAAATTGGTCGAAAATATGACTAGAAAGGGGACGAGAGTTGTTAAGCATCATGCGAAAGACATGGACGCTGAGGTTGCAAAATCCATTTATCTCTCCTGTTTAAAATAAATATGAAAAAAGAAAGTATTATCATAATCCTTATCTATCTATTAGTGTTTGCGATTGCCATTATTTATGGTTTTACCGTATTACAAACGCATTTTGCTCATTCTGGATTTAAAGAAGTTTGGCAATATGCAATTTATATTATCGTTTCTGTCTTTGCTGGAGTATTTGTGGCAGGATTATTATCTGAATTCGGCCATTTTCTTGGTGCAAAAACAGGCGGGTACATCGTTACGTCTTGGTGTTTGTTCTATCTAACTATTTATTTCAATAAAGATGGAAAAAGAAAAATTAAATTTGCTTCGTTTGATGGTTTGACTGGCGAAACCAAAATCGTTCCTAACTATCAAAAGAAAGCAAACCCAAACCCTTATCCATATTTACTTTATGGAACAATTTTTAACACCGCTTGGATTGCGGCTTGTGTTTTCCTGTTCTTCACGTACCAAGGAAAAAATGGATTTGAATCAGATTTAGGATATTTCTTTTTGACATGTGGAATAATCGATCTTTTGGTGGTTATTTACAACATCCTTCCGTTAAAATTAGATTCTTTAACAGATGGTTTTAGATTGTCACAAATCAAAGGAGATATTGCTGGTTTTAATGAACGCCTTGCAGCCGAAAATGGTGGACTTTCTACAAGTTTAGATGTTTCAGATGCAAAAAAAGAAAATAACAAACCTGCTAAATTTATTCCTGAAGTTGCGCTTGTTAATGTATATCATTTATTGGCCGAAAATAAGTATGATGAAGTATTTGACACTCTTAGGGAAATAAACGAACACGAGTCAGAGTGTTCAAGCAGAACTATCTTAGATGCCAAATCACAGTATATCTATGCGTTTATTATGTCTAAAGAGGATACCGAAGTAACTGAGTATTATGAAAAAGAAGTATCATTCTCATTTAGAAGAGAATTAGCAAACAACAACTCAATGCCTGTTATTAGAACTTATATCTTAACTGCTGGATTGTTAGATGGCTCACAAAGTGAAGTAATGCTTGCTCTTGGTAAAGTTGTGAAAGCGTATAAGAGTGTTCCTTCAAACATTAGGCACGACGAAGCAATCCTATTTAATAGAGCGTTAGACAAAATTATTGAAGCTCACCCTAAATGGGAAGAAGTTCAAAATTATAGAATTTATGAATAAGAAAAAAAGACCATAAGGTCTTTTCTTTTAGAATCCAAATTGTGGTCCGATAATCTGTGTCCACAACAAGAAGTATGTGACTAATGATATGACATCAACCATTGTGGTGGTAATTGGGCCACACATAACAGCAGGGTCTAATTTAACTAATTTTGCTAGGAATGGAAGAGAACATCCAACCATACGAGATATAATCATGGTGACAAATAGCGTTCCACCAACAAGAGCGGCAATAAGACACATATAAACATTGAAGTCTCCGCCATTTTCGTTAATGATGGTGAGAATTGAGTCGGTATTAACAATACCAGCACTCATCTCAAACATTAACCAACCAAAGGCAAATATAGAAACAATTCCTCCAATGATTGCAGCAACTCTTAGTTCTTTAAGAACTACTTTGCCATAGTCTTTTCCTGAGAATTCATCAAGGGATAATGAACGAACAATCATGGTGGTGGTTTGTCCACCAGAGTTTCCACCAGCGTCCATAATTAATGGAGTGAAGACAGCTAAGATCGCGAACTTACTAATCTCACCTTCGAATCCTGAAAGAATCATAGTGGTGAATACTTGCAATACCATTAAAGCTAAAATCCATGGAACACACTTAAGAACCAATTTATAAACAGGTGTCTTTAAATAAGGATCCTCCATGTCAGTAATGGCCGCCATGTGAGCGATGTCTTCACTGACCTCTTGCTCCATAATGTCAACGACATCATCGATGGTGATGATACCGACAATTTTGTTTTCACTATTAACAACTGCCATTGCAGTTAAATCGTAACGTTTGAACTTTTTAGCAACTTCTTCTTGGTCGTCGTTAACATTACAGCAGACAAAGTCTTTATCCATAATTTCAGACAAAACCTCGTTGTCTTTTGAAAAGATTAAATCTGATAATTCAACTGTACCAACAAGAGTTCTACTCTTGTCTCTAACAAAAATGGTGTAGATTGTTTCCGCATCTTTACCTTTTTCACGAATGGTTTCAATCGCTTCTTTAACAGTAACCGAATCCTTCATTTCAATATATTCGGTTGTCATTACGCTTCCAGCAGTGTTTTCTTTGTAGTTGAGAAGACGATTAACGTCGCTTCTTAAATCTTTCGGGCACGCTTTTAAGACGCGGATAACAATATTAGCTGGCATTTCTTCGATGGTATCAACGATATCATCAGCGTATGAATCGCTAATGAGTTCCATCAATTCTTTATCGGAGAATGCATTAATAACAGCTTCTTGTTGTTCTGAAGAAAGTTCAGCAAAAAACTCCGCTGAATACTCACTTCCAACGACGCGGAAAATATAAAGAAGAATTTTTGGATCATCCACATCAGCGATTGCTTCAGCAATATCGATGTTAGGAATGGTCTCGAAGATTTCTTTTAATTCCTTGCCGCTTCTGTTTGTTATAGCAGATAATATCCACTGTTTTAAAATGCTTTTGTTTTCTTCCATAACTAAAGTTATTATAAACTAATCGCTTAATTGAGCAATATAAAATAATAAAAAGCAAAATAAAGAGAATTGGCAATTCCAATTCCCTAATTATTTGTGTAATTATTTACCACTTACATTAATCTTTTTGATGAGTACTGAAGGGCACTTCATTCCAGAGGCAAATTCTTTTGAATCATTTCCAACTTCGATAATAGAGTTGAACAAATCAACCAAATTGCCTGAAACAGTAATGATATCTAATCCATGTGTGACCTTTCCGTTTTCAATCATAAATCCAGTTGATTGAAGTGAGAAATTGCCGCTTCTTGAATTAAGACCAGCATGTAAGCCGGAAACTTCGGTGATATAAACACCGTTGCCAACCTCTTTGAATAATTCTTCAAGTGATTTCTTGCCTGGTTTCATTACCGGATACCAAGTAGTAGTGTCAACTTTGCTTCCACCGACAGCACCATGTCCATTAGATTCAACACCATCAATAGCAGCGGTTGTTAAATTATATAGATAATTTACAAGGATTCCATTCTTAATGATTGGAAGGTTTTTTGTAGCCACGCCTTCGTCGTCGAATGATTTTGCAAAAACTGTTTTTGCTAATGGCATGTCCTCAATAGTAACTTTTCTTGAAGCAACTTTTTGATTTAACTTATCAACAAATAGTGATGACTTTTTCTGTACTGATTCCGCAATAGCGCTAGAAATATAAGCGCCCATAAATGCTTTAACTACATCTTGAGATAAAACAGCCTTGTAGGTTGATGAATCACATTGAAAGCCACCAAGCTTACTTGTTGTTTCTTTGACGATTGATTTTGCTAATTCATCAACATCAAATTTGGAATAATCGTTTCCAAACGCTATATCGAATCCAGTTTTAACTTGTTCGCCTTCTTTTGCGACAGCGCCACCATAGTAAACGTAGAAATTATTCTTTTGAACAAGCTTTAAGCCATGACTGTTGTAAATTGTGCTGCTTGATTTACTTTCGCTATATCCGACAGTCTCAACCTCAATAACTCTTTTATCTTGCTCTTTAATTTTCTTTTCCAATTCATAGAGTTTTTCTAGCTTCAATTCTACTGGAATTTTTTCTAATTCCTTGTTAAAAGTGTTAATTTTGTGATATTTTTCGCTTCCTTTAAAAATAAATACAGGATCTTCGTTTTCTATGACTGAAGCGTTCTCGACAATAGCTTTTACGAATTTTTCTGCAGAGTTTTTATCGTAGACATCGCTACCGATTGAACCCATTTTTCCGTTGTAGATTCCTCTTGCTAAATAACTGCTTGATGAACTTGACGTGTAATTGTCTATTTCACCATGGAAAAGACTAAATTCAAGTGAATATGATGTAGAAATGGAGATTTCGCAATCTGTAATACCTGCTTTTTTGGCAAGTTCAAAAAACTTATCGAATTTCATTATTTTAATTCTCCTCCTCTACCACCAACAGTGATTTCACTAACTCTTAAAGTAGGTTGACCAACGTTTGTTCTTATGCTTCCGCTTGCTGCGCCACACATTCCTTGAGCTAAAGCTAAGTCGTTTCCTACCATATCAATTTTTTTGAGGATTTCTTCGCCTTTTCCAATTAATGTTGCGCCTTTAACTGGTTCGCAAACCTTACCATCTCTAATAATATAGGCTTCAGAACAACCAAAATTGAATTCACCAGTTGTTGGATCAACGCTTCCGCCTGCAAAGCCGACCGCGTATAATCCAAGTTTTGTTGCAGCAATGATTTCTTCTAGAGTAGATTTTCCATTATCAATATATGTATTACTCATTCTACTTGTTGGACAATACTTATAGTTTTGTCTACGACAGGAGCCGTTCCCTTTTCTGCCCATTCTTCTACCATTGAAGTCATCAATCATGAAGTTAACGAGTTTACCATCTTTGATTAAAACTCTCTTTTCTCCAAGATTTCCTTCATCATCAATATCAATAGAGCCCCATTCATTTGGGATTGTTGAATCATCAACAGCAGTTACGATTGGAGACGCAATCATTTCGCCTTCTTTTCCTGCAAAACAACTTAATCCTCTACTAACAGCACTAGCTTCTAATGGGTGTCCACATGCTTCGTGGAAGAGAACTCCGCCCCATCCATTGCCAATAACAACTGGCATTTTTCCTGATGGACATTCTTTGGCTGTGAGCATCATTAAGGCGGTTTCTGCAGCTTTTCTTGCTACTTTTCTTGGTTTTGCTTTGTCTTTGAAGTAACTGATATCCATTTGACATCCTGGTCCTTCAAAACTTGTTTCCATGCCGTTTTCATCAGCAGCGACTATTGAGTACGCCATTCTGGCAAATTCGGTATCTCTGTGGAACCATTTTCCTTTTGAATTAAAAACAGTAACGCTTTTATGATTGCATGCGAATGAACCAACATATCTAACGATTCTTGGATCGTTCATTGATTGAATTTCATCTGTTCCTTCTCTTATAAGATCAATTTTTTCTTTTAAAGGAATGTCCTCATAACTATGTAGAATTGGGTTTCTATTCTTTGATCTAATCATTTCAAGTTTTGAAACAGTTATTAATCGTTCGCCTTTAAATGATTTGTTTAAAGAATTAGCCAATTCCATTAATCCTTTTCTTGAGACGTCGCTTGTGTAACCATATACACATCTATTATCTTTTAATAATCTTAATCCTGCTCCAAAAGTAATACCTGTTGAACTTGAATTCACTTTGCCGTTTTCGAGTGATACTCCATATCCTCTACTATTTTCGGCAAAAATTTCAGCGTAGTCAGCACCAGTTGCAAGCATTTCATTAAGAACATCTATTGCAAGTTTCTTACTAATCACTAATATTTCCTCCTTTATTAACAAAAGTATCTAAATTATAAGATACTTAATGCTATAAATTAAATAGTTTCTTTTTCTAGCTATGTTCTTTAAAATAGTTATGCAATGAAAATTAGAATTAATATGCTTAGTGGCGCTGAGTCTGCAAAGGGTCAAGGTGTTGCTAGTGCTTATCGTGAACAAGTTACATTAGTTAAGAAGATAAATGATTTAGAAGTTGAAATTAATTCAAAATCGTCAAAATTTGACATTTATCACATTCATAGTGTTAATCCAACATATAGAATGAGAATGAACAAAAAACATTTAAACATTGTATATGTTCATTTTATTCCTGCTAAAAATCATGAAAGCATAAAGCTACCAAAGCTTGCAGAGAAAATATTTGATGGATATGTAAACTCTTTTTATAGAAAAGCAGATGAACTAGTAGTGGTTAATCCGTGCTTTATTAACGACTTAGAAAAGTTAGGAATTTCAAAAGAAAAAATAACCTATATACCAAATTATGTCGATCATGAATCATTTAAGCCTCTTTCAAAAGAAAAAATCACAGAATTAAAAGACAAATATCACATTCCTCAAGATAAATTTGTTGTTCTTGGGTGCGGTCAGATTCAAACAAGAAAAGGATTTGATGATTTTATTGAAGCCGCAATCGCGAACCCTGATATTCAATTCGTTTGGGTTGGTGGTTTTTCGTTTGGAAGAATTATGCACGGATATAGAAAATACAAGAAATTATTGAAAAATTTACCTCAAAATGTTACTCATATCGAAATTTTAGATAGAATTTACATGAATGAAGTTTTTAATATTTGTGATGTTTTGTTTATGCCATCTTTTATGGAACTGTTCCCAATGACCATCCTTGAAATTGCAAATGTTCATAAACCAGTTTTATTAAGAGATCTTGATTTATATGAGCCGATTCTATTTGGTAAATATGCTAGAGGTTCAAATGTCGATGAATTCTCTAAAGAACTTAGAAAACTTAAAGAAAACACAACCTACTACAACGAACAAGTTGATAACTCTATTTTCATCTCAGATTTTTATAATGAAACCGTTCTTATGAAATCTTGGAAAGAATATTACCAAAGAGTTTTTGTTAAATGGAAATCGAAAAAGAATAATTAATCATATAGAATTAAATGGAAGGCAGGTATATGTATGAATAAGTATATGAGAATGGCAATTAACGAAGCCAGAAAAGGAATTCGCAATCAACATGGTGGTCCTTTTGGTGCGGTTATTGTTAAAGATGGTGTAGTTGTTGGAAAGGGGCACAACCAAGTTCTTAAAAATAACGATCCAACATGTCACGGAGAAATGATGGCAATCCACAAAGCATGTAAAACTTTAGGAACATTTGATTTAAGTGGATGCGAATTATATACAACTGGTGAACCATGCCCAATGTGTATGTCTGCTATTTTGTGGGCTAACATTGATAAGGTTTATTATGGATGCAATATTATTGATACAGAAAATATCGGTTTTAGAGATAAGAAATTTTATGATATGCAACAACCAGGCGAAAGAGAAAAACTTGTTGTTGAATTAGATAGAAAAGCGTGCCTCAAACTATACGCTGAATACGAGAGTCTAACTCATAAATTGTATTAATATGAAATACTTTATTTATTATTCCGCTACTGGAAATGGTGATTTTCTTGCTTCTTTATATAAAGAAGCTGGATATGAAATTGTCAAAGTTGAAACAGAAAAACCATTTGGCAAGGTTGGCTTCTTTAAGATTTTAAAATTTGGCGGGCGCGCTATGCAAAATAAGAGAGAAAAAAATTAAACCAATCAATGTTCAAATTAATGAAGATGATTTGGTAGTAATTGGATCTCCTGTTTGGAATGATAGATTATCTACCCCAATCAATAGTGTGATTGACGCTCTTCCTTTAAATAAAGAAACAACCAAATTTGTTCTTTATCCAGCCGGTCAAACAACAAACAAATCGCTTGTTCAATTAAATAAGCTAGGTTTTAAAGAAGAACCACTTGTGATATCTAATCCTTTAAAGAATCAAGAGAAAGCAAAAGAAATAATCAAATAAAAAGAAAGGCCGCGAAGGCCTTTTTTGATAAAATAAGTGGTTTCTTATATGTTATTTAATGATAGTTCCGCTTTTTTCTTCAAACGCTAATGCTGCATTTTCTAGCGCTGCAATTATCGCGGTTTTACCTTTTGAACGAGTTAAGAATTTAACACAAGCGTTCACTTTTGGATACATGCTTCCCTTTGCAAAGTAATCGCCTTTTAAGTATTCTTTGATTTCATCTAATGAGACATTGCCAAGTTTCTTTTCGTCTGGTTGACGATAATTAATACATACATTATCAATAGCGGTTAAGATTACCAAATAGTCGGCATCCACTAATTCCGCTACTAATGCAGAAGCATAATCCTTATCGATTACTGCAGCGACGCCTACTAGTTTATTATCTTCTCTAATTACAGGTATGCCGCCTCCGCCTGCGCATATGACAACATTTCCACTTTTAACTAAAGATGAAATGATTTCTTTTTCTTCGATATCAATTGGAAGTGGTGAAGGAACTACTCTTCTATAGCCTCTACCAGCATCTTCTTTCATTGTATAGCCTTTTTCTTTAGCTATTATTTCTGCTTCTTCTTTAGAATAGAATGTTCCGACTGGCTTTGACGGATTTTGGAATAAAGGATCGTTTTTGTCTACGACAACTTGTGTAACAATCGTGGCAACGTTTCTTTTAACGCCTTGTTTTCTTAATTCATTTTGTAAAGCATTTTGTAAATGGAATCCAATATAACCTTGTGACATAGCGCCACATTCTGGGAACGGCATATCTGGAACACCCTTCGCTTCGCTAAAAGCGTTATTGATCATTCCTACTTGAGGACCATTACCATGTACAATTACAACTTCGTGGCCATCTTTCATCAACTTAACAATATAACTAGCAACATTACAAACTAAGTTCTTTTGTTCTTCGGCGTTATTGCCTAAAGCGTTACCGCCTAAACTGACGACATATCTCATAAATAAACCTCTTCAACAAGACTACTATATCATTTTATAAGTCAAACAAATAATAATTGTTTGTCATTTTATAAAAAAGAGTAAAATAATGATACTATGTATCCCGATTTATTTGGCATTAATGGATTCTCAATGACATTTATGATCATCGTAGGCGCAATTGCGGCTACGATATTACTTTTTGTTTATCTTCATAAAAGAGGAGCTCACTCAAACCAATTTTTCGATTTGTCCATAGTAATTGTTGCTACTGTTTTTGTTGGTGTTGTCTTTGCAATTCTATTTGAAAATGTATATGAAGCAATAAAACACAACATCAACGGGCAACCACAAGCTTGGACATGGGGAATGACTTTTTATGGCGGATTATTTGGTGGAATTCCAACCTTCTTATTAGTTTACAAGTACTATTATTTGAAGCACGGTGATCCTGTGTTAGACAAGATAGTAATTATTGCTCCGGCATGTATAACTTTAGGCCATGCATTTGGTAGAATTGGTTGTTTCTTATCTGGATGTTGCTATGGAATTGAGACCGATCCTCAATATGGAGTTATGTTCCCTGGAATGGACCACGCGGTTGTTCCAACTCAACTAATTGAATCAATATTTTTATTTGGCTTAACCGCTGTCTTGGTTGTATTTGCGTTCAGATTTGATTTTCCATACAATTTTGTTATTTATTCGGTTTTTTATGGAATTTTCAGATTTATTATCGAATTTTTTAGAGGTGATGAGAGAGGACAATTAGCTGGTTTATCTCCATCACAATACTGGTGTTTGGTCTTGATTGTCGGAGCGATTCCATTGTATTTTTATCTTAAGAGCAAAATGCCAAAACAACAGGAGGATAAGAATAGTGAAATTTAGATTATTAGACATTTTACTATTTGCCTTGCTATTCATTTTTGTGAACGCTTTTCCGGTTGATCTTTTTCCTATTGGCGTAATCGAACAATTAATCATTAGAATAGTTCTTAGATTTGTCCTACTTTTGTATTATATTTATTTAATATGGAGATATAGGATTAATCTCTTCAAATTTGCTAATTATCGTAGAGGCTTATTGTTTCTTCCATTTATTATTATCTGTTTTTCAAACATTATCGCTGGTGCAATAGCGGGTTCATCCTTTGATGTGTCTATTGATCCTGTCATTTTGCCATTAACTATTTTCTATCATTTGTTAGGTGTTATTGTCGAAGAACTTTTGTTTAGGTCTTTTATTCAAAACTCTTTAGTGTTTGCCTCTTCAATTAAAAGAATTCTAGCAAGCGCAGGGATATTTGCCTTGTTTCATTTAATTAATATCGTAAACGTTAGTTCAGCTGACGCTCTTATTAGTGTTTTGATTCAAGTTGTTTATGCTTTTGGTCTTGGGCTTCTTCTCGGACTCATTTATGAATACACCTATTCGATCCCTTTATGTGTTGTCTTCCACTTGCTTTTTAATTTTACTAATCAAATTTTAGTGCATGATATTTTCCATCTTAGTATTCCAACGTTAGTTTATTATCTTACCGCCATTATTTCCGGTTTGATTGTTGGTGTGTATGCTTTTGTTATTTATTTCTTCATATTAAGAAGAAACGATAGATATTTTAGAGAATAACTATTTTCATTGAATATATTTACATTTCCAAATACAATTTTATTGTAATGGCGGAATGTATTATTCTTGCTGGTGGAAAATCAACCAGAATGAAAACAAATAAAATGCTTTTAGATTATAAAGGCCATCCTTTAATATGGCACACAATCAAAACATTTGAAGGCCTTGTTTCCAAAATCATTGTTGTTACAGGCAAATATGACAAAGAAATAAGAGATACATTGAAAAATGAAAACGTTTCTTTTGTTTTTAACAAAGACTATGAATTAGGTATGTTTTCTAGTGTTATTATTGGTATTAGAGAAACCAAAGAAGATTTCTTTGTTATGCCTGGAGATTGTCCTTTTGTTAAGACAGAGACAATAAAAAAACTGATTGAATCTTCTGGAGACATTAAAGTGCCATCATATCACGGAGAAGATGGCCATCCGATTTATATATCTAAGAAATATAAAGACGAATTGTTAAGATTGCCACTAGATTATAATCTAAAGTTATTTCGTGATAGCAAAAAGTATGAGATAATAAATGTCGAAGACAAAAACATAGTGATTAATCTAAATTCATTTTTAGATTATCAAGATATTGATGCTAACTGAGGAATGGAGATAGTATGAAAGTTAATGAATACTACCGTGCATCTTCATTAGAAGATGCCTATCGTAAGTTACAAGAAGATCCAAAGAATCAAATCATCGCTGGTGGACTTTGGATCAAGAAAATAGGGCAAGACTGCAACGCTCTTGTCGATTTATCTACCCTTGGCTTAAACAAAATCAGCGAAACAAAAGATGAAGTAATCGTTGGAAGTATGGTTACTCAAAGGGATTTTGAAAACTCTAATGTTATAAGAAGTTTGTTCAATGATTCCTTAGCCTTCTCGGTAAGAGAAATAATGGGTGTTAATTTTAGAAACATCGCCACCATAGGTGGATCTATCATTGGAAGATATCCTTTCTCTGATGTTATTACTGGTTTACTACCATATGATGTTTCTTTAGAATTCTATCCAGAACAAAAAATGAGTCTTGAAGACTATTTATCTTATAAAGGTAAAATCAATGCAATATTAGTTGCGATTCATATTAAAAAAGGTAGTGGGAAAGGCTTTTATAAAAAAGTCAAAACCACCGCTTTAGATTTCCCAATTATCAATTTTGGTATTGCTAAAGTAAATGGTGAATACCGTATTGCAGTAGGTGCTAGACCACTTACTGGTGCTTTAGCGCATAAAGCAATGGACTACCTTAATTCACAAAGCAAATTAGACCAAGAATCATATAAGAAAGCCGCTGAAATTGCTGCAGAAGAGCTTATGCTTCTCGACAATAAAGACGCTTCTAAAGAATATAGAACTGATTTGGTTAAAGTATATGTAAGACGTGGTCTTGAGGAGGTTAGCAAATAATGATTGTTAATTTCTATTTAAACAATGTTGAAGTTAGCTATTCCATAAAACCTGGTGAATATTTAGCCGAGACACTTAGAAGACACGGAGTTAAATCCATTAAGGTTGGATGCAATGAATCATCTTGTGGTTCCTGCACATTATTAATTGAAGGAAAACCAATGATGAGTTGTTCTGTTTTAACTGCTTCTTTAGAAGGCAAACACATTACAACAGTTGAAGGCATACAAGAAGAAGCCGCTAAAATTTCAAAATGCTTTTCTAAACAAGGTGCAGATCAATGCGGCTTCTGTAATGTTGGTTTTGCATTAGTCATTTACGCTCTTAAAAGAGAATATAAAAATCCAACGGACGAAGAAATTAATAACTATATAGTTGGCAATCTTTGTCGTTGTTCCGGACTTCAATCACATATGAAGGCCATCAAAGAATATTTAAAGGAGGAATAGACAATGGCGGTTGATAAGAAAAAACTAAAAGTTGTTAATAACATTACTCCTTCTGTTGATGGCAAAGGAATAATGCAGGGAAGAAGTTTCTATACAGATGATTTAGCTGCTCAAGGAAGCTTGGTCATTAAAATACTTCGTTCTCCACATGCGTTTGCACACATTGAATCAATCGATGTTAGCGAAGCGCAAAAACTAAATGGTGTTGCCCTTGTTTTAACATATAAAGACGTTCCACACGTTTCTTTCTCAAGAGCAGGACAAGGCTATCCAGAGCCATCGCCACACGATAAATTCATCTTAGATGAATACGTTAGATATGTTGGCGATGAAGTTGCTATGGTTGCTGCGGTAGATGAAGAGACCGCAAACGAAGCCATTAAACTCATTAAAGTTGAATACAAAGTATTAGATCCAGTACTCGATTTTGAAACAGCGTATGAAAACAAATCCATTATTCACCCAGAAGACGGAATTTGCGAAATGTTCCCAATCGGGTTTGAACCAAAGAAAAATGTTGCTGCCGCCTATGAAATGGAAGTCGGTAATGTTGATGAAGAATTCAAAAAGTCTGATGTTATTGTTGAGGAGACATTCTATTCGCAAGCTCAAGCCCATGCGATGCTTGAGCCTCATAGCAGTAACGCAAGATTAGACGAACATAATAGATTAGTCATTTATTCTTCCACTCAAACACCATTCCATATGAGAAGAATTTTGGCTACTACATTAGGAATGCCAGTAAGTCAAATCCGTGTAATTAAACCGAGAGTTGGCGGTGGTTTTGGTGGAAAACAAGCATTTCACGGCGAATTTTTCTGTGCATTAACCACTCTTAAAACTCATCGTCCAAGTAGATTTGTCTACACTCGTGAAGAAGTGTTTGGCGCTTCATACACAAGACACCCAATGAAAATTAGCATGAAAATTGGTGCGATGAAAGATGGACGAATCAACGCGATTGATTGCCGTACTTTAAGTGACACCGGCGCTTATGGAGAACACTCATTGACTGTCTTTATGATCGTTGGAAGTAAGGTTCTTCCACTATATAACAAAGTCGATGCCGTTAAATTTGGAGGCCGTGTTGTTTATACCAACCATGTTCCTGCAGGAGCGTATCGTGGCTATGGAGCGATTCAAGGTAACTATGCTTTAGAAGCGACCATCGATATTCTTGCTGAAAAGTTAAACATGAATCCTAAACGAGTTAGAGAAATCAACTCGATGAAAGAAAAAGAGACATCACCTATTTTTGAGATAATGGGTGAAGGTACCAAAGGTACTGCGATGATTATGGAATCATGTAAACTCCCATATTGTATTAAACGTGGTGCTGAATTAATAGAATGGGAAAAGAATTGGCCACGCAAGAAAATTAGCGATACAAAAGTCAGAGGATATGGTATGGCTATCGCTATGCAAGGCAGTGGTATTCCATTTATGGATATGGGTAGTGCATCTATCAAATTAAATGACGGTGGATCATATATGGTCACTGTTGGCGCTACTGATATTGGCCAAGGTAGTGACACCATTATTTCCCAAATAGTCGCTGAAGAATTAGGCACTACAGTTGATAAGATTATCATCTATTCATCAGATACAGATTTAACTCCATTTGACTGTGGAGCGTATGCCAGTAGTACAACTTATATTTCTGGAAATGCCGCTTGGAAGGCTGCTCAAAAAATGAGAGCAAGACTCATTAAAGAAGCTTCAACATTTATGGAAGTTAAGCCTGAAAATGTAGAATTTGACGGCAAAACCTTTGTTTCTGGTGACAAATCTATTAGTTTAGTAGAACTTTCTACAAAGATGCTTTATAACGCAAACTTGCAACAAGTCCAGGTGACAGAAAGTTATTACGGACATGTTTCTCCGCCTCCATTTATGGCGGCTTATGCTGAAGTGGAAGTTGATCTTGAAACAGGTGAATATGATGTTTTGAACTATGTCACAGTTACTGATTGTGGAACGACTATTAATCCAATGCTAGCGCGTGGACAAGTTGAAGGTGGAATCGTTCAAGGCTTAGGAATGGCATGTTTTGAAGATGTCAAGTATGACAAGAAAGGTAATTTGCTTTCTAATAACTTCCTCACATATCACATTCCAACTCATAAAGAGATTCATAAACTTACTACTGAATTTGCTGATTCATATGAACCAACTGGTCCATTTGGCGCTAAATCAGTTGGTGAAATTGGAATTGACACTCCTCCAGCAGTAATTTGTAATGCAATTTATAATGCTACTGGAGTTAGAATTCATAAACTTCCAATTACTCCAGAAAAGATTCTTAAGGGAATTAAAGAACTCAAAAAATAATTATGTTTGATTTATTCTTAAAAAACGGTTTTGTGTACATTAATGGTTCTTTCAAAAAGACCAATATTGGTATTTCGTCTGGAAAGATTTCCTATATTGGTAATGAAGACTATAAAGCCACAAAAGTTGTTGATGTTTCTAATAGAAAAATTCTCCCAGGATTAATCGATCCACACGTTCACTTTAATTTGTTCTGTGGCACAATTCCTAGTAGAGATGACTTTTACTATGGAAGTAAATCCGCTATTTATGGTGGTATAACCACCATTGTGGATTTTCTTGATCCAACTAGAAACGCTCAAGAGCTTAAAGAATCGTTTGAAAAAAGAATGAAAGAAGCGGAAGGATGTAATGTTGACTATCACTTCCATGCATGTATAAGAGAACCAAACGGTAATCTTGAAGAATATGTTTATACGATGAAAGAACTCGGTATCAACACCGTTAAACTTTTTACAACATATTCCGAGACACATCGTAGGACATGTGACAGTGACATCAAAAAGCTATTGAAATTGTCAAAAAAATACAACTTCCTTGTATGCGCTCATATAGAAAACGATGAAATGATTAATAGAGACGAATCGTTGACCTATGAACAATTAGCGGATGCAAGAAATACAGAAAGCGAAAGAAGCGAAGCGCTTAAACTTTGTAAATTTGCTGTTCAAACAGGTGGGCATTTATATATGGTTCACTGTTCAAGCGGATACACACTTAAAGCAATTTGCGAGAACTATTATGAATATCTTGGCAAGAATATCTTTATTGAATCATGTCCACAGTATTTTGTGTTCAACAATTCAGTATTGAAGGGTAAACAAGGATACCTATATACATTTGCACCACCTCTAAGAAGCGAAGAAGAGAGAAAAACCCTCATCAAACACTTTGAATATGTAAATTGTATTGGTACAGATCACTGTGCATTTAACATCGAAGACAAGGAAAGCCACACGCTTCTTAAGGGCATGCCTCTAGGTGTTGGTGGTATCGAGTCTAGCTTCGTTGTTTTATATAAAATGTTTGGTGATGAAGTGATTGAAAAAATGAGTAAAAATGTTGCAAAAATTCAAGGTTTTGCCAACAAAGGCGAGATAAAAGTCGGAAATTGCGCAGATTTGTTTATTTTGAATGGTAGCAATCAATATATCGGAAAACCACATGGTGCAGTTGACTATTCAATCTATGAACACATCCTCGTAAATACCACAGTTGAGTCAACCATTATTAGAGGAGAGTTTGCTCTTAAAAAAGGAAAATTCCTCGGACATAAAGGTGAACTAATTAGCTGCGAGAAAGGCAAAAAAATATGAAAGCCATAATTAACGCAAGAATATATGATTATGAAAACTACATAGAAAACGGATATGTTGTTTTCGATAAAAAAATAGTTAAAGTAGGTAAAATGTCTGAATTCAAAAATGATGATTATAACATCATTGACGCAAACGGACAATTGCTATTGCCAAACTTTGTTTGTGCCCATTCTCATATTTACTCTATTTTTGCACGCGGTCTTTCTCTTCCATTCAATCCTAAAAACTTCCAAGAGATTTTAGATCAAATGTGGTGGAAGTTAGATTCACAAATCGATAATGAAATCACTTATTATTCTGGTATTGCCGCTGGTAGCGAATTCCTCCTCAATGGTGTAACTACGATTATTGACCATCACGCTAGTGGAGTCAATATTAAAGGGTCACTTAATTCTTTAAAGAAATCACTTGTTAACGATTTACATTTAAGAGCGGCTCTTTGCTTTGAAAGTAGTGATCGTTTCCCAATTAATGACTGTATAAGTGAAAATATTTCGTTCTATAAAAGGAATAAGATGAATCATGTATGCGGACTATTTGGCATGCACGCATCAATGTCACTAAGTGATAAGAGTCTAAAAATGATTTCTAAAAAGCTTGGAGATGCCCCTATCCACATCCATGTTGCAGAGAGTGAAATGGATGAGGAAGATTCATATCATACACATAATATGAACATCATATCTAGGCTTGATAAGTTTAATCTTATCAATAAAGATTCACTTATTGTGCATGGTGTACACATAAATGATGAAGAACTAGATATCGTTAAGCAAAGAAATGCATATATGGTTGTTAATACAACAAGCAACTTAAACAACGCTGTTGGAATCCCCGATATCAAAAACTATTTAAAACACGGAATTCCAGTCATGGTTGGTAATGATGGCCTTAGTAGTTCTATGGCAACAGAATATTTAAATGCTTATTATCTAACTCATTTAAGAAATAGTAGCCCAACCGCTATGGGATTAGGTGAGATTGTTGATATAATCAATAATGCCTATGAATACGTTGGCCGTCGTTTCGGTGTAAATATTGGAAAGATAAAAGAATCTTTTGTTTCTGATTTTATGCTTGTTCCATATACACCATTCACTAAGATGAACTCTTCAAATGCCTTTGGACATATCTTCTTCGGACTATTCCCTAATTTCAAACCAAGAGATGTATATGTTGATGGAATGAGGCTTGTTAGAAATGGCGAATTGACCTCAAAGAAAGCAAAACAACTATTAATTGAATCAAGAGAATATAGTGACAAACTTTGGAAAAAAATTAAGGAGATTTAAGATGGATTTAAGTACAAAATTTGATGGATTAACCCTAAAGAACCCGCTTATGCCTGCTGCTGGACCGCTTGTTGGTGATGCAGAAAAATTGCTTTGGTTGAAGGACCAAGGATTAGGTGGATTAGTGGCAAAAACAATCTCAACAAAAGACGCTCATATTCCCCATCCATGTATTATTGGAGAAGGGAATAACGCTATTTTCAACTGTGAGTTATGGACTGAATATCCAAAAGAAAAATGGATCAACGAATTTTTACCAGAACTCAAAGCTAAGAAAGGAGATACACCTCTTATTCTTTCTGTTGGCTATACCAAAGAAGATATGGAAGTACTCATTCCTTTATTAGATGAATTCGCTGATGCATTTGAAGTTAGCTGTCATTATGTTGGAACAGATCACGAAAAGATGGGTGAAGTTGTTAGAACAATTAGAAGTTTAACTTCTAAACCTTTCTATATGAAAATTTCACCACACATTCCTGATCCAGCAGGATTTGCACACACCATTAAACAAAATGGCGCTAATGGTGTTGTAGCCATTAATTCTCTTGGACCAAGTATGGTTATCGATGTTGAAAAACGTCAAATGGCGTGTTCAAACGACAAAGGATTTGTGTGGATGAGCGGACCAGTAGTTAAACCTCTTGCCTTAGCAACAGTCTACACAATCAAACAAGCCGAACCATCATTAACAGTTATCGGTGTTGGTGGTGTTGCTTCTGCTAAAGATGTCATCGAATTCCTTTTAGCGGGTGCCTCCGCAGTAGGAATGCTCTCTGCTCCAATGCTTAGAGGAAAAGAACTATACGCTAAAATCATCGCTGATCTTCCAAAAGAATTAGAGAAATATGGATTTAAGTCAGTTCAAGATGTTATTAATACTCAATTAAAGAACGCAGTTACTTATGAACACGATATGCCAAGTGTGGATGCTTCAAAGTGTTCACATTGCCAATTATGCGCAAGAAACTGCCCATATTTCGCAATTGATATGGATGAGAACCGTGTTCCTAAGTTCAATCCTAATAAATGTTTTAGATGTGGATTATGTGCATCTAAGTGTCCTGTTAAGGCAATTAAGTTTTAGTTATTATGCTTCCAAAATATAATACATCAGTTAAAAAAGTAGATAACGAAGAGAAGATGTCTGGAATGGCCATCTTCACTGGCGATATCCGTATGGATGACGCCCTTTTCGCCATCCCTGTTAGAAGTACAATTTCATACGGGAAAATATTAAAGATTAATGTCCCAGGATTACCAAAAGGATATTATTTCGTTTCTGCAAAAGACATTGTCAAAGAAAATGTGTGCAATATCATCGCTTCTGATTGGCCTGTTTTCGCTGATAAAGAAACACATTATAAAGGTGAAACCATAGGTTTAATTGTCGGACCAGACAAAAAGATTGCTATCGACCTAGCCACAATGGTTCACGCTGAATATGAAGAATATGAACCGGTCTATGAAATGAAAAATAGTTATGTTCATAAAGAATTCAATAAAGGCAATCCAGGATTATTTAAAAATGCTACTAAAGTATTTAGTGAATCATTTGAGACTGGATACCAAGAACAAATATATTTAGAGCCTCAAGGAATGCTTATGTGGCTTGAAGACAAAAAGATTGTCATTAAAGCCTCGATGCAATGTCCGTTCTATATCAAGAACGCTGTTGTTAGAACGTTAGGATGCAAACCAGAAAAAGTTAGAGTTATACAACCTGCTGTTGGTGGTGCTTTTGGCGGAAAAGAACATTACCCATCTTTGATGGCGGCTCAACTTGCTACCGCAATTGTTAAGATTAAAAAACCAATTAAGATGATCTTTGATAGAAAAGAAGACATCACATTTACCACCAAGAGACATCCAAGTAAAACCGAGATTTCAGCATACATGGATAAAAACGATAATATCATTGGAGTGAAAATCCATGTTGGTATTGATGGTGGTGCTTATGTTGGATGCTCAATGGTTGTTTTAGCTAGAGCCTTAATTGCGTGCACCAATACATATACATTTGATAATGTTGCTGTTACTGGTGATGCATATTGTACAAACAAAGTTCCGAGTGCAGCGTTTAGAGGATTTGGTTCTCCACAATCAATCTACGCTATGGAGATGTTTATTAACCATTTAGCGGACTTCCTACACGTTAAACCATTAGAATTACGTAATAAATATCTTGTTAAAACAGGTGATATAACATCCACAAACGGAATATTCAGAGACAAAATCATTCTTAAAGAACTCATGGACAAAGCTATGGAAATGAGCGACTACAAACGCAAGTTAGAAGAATATTCCAAACCTGGTTCATATCGCGGAATCGGGATGTCGACTTTCTTACACGGATGTGGATTTACTGGTAGTGGAGAAAGCACAATCATTAACGCTCAACTAAGAATTAAAAAAGATAAGAATGGAATAGTAACTTTCTATACTTCTCAAGTCGATTTTGGTCAAGGAAATAAAACCACTCTTAAGAGAATAGTGGTCGATACATTAGGAATTCCAGAAGACCACGTCATTTATGACGCACCTGACACTGATGAGACGTTATCAACGGGTCCTACTGCTGCTAGTAGGACGATAATAATCGTTGGTGGACTTGCTGCTAAAGCCGCTCAGCACTTAAAAGAAATCTGGAAAGATGGGGAAGAACAAGAAATTGTTGAACCATATGTTGGACCAAGTTATATCAAATGGGATGACGACACTATGCAAGGCGATGCCTATCCAGGATATGCTTGGGGTGTTAATATCGTTGAAGTTAGCGTTGATCCAATCACTTACGAAGTAACTATTGAACACTGCTGGTCGACATATGATGTTGGACACGCAATTGATGAAAGAATATTAATCGGACAAGCCGATGGTGGTCTTGCTCAAGCATTAGGCTGGGCATATTTAGAAAAAGAAGTTATGGAAAATGGTGTATTTAAGCAAAAGACACTTAGTGACTATGTCATTCCAACAATGGTTGACCTTCCACAAATGGAAACAGCGATTATTGATAACCCATTCCCTTATGGCGCTTTTGGGGCAAAAGGGGCTGGAGAATTGACATTTGCTGGAGGAGCACCTGCGTTCTGCCTTGCTGTTGAACAAGCAATAAATAGAAAGATACACAAAATACCTGCCACACCTGAATATATCATGGAGTTAATCGAAAATGGAGATTAAGTTTAAATTAAACGGAGTAGAAACGTGTGTTGATGTTAATCCATCAATGCGTCTTTTAGATGTTATTAGAGATATCTGTCACTTAACCGGCACAAAAGAAGGGTGTGGAGAAGGTGAATGTGGAGCGTGCACAGTTTTAGTTAACGATGAACCTTACAATTCATGTCTAACACCTATTATTAATATTAATAATAAAGAAGTTATTACTATTGAAGGTTTTAGAGAAACAAAAGCCTATAGAGTTATCGCTGATGCATTTGCAGAAATGGGTGGTAGTCAATGTGGATTCTGCACTCCTGGAATGATTTTAGCGAGCTACGCTGTTCTTAAAAAGAACCCACATCCAACTGAAGAAGAAATTAGAATCGCATTATCAGGCAACTTATGTAGATGTACTGGTTACCAAGCGATTGTTAACGCTGTGCTTTTAGCAAGCGAGAAAGGAATTAAGTTATGATTAGACACTTTGTTCCTGCCTCACTAGAGGAAGCATTAAGAATTATTAATAAAAACAATTGTTACATCATGAGTGGTGGAACAGATTTAATGGTTCAAAAACACGTTAGCACTGGACTACTTCCTAACTTCGATAGAAGCGTTCTATATGTGATGGGATTAAAAGAACTCGACTATATCAAAAATGAAAGTGATGGCAGCGTTTCTATTGGCGCGACTACTAGATTTGTTGATATTGAGAAGTCTGAGTTAGTTCCAGAAATCTACAAAAAAGTCATTAGAGAAATCGCTTCTCCAAATATTAGAAACATGGCAACGATGACTGGCAATATCGCTAACGCATCACCAGCTGGAGATAGCATTGTTCCACTCGTTTTGAATGATGCTTATGTTGTCTTATCTTCGCTTAATGGAGAGAGAAAAGTTCCGGTCAAAGACTTCGTTCTAGGTGTTAGAAAAACTGATCGAAAAAATGAAGAAATTATTACAAAAATCGTACTTTTGCCACAAAATCTCAAATATTTTTATAGAAAAGTCGGTTCTAGAAAAGCCGAATCAATCACCAAAGTTTCCTTCTTAGGTGCCTATCGAATTGAAAACAATATCATCAAAGATTTCCGTGTTGCTTTCGGTAGTGTTTCTATCAAAGTTGTGAGAAATCTTGAAGTTGAAAATAAATACAAAAACATAAAAGCCAGTGAACTAAATATTGATGAAGTGATTAAGGATTATTCTCCACTCGTCACTCCAATCACTGACCAAAGAAGCAATAAAGAATATCGTCATAAAGTCGCGATGAATTTATTACGAAAATTCTTAGAAGAAATTAAAGGAGGTCAAAATGAATAAATATATTCGTGGGTATCGCTGCACAGTGTGTGGAAAGTTCTTTGAAACAAAAGAAGCAATGATGACTTGTCCTGACTGTGGAGAAAAAGGAATTCTTGATGTCGAATATGATTATGAAGAGCTCAAAAATGTATTAACTAAAGAATATTTTGAGAAAAATCGTAATTATTCAATGTGGAGATACGCTCCTCTTATGGGAATTGAAGAAGATCACATTGATAAGATGTTAAGAATTGGATGGACCCCTTTAGTTAAATCATTCAATTTATCAAAAGAATTAGGATTAAAAGAATTATATATCAAAGATGATGGGCTTAATCCTAGTGGAAGTAGCAAAGATAGAGCTAGTGGAGTTGCAGTACTCAAAGCGATTGAAGCAGGAGCGAAAGTTATCTCTTGCTCATCTACTGGAAACGCTGCAAGTAGCTGTGCTTGTCACGCCGCTCATATGGGACTTCCTGCTGTCATTTTTGTTCCTAAACGTGCTCCAATTGGAAAATTAACTCAAATTTCATTATATGGAGCAACCTTAGTGGTCGTTGACGGAGACTATAAAGCGGCGTTCCGCCTCTCTAAAGACGCCATTAATAAATATGGTTGGTATAACCGTAACGCTGCAATTAATCCATTCATGATTGAAGGAAAGAAAACTGTTTCCCTAGAAATTGCAGAACAACTTAATTTCAAACCTACTGATTGGGTAGTTGTCTCCGTTGGAGATGGCTGCACTGTTGGAGGTGTATATAAAGGCTTCTATGAATTACAACAATTGGGCCTAGTTGAAAAGGTTCCAAGAATTCTAGGAGTGCAATCAGAAGGGTGTGAACCATTCGTTGTTGCAAGTAGAGAACATCGACCTCTACAAGAATGCGAAGAGAACACCATCGCTGATAGTATTGCTGTAGGCATTCCTCGTAATCCTCTCAAGGCTCTTAGAGCAATTGAAAACTCTAATGGAAGATGGATTAGTGTTCCTGATAGTGAAATCATTGACGCAATGTCGCTATTAGGAAGAACTGAAGGAATATTTGGAGAACCTGCCGCTGTTGCTTCTCTAGCAGGCTTAAGAAAAGCCATAAAAGAAGGAATTATTGGTAAAGATGAAAGTGTTACAGTCATCATTACTGGTAACGGCCTAAAAGATCCAAATAACGCTCAAAAGGCAATCGCAAAACCAGAACTAATGGAGCCAAATATTAACAAGTTAGACATTTACTTAAAAGAAAAAGGAGTAATTTAGAATATGTCAAAAATCCCATTTGGTCCAACATATGATGAAATGTTGAACCCAAACCATCAAGACCCAGAGGTGAGAAAAGCTGCTTTAAAAGCAAAGTCTGAAAACGAATTAGATCCAATCAATCTTTTCAACATCACCTGGAAGAATGAAAACAACGAAGTTAACAAGATTGTTCTTCCAAAAGAATTAACAGGTGTTGAGGCTAACATCGTTGTTTTACTAGGAAAATATTTCCCAAGCGGAAGCCACAAAGTTGGTCCTGCCTACTCAACATTAATTGAAGGATGTGTTGATAAGGAAATCATCCCAGGCAAGCACACAATCTTAGGACCAAGCACTGGTAACTTTGGTATCGGAGTTAGTTATATAACTAACTTAATGAAATATGATGCGATTGTTATCATGCCAGACAATATGTCCAAAGAGAGATATGAAAGAATCGCTAAATATGGCGCGAAACTTGATTTAACTCCAGGTAGCGAATCTGATGTTATTCTTACTCTTGAAAGAACATATGAATTAAAGAAAGATCCAAAGAATAGAACATTAGCTCAATTCGAATTATTACCAAACTATCGTTTCCATAGACACGTTACAGGTTATAGCTGTGTTGAAGCAGTTAAAGGAATTGGTAATGAAAGAGTTGCTTGTTTCTGTAGCGCTCCGGGAAGTGCTGGAACATTAGCGGCTGGTGATCAAATTAAAGCTGTCTTCCCAGAATGTAAGATTGTCGCTCTTGAACCACATGAATGTTCAACCCTCACTAATGGTGGTCGTGGACAACATAGAATTGAAGGTATCGGTGACAAGATGTGTACCTTAATTCATAACGTCTTAACAACCGACTTCATCACTCAAATTGTTGATGATGATTGTGTTAGAGGACTCGAAGTAATTCACGAAGGTACAGACATCTTAGTGGAACACGGAATTGATCGTAAACTTGCAGAAAGTCTCACCAATTTGTTCGGTGTCTCTGGAATTTGTAATATTTTAGGCGCCATCAAAATGGCTAAATATCTCAAACTCGGACCACAAGATAATGTCGTTACTATCGCCACTGATAGCTTCGATAGATATGACTCCGTTATTCAAAATTTAAAAGAAAGAGAACTTGAAGTTTCTCATAATGTTTTAGAAAGATGGTTTGAAGATGTCTTTATGGGCGCAGATACATCTAGAGTTTTAGATACACGTGGTGATGAAGCCAAAGAAAAACTTTTTGCTCAAAAAGAAAGAGACTGGTTACCATTTGGTTATTCTAAAGAATACCTTGATAGCATGAAAGTCATGTCCTTTTGGGACAATGAATATAATAAGATTCATGAATACGATGAAAAGATTAAAGCAATGAGAGGTAAGGAAATCTAACATGAAAGTACCATTTGAACAAGTATTAGAAAGAGCTCAGTTTTATAAAGCTGACATGGTCAAATTCCTTAGAGATATGGTGGCCATTCCATCAGAATCTTGTCAGGAAAAAGAAGTTGTTCTCCGTATCAAACAAGAAATGGAGAAAGTTGGATTTGATAAAGTTGTTATCGATCCAATGGGAAATATCTTAGGATATATCGGACATGGGAAACATCTTATTGGTATGGATGCGCATATCGACACAGTCGGTATTGGCGAAATAAAAAACTGGACCTTTGATCCATATAAAGGTTTTGAAGATGATGTCCATATTGGT
This sequence comes from uncultured Erysipelotrichaceae bacterium, assembly GCA_902800905.1. Classification (GTDB taxonomy): domain Bacteria; phylum Bacillota_I; class Bacilli_A; order RFN20; family CAG-826; genus UBA2450. Next base: position 44,806 of record CADCGC010000006.1, read on the forward strand.
GGAAGAGGCACTAGTGACCAAGAAGGTGGCATGGCCTCAATGGTCTACGCTGCTAAAATCATCAAAGATTTACATTTAGAAGATGATTACACATTAGTTATTACTGGAACAGTCCAAGAAGAAGACTGTGATGGACTTTGCTGGCAATACATTATTGAAGAAGACAAAGTCAGACCAGAATTCGTTGTTTCTACAGAACCAACAAGCTGCAGAATCTATCGTGGACATAGAGGAAGAATGGAAATTAAAGTCTCAGTTAGAGGCATTTCCTGTCACGGCTCCGCTCCTGAAAGAGGAGACAACGCCATCTATAAGATGGCACCAATCATTGAGCAAGTTAAAGAACTCAATGAAAAAGGTTTAGCGTATGACCCATTCTTGGGAAAAGGAACAGTCACTATTAGTGAAATCTTCCATAAATCACCATCCAGATGTGCAGTCGCTGACGGATGTTGGATTTCATTAGACAGAAGATTAACTGTTGGCGAAAACGATAAGACTTCTATTGCTGAAATTGAAGCATTACCAGGAGTTCAAGCCGCAAACGCTAAAGTTGAAATGTATCGCTATGAAAGAGCGAGTTATACTGGACTTCTTTATCCAACAGAATGTTATTTCCCAACATGGGTTATTCCAGAAGAAAGTGTCTTTGTTCAATCAATGAAACAAGGATATCAAGGATTATTCAAGAAAGATCCAGTTATTGATAAATGGACATTCTCCACTAATGGTGTTTCCATTATGGGAAGATATGGTATTCCATGTATCGGATTTGGTCCTGGTGATGAAAAAGAAGCACACGCACCAAATGAAAAAACAAGAAAAGAAGACCTTGTTATCTGTGCCGCAATGTATGCAGTACTTCCAGGTCTCTATTTAGAGAATCTAAAGAAATAGGAGAATTTATTTAATGGAAAAGATTCAACCAAGATTTGCGGGTAGACACTTAATTACCCTTGAAGATTTCACAAAAGAAGAAATCGATTACATGCTCAAATGCTCAAGAGATTTAAAAGATGCATTCTATAGGAACGAACCAACAGATTGGTTAACAAACAAAACCGGTTTCTTAATGTTCTTTGAACAATCAACAAGAACCAGAAACTCATTTGAAAGTGGTATGGCTCAACTTGGCGGTCACGCGACATTCTTAGACACTTCAATGATGCAAATCGCTCATGGAGAAAGCGCAAAAGACACAGCGGTCATTCTTTCAAGCTTTGGACACATGATTGCGTGTAGATATTGTAACTGGGGTTTAGGAAATAAATATATTCGTGAAATGGCGAAATATTCAACAGTCCCAATCATCAACTTACAATGTGACTTATATCACCCAATGCAAGCTCTTGCCGATTTAATGACCATCGAAGATGAATTTGGACATACAGAACACTTAAAGGTTTCAGTTATCTGGGCAATGGCCACAACACACAAGAAACCAATTTCTGTTCCAGTTTCACAAGTCTTATTATTCCCAAGATATGGAATCGATGTCACTCTTGCTTATCCAGAAGGCTATGATTTACCAGACTGGGTTATTGAAAAAGCACGCAAGAACGCGGCTGAACATGGTGGAAGCTTAACAATTACACACGATATGGACGCTGCATATAGAGACGCTGATGTCGTCTTCCCAAAGAACTGGGGAAGTTGGGTTACAAACCAATCCACAACTGTTGTTGATGATGCCTTATTAGCGTTAAAAGCATGGAAATGTACACCAGATAAGATGGCGTTAGCAAAACCAACATGTAGATATATGCACGCTCTTCCAGCTGACAGAGTCAACGAAGTTGTTGATGAAGTTATTGATGGACCACAATCAGTTGTTTATCAAGAAGCTGAAAACAGAATTCACACTGCAAAAGCTGTTATGGCGTTATTCGTTCATGACAAACTTCCAAGTGATAGAAGATAATCAAATTAAATGTATTTGAAGACTACTGGGGAAACCTGGTAGTTTTTTGTTATAGATATATTTGCAATGTATATACAAAAGATATACAATATTTTTGAGGTGGAACAATATGAAAACAACAACACTATGTATAAGAGTAGATCCAGAATTAAAAAAAGAAGCAGAAGGTGTTTTATCAGATTTAGGTCTATCGCTTTCAACAGCAGTAACACTAATGTTAAAACAAATAGTTATTAGAAACGAATTACCATTCGAAATTTCAAATAACATACCAGGCATTTTGCATGCCGAAGAAATGACAAGAGAAGAATTGATGAACGAAATATCTGGTGCTGCTGCAGTAAGAGAACCAAAAGGTATGACGCTATCGGAGTACTTAAAAGATTTTGAACAGAGATACGGAAAATGAAAAAATACACCATAGTTATTTCTGATAGAGCAATAGAACATTTGCGTAGCATTTATCTTTATTATTTGAGAATAGCTTCGCCAGAAATAGCGAGAAGAATACACGCAGATATATTGAAAAAAATAATGAGTTTATCGTTTTTTCTAAATCGCTTTAAAGAAATCGTAGAAGGCAAAGGCGTTCGAATGATGAGTATTTATCGTCTAGTAGTTGCTTATACTGTTCTTGAAGATTTTCAAACGGTAATAATACACTTTGTTGTATCTGGTTTTATGGATATTAATCAATTTATTGGTTCAATAAAAAGATAAGACTACTGGGGAAACCTGGTAGTTTTTAATTGTTTACAAAAAATAGAGTCATTCTATACAAAAGAATTACTTTTGAATAGCAAAGTGGTATTCTAATTAATGGATTTATGAGAAATAATGACGAGTATAACTCGATAGAAATCAAAAACGAATCTAGTAGAGGTTCTATTGAATTTGCCAAAGTTCAAAAAGCCGAATTCACATCTTTTAATGACAATAAAAACAATCCAAACCGTGACGAACTCAACCCATCCACTAATAGGAATAACGAAAATGTTCAAAAAGGTGAAAATCAAACCAATAATAATGACATTATAGATAAAGTCTTTAAACAACCAATGGGTGTTGAAGAAGCCGCTAGTGCAACAAGTGGCGTTACTGCATCTGCTGCTAGCATTACAACATCTGCAAGTGCTGCAACCGCTGCTAGTGGAACTGTGGCAGGCACTATTGTTGCGGCCACTGTTGTTGCAGTTACCGCAATTGGAACAAGTGTTGGAATTACTGCAATATCAAACAACAACGCGACCGTTCAATTTGAAAACATCTATATTGGCGAAACATTCATGTCTTATGCTTTGGAACTCAAAGATTCTAATGACACAGAATTCCGTTTATATGTAGAAAGTCCATCATATTTAGCGTATAACATCCTTCAAGAAGGACCAAACGAAGGTTCTTTTGAGATGCTTCAATCTAATCAAACATATCGAATTTATGTTCAAGAACAAACGGACAGCCGAAAGATTATTTATGATTCTAATTTCACCACTATGGCTGATGGAACTGCTCAATCTCGTTTTGATGGAATATATTTCTCAGACTCCGCTAATTATTTAGATTACACATTTACAGTGACACTTAGTTATTTTGACGAAAACGAGAAATTTTCTGATTTCATACTATATATGTATGACTTAGAAGATCCTTCAAAATCAAAAGTATTTGAATTAGAGAAAACAACTCAAACTCAAACACTTTCAGGTATAGGAGAGGACGGCAGTGTTCTTCTTGATGTTAGACATTCATCCTTTGGATATAGTCTTTCTTATTTAGATAATAACGAGGAAGTAATGGTGGAAAGTGAAGACACAATCGCTTTCTCTGATAGCACCAATTCAGTTTCTGAAGTTAGAGGTGCCACAATTAGTGATTACGCAAACTTCTTAACATATACATTTGGAGTTACCATTGATGTTCAAGATGATTTTGATATTATTAGTGACTTCACATTACAAATGGTCAATGTTCCTAAAACTGCAGACGACTTTATTGCAGAAGTTGTTATTCCACTTTTAGATACTAGCGAAGAACAAACAATTGATTACTCTGAATATAATTTAGAAACCCCTGAATTCATTAGAAGCGAAACATTCTCCTTCACACTCAAATGGGTTGAAGAAGGCGAAACCAAATCTTTAGATTTAGGAACACAAAACTTTAATGATTCCACCAATTCAAAGAGTGAGATTAATTCAGTCTTTGTTGATCCAGAAGCTGATTTAGTCGCTAACACATTTGATGTTACAGTTGATTACGTCGATGATTTCCAAGAGTTAGATAACTTTGTCCTTATGTTGGTGGCAGGTTCTGATGATTCCACTCAAGGGGAATTGAATATTGAAATTCCACTTGAAAAGACGACAGAAACCCAATCAATTCTATTTAGTGAGTATTATCCAAATGATCCGGCGTTATTAAGAACTGCAACATTCTATGTCTATTTTGAATATACAAGAAATGGTATGGAAGATTCTCTAAGTTTTGGTAGTGTGACATTTGTTGATAAGAATGGAGCGAAATCAGAAGTTAGTGAAGCATCCGTTAGTAGCTCTGCGAATTTCATCACATATGAATTTACTGTCAACATGACATTCGTTGATGACTATAGTGAGTTAGATAACTTCTCACTCAGCATGGTTAACAAAGTCGAAGAACCAGCATTTAAAGTGGCGGTTGATATTCCATTAAGCAAAACAGCAACTCAAACAATTGATTATTCTGACTATAACTCTGAAACTCCAAACGTTTTAAGAACTGATACATTTAATTTTGTTCTCTCTTGGACAAGAAGAGGTGAAACCGAATCGATGAATCTTGATAGCGTTAAATTTATTGATAATAGTGGCACTGTTCCAGAAATCAGTGGAGCGAACGTTGCAAGCGAAGCAAACTTCATTGATTATACATTTACAATTCAACTTGGTTATGTTGATGAGTTAGATCAAATCTCAGCGTTCTATTTAGATTTACAAGAAATTGATTCAAACACCTCAGCACCAAGTGGACTACATAAAGCTGGTGGGAATGCTTCTTATTCACAAAGAATTGAATTAATCAAAACGACCGACATTCAAACTGTTGATTTAGATGAAAACGGGGCGACCCCTGTTGATATTCGAACAAAATCGATTAGTTTCACGCTTGTTTGGGTGGTCGATGAACAAGAATATTCTCAAGACTTAGGAAGCAAACAATTCACTGATAATAGTGGCACTATCCCTGAAGTTTCAGGAGCAACTTTTGGCACCGCTAATTTCCTTGATTTAACATTTGAAATAACTCTTCAATATGAAGATGTTTTGAATCAATTAACTAATTTTGTTTTAGAGATGACTAATGGATTGGATGAAACAGTGGAGATTCCTCTACAGGTTACTACTGAAACTCAAACTGTTAATTACGCAACATATAACGATGAACATCCAACAAGTTTAAGAACCGATACATTTACCTCTTTCCTTAAGTATAAATATCAAGGACAAGATGAATATTTAATTCTTGAACTAGGCAGCCATCAATTTGAAGATGAAGAAGGACGATCATCAACATTCGACTTCAATTATGTTACTGTCTCTAGTGACGCAAATTACGCTGATTATACATTCACTGTTATTCTTAACTACAGTGACCCATATGATGAAATTGATCCTGATAGATGTTCTATTTATATAGGTGATCGAGACTATCCACTTGAATTAACATTAGCGCCTCAAACAATCTCCGCAAAAGACAAAGACGGCGAGATTCTTTTAGATTTAACTAGTGGACAAGAATATGATTGGCTTTTCACGTATTACGACAAGAGTGGCAATCTCGGTCAAATTCAATCAGATGGTCCTGTTATCTTTACTGATGAAGACTACGAAGCTTCATTCAATGGAGTAACCATTGATGAATTCGCTGATTTTGCTCAGCAAGAATTCTATGTCACTTTAGATATTACAGATGTCTTCGCTGAATTTAGTAATTTCCAACTTGAGATGACTCCTTCAGAAGGAAACACCAATCCAGTTTCAAGTGACCCAGTAACTATTTCTCTTGAAAACACAAATAAAAAACAAACGGTGTTAGCGAGTGAACAAGGAATTAATCTCGCTAGCGGAGAATATAGTTGGCAGTTAACGTATGACAATATACAAAAAGCAGAAACTGGAATTGTTGGAGGAAGTGGAACAATTACATTCCAAAACAAATATGACAGTAACTTTAATGCCTTAATTACAAATAATTACAATGTCACAATCGGTCCAAGCCAACTTACAGGGGAACATATTTTGCCGTTTAGATTAGATTATGACAACCGTGGTGGTTATTACCATGGCATGATCCTTAGTATTGATGGCACTGAATTTGAAGTAAACGAAACCACAAGTTGGCAATATATCGATATCACTCAACTCAATGATAAAATCGGCACAGATGTCGCTATTGGAGTGTACACGTATTATTACGACTATGAAACACAAAGCGAAGAGAAACAGAATCTTTATTCAGAAACAGTCACATTAACACTTAATGAAGATCCAGTGGTTTATGGTGCCAATATGGGTGAAACAAATGAACCAGCAATTAACCTAATGCTATTAGTTTATGACCATTCAAAAGAAACTTTTGATAACTATCAACTAGTGCTTGAGACAAGCGACGGTACTGAATATTACTTTGATATAGACGTTTCTGAAATCTCCTCATTAATGGGAGCAGAAGAATATCTACAAAATGAAGGAGTAGTGAATATCTACTTAAGTTATCGAACTGTATCTAGTCAGACGACTTCAAGAGTAACAGTTCAAGAAAAGGTTAGCTTTTATTTCTAGGCATAAAATTAGAATTTAAGGAGGTTTTAGAGCAATGGAAAAGAAAAAGATTGGAAAGATATTACTTTGGGTAGGATTAGGCATCCTAGTGGTGTTAACCATTATTGGATTTGTCTTCTCAAAAGAAATCTTTGGATGGAGTGAGCTAGTTGATGATGGAACAGGTACAGGTACCTATATCACAGTCTGGCACGGCTTCTTTAGGGAAACCGATATTGGAACAGATAATGAAGTAATCACTTATTTATTCCGTAACGCGATTCCAAATTTAGTGAAGACTGTTCAAATTATTACAATTGCAATCTTATTAGCAATTTTGCTTCACTACTTGGCAAAGATTACATTCCACACTAGAAAAGGAATTACCATTTCAAAATTAATTGTTAACTTCTTAAAATGGGTTATCGCAATCGCAACTGTATTCTTAGTGATGGGAGCGTGGGGCGCGAACACAACGATGATGTTAGCGTCCGCTGGTGTTGTCACTCTTATTATTGGTCTTGGTTCACAAACTCTTGTCGCTGACATTTTAGCGGGGATCTTTATTGTTTTCGAAGGAGATTTCCAAGTTGGTGATATTGTTGTTATCGATGGTTGGAGAGGTGAAGTTCAATCAATTGGTATTAGAACTACAAAATTAATTGACGCTGGATACAACGTGAAAATTGTCAATAACAGTGAGATTAAAACCATCATTAACCAAACCAAGGAATTATCTATCGCTAAATGTTATGTCGCGATTGGCTATGAAGCAAGAATTGAAAATGTTGAAGCTGTCATCGCCGATAACATTGAAAAATTAAAAGAAAAGATTCCTGGAATCGTTGAAGGGCCATTCTATAAAGGTGTCTCAGAACTTGCAGAAAGTTCAGTGAATTTGTTATTTGTCGCTAAATGTAAGGAAAATGATATCTATCAAGTTCAAAGAGATTTGAATAGAGAAATTAAGATTATGTTTGACGATAATGATATCAATATTCCATTCAATCAAATCGTTGTTCATATGGGTGAAGACGACAAGCCAAAAGAAACCGTCTCTAAAAAGATTGAAAAGAAAGCTCAAGAGTTCGCTGAAGAACAAAAAGAACTTTCTAAAGATATCGAAATCAAAAAGTAATAAAACCTCTTATATAAAAATTAGGAGCCATTTAATCGTGGCTCCTTTAAAATGCTTGTTAAATATTTACAATGTAAACTAAACGATATACAATGTAAACGAATTTGAAAACGGAGGTATACTATGACTACACCTACTCAAATAAGAATTGACTCTGATATTAAAGCACAAGCAAATAAATTATTTGCTCTTTTGGGACTTGATATGTCTAGTGCAGTGAATTTGTTTTTGCACCAATGTGTAATTAGGGGAGGGCTACCTTTTAATGTTGAGATTCCTAATTATAACGTGGAGACTTTAGCAGCAATTGAAGAAGCAAAACAAATATCTGGTGATGTTAATGTTCCAGGTTTTAAAACGGTCGAAGAATTGAAAAAGGCGCTTGAAGGCGACGATTAGTGTTCCAAATTAAAATCACAAATCAATTCAAGAAGAACTATCGACTCCTTATTAAAAGAGGTCTCGACATTTCTCTTCTTGACAATATAATTAATTCTTTGATTTTAGGTGAAAAACTGGATGAAAAGCACAAAGATCATTCTTTAACCGGTCCGTTTCAAGGGTTTAGGACACTGAACGTGAATCCTCGGTTATTCAATTGCCGAGATGAAAGCGAACCGTTAATTATATAAGCAACACTATAAGTAGAAAAAAATTAATGAAAATAATATAAATATTAAGTGGAGATTTCTCCACTTTTTTGATATACTACATGTAAGGGAAAAATATATGGGAGAATTAAAGCATGGGAGAACATGCGTTTTTAACATTAACTATCACGTTGTTTGGTCTACTAAATATAGAAGAAAGGTATTAACTCCAAAAATAGAAAAGCGACTAAAAGAAATATTGATTAATGTTGCTCAAGAAAAAGGGTTTGAAATCGCTGAAATAGAAGTAGGAACCTTAGACCACGTCCATGTATTTGTTTCTGCAATCCCTAAGATATCTATTTCTTATATCGCTAAGATGATGAAAGGAATATCAGGAAGATTGTTATTAAAAGAATTCCCA
>CADCGC010000007.1 GCA_902800905.1 uncultured Erysipelotrichaceae bacterium
GCTGCTAGTAAGTTATTTAATGTTGGTAATTACGAACGAAAAGAATATAAGTCTCTTGGATTTGAAAAAATGCCTAACTGGTATGATCAAAAGAAAAGATTAAAAGATAATATTTGGTATAAGTCTTTACCAAGTCAAACTTCTCAAGATGTTCTTGCTAGATTAGAAGAATCTTGGAAAAGTTATTTAACACTCCACCATAAATGGAATAAGAAAAAAGAACTAGGCAAATTAAAAGAAAACGAAGGAGAACCACAAGCTCCTTATTATAAAAAAGATGGATATCATATGAATATCAAATATCTTTCTGGTGGTTTTAAGATTATTGATGAAGCGATTCGTTTTTCTATACCTAAATCACTTAGAAACCACATTAAAGAAAAATATCAAATTGATAACACCTATTTTTATATCAAACTAAAAAAGAAATTTGACAAGATTAAACAAATTGAATTTTCGTATGTGAGTAACAGCAAATATAAGGTTTGTGTTATTTACGAAAAGAATCCAAAAAACAAAGTTGCTGATAATAAGCATTATATAAGCATTGATATTGGAACAAAGAACCTGCTAACAGTCTATGACAATAAGGGAAAATCTTTTATTATCTCAGGCCAATCTTTGTTGAACACCAATTATTACTTTTCTAAAAAGATTGCTTATTATCAATCTAAATATGATACTTGTTATCCAAATCATAAGAAAGGAGAAACCACTAAAAGGATAAAAAGTCTATATGAATTAAAAAGAAAGAGAATCAATCTTATTTTACACACTGCAAGTAAGATGATTGTTGATTATTGCTTAGAAAACGATGTCTCTCGAGTAATCATTGGAGACCTTTCTGGCTTACTTAACGTTAAAAGAGAATTTGTTAATAGTAACGAGAGACACCGCTACAACCAAAACATTCGCGTAGTTTGTTTCAGCAAGATATACGACCAACTTTCTTACAAACTTTTGTTAAATGGAATGGAATTGATCAAAGTAAGTGAAGCTTATACATCTTCATGCCTTCCAAACAGCAAAAACGTTTCAGAAGGATGTTCAAATAAGAAGCACCGAGTTAAAAGAGGTTTGATGAAATGTCATAACCATATCTTTAATTCTGACTCAGTTGGAGCTTATAACATAATGAGAGTATATCAGCAATCAAGCGGAAAGAAATTTGAAACCCCATTAAAAGGATTATCGAATCCAAGAAGAGAATATATTCCTGTAACAGACCAGTTTTTAAATGAAGATTACATTAATTGGAATGGCAAAGCTGGGAACGTAGGGATATCGGGTAGGAACTACCCAACAGGATATGAACTTATTGAGACAATCAATCAGTCCATAACCAAGATGCTTGGTAATTCAATTGCCGAGTAAGTTCACTTAGTCTTGGTGAGAAACATTTTACTGAAAAAGAGAAACAATTAATCAATAGCATTAAGTGGATGAAAATTGATGAAGCGATTGAATTTGAAGAAAAAACAAAAAGAACAAATATCTCTACTTTGGTGATTAATCGTGAACTCCCAATCTTAAAGATTGCAAGAGACATGTTAAAAGCGAAGAAATAACTTTACAAAAAGGTTATCTTTATATAAACTATTCCTTGCGTTTGATAATAAAAACGTTATTCGTGGCGGATGTGGTGAAGTGGTTAACACACCTGGCTGTGAACCAGGCATTCGTCGGTTCAATTCCGATCATCCGCCCCATTCTCAAGATACTGAGAAAATGCGTAGCAAATTCTGAAATAGAATGAAAGAAACGGCAGAAATGTCGTTTTTTTCTGTTTTTGGACATAAAAAATATTCTTTTTCTTATTCAAAAATGAATCGAACTATTGAACCTTCTTTGCATAATGAACCACGCACCCCAACCACCAGACGTGCGAGTTCGAACTTACAATTTGTTGGTTCACATGCAAACAAAATAATAAAAAAAGAAGAGCCGCGAGAGAATTCGACTCTTCTGAAATAGATGAGAACCTACTTATTTATGTAGATTCCGAATTGAGTGAGATAAGTCATTGATCGTTCTTTTCTTTGATAGGTTCCATTGAAGTGAGGAATAAGGGAATAAGGATTAAGTGGAACTTTGCTCATGTCTGCTGAGCCTATAACAAAGAGGAGCTTATCTCGATTAATCACAATCATGTTTTTGAATAGCTTTCTGAAATCGTAGTCTCCAATAGAATCAGCTTCTGGAGCTTTTCTTAATTCCTGGATTACCTCATCAGCGATAGATTCTGGTTTTAACAATGTTAAACGCTCGTTCTCAAGGACAATCTTCCTATTTTCATGTTCTTTTATTTGTTTCTTAATTTCAGCTCTTAAATAGTCGATTCCTTCAACTTCTAACGAATTACATTCTTCAAGCTACTAGTATACTAGAAGTCTTGTGGGAGCGCCACCAAAAGTTTTATTTGTTTTAGAACGATGACTAAAGCAAAAAACCATTCTAAAAAGCAAAAAACACTTTAAATAAGATAAAGTGCTTATTTATGTCCTAGTTAGTGTGATATTCTATTAATAGTGGAGGCAAATATGGAATCAAGTGTATACGATGAATTAATAATTAAAACTTTAGGATCTAGTCACATTAAAGAAGGAACTGTTTATTATGACGAGATTTATGAGGAAGCGCTAATAAAAAGCCTGAAAGAACATGGTGTTTATAAAAACTATAGAGGAGAATTAGGCAAAAACTCAAAAGGAACAAAAATGTGTTCGATCGCATCAAGCTCGCGCTTTTGTTTTCTAGCCTCAAAAACAATTCTAAAGGATATTGATGAACACGAAAAAACTGATTTAAAAAACGGATGTTGTATTCCTCATTTCGACGGATATGATAGTAAACACAATATTTATTACGAGTTTAAATGTCATGAGTTTTGTGAAAGAGATGGCAGTATAAGCCATACTAAATTAACATCCATGGATTACATCCCTTTGTTGAAGAATATTTTTAACGTTGATTGTGATGATCCATCAACTTTAAAATTCTCTGATTTAAGGCTCTCAATTGATAACGATCCAATGATCAACAAAATCAATTTCGATTTTAAACAATTCCTTTGTCATATTATTGGTCTACTGAGCATCGCAACTAAAGAGAATAAACCAACGTTGAATTATGTATGGATTACTCCTTATGAACCAGACAATAAAGAATTAAACGAGTTTATTTCTTTTATGAAAAAACAAATAAATGACATTTTTCTAAAAACCTCAGAACTTGATATCTTCACATCTAATGAAAAAGGAAAGATTAAAGACTTTATAAACTTCGCTTGCGATATTATTCCTGCCAACAATATCCCTGATTTTGTGTTGGAGAGCATTAAGTGATATGTCAAAAATTAGCCAAGAATTAAAGGTTCTTCTTTATTTGAATCAACGATATACAAGAACCAAATGGATAACTATTAGAGAAATAGCAGATTATCTTGAAGTTAGCGATAGACAAGCCAGGCGTTATCTTGAAGATTTAAACACCATTCCAGAAATTGACATTGAAACAAAACTCGGCCGTGATGGTGGATATCGTCTAAGAACGCCGTTAGATAAAGGCTTTGCGATGCCTGAAAATATTGTATTAGCTATGTCAATAGCGATGAAACACAACGAAAGAATAGAATCAGTTCTTTCGACATTGCCTAACTATGTTGTTACCAACACTGTTGTGGGTGATAACACTATTGATAATAGAGTTCTAGACAACTTAGAATTATTGATTGCTGCTATAGAGAATCAAAAAGAAGTAATATTTACTTATTTAGGAAGGGATAACCAATATTATTGTCGACCATATAAGATTTATTACACCAATAGGACATATTACCTATTATGTGCTAATAAGAACGATGAATATCGTCATCTCAATGTAGCAGGAATGACCGATATTAAACAACTAGGATCTTTTAAACTAGATAAAAAAATAGAAGAACAAGTACTAAAAGAAATAAATAGTTATGGAATCATAAGTGGTGGAGAAAGTACTTTAAGAGTTAAATGCAAAGATTTAGAGGCGTTATTAACCTTTGATAATTATTTTGAAGGTAAGGGAATAAAAAATCTTGAAGAATTAACTTATTCGGTTTCTAGTTACAGCGATAATCAACTTTATTATCCATTATTTAGAATAAGCACCAAGCGATATAAGTTTTTAGACGAAGAGTTTAAGAAGAAATATTTGTTTTATTTAAGAGCACAGATTAAGAGTATTGAGGAGGAAAATAAAAATGACTAAAAAAAGAAATATTCCTGGATTAGAGAAGAGAAAAAGCAAATATGATGATTTGCTAAAAAATAATGAACACAGAGATCAAGATTTTCGTGATGATTTCGAAGTCTATTTTAAAGAAGAAGTGTTTGAGAATGAAATTATAAGTAAAATGCTTCCAGAACACAAAAAATCTTATGATGATGGTGCGGGATCAGAATTAAAAGAACATACATATAAAGGGAAAAAGTTACCTCCTTCTATGTCATCGGTTGCATCTTCATCTAGGTTTTGTTATTTATCGTTAAAAGACAGTAATCTAAAAGTATTTGGGATAAATAATAAGAATCATAATATTAAATTTGAAGAAAAGCTTCCTATTTTAGAAGATAATGAAAAAGGTACTCCGCCACATATGGATGCTTTTTATGAGGATGAACTAAGTGGCTATTTTTTTGAATGTAAATGTCATGAACAATTTGACTCACATAAAATAATGCTAAGAAAAACATATTTCGACAGCGATCGAATAGTGACCAAGATTGATAAAAAATATTATTTAGAATGCAATGATGATAAATATTATAAAATTAATCCTTCTGCGTTTGGCTTGGTTGATAATCCGCGATTTGATATTAAACAATTCATGACACACATAATGGGCATACAAAAATGGATTGAAAAGAATAAAAAGAAAGCTGTGTTAATTTACTTTTATTTTATCCCTGATAACGTTCTTGAAGAAGATGATATTAAAGAAGTTATAAACGTTTTAGAAGAAGAAATATCAACAATTTTTTGCCATTCATTTTTTAAGCAACATGCATCTAATATAGAATTCAAATTATTCTTTCAAACAAGCGAGTGTGTTGAAGAGGCAACCATTAAAAACACAAAAGAAAAACTTAAATAATTATATTTTTAATAAAACCGCCATTTTATGTCCTATTTTACATGATATTTATATTATGTAGAGAAAACTAAAAGGATATTGAAATGGCATTTTTATTAGGAAGAGGATTTACAGGTTTCTATCATTATGGACATCCATGCTTCATTCGTGAAGAATATGAAGCAGTTCATAGCGGTGAATCCGAGCTTCAAAGATTAGAAGAAGCTTTAGGCATGTCTTTTTCTGATGCAACCACCGCAATGTATTACTGCTTAACTCATGCCAAATACCAACTCTATCGACTCGAATCAGATGAAATTGATAATGAATTATTGAGAGGAAGAGATCCTTGGATTCAATTTAAAAGCGGTTGGGTTCACATTGTGACAGGTGAGTATGTACCTGATTCTATTAAGCCAAATTATGATTCGTATCCTTGTTGGAAGATAGAAAAACCAGCCTCTAGATATTTTGATTCACACTCTGTTGTTCAAATTAGCGGGTGGATAGGTTTAGGAGCTGTTCTTTTTGGTTTTCTCGCTGAAATGATGGGAGGAAAGAAATAATGTTTAATGAAAAAGAATTTATTGAGTCTATTAAAAATAGAGCAAAAGAGAAGAATCTTCTTAAAGAAGCTGAGAAAGAACTAGAAACATACAAAAGGTTTAACCAGATTGAATATTTGTTTGTAGTCAAAGAGTTTGTAGAAACATTAACAAAAAGCAATGTTCCATATGTTTTGCTAAGAATGGCGGGAGCGTCTTCAGTAGTTGCTTATATTTTAGGAATTCATAAAATCAATCCGATTGAATATCAATTAACAAATTACTTCTTCTTTAATAATGAATATAAAGATGGTGGATTTGGACCGAGATTTGATTTATGCATTCCAACATCTCAAAAAGAAGAAGCAATTAGAATTTTAAATAAGATATCAAAGGTAAACCAATCAACATCGGATGCATCAATCATTCGCTTTGGAGAAAATGATCAATATCGAATAGGAATATATGGAAACGGATTATTAGACATCTTGTTAGAGGGAATCAAGTTCCATATTAGCGATGATTATGCTAGATGGTGCAAAAAAGAATTATCAAAGATAAATGAGGATACTAGCTATAAAAAAATTATCGATTTCATGCTTGCACCCGACCAAAAAGGATATTGCCTTCCTAATTTAAATGGTTGTGTTTTTGGAATACCTAGCGAGATTTATGAACTAATGGAAGCTGTAGAGCCTAAAGATTTAACTGATTTAGCAAAGATTAATTGTCTTGTTAGAGGAATCTATAAAAGCAAAAAGAAACTAATTGAGTGTATTAAAGAAAATGGTATAGATGGAACTATTTATAGTAGAGAACAACTCTTTAATCTTCTTGCTAATGTCTATGACATTGATGAGAATGAAGTCGCTCAGATAATTGATGACGTCATTCAAAGAAATAAACTTACCGAATGGGAAGAATTAACTCTTTCATCTCATGAGGTTCCAAATTACCTGATAAATCAATTTGAAAACATTAAATACCTTTATTACATGTCTACTTCTTTAGGAGAAATGCATATTGCCTACCATTTAGCAGAAATCAAATGGTTAATTCCTGGAGATTTTGAAAAGTTCCTCCATGTACCTTATAAGAACTCTTTTGTTGGACCATTCTTCCATATTAATAAGAAGATTTATTCATATAAGGATCCAATTGCTGAACATAACCCAAATGTGAGATTCTTTGATGCTCCAATGTCACATTTTGCTTTCTTTGAGAATTTAGGTATTGATGGTGATTATGGCAACTACCCAAGAGGAAGAGTTATCTTTGATAATTTCCATAAAAGATTTGTTGTTTACTTGGATAAAGATTTATTAAAAGACGATATCAAAGCTGAAATTATCAAGGAATATAACTTAGAAGAAAGGCAAACTGTGTTTAGAAGAGATGTTCACTATACACATGATGGACTTTAATTATGTTTGAATTAATTTGTATGTCACTTCTTGGTGTTGCGTATGTTAATGCCTGCATTGAAGAAGCAAAAGAAGAAAAAGCATTAAAAGAAAAGGAAAGATTCCGAGATTTAAAAATATCGGTTTTCTGCTATGCAGTTAGACATGGTCTTAAATATAACGAAGTAGTAAAGATGATTCAGAACAAGAAATTGACTTTTGAAGATATAGAAAAGGATGCAAAAGAATATGAAGGAAAGTAGAGAACAGTTAAAAAAGAGAATCATTGATGACTTGAAAGACATTAGAAAAAAAGGGATTGCACGGATTCAAAAAGAATATGGTATTGGCTTTGCTTTAGCTAAAGAAGTTTATTATGAAGCAGGAGAAAGCGTTGAGGATTATGAACACATTTTCTTTAGAAAAAGATATCCACTTGATTTCTTTGCTTCCTATCTTGATGCATATTGTATGTACTATCACGAATTTGATTTATCACTAATAAACGTAAGCATAGAAGCACTTATTAAAGAGATAAATTCAAAACAAGAAGAATATAAGTTATTAAGTGATCATGATAAAAAATATAGTTCTTTACCATCAAAAATAAGAGTTCTTAAAATACAAGCATTAATGAATGTTGAAGGTATTAAGATGTCCAAACCAGATATTTATAAAAGTGCAGCTGAAAAAATTATTATTGATCGTGATAAGAGAATATACCTTTTGCCTTTGGCGTGTCTTTTTAGTTCTAATTATTTAAATAAAGTAGTGGAAGAAAGAGAAAAGAATAAATTTACTTCATTTGAAGATTTGAGAAGAAGAACTGGAATACCAGCAGAAAGAATCGAGTGGTTAATTGATAATGGATATATCTTATAAGGAGCATTTTTGAGAGATACATACCATTTTCTAAGTTCAAAAGTGTTGGGTTGTTCACAGCCAAGTGCTCGAAATTATCTTAACGTTTGTTAAAAAATTAGCGGAAATCTTAGAAAAACACCCATTTTCTGAGTTCCACTTTAGAAATCGGACCCATTTTTCCGGTATCTAAAGCCCATTCAATAAAATATTAGAACGTGTCGTCTGACCCGTTTTTTTGTTTACTAATAAGTTGTTCAAATAGATATTTGTCATTTTTAATTTCTATTCATATCGTGGTAAGATATAAGAAACATGAAACTTAAAGTCGATTATGTCGTCTCAAATGAGTACCCAGATGATTTAACTATACAAGGATTACTCGACTATAAGGATATAGAAGCAGTACCTTGGTTAGTGATTTCAGTTAATGGTGTTTTTGTTAAGCGTGACAAATTCAAAGAATATGTTCTTCACGATGATGATGTGGTCGAATTAGTTTATATTCGAGGTGGCGGATAATATGGATAGATATGAAAGATTATTAGAATTAGAAACATTCTCAAAAGAAAAACTTGCTCTTATTCAAAGCAAAAATGTTTTAGTTATTGGCGCTGGCGGTGTTGGCCAACATATTTCAGCATACTTAATCACTAATGGTGTGACGCGTATCACTTTAGTGGATTTTGACAAAGTTGAAATTAGTAATTTAAACCGTCAAATCCTTTTAACTGAGGATGATATCGGAAAGAACAAAGTCGATGTTGTTAGAGAGACTTTGTTTAAGAAAAATAGAGACGCTAGAGTGTCATTAATACGCAAGAAAGTTGATGAAAGTAACGCAAAAGAGCTTGTGAGTGGCTATGATTTAGTCATTGACTCTGTTGATAATTGGGATGCAAAGCTCGCTGTTAGTGATGCTTGTGCTGAATTAAAGATTCCATTCCTCCACGTCGGTGTTGATGGAAGCAAAGGACAATATTGCTTATTCGTTGAGAAGTCACTTAGAGATGTTGTTGATGATTCAATCAGATCTGAATCTCGTGATGGTGTATTAGGACCAATGGTGGGCTTAATTTCTTCTTTAGCGAGCTTACTTGCGATTAAATTCCTAACTAACGACAATCCAGAAGTTGATACTTTGTATCATTTCGATAGTGAGAAGACTCATTTAGGAAAGATGAAATTATAAAATGACAAAGTATATCTTTAAAACCAAATTCGTTAAGAATGCGAAAGAATATTTACAAGCATCTAAAAAGCATTATCAGGTAATCCAATTTCCTGATGAAAAAAGAAAGTCAATTCTTGCTGCTTTAAAAAAGCATAGTAATGACTCATTAGAAGATTTGTATGAGTATTATTTGATTTTATCAAATAGAAAGAAAAGCAAATATAATAAAATCAACAAAGAATGTTTTGAAGTTTGTCAAAAACTTGCTGAAAACGAGTCTGTACGTGGTATAGCTGGCTTAGGATATTGCTACTATGTAGGATGCGCTGTTGAATCTGATTTAAGAAAAGCGCTTATCTATCTTCGTATAGCGGCACAAGAAGGCTTTGCTCCTGCACAGTTTAATCTTTATCATTTGCTTAAACAAAAGGGAGCATATCAAGATTTGGAAGAGGCTAATAAATGGGTGAGGATTGCAGCAGAACAAGAATACGCTAAAGCGGAATTTGCTTTAGGTAGAGATTTATATATGAACGACAACGAAGAATCACTTAAGTGGTTCTTAAAAGCATATAAGCAAAAATGGATGGACGCTTCTTATTATATTGGCGATATCTACGCAATGCGCGGAGAAGATGAAAAAGCTATACCATATTTTAAAAAAGCAGTTAGTCAAGGTTACGATGTATATGGAGAATTAGGTGTTATATACATGAAACGTAAAGAAGAGAAGACTGCTATATCATGGTTTAAAAGAGGTGCTGACCTTGGCAGTCACGGTTGCTGTGTCCATTTAGGAAAATATTACGCTCCAACAAATCCTAAATTAGCGAGAAAATATTTCAACAAGGCCCTCAATATGGAACTAGATTACACCAACGATTACGAAGTATTCTTCAAGGATTCAAAATAATATGAGCTACACAAGAGAACAAATTACTGAAATTGTAAACAAGCAAAAAGAATTCTTTTTAAGCAAACAAACATTAAATGTTTCTTTTAGAATTGAACAACTTAAAAAACTTAGAGAAGCTATCTTAGCTCATCAAGAAAAAATTGAAAAAGCATTATATGAAGATTTAGGAAGACATGATGCAGAAGCATACTTCTGTGATATTGGTTCAATTATTTTAGAAATTAATGAATACATTAAAGGCGTTAAAAAATGGTCTAAACCAGAAAGACATTTCTCTGGCTTTGCTTGCTTCCCAAGCATGACCACTAAGGTATACAAAATGCCTTATGGTGTATCGTTAATAATTTCTCCATTTAACTTCCCATTCTTATTATCGTTAGGTGTTTTGGCGGCTTCTATTGCTGGAGGAAACACTGCGATTATTAAGGCTAGTAGCAAATCAAAATCTAGCACTGAAGTATTAAAAGAGTTGATTTCTTGCACGTTTAATGAAGATTATTGTGTTGTTATCGATGGTGGACATGATGTCGCTGATTTCTGCCTAGAACAAAAAGTCGACAAGATCTTCTACACTGGTTCTCCAAACGTTGGTAAACATGTTATGGAAATGGCTAGCAAGAATTTAATTCCTGTTACTTTAGAGTTAGGTGGAGAAACTGGAAACTGGGCAATTGTTAGAAAAGACGCAAATTTAAAAGATGCGGCAAGAAAAATCGCTTTCTTTAAGATTTGCAATTCTGGACAAATTTGTATCAATATTAACCAAGTTGCAGTAGATGAAGAAGTATCCGATCAATTTGTTGAAGAACTTAAGAAAGAGATAATTCGTCAAATTGGTGACAAAGCATATCTTAATGATGAATATCCAAAACTCATTACCTTAAGAGCGTATGACAATATCGCTAACGAAGCCGAACAATATAGAGACAGAATTGTTTTTGGTGGCGAAGGTGAGAAAGAAAGACAAAAATATTCTCCAACCATCATTTATCCAGTCGATATTAATGAGCCAATTGTGAATCATGAAATCTTTGGTCCATTGCTTCCTATCGTTAAATATAAAGAAGAAGAACTCGATAAATTACTAGACACAATCGCTAGAAGAGAACATGGTTTAGCGTTATATCTATTTACAAAAGATAAACACTGGGCTGAAAAAGTTATGCAAGAGCAACAATATGGTGGTGGATGTGTCAATGAAGTTTGTCTTCACCTAATGGTCAAAGGTGTTCCATTTAATGGAACTGGACATTCTGGTATGGGTGCATATCATGGCATTTGGGGATTTAGAGAATTCACTCATCCTTCATCAGTTTTATATGGTAAGACTCATATGAATCTTTCATTAAGAGAGCATCCATATAAACCAATCAAAAAGAAGCTGTTTGGCAAATTCTTAAAATAATTTAAGAAGGCGTTGCAAAAGCAACGCTTTTTCTTTACACTATTTCAAAAAGGAAAAAGCAATATGGAAAAATATACACTCATTACTGGAGGCGCTAGTGGATTAGGCCTTGAACTATCAAAATTATTTGCACAAGATGGAAACAATTTATTTCTAGTTTCATCTAACATTAAAAATTTAGAATCTGCTAAAGAATTAATTGAAAAAGATAGTGGTGTTAAAGTCCATATTTTAGCAGTCGATTTAACTAATCCAGGCAACTTCCTACAAGTTAAAGAGTATTCTGACAAAAATGATTTGTTTATAAATAACCTAGTTAACTGTGCTGGATTTGGAGATCGAACAGACTTTAAAGATATGGATATCGATCGTCAAATAAAAATGGTGGAACTTAACTGTAACGCTCCTTTATATCTCATGAGAGTTTATTTAGATAATATGCTTAAATACGAAGAAGGACATATTTTAAATATTTCTTCAATTGCGGCTTTTTATCCAGGACCATATATGTGTACTTATCACGCTACAAAAGCTTTCTTATTAAATATCTCTGAAGCAATCGAAAGAGAATTAAAAGGAACTAAGATTAAACTAACAACAGTTTGCCCAGGTCCATTTGAATCTGGGTTTGTTGAAAAGGCAAAGAACAACTATACCTTTAAGAAAATAAAACCAATTTCTACTAAAAAAGCTGCTGATATTACTTATACAGCTTTCAAAAAGAATAAATCTTTGAAGGTGATTGGATTTGGCAATCAACTAACTGCTTTTGTATCTAGATTCTTCCCAAGAAAATTCATTACTAACGTTTCTGTTACCAATATCAAAAAAGAAGCATAAATAAATTGTTAATATAATTAACTAAGGTGTTATAATAGTAAAGATGATTGCATGTTTAGTATTACTTGTTGTTGGTTTCGCTGTATCTATTGTTTTTATTGTTGATAAAGTTAGACATTATTCTTTAAGGTCGATTATCATCAAAACTGTGGCAGGACTATTTTTTGTTGCATTAGCCATCACTGCTGTTTGTTTAAATGAATCAGACGATTTGACTTATGAATTACTTATTTTGTTTGGGCTATTTTTTGGTCTACTAGGAGATATATTCCTTGGATTCAAATATATCTCAAAACGTAAAAAATTATTTATTGCATTAGGACTCTTCTCCTTTGCGTGTGGTCATGTTTTATACTCAGTCGCTTTATACACTAGATACTATATTGCTGGTGATTGGCTCTCTGCTACTTTACCAGTCTCAATAGCGGTTTCAGCGGCTTTCTTATATGTTTTATACTCAAAAAAGTTTGGTTTAGAGTTTGGAAAATTAAAGCCAGCAGTGTTCTTCTATATTTCTGTTTTACTCCTTATGGCGTCATGTCCGTTATTCTTAATGGTTATTAATACTAGAGAACCTGTGACATTATTGATGTTTGTTCCAGCAGGAATTAGTTTTGCTATTTCAGACTTCATGTTGTCTGGTTCATATTTTGGAAAACACGAAAAATCAAAAGCTTATCAAGCAACATATAGTGTTTTCTACTACATTGCGCAATTTATAATTGCGTTCTCACTTCTTTATTTACCTATAACTTTATTATAGTGAAATATAAAATTAGGAGGTTCATTAATGAAGAAAAAACTCTTTTCTTTCTTAGCAGCGTCACTAATAAGTTTAACTTCTTGTAACGCTTCTAATGTGCATCACGAAATTAGTGAATACCTTGTTGGGACAATTCCTTATACCAACAACTTCCGTATTCTCCAATTAACTGATGTCCATATTGGTGATAAGGATGATCAAGACATCCATTACAAATTTATGCAAAACACAATCAATCACGCTAACGCAGATATGATTATTGTGACTGGTGATTTATTTACCTATGCATCAAAAACTACAATCACAAGATTCTTTGATTTCATGGATTCACAAGGAAAACCGTGGACTGTTACATGGGGCAACCATGATGAACAAATTTATGCCTCTATCGATTGGATGACTGGTGTTCTTAATAATTATGGTTCACATTGTCTGTTCAAAGATATTCAAGATGATGATGTTTTTGGAAACGCAAATTTTGCAATTGATTTGATGGATGGTACTGACGTTTTTGAAAGACTAATCATTATGGATTCAAATCGTTATCATTATGGATTTGATTACAATGGATACGATTATTTCCATCAAGACCAAATCGATTGGTATAAAGAAATGGTTAATTACAAGAAGGGTGCTAACCCAATTAAATCCTTGATGTTCTATCACATCCCTCTTCCAGAAGTTAATGATGCATGGGAATATGCGTTGAATAATCCTGGCGCAAAAGAATATGGTGAAAGAAATGAAAATCCATGTCCACCAAAATATAATTCTGGATTCTTTGATGTTATCAAAGCAGAACAATCAACAACAGCGATGTTCTTTGGCCATGACCACATTAATGACTTTAGAGTAACTTATGAAGGTGTTACATTCTCTTATGGCATTAAAGCTACTAATAGAATTTATCATAGCGAAGAAATGCTTGGTGGTCAGGTTATCGTTTTAAAGAATGATCATACACTTGATTACGAGCCACTTTTATTCAAATATTCGGAGGTAATCTAATATGAGTAGAATGAAAACATTAATCATTTTGATTATCACCGCAATTATTGGAGTACCTTTAGCAATTTTAGGTACTGACATGCTTTTATCAGACTTAGTCAATAAAGGCGCTCAATTACTTATTTTCTCATCATTAACCAGCGCTCTTCTTGGAGCCGTTGTTGTAACAGTATTTATTGGTGTTATTAGACTCTATTTGAGACCAAATACACGCAAGAAAGCCACTAAAAACTACACAATCATTGTTTTGATTTTATCTAGTGTAGGATTCATTTCATCCATCCTTTCTGGCATTATTGAATATCAATCATTAGTTAAACCATATCCATTCCCAGGATTCTTGATTATCTTTATGATTGCTCATCTTCTTGTTATAGCGTCCTGTGTCTATGGCTTAGTGTTCTGCATTAAGAAAATGCCTGAAGATCAAGAAGCATTCAAAGTTACTGTTGGACATGTTTTCAAGACCATTGGTTGGTTCTTATTCGTTTCATTAACACTAAATAGATTTGGCATGTTTGTTATTTCTCCTCTTTACATTGAGTGGAGAACATTTGGAATGACATTTGTGTTCTATCTTTACTTATTAGTCCCACTTGCTTTAGGTATTTACAAAGTGCTAAAACTCCTAGGCTTTATTGGGGAAGGATTAGGAAATACAATTTTTGCGATTTCAATGGAAGTTATTAATCTTGCATTATGTGCAGTTATTGTTATTTTAGGATCTACTCATTCAGAATTTATTTCTGCTGTTTCTCCAGCAATGGGCCTTGAAAGAATTTCATCAATGCCATTTGAAATTATCATTCATTTCGCAAGCTACACTGGCGTTGTGACAATGATGTTGGTACAATCATTAAAAAGAAAATAATTTCTTTACAAAAACCATTAAAGAGGCAATTCGTTACTGAATTGTCTTTTTTATAATTTGCTGAATTATTCTCAACAAATTTAATAATTTGATATGGAGAATTACACGCATATATAGTAAATTAATTGTATGAACATTCTTTTAACCAATGACGATGGATATAGCATGAATGGTTTAAAAGTTGTCTTTGACATATTGTCAAAAAAACACAACGTAGTGGTGGTTGCTCCTAATGAAGTGATGTCGGCAAAATCGGTTTCAATCATTATTGGTAGTCCAATTGAAGTTAAAAAAATCGATGAACACACTTATTCATGTTCAGGAACTCCTGCTGATTGTGTGGCTTTTGGTTTATCAAGTCTAGACACTAAATTTGACCTCGTTATATCTGGTTGCAATCATGGGCTTAATGTCTCTTATGACACGATGTATAGCGGAACCGTTGGAGCGTGTTTACAAGCTCTTACATATCGAGTTCCCGCAATTGCGTTAAGCTGTGATAGTAACTTCGCCATTGTTGAAAAGTATTTAGATTCAGTTCTCGATTACATCAACGATAATAATCTTCTTTCTAAAGAATATCTCCTTAATGTCAATTTTCCATTAGGTGATTATGCTTCAGAAATCAAAATGACACATGTTTATTATCGAAAAGAAGTGACTTACTATTCGAAAACCGGTGAAAATCTCTATCTCGCTTTAAGAGATATCGATGATGAGAATTGCACCGATACCGATAGTGATGTTTACGCTGTTTATCATCATCAAATATCAATTACAAAAATGAAAAAAACTTTCGATATATAGGAGGGCTATATTATGGGAGAAATTACATTAAAAAATGGTAAAGAGTTACCTAAGAATCCGAATTTAAAGAAAAAACATTATTGGTGGAAATACCTTTTGTTCTTCTTTGGTGGTTTTTTGACATGTATTGGCGTCATCGTTGGTGGTACCGCTGTTACTGGCACAATGTTTAAAACACGAGATGTTTTAACAATGATGGGCCAAAATCCAGATGAAGTTTTAGGAATTGAATACCAAAATGACACAATTTTGAGTATGGTTATGAAACTCACTCAACAAAAATTCGAAACTTTAGGAGATATTGATAGAGTAACTCCTTTGGTGTCTAAGACAGTAAATGAAACACTCAACCCAATCTTGAGTGAAAATTTACATTACGAATTTGACTGGAATGAATTGAAGACCAAACCATTTGCTTTAGACCCTTCAAGCACACGTCCTGAAGAAGAATATGATCACACTGAGTCAATTGGCGATTATATTCCAAGAGCCCTAAAATCTGGCATTACTATTGCCAGCTTCTTACAAGGAGAAATAAATACAATTGTTAAATATTTCTTATACCCACAAAATCCAGATGGATCTTTTGATACCGAGCATCCTTATAGCATTAACGATTTATTGAGCTCAGGTTCATCGTTCTTTAATGATATTATCAATAAAATTAAGATTGGCGATATTATCGATACATCTGGCAACCCATTCTTAAGTCAAATTGCTGATTGGGGTGTCAATGATTTTACTGATGCAAAAATCAGGTCTTTAGAAATCGCACCTTTATTTGACCAAGAAACAATTAACAATAATCCATTATTATCCGCGATTGCCTCTCATAATTGGACTATCGCAGATTTATCTAATATGGACAATATTAATACATTAAAAATTGGCGAACTTATCGACACTTCTGGTATGACTAGTGGTATTGTCTATGCCTTAAAAGATAAGTCTATCGCTGATTTACAAGCCCCTGGATTTATTAACACAATCGCCTTGGGCGATATCTTCAATACTACAGAAGGTATTATGGGAATTCTTGTCTCTAAAGGATTCACCGTTGGTGATTTAAGTGATGATTCAAAAATCAAAGCTTTAACACTTGATGAAATCTTAGGAGGAATTCCAACCGATAGCATCTTATATCAATTTAGAAACACTGCTCTACAAGATGTTAATAACATTGATGTCTCATCTGTCAAATTGACCGCTGTTTTAGATTTAGAGACACAAATTAAACCAAACAATATATTGAACGCTATTTGGGAAGCTGATCATAATGTTACTGTTGGAGATTTAAGCGACCCAGATTTAATTAACGGACTTAAATTAAAAGCAGTATTCCCATCCGCAACCGGTGTTCTTAAAACTTTAGCAGATAAGAATTACACAATCGGTGACCTCTCTAATGGTTCAGTTATTGACAACTTAACTCTAGATGATGTTGTTGGCCCGATTGATGAAAACAGCATTCTTTATAGTTTTAAAGACACAAAATTAAGCGCTGTCGACACAATTGACATTGCTAGCGTCAAGCTAACACAAGTGTTAGATTTAGAAACAGAAATCAAAACCAACAAGATTCTTAATGCTTTATGGTCAAGCAATCACGATGTTACTATCGGAGATTTAAAGAGCGAATCAACCATTACCGGACTTCTCATATCTGATATTTTCCCATCCGCAACCGGTGTCTTAGCGGTTTTAGCAGGGAAAGGATATACAATTAACGATTTAACCAATGCTTCAACAATTGACAATTTAACTCTTGATGAAGTCTTGGGCGGTATTTCCTCTGATAGTGTTCTTTATGAATTTAGAACAAAAACACTTAGTGAACTTGATGATATTGATATATCTTCCGTCAAATTGACATCCGTTTTAGATTTAGAAACTCAAATCAAAACTAATAATATTTTGAACGCCATTTGGGAAGACAATAATGATGTTACAATAGGCAATTTAAGTGACCCAGATTTAATTAATGGTCTTAAATTATCTGCAGTATTCCCATCTGCCACTGGCATTTTAAAAACCTTAGCAGATAAGAATTATACAATTGGAGATTTATCTGATGGTGGTGTTATTGATAACTTAACCCTTGATGATGTTGTTGGTCCAATTGATAGCAGCAATATTCTCTTTAATTTTAAAGATACTCCACTTAATGAAGTTGACACAATCGACATCGCAACTGTCAAACTAACACAAGTGCTAGATTTAGAAACTGAAATTAAGACAAACAAAATTCTTAATGCCTTATGGGAAAATGACCATGATATCACTGTCGGCGGTTTGAAGAACGAAAACATTATTATGAACCTTCTTATTTCTGATATTTTCCCATCCGCTACAGGTGTTATGGGTGTTTTAGCGGCAGAAGGATATACAATTAATGATTTAACTAATGCCTCAACAATTGATAACTTAACACTTGATCAAATTTTGGGCGGAATTAGTGCAGATAATGTTTTATATCAATATAGAGACACAAAATTAGGTGAAATTGATTCGATTGATTTTAAAGCTGCCAAACTTACTTCCCTTTTAGATTTAGAAACCGAAATCAAAACCAACAAGATTCTTAATGCTTTATGGGAGAGCAACCACGATATTACTGTTGGTGAATTATGTGAACCTGATACAATTTTTGGCTTAGCAATTGACGATGTCATTAATTGTAGTGGAAGCCAAGTCTTAGAATCTTTAGCCGCTAAGGGAGCCACAATTGAAACATTAGGTGAAAAAATTGAAGAACTCACTTTAGTGGACGTTGTTGATGTTGGAACTGATCCAACTTCAATCATTTACAAAATTGCTCACTCAACCGCATTATCTGGAAAACCAATTACTGAAATTGGTAGTTGCTTTGAAAATCTCCTTATTGGAGATATCCTCAATGTTTCATCGACATCACCAACAGTCTTAAAGACATTACAAAACGTTGCCTTAAAAGACTTAGGAGCAAGAATGACTCATTTAACTGCCAAAGAAGTTATTGATATTGATACAAGCCCATCTTCTACCGATCCTCTTAAAGCAATCGCTGATGTTGAAATTAACGATGGTGCCTCACTAATGAGCGCTCTTAAGAGCGGACTTAAATTAAAAGATGTTACGACTATTAATGGAAGCTCTCCTGAAGTTTTACAATCTCTTGCAGAATGCACATTAGATGAGATTCCAACTGTTTTAACAACTTTGTCTTTAAAAGAAGTTATCTCAATCGATTTAACTGACCCATCAACTCCACAAATCTTAAAATCACTTGCGGATGTTACTGTTTTCGGTACTGGAACAAACAATCTTAACTATAAGTTAACTCACTTAAAGTTTAATGATTACTTTACTGAAAGTGATTGTTCTTCAGGAATCTTAAAAGTTCTTTGGGATAGCACAACTCCTGGAGGAGACTTTGGAATTGACGAAGTTGCTTCAAAGATTAATGGTCTTAAACTTGTTGATGTTTTGGGTGACAAGATTTATGAAGATGAAGATCCAACTAAACAAATTACTGGTACATGGTGGTATTTGTTAACTGAATATGGTGAAACATTTACTCCTTCTGAATATCGTTACACTCTTAAAAAAGGTGCAACCTACACAATTAATGATATGGATAAACTCGTTAAGAATATGGAAGACCATATGAAGAACGATAAGATTCGTGACTTAGTGGATGCTGGATTTATCACTATAAGTGATCCGAGCAAGCTTAATGATCCAATTCAAATTAAATATTATGGATCAACCATTCAACCATTTGGCTCTAAGCTTCTTGGTGATTACACATTGAATGAAATCTTTGCTTTATTCATGAGTGTCTAATTTCAAACAGATTTGCTACAACAAAAGGAGGGAAAAATGAAAACTATAATTAGAATTTTTAATATTATAATTATGGCTTTATCTGCTGCGGCAGCGGTGTGCCTATTTGCTGTCCCAGCAATGACATTCAAGTCCAATATTGCGCTTAATGTTAAAACTTTTTCCAAATTTATTCCATCAACAGATTACACAACAGACATTAACATTCCTCAACTTTTAGGAACCGATGTCATTCATGTCGGTATATCTTTCACGATGGATTCTGAGGGAATGAGAAAAGCAATGAATGGTGATAAAGCCACAATTGATGATATGTTTATTAACAATAATGTTAAAGACATATGTAACACCCTTCATGAGCCAATTGATTTAATTACCGATTTCACAATTAGATCGGTTATCAAAAAGGCTGTTAGACAAGAGATTACCGCTCAAGTGGAAGCAGCAGTTGAAGAAGCTGGAACTGGTAACGCTCAAGAAATCGTTGAAGACGAACTTGGTGATGTCTATTTCACTAATTTCGCTAACGCTTTATATGATTCTGCTAATGAAGATGACGCAACCATTGACTCTGTCAGTAACGTTTTATACTGGCAAATTGATGAAGCGTTAAAGAAAGCTGATAATGGCTCGGGTTTATATAGTTCCAAATTCGATGATAGTAAAAAAGAAGAGATTAAAAATAATCTTGTTAATACTTTGGATGGCTTAAAACTAGTGGAGCCTGATGGAAAGTTAAAAAAGATTGGCTATTTATCTTATATTTATATTTCTGATTATTTGAAACAAGAACTTCAATCAAAAGTTAGCGATCCAACTACTTTAGAACAAGGAGCAACAGAATCGCTTCCTACATACGCGGATAGATTACTAAATCTATTTGTATTAACGATGATGCCAGATATGTTCTATCAAATCATTGGATACGTTTCTTTAGGTTTATACATTGGATTATATGTATTCGCTGGTATTTGGGGCATTTTATTCCTCATCACTTTAATTAAAACGTTTACCAAGAAACCTTGGACTTTATTTGGTCCATGGTTCTGGTTCTTTGGTTCTTTACAATTAATTATTGGATTAGGATTAACAATCGTTGGTAAATTCGTTATTCCTGGTCTAGATATTGCTTTTACTGGTTTACCAATTAGGAGCATCATTTTAGCGCCTAGAACATACACTTTGATTCCATCAATCATTTATGTGGTGTGTATTGTAATTGCAATTGTTTACGCCATCTTTAAGAGCGCTGCTAAGAAGGAGGCTAATTAGTTATGAAAAAGAAGATTTTATTACCTCTATTATTAGTTGGTTGCTCATTAGCCCTAACATCATGTAATTACATCCATTCATTATTTAATGATGATGATATGGAAATAGTAAATAACTATAACCCATCAACTCCAAGCGAAGAGATTCCTGCTAATGCAGTTATCGCTGGTGGAGTAGTTGCAAGAGACAATTCAGCGGTTAGTAACGCTTATTGTTTTAAGAATATTCACTATGGTGAAAATGGAGTTATCACTAACTCATATAAAACTGGAGTGTACGCTGAATATGATGTTAATAGTGGACAAGATTATCAAGCAAATGGAGACATTAACAATTTTGATTTATACGTTCCTAAAAATCTTGTTAAAAACAATAAGCACACTGTTATTCTCTTTATTCATGGTGGTGCATGGGTTAGTGGATTTAAATCAGATGTTAATCCATATGTCTATGAATTCGCTAATAGAGGATATATCACAGCGACAATTAAATACACTTTACTTAGTAAAGATATGAATAATCGTTCCCTATCTATTTTTAGAGATTTAGATGAAATTGATGCTTGTATTAAGGCAATTAAATCTGCTCTTAATGATTTAGATTTTGATACAACTAAAACAAATTTAGTTATCGGAGGAGCGTCAAGTGGATCCCATTTAGCGATGCTATATTCATACTCAAGAGGACAAAATAGCTCGATACCTATCAGTTTTGTGGTAAACGCAGTCGGTCCAGTTGATATCAAACCAGATTCTTGGAAGGCGTTTGCTAATCCAACAGATGAAGCGCTTGATGGAAGACTTACTGCCTCTTCAATCGCCACTCAAGAGTCAAACGGAAATATCACCGAACTTAGAGTTGCAGGAGAAGAATATAACTGGAATGAATATCAAACTATGCGTATCGCAAATGGAATGTGTGGTATTCCAAATACTTTAGAAGATGTTGAGGCAAGCACTGATAGTTCTAAGACTTCTATCACTAATCCAAACGCTGCATCAACATTAATGACTAAAGTTGGTGGAGGAGAAGATTTACTCTCAGTTACTTATTGGATTAATAACAGCACAAATAACTACAAGATGGTCTGTGCTTATGCTGGCAAAGATTCTATCGTTGGTATTGGACAATACGCAAGACTCCAAACCGCGTTAGAAGCTAAAGGTATAGAGCACGAATATTTCTATTTTAGAAATAGCAACCACACTGAAATCAGTGAAAAAGCTGATGCGACAGCGTATAACGGATTCGTTAACCAAGTTGATTCTTGGTGCGAAACAATTTGATTATCATATTTATATACAATAATTTTAAAATAATTGTATAATAACAACGGAAAAGGAAGTAAAAAAAATGCCATTAGTTAACACAAAAGAAATGTTTGAAAAAGCATATAAAGGTGGCTACGCCATCGGTGCTTTTAACTGCAACAACATGGAAATCGTTCAAGCGCTTACCGAAGCTGCGAAAGAATGCAATTCTCCAGTTATTCTTCAAGTTTCTGCTGGAGCTAGAAAATATGCGAAACCAGTCTATTTAAAGAAGATGGTTGAAGCTGCTGTTGAAGACACAGGTTTACCAATCGTCTTACACTTAGACCACGGCGCAGATTTCGAAATTTGTAAAGATTGTATCGATGGTGGTTTCACCAGCGTCATGATTGACTGCTCAAGTAAACCATTCGAAGAAAACATCGCTATCACACGTAAGGTCGTTGAATACGCTCACGCACACGTTCCATATGTCACAGTTGAAGCTGAACTCGGAACTTTAGCGGGTATTGAAGACGAAGTTAAAGTTGAACATGGTAACGAAAGTTACACCAGACCAGAAGAAGTCGAAGAATTCGTTCGTAGAACTGGTGTTGATAGCTTAGCTATCGCTATCGGAACAAGCCATGGTGCTTACAAATTCAAACCAGAACAATGTACAAGAGATCCAAAAACCGGAAAACTCTTACCACCTCCATTAAGATTTGACATCTTAGAAGAAGTTAGCAAGAGACTCCCAGGATTCCCAATCGTGTTACACGGTAGTAGCTCAGTCAACCAAGAATACGTTGATATCATCAACGCTCATGGTGGTGCCTTAAAAGACGCTGTTGGTGTCCCAGAAGAACAATTAAGACAAGCCGCTAGAATGGCAGTTTGTAAGATTAATATTGATAGTGACCTCCGTTTAGCAATGACTGCTGGTATCAGAGAACACTTCGAAGAACATCCAGATCACTTCGATCCACGTCAATATATTGGCGATGGTCGTGCTTATGTCAAACAACTCGTTAAACATAAGATTACTGATGTCCTTGGTTCAAACGACAAACTTTAATATTAATTAATAAATTAATAAACAAGAAGACCTTTCGAGGTCTTTTTGTTATACTAGACACATGAATATTATCTTTATATGTCATGGAAATATATGTCGTTCTCCAGTTGGAGAAATATTGCTGAAGAAACTTGTCCAAGAGAATGGTCTTGAAGATAAAATCTATGTCTTATCTCGTGCAACTTCTTTAGAAGAAATAGGTAATGATATTTATCAACCGATGAAAAGAGTGCTTCTTATCCATAACATAAGCTTTGATAGGCATTATGCGACAAGAATTACTACTAAAGAGTTTGAAGAAGCTGACTATATTTTCTATATGGATAGTAATAATTTATATTACTTAAGAAGAATGTTTGGTGATTCGCCTAAATTCCACCTTATTTCAGAATATGATGATGGATTTGAGGTTGAAGATCCATGGTATACAGGAAGATTTGAATTAGTGTTCTCTTTAATAAAGAGATACGTTGAAACGATATACAAAAAAGTGGCCAATGAATGACCACTTGTTTTGTAAGGAAGCTAGAAGAATTATTTCTCTTCTTTCTTTTCTTCTTGTTTTCCTTCGACTTTTTCTTCTAATTTAGCTTTTGCTTCTTGTCCTGCTTTATGTACATTATTAATTGTTTTAATAATGATGAAGAGGATGAGAGCAACTAATAAGAAGTTAATAACGGCGGAGATGAATGAACCCCAATCAATGTAGATTGTGGATGCCCAATCAACTGCATAGCCATCTGGAAGAACGTGGTAGGCGTTTAAATCCCAAAGCATTGTAGTAGTGCCATT
Source organism: uncultured Erysipelotrichaceae bacterium (assembly GCA_902800905.1). Taxonomy (GTDB): domain Bacteria; phylum Bacillota_I; class Bacilli_A; order RFN20; family CAG-826; genus UBA2450. The sequence goes on from CADCGC010000007.1 coordinate 23,921, forward strand.
GGAAATAACTGCTTCACCTAAAACGGTTCTAGCGGATTCTAAGTTACCATTTGCGATTTTAGCAATGATAAAGTTGATGATCGGTTGAAGAATTCCGGATGTTAACGCTGTAACAATAGCAGTGAAAGCGCCACCAATGATGACACCAACAGCCATGTCTAAGACATTACCACGTGTGATGAATTCTTTAAATTCGCCAAAGAAGCCCTTTTTATTTGGATCTTTTTTTCTGCACATAATGATTTATGAATTCCTTTCGTTTTAATGATAATTCAAACGACTTCGTTTTAAAATAGTTTTTTATAATGTATAATTTTCACGGAGAAAAATTATGATTGATTTACACTTGCATTTAGACGGCTCTCTTTCATTAGAGGACTTTAAATTTTTATCAGAATATAATCATGTTGAACTAGGAGATGATTTCCCTAAAAATGTATACGTTCCTGAAGGATGTACTAGTCTAGAAGAATACCTTACTAGATTTGACCTACCATGTTCATTGCTTCAAAATGAGTTCTCTTTAGCGTATGCGACTAAGAGTTTAGTTAATAGACTATATGAAGCAGGATATGTTTACGCTGAAATCAGATTCGCTCCTCAACTCCATACTTTGAAAGGAATGAGCCAAGAAGATGCGGTTATTTCTGCTCTTAGTGGGCTCAAGAGTGCTCTTAAGGATAAAGAGAACTTTGACGCTAATTTGATTTTGTGCTGTATGAGACAAGCAGACTACGAAACAAATAGGGAAACGGTTAAATTGGCAGTAAAGTATAAAAACGATAAGGTTTGTTGCGTCGATTTAGCGGGACCAGAAGCCTTCCATACAGGTGACTTCTATAAGGAATTATTTGATGAAGCTAAAGAAGGTGGAGCAAATATTATCATTCACGCCGGAGAAGCTTGCGGTAGTGAAGAAGTTATTAGAGCGATTGATTTATTACACGCAAAAAGAATTGGACATGGTGTCCATCTTGATCTCACTAGAGAGAATGTTAGAAAAGTGACAGAGAATAGAATTGCATTTGAATTTTGTCCTACAAGTAATCTTCAAACAACATCGCTTCCTAACTATGAAACGGTACCTCTAAGTGACTTTTTGAAGAATGGTATTCTCGTTACAATTAACTCCGATAATATGACAGTTAGTAACACTGATGTATTGAAGGAATATCGTCATTTATTCAAAGTATTTAAATTTGCAAAATATGAAGTAAGACATTTGTTGATGAATTCGTTAGACGCTGCATTTATCTCTCCTGAATTGAGATCAAAACTAGCGGTGGAAGTCGACAAAAAACTAGATAGCTTCTATCAAAAAGTAATTGAGTATTAAAAAACTGGCATTGCCAGTTTTATTTTGTGTATTTGTCCAAGAATAGATTTAAGATTGGACGATGTCTTTCAACTTGGGCGGAATTATCTGGATAACCCCATCTGCCGATTTCATCATTCTTAAGAGCAATTCCATCGAGAACATATTTTGTTCCTGTTCCTTCAAGGAATTTCATTTTGCTAACTCTATCAGCGGTGAAATATGAACTAACTATGTTGTTTGTTCCGCTTACAAGGGAATCGTTTAATATTACCGCCATATCATCAATTACATTTCCAATTCTATGTTGGAAGGTTGGAACAGCACCGGTACTAAATCCTAAATCAGGATTATTTTTTGTGCTTAATCCATATTGATCTTTGACACCTTGGTAGATTTCGTTTTTGCGATTATACTCAATTACATCCTCGCGAGCATTGTATTGTTCGTCAGATTCGCCTTCTGCCTTTTTAGGTTTACGACCTGGATGATATTCTTGGATATCAAAGATATATAATGGGTTTCTTGCGCTTTCTACATTCTTATTCCAATCATTTAGGATTGTTGAATTAACTGTATTACAGTCTCCACACTCACTTCTTGCGACATATAAATTAAAGTCTTTATTAGTGGATATATATGAATCAAGAGTGCTTCTTGCGACATAATACATTTTTGGCAACACAGCGTTTTCAAAGAAGAACTTTTCAAATTCTTTACCTGTTGTATCGGTAAAAATGTCTTTTGATGCGCCTCTATAAATAGCTTGTCTAATGAGGCTTCCATTTGAGAAGAAGGCAACGCTTGGTGTTTCAACTCCAACAATATGGAGTCCATATTTGTTTCTTCCTTCTTTTTCAAATTCAGTGTAGTCAATATGCTTTATATCTAAATTATATCTATAGTTAAATTCAGCGAGAATTGGTTCAAATGATTTCCAACATGTACAACCCTCGTTTGAAAGAACGAAAGCGAAAGATTGTTTAAAGTCGCCCTCAACTAAACTAGATATTTCATCGTAAGAGATTTCACTAACTCTTTCTGGCTTACTTTCATGGACCTTTCCAAAATGCAAAAACACTTTTCCAGAGCCTTCATTTTGAGTACAACTTACTGGCCCTAAAAGCAGTAGTGGAATTAGTGTGAATAATAGTAATTTTTTCTTCATATTTTTCTAACTATTTGTTTAAGTATAATTCTTAAGCGTTTTTCTGTCAAAAAAAGTGATAAAAAATACGCAAATTTTTATTTTGAAAAAAATTAGATACAATCAAGAAAAAGTCAAAATTTTCAAACGTTGAAAAACCGATTTGAATTTTGATGCAAAAATTTTTGTTTGTTTTTTCTATGTTTTTTATATATATTTTTTCACGAAATATTGAATAAATATTCTCACTCGTTTTATGAAAGGTTAGGGATACATTATGGCAGAAAAAGACTATATTATCTCACTTCAAGGTGTTACAAAATCATTTGGCAATAACACAGTCGTCGATGATTTCAACCTTGATATTGCTAAGGGCGAATTCGTTACGTTCTTAGGGCCATCAGGTTGTGGCAAAACTACAACGCTCCGTATGATCGCAGGCTTTGAGACTCCAACCAGCGGACAAATTTTATTAAATGGTGAGGATATCACCCGCATTCCTCCACACAAAAGACCAATTAACACGGTCTTCCAACGTTATGCATTATTCCCACACTTAGATGTTTACGATAATGTCGCGTTTGGTTTAAAACTTAAAAAGATTCCTTATGAAAAGGTAAACAAAAAGGGTGAAACAGTTACTAAATATCGTCACTTCACACGTCAAGAAATTGATGAAAAAGTGATGAGAGCGTTAAAAATCATTGATTTAGAAGATCTTGAAAATCGTGATATTTCCACTCTTTCAGGTGGACAACAACAACGTGTTGCCATTGCAAGAGCGATTGTTAACGAACCAGAAATTCTTCTTCTTGATGAACCATTAGGGGCATTAGACCTCAAAATGAGAAAAGAAATGCAACTCGAATTAAAGGATATGCATAAGAAGATTGGCATTACCTTTATTTATGTTACACACGACCAAGAAGAAGCTTTAACAATGAGTGACACAATCGTTGTTATGAAAGATGGTGTTATCCAACAAGTTGGAAACCCAATTGATATTTATAACGAACCTGTTAACGCATTCGTTGCTAACTTCATTGGTGAAAGCAATATTTATAACGCTACAATGGTGGGAAAACTTAAAGTTAAATTCTTAAATCGTGTATTCGATTGTATTGACGACTTCCCACTTAATGAAAAAGTTGATGTTGTTGTCCGTCCAGAAGACGTTGAAATGACACCAGTTAAGGGTGAAGGTGATGATTCAAGACTCAAAGGCAAAATTGTCACCAAAATATTCAAAGGTATTCATTATGAATACGTATTAATGGTGGGCAAATCTGAAATCGTTGCCCAATCAACAAAAGATTACGCACAAGATTCATTTGTTTATATCGATGTTGAACCAGAAAACATTCAAATCATGAAGAGAAGCTCAACTGAAAACGTTTATCCAGAAGCTTATCTTGATAAGAATAACAAACTCATTATTTCTGACGCCGAATTTGATGTTGATATCACTCAACTATTAAAAGGCAGCCATGTTGATGATGCGTTATACCTTATTGGCCCAGATGGCAAAAAATATGATTTAGATGACGCTGATGTCATCGCATCAATTGACTTTAATGATGTTCAAATTGTCGATGGTCATGATAATGGTAATGTTAACGGAACAGTTGTTGAAACAATTTATAAAGGTGACCACTATGCAGTTTTGGTTAGAACTGCTGAAGAAGAAGATTATATTCTTGCAACTGACGATACTTGGAATGAGGGAGACCTTGTTTCAGTTATCGTTGATCCAAGCAAAATTCGCTTGGTGTTGAAAGGTGACTTAAGTAAATATGAAGTCGAATGAGGCCGCGACAAAAACACCAAAGGCTGATAAAAAAGCAAAGGCCAAAAGATTCTTTGCTTTACAAAGAAAATATCTTTGTATTCCTTATATTATCTTCTTCATTTTGTTCATCTTCGCACCTATTGTAATCATTTTATTCTATGCGTTTACATATGAAGTTGTTGATCCAGCAACTCACACTGCGCATTTCGAATTTAGCTGGCAACCACTCGTTAATTTCTTTACTGACCCAAGTAAGATTAACGTCTTGTTTGTCTCATTATTTATCGCAACTATTACAACATTAATTTGTTTAATTATTGGTTTCCCTCTTGCTTATTTCTTAGCGGACAAGAAAATTAATAAAAACGCAGTTCTTGTTACTTTGTTTGTTGCTCCAATGTGGATTAACTTCGTGTTAAGAACTGGTGCAACTAGAGACTTATTAACATGGTTTGGTATCAATGGTGGTACCCATCCATATTTAGCGACTATCATCGGTATGGTTCAAAACTACTTACCATTTGTCATTTTGCCTTTATACACAACAATGACAAAGCTTGATAAGTCTCAAATAGAGGCTGCTGGTGATTTGGGTGCAAACCCAGCACAAGTCATGTTTAAAAACATCATTCCTCAAGCAATTCCAGGAATTGTTTCTGCTTGCTTGATGACATTTATGCCTACAATGTCAAGCTATGTCATTTCTGATGTCTTATCAGAAGGCAAGATTACATTATTTGGCAATTACATCGAACTCGAATTCACTAATAAAGCATGGAACGATGGTTCATTTATGGCGTTTGTCATGTTGTTATTCATTGCTGTTACTATGTTTATTTCTCAAAAATTCGGTAAAGACGATGAGAAGGAGGCAGGACAATGGTAAAGAAAATTATTGGTCGTTGTTACATCTACCTCATTCTTATCTTGATGTATCTTCCTGTTCTCGTTTTAATCGCTTTCTCTTTTACTGAAGCGACAAACGTTGGTGAATGGACAGGCTTCTCATTCAATTTATTCCCTCGCTTATTCCAAAGTGAAGAAATAATGACTGCTCTTGCTAATACAGTAATTATTGCTATCACTTCTGCTTTAGCCGCTACTATTTTAGGTACATTAGGTGCTATTGGTGCCTTCTATTCTAAAAAAAGAGCGAGAGAAGCGATTGATTTAGCGACACAGATTCCTGTTGTTAACGCTGAAATCGTCGTTGCGTTCTCTTTAACAGTTATGTTTGTGTTTATTGGTAACATTATCAATGTCTATATGTTCTCTTTCTGGACATTACTTGTTGGTCATATTTGTTTATCAATTCCATTTGTTTACACATCTGTTAAACCAAAATTACAACAAATGGATCCAAGTTTATATGAAGCTGCTTTGGATTTAGGTGCTTCTCCAAGTAAAGCTCTTGGCAAAGTTATTATTCCTGAAATTATGCCAGGTGTCTTCTCTGGATTCTTATTATCAATCACCTTATCTTTAGATGATTTCATTGTTACCGCCTTTACTCGTGGTAGTGGACTTCTTTCAGGAGAAAAGAAGATTGAAACATTATCAACATTAATTCAAGCAAAAATTAAGAAAGGACCAATCCCACCAGAAATGAGAGCGTTAACAACAATCTTATTTGTTGTCGTTATTCTTGCGGTTATTGGTGTCTCTATTTATAAAAATCGTCAAGACAAAAAAGAAAAAACAAGGAGGGCCTTCTAATGAATAAGAAAATGAAATGGTTAGCAGTTGCTCCTCTTATCTTTGCGGCTTCTAGTGGCTTAACTAGTTGCTCTGATGCTTCTGGATATCTTCTTTTAAGAGTTATTAACAGTGAAGATTACATTTATCTTCAAGAAGATGAATCTGAACCAGAAGATATGGTGGTTCAATTCGAAAAGAGTGAGGCTGTTCAAAATTATTTAGATGAATTAGCCACTCAAGAAGGAAAACACTATAAAGGTGTTAAGGTCATTTATGATACTAGTGACACTAATGAAACTCTATATAGCGAACTTCAAACAGGAAAATCTCATTATGATTTAATGAACGTTTCCGATTATATGGCGCAAAAGATTGTCTCTGGAAAGATGGCGATTCCTTTATATCAAAACGGAAACACAATTCCTAAATATGAAACTTATGCTAGTGCAAGTGTTAAAGGCATTTTAGACGCAATTAAGGCTCCTCAATATGATAAACCAGATATCGTTCTAGCTGATTACGCAGTGGGATATATGTGGGGAACTCTCGGGCTTCTTTTCAATCCTGATTATCCTGGATTTAGCGGTCTTGAATTCGATGAGATTATTAATGACATGCAAAGTGTTGAAGCGTTATGGAATTCTAAATATAAGGGTACCATCTCTGTTAAAAACTCAATGCGTGATACTTATGCTTTAGGTGTCTTATATACATATAAAGATGAATTTGCTGAAATCAAAACCAAATATGAAAACGGCACAATGACTTTACAACAATATAAAGATGCATTCTCTGATATCTTTAATAGATGTGATGAAAAATCTGTTAGTGAAGTTAAATTATCTTTGGATGCTTTAAAGGAGAATGTCTTTGGTCTTGAAGTCGATAGTGGTAAACAAGATATTATCACTAAGAAAATTGGCATCAACTTCGCTTGGAGTGGTGATGCGGTTTATTCGATGGATCAAGGTGAAGACTTAACTCAAGTTAGTGAAGAAGTTGAACTTTATTATTCTGTCCCAGAATTAGGTTCTAACGTTTGGATGGATGTTTGGGTGATGCCTGATTGTGATCGCTCAGAAGAACAATATAAGTTAGCTCATATGTTCTTAGATTTCCTTTCTGACCCAGTTAACGCTGCTCAAAACATGAATTACACTGGATACACTTCATTTGTCGCTGGCGATTCAATTCTTGAATTAGTTCGTGACTGGTATGACTATAGAACTGGTGAAATCTACGTTGATGAAGAATTCCAAGTCTATTCTTATGATGCGGTGAGTGGTGATATCGCTGCGATTGATTATTCTGACTTCTCTAGAGATAACAATGATAGAGATAATGAACTACTCTATTATTCCGAAGAAGAATTAGAAGATGTTCCAACTACAGTTGATGATTTATTACCGGTTATGGTTGAAGAAGAAGACGAAGAAGGGAATATCGTTGAAGTTCATAAGACTTATGGCATGCTCTCAAATGTCACTGAAATGGTGGCGGCTGGAGAATTAGAAGCCGTTGATCTTAGATATTTCTTTAAAGATACTATTGAAGAATATGATCTTGACGCTGACGCTATCTTCTATAGCGATTGTTATCTTCCATTCACATATGAAGACGAAGAAGGTGTTGAGCATCAAAACATTTCTGTTGGTAGACAATTCTTCTGCCAATATCCTAATGAAGAGACATTAAATCGTTGCGCTGTAATGAAAGATTATGGCGATAACAATAAATATGTCATGAAAATGTGGGAGAATTTCAAGAGTAACAATCTTCCTACTTGGGCAACAGTACTATTTATAGTAATTATTGCTGGAGCGGTTGCTTTAATATCATATTTCGTCATTAATTCTCTTATGAAAAAATCAACAAGAAAAAAGAGAATTGAAAATAATTAAATCTTTTCTTGATAGAAAAAGTCTGCAGTGATACAATACATAACGCTGCAGATATGGTTCCATAGCCAAGTTGGTAAGGCAGTTGACTGCAACTCAATAATCGATGGTTCAAGTCCGTCTGGAACCTCCAATTCTATCTAGAATTGTCGGGTTGAAGATTAATCATCAATCCGACTGCATGCGCTAGTAGCTCAGTTGGATAGAGTATCACACTACGAATGTGAGGGTCACGTGTTCGAATCATGTCTAGCGCGCCAAAAACCGGGACGTAGCGTAGCTTGGTATCGCGTCTGCTTTGGGAGCAGAAGGGCGCAGGTTCAAATCCTGTCGTCCCGACCAGGATTTAAAGAATATAGTCTTTCTTAGGAAAGGCTATTTTTTTACCTGCGCCTTTCTGCAAAATAGACCTTTGAACCTAGTTCTTTTATTCTTTTTTGTTAAGAAAAGCAATCATTTCATCTTCGTGTAGTAGGCCTTTGTTGACAGGCATAATAAATGTCCTCCTTTATGATTCCTATGATGGTATAGAAAAACCCTCTCACTTTAATAAGAGGGCGATTTTTTGATTTTCTTATTTTTTTCTTAAAAGTATTTGTTATTAACTATGTTAATAAAAATTTTATGAATTCTGTTCGTCTTCTGGCTTTTGCTCTTCAACTGTTTCAGCCTCAACTACTTCTGCTTCGACAGCTTTCTCTTTCTCTTCTTTCGCTAATTTCTCTTCTTCGATAGCCTGTAAAAGTAGTGGGATTGGTCGATAGTAGTGATACACGCCTTGGAAGGCATAAGCACAAGCGATATAGAAGAAAGCGATTGGCACTCCGATTTGATAATACTCATATGGTCTAGCGACTACAAATCCCGCAATGTCGAATGAATATAAATAGACCGCGAGTGGGAGCATGATGATTTTATCTAAGATATCGTTATTTGCTTTCTTTTTTGGGCTTAATAAAGTCCAAAGGAAATCGACAACTAACCAAGTAGCGCCAACCATAGTGACGATTTTAAAGATTAATTGAAAACGATCGCTTAAAACGATTACTTTAAGAAGCTCAAGGATTCCTAAAACAAGGAATGTGATGGAGAAGAATAATAGTTCTCCTGAGTAAATCAATTTATTTTTCTTTTCAATTGTCATTATTTTTTAGTCCTGTTCTTTTTGTTATAGACTGGCCATAGTGAGATTAAGCCATAATCAATTTCGTTTAATTTCATCAATTTTATCATATCTTCTTCACTAATTGTGAAGTCGAGTTTAGTGTTATCTCTAATATGTTCTTCACTAGACGCTTTTGGAATGGAGACTGTTTCAAGTTGCAATGTGAACTTAATACATAATTGTGGAACTGAAACATTATATTTATTTGCCATTTCGACAATTGCGTTGTTATTTAACGCTCTTCCGTGAGCGATAGGAGAATATGATTCAACGACAATATCGTTTTCTGAACAAAATTTGATAATATCAACTGGTACTTCGCCAATATGGATTAAGATTTGATTAACCATTGGTTTGATTTCGCAGTGATCAAGGATATTTTGAAGGTCTTCGATATTGAAGTTAGAAACTCCAATAGCCTTAACTTTACCTTCTTTATATGCTTCCTCTAACGCTCTCCAAACTTCAATGTTTTCTTTGAAATATTTGTTCTTTCCTCTAAAGAGGGCCCATGGTTGTGGGCAGTGGATTAGCATTAAATCAATATAATCTAATCCTAAATCTTTCAAAGATTTATCAATCGATTTTTTGGCTTTATCATATGATTTGATTTCCGCCATAACTTTGGAAGTGACATATATTTCTTCTCTGGGAAGTCCAGAAGCTCTAATACCTTCTCCTACTCCCTTTTCATTTCCATACGCTTGAGCGGTATCAATATGACGATAACCATATTTCAACGCCAATTGAACACATTTAGAAGCGTCTTTGTTATTAATTAACCAAGTACCATACGCTAATGAAGGGATTTTTTGGTCATTATTAAGAATTAAATAATCCATACTTTTCTCACCTATTCTTAAACATTGTATCAAAATATAAAGAATATTTTTATATTTCTTTGAATGAAGTAATAATTCATGCAATAATATTGCATAGGAAAAGAGAAAAAAATGCCTGTTTGTAAAAATTGTAATTCAAGAATTGATAAATTTAATAAAGATAGATGTCCAATATGTGGTGTTGAACGTCCTTTTGAAGGTGTCAGTAGTGACACAGTTGAAGTGACTTCAAGAATTGATTCTGGTGATGTAAAGATTGATTACCATCCACGTAAAAGAAAAACACTTTTAACATTATTTGTTTTATGTGGCTTCTTAGGCATCCCTTTCTTCTATTTAAGAAAACATGTTGCTGGTATTATTTATGGATTAATTAATTCCGCAGTATTAGCTACCGCTATTGTTTTATTAATTTTATTAACTCCACTTCATATCGCAGTGGCAATTGTTCTTCCAATCGTTGTCTTTGTTTTCTTTAATACCTTAGTTGGACTATATTACTACAATTCAGCAAACCTCAAAGACGGACACGGAGTGTTCCTAGTTTAATATGCAAAGATATTTTGCCTCTATTATCAATAACAAAGTCATCTTGAATAAAGATGATATTTTTCATTTAACAAAAGTGATGCGCGCTAAAAATGGAGACAATATCGAAGTAGTGGATGAAAAGCAAAATGTCTATCTTGCATTTATAAAAAACACCAACCCATTATTAATTGAAATTCAAGAACCAATTCTTAAAAATAGCGAACTTCCTACAAGTGTTACGTTATTTTTTGGCTTAGCAAAGTCAGACAAAATTGAATTTGTGATTCAAAAAACTACTGAACTAGGAGCTTCAAAAATAGTGCTCTTCCAAGGGAAAAGATCAGTTGTTAAGTTTGATAATAATGACTTTGATAGAAAACTTCCAAGATATATGAGCATCGCTAAAGAAGCAGCGGAACAATGTCATAGAGAAAAGATTCCTTCTATCGAATTTGAGAAATCAATTGAAGGAGTTAAAAAACATCTTTGTGAACTCAATTTATTCGCGTACGAACTAAACGCTGGTGAGACCAACAATTTTGAAAATTATTTAAAAGAAAATCATCAATCTATATCAGTAATAATTGGTCCTGAGGGTGGGTTTGATGAAAAGGAAGCTAACTTCTTAGTTAATAATGGATTCAAAACAATATCTTTAGGAAAAAGGATATTAAGATGCGAAACCGCAGCAGTGTACGCTTTAAGCGTAATTGCCTTTAATTTAGAAAAATAATATGAAAAGTTACACAACTATTTCTTTAGGATGCAAAGTTAATTCGTATGAAATTAACTCTTTAATCGCGTCTTTAAAAGAAAGAGGATATGTTGAAGATAACGAAAACCCAACTGTGGCGATTATTAATACTTGCTCAGTAACTGCAACCGCTGATCAAAAATCAAGACAACATATTAGAAAACTCATAAACAATTATCCAAACGCAATCGTAGTAGTTATGGGTTGTTATTCTCAAGGGCAACACAAATTCATCACTAATGATATTAAACCAAATATTGTTACTGGTACTTCTAATAGAAACAAGTTAATTGATTTAATTGAAAACTATAAACCAGGCGAAGTTATTGATATCACTGACGACAAACCAAGATTATATCAATACGAAGAACTAGGCATCACAACATACTCTGAAAATGTTAGAGCGTACCTCAAAATCCAAGATGGTTGTGATAACTTTTGTAGTTATTGTCTAATTCCATATCGAAGAGGTAGATCAAGAAGTAGAGACCATGAAACAATTCTAAAAGAGGCCACTTCTTTGGTGAAAAACGGTTATCAAGAGATAGTGTTGACTGGTATCCATGTCGGTGGATATGGCAAAGATTTAGAGAGCGATTCTTTCTCTTCTTTAGTAAAAGATTTGCTTGATATCAAAGACTTATATCGATTAAGAATTTCCTCTATCGAAGAAAGTGAAATTGATGATGAGATGATTGATTTAATCAATAATTGTGATAACCTCGCTAATCATTTTCATATTCCTCTTCAATCAGGAAGTGACACAGTTCTTAAAAGAATGAGCCGCAAATATAACAAAGAACAATTTTTGAACAAAATAAGAATGATTCAAAAAGCGTGTCCTAATGTTGCAATCACCACAGATGTTATTGTGGGATTTCCTGGAGAAACAGAGGAAGAATTTTTAGAAACATATGAATTCATTAAAGAATGTGGATTCAACATGTTGCATGTCTTTCCGTTCTCAAGTAGAGAAGGAACTGTAGCAAGTAGAATGCCAAATCAAATAGATCCACGAATTAAAAAAGAAAGAACTCTTAAACTCATTGAACTATCAAATAAGTTATGGGATGAATACACAAAAAAATTTGTTAATAAAGAAGTTGAGGTGTTAATTGAACAATATGACAACAAAAACCAATTAAATATTGGTCACACCTCTAACTATTTAGAAGTGAAAATCCCTGATTTAGAAAATAAAACAGGAAAAATAGTAAGAGTTACATACAAAAAGTAAGACACAATCAATAAAAATAGAGATTTTTTAGAAGATGTCCAAAAAATATTGATTTAGTTTCATTAAATGAAATATAATATTCACCGGTAAAAACAAGGAGGAAGTCCAAAATGGCAGTCCCACAAAGAAGAATTAGTAAAACACGTAAAAGAATGAGAAGAACTCACTTCAAACTCAACGTTGAAGGATTAGTTACATGCCCAAACTGTGGCGAAATGATTAAATCACATCACGTTTGCCCAAAATGTGGATATTACGCTGGTAAGGCACAAGTATTAGACGGCAAGGTTGTTAAACCAGAAGTCAAAAAGGAACCAGCAAAGAAAACTCCAGCCAAAAAAGCTCCAGCTAAGAAAACCACAAAGAAAGCTGCAACTGAAGAAGCAAAATAAGGTCGCTATGACCTTTTTTGTTTGCTATAATAATGGATAGGAGAAAAAAACTAAAATATGTCATACAATAAACTAATTGATCACACTCTTTTAAAACAAGATGCTACACCAGAACAAATCGTTAAACTCTGCGAAGAAGCCAAACAATTTGACTTTATGTCAGTTTGTGTTAATCCAGCATATGTTCCTCTTGCAGCAGAATGCTTAAAAGGAAGCGATGTTAAAGTTTGTACAGTTATCGGATTCCCACTAGGAATGAACTTAACAAGAACTAAAGTTGATGAAGCTAAATTATGTATCGCTCAAGGCGCTCAAGAAATTGATATGGTTATCAATGTTGGAATGCTTAAGGCCGGACATGATGATTATGTTAGAGAAGAGATTAGACTTCTTAAAGAAGTAGCAGGAAAATTAGTTCTCAAAGTTATTATCGAAACATGCTTATTAACTGATGAAGAAAAAGTTAGAGCGTGCCAACTTTCTAAGGAAGCAGGCGCTGACTTTGTTAAGACCTCAACTGGATTCTCTACTGGTGGAGCAACCGCTCACGATGTCAAACTCATGAGAGAAACAGTCGGACCAGAAATGGGAGTTAAAGCAAGTGGCGGAGTTAGAACTCACGAAGATTTAATTGCAATGGTTGAAGCTGGTGCAAATAGAATTGGTACTTCTAACGGAACCAAAATCATCTAATTAATCATTTAATTAACTTAAGAGCGTCTTCGGACGCTTTTTATATAATAAAAATGAAAAAGTTGTTGACTTGTTTATAAATAAACTAGTAACATATTAAAGCGCAATCGCAAGGAGGTGAATATCATGCCAAAAGTAGTCGTTCGTGAAAATGAATCATTAGATGATGCACTTCGTCGTTTCAAACGCCAAGTGAATAAAGCTGGTACGATCCAAGAAGCGAAGAAAAGAGAATTCTACCTTAAACCAGGTTTAAAGAGAAAACTCAAATCTGAAAACGCAAGACGTAAAAACCGTAAGTAATTCAGTGCCTACGGACGTCTGACATCGCGGGGTAGAGCAGTTGGTAGCTCGTCAGGCCCATAACCTGGAGGTCATGCGGTTCAAGTCCCATCCCCGCAACCAGATGCAACTAATTAGACTGATACATCTAGTGTCAGTCTTTTTTATAAGTTGTCTCCAATTTGTGGACAACTGAAATTATATGCTGCTGATGGCAAAAAGTATGTCTCCGACGTTATCAATGAAAGTGGTGTTAGATTGCTTTTGACTATCGCCTCATCTAAATGTAAAAAAACAAATATTAGATTGGATAACAGGCCTACTCGATCCTATTGATGAGCAAAGCAAAAAAAGCATATCAACTATACAAGACCAATTTAATAACTAGTGAAGAAATTGGCAAAACAATATCTTTGCAAAAAATACACGCTTATTTGTTTGAAGGCTTGTATGACTTTGCAGGAATAATAAGAACAAAAACAATCTCTAAAGGTGGATTTATTTTTTCTAATGGTGATTTCTTACCACAAACCCTATAAAATGCCTCAATCTACTTTTGATGAAATTGTGGAAAAATATATAGAGATGAATATTGCTCATCCATTCATGGAAGGAAATGGACATGCAACCAGGATTTGGCTTGATTTAATATTAATTAAAGAACTATTAAAAGACACTTTAACTGACGAAATCAATAATAGGGAATTATTCCTAAAGGGGATTGATACTTCTTGCTATTATGAAGAAATTGAATAGTGGCATTCAATATTAATCAATAAAACATCTACTTTTAAACAAAAACAAATTATAATAGTGGTAATTATGAAACGATTAGAGTCCCAAGAAGATTATTTAGAAAAGATATTACAGATTTCTCAAAAGAAAGAAAGCGTTCATGCGATTGATATTGCTAGAGAAATGTCTTTTTCTAAACCTTCTGTTTCAGTAGCAATGAATAAGCTCAAAGAAGCCGGATATATTTTAATTAATGAAAAAGGTGAAATCACATTAACTGAAAGTGGACTTCAAATTGCTGAAAAGACATTAGAAAAGCATATTATCTTAACAAAAATGCTCATGTCTCTTGGCGTTGATGAAGAAACAGCAATGGAAGATGCGTGTAAAATGGAACACGATATTTCAGATAAAACTTGGGAAGCAATCAAAAAACACGCAGAACTAATGAACAAATAAATAATATATTTATATTTAAAGAATAATAAGGTTAGTTAGTCTAAACTAACTTTTTTATTTACATTGAAAATGATAAGAGTATAATAATGTTGGTTAGTTGAGACTAACTATGTAAAGGAGGAAGATGATATGCCAATTGGATTAGCACCAATCAACACCGAAATGAGAGTAGTGAGAGTACTCACCGATGAAAAGACCAAAAAGCATCTTGAAAGTCTTGGCATTTTAGTTAATTCCTCAATTACTGTTATTTCCTCAATTAATGGTGGTGTGGTCATCGCCGTTAAAGAAGGAAGACTAGCATTAGATCGCTCGATTGCTAGCAAAATTCTAGTAGCGTAGAAAGGTAGGAATTATGCTAAAAAGACTAGATGAATTTAAAATAGGCGAGACTGGCCTAATTAAGAAAGTAGAAGGTGAAGGTCGCCTTCGTAGAAGACTATTTGATATGGGTGTGACTCCAGGAGCAACAGTCTATCTACGTAAAAAAGCTCCTTTAGGAGATCCTCTTGAAGTCACAATTAGAGGCTATGAATTAACACTTCGTAAATCAGAAGCATGCTTAGTAGTCTTAGAAGTTAAGGAGGACCAATAATATGAAACGTTTCGCATTAGCGGGTAATCCTAACTGTGGTAAAACCACATTATTCAATAACTTAACTGGTAGTACCGCTCACGTTGGTAACTGGCCAGGCGTTACAGTCGAAAAGAAAGATGGTGTTTATAAGAAACTCGAAGAGAATATCGCCATTATCGACTTACCAGGTATTTATTCATTATCACCATATACAAACGAAGAAGTAATTTCTAGAAATTACATTCTCGATGAAAAACCTGACTGTGTCATTAATATCGTTGACGCAACAAACTTAGAGAGAAACCTTTATTTAACTACTCAACTATTAGAAATTGATGTTCCTGTTGTTATCGCTATCAATATGATGGATGTCTTAGAAAAAGCTGGTGATACGTTAGATGAAAAACTCTTACAAGAAAAATTAGGAGTCCCTGTTGTTAAAATCAGTGCTTTAGAGGAATCAAACCTCAAAGAACTTATGGAAGCTGCTTATAACGCTAGTAAATCACCAAGACAAGGTCACACAATTGTTTATAACAAAGACTTAAAACACCTCATTGGTGATGTGACTATTGCCTTTAAAGGCAAGAATGTTGAAAACCCATTATTCCACGCGGTTAAACTCGTTGAGAATGATGAGATTGAATCAAAAATGCATGAAGATCTTCTCCCAATGGTTGAAGAATTCAAAAAAACATTTAATGATGAAACATTTGGTGATGATATCGAAGCAATCATCGCTGATGAAAGATATAACTATATCTCTGATAACTTCTCAAGCGCGATTACAAGACACGTTGAGGAAGAAGAATCAAAAGTTAAAGAGACTAAATCAGATAGAATTGATAAGGTCTTGACACACAAAGTGTGGGGCTTAGTTATCTTTGCCGCTATCTTATTCTTAGTCTTCCACTTAACATTCTCCGAAAACTTCCTATTCTTAAAACAAGCATTTGAGGCTAACGGAGTTGCTCCTTGCTTTGAAGGAACAATTTATGAAGGATTGTTCTGGACTGATGCTGGTATTAATTCTCCAGGTGTCATCCTCTTTAATTTCTTCGATATGTCATTTAGCGCAATCATTGATGCTGTTAATGGCGCAATGGTGGGTGCATTAGGTGATGGACATTGGTTAACTGGATTTATCTGTGATGGTGTCCTTTCTGGCTTATTTGCTATCTTAGGATTCTTACCTCAAATCTTAGTTTTGTTCCTATTCTTCTCTATCATGGAAGATACAGGATATATGGCTCGTGTTGCCTTTATTCTAGATAGAATCTTTAGAAAATTTGGTTTATCTGGTAGAGCGTTCATTCCAATGATTATGGGATTTGGTTGTTCGGTTCCTGCAATGATCAACACCAGAACTCTCGCTGATGAAAATGAAAAAATCTCCACAATTAGAGTAATTCCGTTCTTCTCTTGTGGCGCGAAGCTTCCAATCTTAGTCGCTATCGCTGGTGGTGCTTGTGAAGTATTTGGATTCGCTCACGTTGATTTGATTACATACTTAATGTATGTATTTGGTGTTGTTGTCGCGATTGTTGCGGTCTTATTCTTAAGACACACAACCCTTAAAGGTGACGCTGCTCCATTCATTATGGAGTTACCACAATATCACTGGCCACAATTCAAGGCTTTGATGATTCACCTTTGGGACAAAGCTAAACACTTCGTTAAGAAAGCATTTACCATCATCTTAGCTTCCACAATCGTTATTTGGTTCTTATCGAACTTCGGTTGGAACTGGCAAATGGTGGACAGTATGCAAGATTCCATCCTTGCTTCAATCGGTATGTTTATTCAACCATTATTTACACCTCTTGGTTTTGGCTCTCTCTTATCACCAATTGGTTGGGTATTCGCTGTTGCGGCAATCACTGGTTTAATTGCAAAAGAAAACGTTATTGCGACATTTATTACCTTAGGTGCAGTTGCTGTTAGTGATCCTGCAATCATTGAAGCAATTGAAGCTGATGAAGAAGGTATTACCGCGGTTGTTCAAATGATTAACGCCACTGGTATTTCTTGGCAAGGTTGTATCGCATTTATTGCCTTCAACATGCTAACCATTCCTTGCTTTGCTGCTTGTGCTACTGCTAAAGCAGAACTCAAGAAAGGTACATTCAAATACACCTTACTCTTCTGGATTATCACCTCATATATTGGTTCATGCTTCGTTTATGTATTCTTATCATGCTTTGATGTCAATACACTCGCGTGGGCACTTCCAGTAACCTTAGGTTTAATTATTGCTGGAGTTATTACAGTTGTTGGTATTCGTGTTTATAACAAAAAGAAGAATGTCGCGAGGGCGTAATTATGTTTACAAACCCAAACACATTATGGATTGAAATCTTAGTAGTTATCGCTGTCATTGCTTTCTTAGCAACACTTATCGGCGTTTATATCTATAGGAAAGCACATCATCTTCCAACAGGTGATTGTGCGTGCTGTCACAAAAGTAAAGAACAACTACTTAAGGAATATCACAAGTATTATTCAAAATAATAACCACAAATAACAGTATCGATTTATTTCGGTACTGTTTTTATTGACTCCTGTAATACAAGTGGTACAATTAGTAAGAAAAGTAGGAAAAGTAAGACTATGAAAAAAAATATGGAAGGCAGATTTATCGTCAGTGTTAAAGTCGGTCCCAAAGGTCAAATCACCATTCCTAAAGAAGCTAGAGAAATGTTTGACATTAAGGAAGGCGAAACGCTTATGGTGTTAGGCGATAAAGAAAGAGGAATCGCTATTGTTAAAGCGAATTCCTTATATGACATAATAGGAGGACAAAAATAATGGAATGTGTCCTTAAAATCGAATCGCTCAACAAGAAATATCCAACGTTTGAATTAAAAGATGTTTCTTTTGAAGTGAAACCAGGAGAGATTATGGGCTTTATTGGCCGTAATGGTGCTGGGAAAACCACAACACTTAAAAGCATTATGAATCTCATTCATTATGAAAGTGGAAAGATATCTGCTTTTGATTTAGATATGACTGAGCACGAACTTGAAAACAAACAAAGAATCGGTTTTGCGTTAAGTGAACTTAACTATTATCCAAATAAGACTATTAGACAATTAATGAATGTGACAAAGAAATTCTATAAGAATTTCGATGAGAAAAAATTCAATGAAGTATGTAACTTATTTAACTTAAATTTAGATAAAAAATTAGAAGAATTATCAAGTGGCATGAAAGTTAAATACTCTGTCGCCATTGCTTTGTCACACAAAGCGGAATTATTAATTCTTGATGAGCCAACATCAGGACTTGATCCAGTTTCTAGAGATGAGATATTAGATATTTTCCGTGAGATTGTTAAAAACAAAGATCGTGCGATTCTCTTCTCAACACATATTACAAGTGACCTAGACAAATGTGCATCTAATATTACTTATATCCATAATGGAGAAATTCTCTTTTCTGGAATGAAGAAAGACTTCGTTAGTGGTTACCTCTTTGTCAAAGACAGAACCAAAAATAAAGAGTTAGAAAAAGAATATATCGCCTTTAAAGAATTAGAAGATTTCACTGAAGGATTAATCGATATTAGTAAAAGAGACATATTTGTTAAAAATGGTGTAGAGCCACAAGAACCAGACCTTGAACAAATTATGGTCTATTTAGAAAGGAGCAAGAGCCATGAAAGCTTTGCTTTATAAAGAATTCAAATTAGCGATGCACCCAATCTGCTATGTCTTTATTTGCATTTTCCCATTAATGATTCTCATTCCATCTTATCCAATTGCAGTGGGATTCATCTACATTCTTAGTTGTTATCCAATCATTTTCTTGGGTGCTAATAAGGGACAACAAAGCAACGATTTACTCTATTCCACCTTACTCCCTGTTCGTAAAAAGGATATTGTGCTTGCTAGAATCTTGACTATTTCAATCATTCAATTTGTTTTTATTGCAATTATGTCATGCTTATATCCAGTTGCGGTTTTGATTAATCAAAATATCCCTCTAACCGAAGAACAAATCACTCAAGGATTAACATCAACAATTCCAGGTATTCCTTTAGAAGGATATGTCTCAATCTTAGCAATTGCAATTCTTGGTTATGCGATTGCGGATATTATCTTCTTCCCTATTTATTACAAAAACGGAAAATCAATCGTGATGTCGACATTATTTACAATTTTTGGATTTATATTCTATCTTGCGATATTCACAATCGTTCTCCCATATATACCAGTTATTGGAGAAGCATATAAAGGATTCCTATGTGGAGAACTTTGGATTCAATTTACTCTCCTCGCTGGAGCGTTATTAATCTACGTTGGAATTCACTTCTTAGTGTATAAGATATCCTCTGAAAGATTAGAAAAAGTTGACTTTTAAGTCAATTTTTTTGTATTGTTTTAAAGTCAGGAGATTTAATTATGACAAATTTTCAAGTCTATAGAAAAGTTTTATCGTTTTCGTTTTTGATGTTTCTAGTTGATTTATTTGGACTAATCCTTCTTGGAGGCTCTGCAACTGCCGGATATTTCATTGCAAATAAATCATCAGATATGGCCTTAATTGGCTTAACAGTTGGTTTTGTTATTGGGATTATCTTAGCGGTCTTAGTTAATATTTTTATCGCTAGTAGAATTAAAGCCGCTCAAATCGCGATGATGGTTAAAGGTGTTACAGAAGGCTCTTTACCAGACAATACTTTCTCAGCAGGTTTTGCTGAAATTAAAGGAAGATTTGGAAGTATTATTGCGTTTTATCTTGTTACTAACGCGATTAAAGCAATCTTCAATCAAATCAGTAGAGGCATTAATAAAATTGGCACTGCATTAGGTGGACAAACTGGTAATGCGATTACATCCACAATTGACTCTGCTATTCAAACATTACTTAGTTATCTTTGTGATTGTTGCTTAGGATGGATTTTATATCGTAAGGATGTCAGTACTGCTAAGGCAGGATGCGAAGGTGCTGTTATCTTCTTCAAACACGGCAAAACTTTAATTCGCAATATTGGTAGAATCTTTGGTATGGGATTCTTATCACTCATTCTTATTGGTGGAGCGTTCTTTGGAATAGCAACGTTCATGATTATTGCCGCAGCTTTTGTTGGCATTGCACTTTGGGCTATCCTTCATAGTGTACTTATTAGACCATTTATTTTAACTGGTGTTATGCGTAACTATATGGCGTCTGGTATTGCGGATATTCCAACTGAAAAAGACTTCGCTGAACTTGATAGTAAATCACCAAGATTCGCTAAACTACACAGAAATATTTAACAATGTCAAATATAATGAAAAGATGGCAGCTTGCCATCTTTTAATTTTGCTTTGTTATTTCGCTTACGAAATCGCGATATTTATTTAAATCAGAATTCATTTGTTTAAAGTTTGTTTCAATCCATAATCCATAATCATCATTCACCAGATTAATTTGCTTCGCTAACTGATTATATTTAGTTTCGTCAAAATGATAATAATCTGATAAAAGCATATTGATGTTATTAGAATCGGTTAGATGCCATTTGTTATCTTCTTTTATTAAATATAAATTTAATAAGTCGTTAGATTTTCCAAGCACTATGTCAGTGTAAATCTTGATATATTCATCATTTTCTTCAATTCTTCTTACTAGTGGTGAAGTTAAAACACTAGCTTTTAATAAATCGTTATCATTTGCAATTTTAAAGGAATTAACCGCTGATTTATTGAATGATCGCTTTGCGTATCCTCGTGTTGAATTAAGCGAATCCATCAATAACTTATTTGCGTCTTCTTCGTTCTTTCCTTCAAATAGATAAGCGTTCTTAAGAGCTTTAGCGAAATTAATTAAAGATATTGGTTCTCCCTTTGGATAATCCTTTTTGATGATGTCTCTTGCTAGAGGATATAAGGAAATGTTTATAATTTTGTTGATGATTGAAACAAGATTGCAATATTTCTCTTTTTCAACAACCCATTCTTCAAAAGGCAAGTTCTCGTTTAATTTAAATGGATCTTCAACGCTTCTTCTATCAAGTTCTGGATATGGTTTGTTGATTTCTTTATCTTCCATTGACTCAAGTTTATCTAATAAGCGATAGATATCTTGACTTCGATAATACGGGAGAATTTCTCCTGATAATGGTCCAAGCTCTCGATTTAATGGCTTTTCTTTATGCTTAAGCAATTGTTTAACTCCAAACTCCACAAAATTGGTGGATTTAGGATTGAAACATAAGACCGCCACAAAGAATGTTAAGGTTGAACCAAAAGGAACGTTTAAACAAAGGTCATATACATCTGATGGAACAAAATGTTCTTTTAATATTTCTCTAACTTTTTGAATCGCATATTTTCGGTTTTTCAAATATAAATTCATTGCAACTTTAAAAGAATTTTGAACTTGCTTTTGAATGCCAAGAATTCCTTCGCCATAACTTTCAAGATATTCATAATAATATGGTGGAAGAACACAAACATTTCTTCCGACAAGATCATAATTTTCTGCATCACATACTTTAAGAAGAGCGTTCTTTACATCGTAGAACAAATGAAAGAATGGCATTACATCAATTGCAGTTCCAATTCGATAAGCATCATCTAATGGAATTAAACAGAAAGTATAAGTTCTCTCTTTTTCATTTGCCATAGAACTGTCCCAAGTGACATCACTATAAAATAGTCCATGAACATTATATTTATCGTCATCGATATACACTAAATTGTTAGCGTGCAAATTGCATTCGTTGTTATTTACTGAAAGATATTGATTAAAACATTTGATTCCGACGTTTTTACATAGATATGTCATCAAATTGGCGTATCCTTCACAAACGATATAATCAGTATTCATCACCGAAAGAATATCTCTAGAGATATGAACTTCAGGAGAATCGGTATCTCTATCTTCCATTTTGTATTTCTTCTTTGCTAAATAATCATATATAGCAAGATATCTTTCTAATGGAGACAAAGAAGAAGCATTTAATTTATCGATGAGTTCATCGAGAATCTTGTCAGCATTCATCAAATCTTGAATGGTGTAATCTCTTTTATACCCATCACTGAATTTTAAATGATAATTAATCTTTTTTAATTCGTTTTCTAAAATGATAAAGAAACCTAATTCTAAGTCAGTAAAGTTCCTTCCTTCAGCGTTTACGGAAATAGAAAAATTAATTCCCTCATTTTTGAGTCTTTCAAATTGACTAACAATGAGAGGAATATCATTTCCGTCATATGTTTTAAAATCAATCAAATATAGAAGTCCATCTTTTTCTAAATCTTCGACCGCTACAATTTGACTGATTTCATTAACAGTTACAGTTCTCATACACTAATAATAATTAGAATTAACCTATTAAAGCAACAAAAAAAGGAGCATTTGCTCCTTCTTATGCTAAATTGATAATTAAGCTTCTAAACGTTTGAATAACGCGATTTCTTTTTCTCCGAGGTGATTGTCGGCTGCAAAGAAGACAGCAGCAAATCTTAAAGCAGCTTCTTTTGCATCTTTTTCGAGTGAATCAACGATTTCATCGATTGCACTGATGAAAGATTCATCGTGAGCGTTCTTGGTCATTGAAGCAAATTCATATTCATCGGTGTCAACACCAGTGGCGGCTTCAAATAAATCTAATTCTTCTTTTGTTCCAAAACGATCAGCACCAGCAGCGAGTCTCACTAACATTGTTGCGAAAGCGACGACTTCTTTCTTGCCATAACCTGCTCTATCCATTTTTTCGCCAAAAGCAGCGTATGCTTCACGTCCTTTTTCGATCAATTGTTCTTTTCTTAAACCTTTGTATTCTTCAAATAATTGTTCGATTTTCATTTTTTATCTCCTATCGGTTTCGCGATATATTATAAAATATATTTTTTCTTTTGACTACAACAAATATTATTAAAAAAGAACCAAGGTTAAACTTGGTTCAATTTTGTTTGATATTAGATTAGAAGAATCTTCCAATGATATCTTTGCTAGCAGCACAGGTATCTTCCATATCACCGAAGGAGATAATTTCACCTGCGTAATATGTATTCTTGTTACCTTGTAAAGCTTCAAGTTTGTCATACCAACCATCTGCGTAATCTTTAGCAGAAACGTGTGGGCAGTAGTAGACTTCTTGTGGATATAACTTCTCTTTGATTGGGAAGCCGACTTTTTCCATATCTTCGTCCATGGTCTTTTGTGCGAATTCATAGGTGACATCAGGTGTACCAGTGTGGTTCGCTAAAGCGTAGACGGTGACTGGGCAGTCATTACCAAGATGTTGCCATCTATTGTAATAGACCATTGCGTGTCCGAGTTTTTCTGGGACCATGTTTTCAACAAGGTAACCGGAGATAACTGGGCTCTTGCCTTCTTCGAAGGTGGCGATATAGTCGATATATCTTTCGTGGATGATTCTGCCGAATAAGTCTTTTTCTTCTTCGGTTGCGTCAGCGTATTTCGCAAAGAGATCAAGTGGTGTGGTGACGATTAAGTTATCGAATTCCTCGACCTTTTCTTTTCCGTCTTTACCTTTAACAGTAACTTTAATCTTTGCGCCTTCTGGACGTTCAACTTTTACAACTTCAGTTTGTAACACGGCTGGATGTTGTAATTTATCATTAACGTGAACATAGATTTGTTGAGTTCCATCTTGCCATGTCCATAATTGCATATTGACGAATTCTAACGCAGTAGTGACGTCGAGATATTTCATGACTAATGCGGTTGGAATTTCATCAAAGAAGCCATAACCGAATGAAGTGAATGGGGCAATCCAAATTCTTTGGACTTCTTCAACACCGTTGAGTTTGCAGAATTCTGCAAATGGTAAGGCTAAATCTTTAAGATTTGGGTTTGTTCCTTTAATGTAATTTGGGAATGATGTTTCTTTAGTAGCACCACAGTGTCCATCAACACCTTTAGAGATACCGAAGTATTCACCTTTAGCGACACCTAAGTGTCCATAGCAGTCGTAGCCGACATATTTTGTTTGCATTAACTTGTTAAGTTTTTTCATTTGTTTCTTTAACTTAACTAAGCCAAGTAACTTCTTAATTGAGAAGTCAACTTTTGGTTCAAATGGATGATCGATTTCACCAGTGGCTTTACGGAACTCTCTTCTCATATTTGGTTCGCCTGGTTTGAAATCTGGACCTTTGTGGTAGTAGCCACCAAATTCTTCCATTTCACTAACAGCATGATAGGTGATAGCACCCATAATAGCGCCGGTTTCGAAGCTTCTTTCTTCTTCGACACCATTGTGTTTTACTTTAATTTTTGGTGACCAACATTTTCCACCGACTTTGTTTAATTTTTCGTAAATAACATAGTTAGTGTATCCTTTTTTCTCAAGATACATAGCAGCAGAAAGACCAGCAGGTCCTGCACCAATAATACAGATTCTCTGTTTTAAATCGCTCATATAAAAATATGCTCCTTGTATAATTAAATGATAACCCCGTTATTTAAAAAAATGAATAAATATTTTTCTTTAAAGAAAATAGGACTATAATACGGAATATGACTTTAGAGATTTTACTTCAAATATTTTTTCTAGGAATTGGCTTATCTGCGGATGCTTTTTCTGTTGCTTTAACGGACGGACTTACCTACAAAGATATCAATGTAAAGAAATCATTCTTTATTGCTTTTGTTTTCGGATTCATGCAGGCTCTTATGCCTTTAATTGGTTTCTGGCTTGTCGAAGTAGTGGAAATTATCGCTGGAGAAGTTGCTGGAGCGGAAGCTGGAATTGTGACCGCAAAAGTTGTTACTTGGCTAGCGTTTGCTCTTCTTTTATTCATTGGAGGAAAGATGCTCATTGAATCAATCCTTGAGATGAGAAAACCAAAAGAAGAAAAGAAAGATAGATTGTTCTCTATTAAAGAAGTCATATTTTATGGTTTCGCTACTGCGATTGACGCTTTAGCAGCTGGAGTAGCGTTACACGCTGGATTATCAGATCAAACAACCGTATGGTTACATACTTCAATGATTTTGGTGTTAACGTTCTCAATTTCTTTAGTTGGATTATTCTTAGGAAAACAAATCGTTAAACTCCTAAGAGGAAAATATGAAATATCTGGTATCGTTGGTGGCATCATCCTTATCCTATTAGCGGTTTGGGTAGTAGTGTCTCACTATACAGGAATCTAATAAGAGCTAGATGCTCTTTTTCTGTTGATTTAAGAACTGGTTTCCTTATATTATAAATATAATGAAAAAGAAACAACAAACTATTGCAGAAGAATTAAACACAAAAGAGATTAATAGGCCTAATCGTCTATTTTATGGTGTCCTTAAGATTGTTGCTAGAACAGTACTCAAATGGCAATATAATCCAAAGATCTTTTGGAAAGATAATTTTTCAAAAGTCAAAGGCCCATATATTTTGATCTCTAATCACGCTTCAAGAGCGGACTACCTTTTTAACTCTGCCTATCTCAAAGAAAGAGTGAACCATGTTCTTGGGTATAACGAATTTTTCCGTTCGCATCTTTCTGGCACAGTTAATGGAGTGAGCTGCATTCCTAAAAAGAACTTTGTTTTTGAAGTCAAACCAATGATGAGAATGAAAAGAATTATTGAACAAGGCGGAGTTGTTTCTATCTATCCTGAAGGGATGAGTTCAATCAGCGGAGCGAATCAACCGGTGGCCTCTGGAACTGGCAATTTTCTTAAAAAGATGGGAGTTCCTGTTTATTATTCATTAATTAAAGGTGGCTATCTCTCTTGTCCAAAATATAACACAACTGATCGACCAGGCACTGTTGAATCGGTGTTAGACATTATGTTTACAGTTGATGATTTAGAAAGAATGAGTGCTGAAGAAATTGAAGACCGAGTGAATGAACTTCTCTATCATGATGACTACGAATGGAACAAAAAGAAGAAATATCACTATAAGACAAAAGGCAAAGCCGCTGAAGGATTAGACACACTTCTATATTATTGTCCAAAATGTAAAAAGGACTATGTCATGAGAAGCGAAGGAGATAAAATCTATTGTTCTGAATGTGGGAATGGCGCTACTCTTGATGATACATACGAGATGCATCCATTTAGTAAAGAATGCGTGATTCCTGCTACTCAAACCAAATGGTTTAGAATACAAAGAGAAAACGCGAAAGAAGAAGTTAAAGATCCAAATTTTGAAATCAAAGTTAAAGTTAAATTAGGAATGCTTCCTGATTATGAACTTCTTAAAAACAAAGAAACATCCGAAATAGTAGGAGAAGGAGAACTTACTCTTAATCGAAGCGGATTAACATATGTTGGAACTAGAAAAGGTGAAGAAGTGACATTAAATGTCAAATTAGCGGACTTACCAACATATGGTATGTGCACTGATGTGACAAGATTCTATACTTTCTTTGATGGAATATTCCATGAATTCTATCCAGAACATAACATAGTTATGAAATGGTTCTTATTAACTGAAGAACTTCATCGACTTATGGGTGGGAAGTGGCAAGACTTCAAATTTGATGTCGAAAGTATTGATAGCAAGTAGAAATACGTTATTTGACAAACCATATATTTGAGCATATTATTTAACCTTGCAAATTTAATATTTGCAGAGAAAGTGAGGGTAAGTAAATGGCTGTTAAGATTATTGCTGACGCAGTTAGCAACTTATTTGACTACATTAGAAAAGATAAAAATTTAGACATAAAAATCATGAGCCTCCATTTAACAATCGGAAGTCATGAATATTTATGCTACGAAGATAAAATTGATATTAAAGAATTCTCTAAGAAATATTACGAATTGATGGCGGAAGGTGAAGAAGTTAAAACTTCTTTAGTCGGCCCAGGACAATTTGAAGAAGCTTTTAGAGAAGAAGTAGAAAAAGGCAACAAAGTCGTTTGTTTTACTATGGCGAAAGGCATCTCTGGAACCTATAACTCTGCCTGTGTTGCTAGAGACGCTATTAACGAAGAGAAGAAAGAAAAAGTCGTGGAAGTCATCGACTGTATGACCGCTGGACTAGGCGAAGGCTTACAAGCGATTCACGCTTATGAACTTGCTCAAGAAGGCAAATCATTTGAAGAAATCGTCGAAGAAGCTGAATCATTTAAACATTTCGTGAGAAGTGATTTCACTGTTGATAACATTAAATACCTTCTTAAAACCGGAAGAGTTGGCAAGGCTTTAGCAAGATTTGTAAAAATCTTAAATATTAAGATTCTTCTTAAAAGAAATGAAGAAAGCAAGATTGCTTTTGCTGGTTCTGCAATTGGCACTAATAACGCGATTAAGCAACTTTCAAAAGTTGTCATTGAAAATATTGATATGGACAAAGATCAAATTGTCTATATCACCCACTGTAATGTTATGGATAACGCGCTTAGATTAAAAGACGCATTAAATAATGCTGGAATCAATAATATTGAGATTTATGATTATGATTTAATCAGTGGAGCACATATCGGTCCAGGCTCACTTGCAGTATTCTACGTTGCAAAAGACCAGTATTAATTGTTAAAATTAATCAAATGTTAACTAAAAAAAGATATAACAACTTATCACTTTATCGTATTGTCGCTGCAATTTTAGTGTTACAGTTTCATATCTTTTTTGTTTGCTATCCAGAAAATATTGCTGGTTCAATCTATTTGAGCAAATTTGTTCAAGGATTAACTGCGTTATCTGGATTTATGCTTTCTCAAAAAATCATCTTAAATGTGAAAGGCTTTTACTCTATCAAATTTAGAAAAGCTTTAATTCCCGCTTTGATTATTATTCTAAGCGTTACATTTTGGAATTTGATTTGGATGTTTATCAGCCAAGATTTCAATTTCTTTCAACACTTTGTTGGATATCGTGCATATAATGGAAGACTTCTAATTCAATTTGGGAATTATTACTATATCTTCTATTTGCTATTTTGCTATTTAATTACTCCATTACTCCAAAAGAGTAAAATTGGCGGGTTCTTCATTTTCTTAGTTGCCGCTTTTGTTGAGACCAGTGTTTCAAAATGGATTGCTCCTTTATATATTGTCAGTGCTTATATTCTAGGCTATTACATTGGTAAAGTGGCTTATCGAAGTTACACCGGGAAATATCGTTGGACAGATTTGATTCATTTTTCAATTTCTTTAACTGCAACAATATTAACAATTATCTATTCAATTAAGCTATCAGCGTTACCATCTACAACAACAATCCTCATCGGTGTAAATGCTTTGTACACTTTATTTGGAGTGTTCTCTATGCTTGCGTTCTTAATGCTATTTAAGTTTTGCAATAGCTTACCTGAAATTAGAATCGACAAGCTTTCTTACATGTTTTTCCTCTTCAATCAAATCTTTATGGTGGGGGCAACAGACATCACAAAAGTCATGTCAAATCCATTTGAAATGAATGTTGTCGTTCTTCTATTAGTTACAGTCTTTTCTATCATCTTCTACTACCTATATAAACGTATTGAATCTCAAGCGACAAAGAAAAAGAAAATTATTATCACTAACAAAGATATTGAATTACAAAACCGCAAAATAGTAGTGGAATCTAGATAAGAAAAAGAGGCATAGCCTCTTTATTCATTTTCAGCCTTTTGGTCAGCTTCATCAAATTTTCTAAGAAGATCCTCAACTGTGAGCTTCTTTTTTTCTTCGCCTCTCACATCATAGATGATATGACCGAGGTGGAACATAATGAGACGGTCACCGTAAGTAATTGCGTCCTTCATATTATGAGT
>CADCGC010000008.1 GCA_902800905.1 uncultured Erysipelotrichaceae bacterium
GGTTATTATATTTGTATAAAATGTTGTAGTAAATAAAAGAGGATCAAATTTGACCCTCGATTATTAACCTTTGAATTTAATTTCGTGCGTTTGCCCTAAAGTAATAAGTAAATAGAGATATACTAATAAAGATATGTGGATGAAGTTTTCCACATTTTTTTGTCCACAAAAAAGATCTCCTTTCTGAGACCTTATTGATTCTTTGTGTATAACTTCTTTTTATAAGAAATTGGTTCTTCAGTAACTCTAATACCAAGTCTAGTTAAAGTTCCTAAGTCAACTTCTGAAAGGATCGTAGAGCTATGTGCTTCACTTCCTGCAAGTTTAGGGAGTTGCTTTAACGCCATTTCGGCAAGAGGATTAGTTCTTGATTGAATGGAGAGGATTAGAAGGACTTCTTCTGCCCTTAATCTCGTATTACTACGATGCAAGAAATTTGTTTTAAGTTCTTTGGTTGGCTCTAACACAGCTGGCATAAGAAGGAACATATTCTTATCAATCTTCGCTAAATACTTAAGAGTGTTTAATAAAGCTGCCGCGCATGCTCCAAACAATGCGCTTCTATGGCCAGTGATGATTTTTCCATTTGGCAATTCAATCGCCACACTTGGTTCATCTTTCTCTTCAGCGACTTTAAGACATGCTTTAACGCATTTTCTAGCGGTAATAGAAACTCCGGCTTTATTAAGAAGCATATCCATCTTATCGATGGTTTCATCCTTAAATCTACCGAGATAGACATTCTTTTGAGTTTGATAATAACGCCTAATGATTTCTCTATTACACGCTTTAATGACACCTTGTTCATCATCAATAGCGAAGCCCACCATATTAACTCCCATATCAGTTGGAGAGAAATATGGGGATTCACCATAGATATGTTCAAAGATATTCTTTAAAAGCGGGAAAACCTCAATATCACGATTGTAATTCACTGCAGGAACCCCATATTTTTCTAAATGGAATGGGTCAATCATATTGACATCATTTAAATCAACAGTCGCGGCTTCATACGCTAAATTGACCGGATGATTTAAAGGTAAATTCCATACAGGGAACGTCTCATATTTCGCATATCCTGCTCTGATTCCTTTTTTGTTTTCGTGATAAAGTTGAGACAAACATGTCGCCATCTTTCCACTTCCTGGTCCAGGAGCGGTCACCACTACTAAAGGTTTTGTAGTAACAACATATTCATTCTTTCCTAAGCCATCTTCACTAACGATAAGTGGGAGGTTATGAGGATAACCATTAATCTTATAGTGACGATAGACATTTAAATCGTTATGTTCGAGTTTTTTGATAAATGTATCAAGAGCGACACTACTTTCATAGAAAGAGATAACGACACTACTTACGTATAATCCAACTTCACGATATGTATCGATTAGTCTTTCAACTTCTTCTTGATAAGTGATTAATGTATCGTTTCTAACTTTATTAGATGCGATATCGTTCGCATTAACAACAATAATGACTTCAACTTTGTTTTTAATGCCTAATAACATTTGAAGT
Source organism: uncultured Erysipelotrichaceae bacterium (assembly GCA_902800905.1). Lineage (GTDB taxonomy): Bacteria > Bacillota_I > Bacilli_A > RFN20 > CAG-826 > UBA2450. Next base: position 1,516 of record CADCGC010000008.1, read on the forward strand.
TTGGAGTCACTCTTAAAGCCTGGTAACACTCTACTCGCATGATAGTCATCAAAAAGCTTTCCACCAAATTCAAGGTAGAGTTTGTCGCCAAATTTAGAGATTCTTTTTAAAATTGATTCTCTTTGAATTTTTAAATACTTACTATTGTTAAAAGGTTCTTTTTTCATATCTTATTCTTCAAGAATATAACTGCTTTATTTTCATTTCAAGAAATAGCGAAATTATTTCTTTTTTAATCCTGCAATTCCTGAATACACTCTATTACTTACGTCTTTTCCTAATAGTTTTTCAATGATTGCTAAACCAAAAGGAATACTATATAACATGCTTCTTGCAGTAATTATTTGATCTAACACCACTACCTCGGTTCCTAAATACTTGCCATTAATTCCTTCTTCACATCCTGGATAGCATGTAAATGGTTTGTTATCTAAAATACCAGCTTTACCTAACACCATTGGAGCAGCGCATATCGCACAAACAAGTCGTCCTGCTAAATACATTGCTCTTACTGCTTTAATAACTTCTTCGCTCTTTAAAAGGTTCTGTACGCCTAAAGATCCGCCCGGAAGTATAATTGCGTCAAATTCTCCTAAATTCAGCTCAGAGAGCCTTTTAAAGTTATTAAAATACATTTTGTGAGATGAGATAACTGTCTCTTCTTCTTTGATGCGGGCGTCGATCACTTCTATACCCGCTCTAACAAGGACATCTCTAGTTGCTACTGCTTCAACATCTTCAAATCCATCAGCAAAAATCATTAAGGCTTTCATACTAATTTTCTCCAATAAAAATATTGTATACAAAAAGAAAAGACAGGTCATTAAGAACCTGTCTAAATTAATAACTAATTATTTATAAAGTGTGAGACTGAATAAGAACCCTCTACCAGCAGTTGTGTATTCGGTAGGATTGTTATTAGCGGTTTCAATAGTTACTGTTTTACTATCGATTGTAAATTCAAGATCCTCGCCAGTAGCATTCGCGTTATATGGAAGAGCAACTGCATCAGCACCATTAACTTTAATTAAGTTTGTATCGTTAACTGGATATTCTTCACTACTAACGTAGAATGAATGGCAATTTAGCACCATTTTTTTGATGGTTTCATTAGCGGTAAATACAAGTTTAGCGTTCTCATCGCCCTTGCCAAATTTAAGCATTCCGCCTTGGTTTTCTAAAGCACCACCTCTTCCATTTCCTTCATAGAAGAGATTAATTTCACTAATGGTGATCGACCCTTCTCCATCAACTTTGTAGGAAGCAAATTTATCATCTGCGACATCCGCGTTGATTTTAGATCCTTTAGCAGTGACTGCTGAAAAGTCATATTTTACTAGAAGTACTGGTTCGCTTGGTTCTGGGTCTCCTCCGTCACCTCCACCAGAAGGTTGATTACATCCAGTAAGCATTAATAATGTCGCTAACGGTAATAAGATTAGTTTTTTCATATTTAAACTCCTCAATTGCTTAACATATTTATTATGCATTAATAATCTAATAATTGAAACAATTATCCAACTAGAATTGAGATGATGCTATTAAGAGTGGATTCACTAACACCAGTTCTATCCATTAAATAGCTCTTAGCTCTTTCTGACATCGTATCTCCAGTAGCGTTATCAATTCCATAGATGTAGTAACTACTTCCATCGATATTACTAGTTTTAAGAATTCCTCCATTGATATTTGCAAAGTTAGAAAATAGATAATCTTTAATCAAATCTTCTTTACTAACTCCACAGAGAGCCCCTAAAACATAGGCTAACGCACCAGTTCTATCGGTTCCTCTAACACAGTGGAACGCGAGTGGATAATTCTCCTCACTAGCGCATAATTCTAAAAATGCTTTAACATTATCTTTATTCTCTTCTCTGATCGTGTTAGATCCACCATATCTCATTGGAAGGCTAACATAATTAACTGAACTACCTAAAGGTGAAGATGTAATGCCGTTTGTTTCATCATTTCCCTTTTTATCAACTTTTTCTCTAATGTCAACTTCAGTTTTTAAACCAAGTTGTTTAACAAGCACTTCTCTGCCTTTTGAAGTTGGTTCGCTTGGAATAGCCCCTTCTTCTCCGTGCTTATAATTAAACTGAGCGGTACGATAAACATATCCTTGTTTCATATATTTACCACTTTCAGTCATATATCCACCGATATCGCGAATATTTTCGACTCCTTCAGCGTTAATGTTTCTGAGTTTTGAATCGCTTGTTGTAAATTCTTTAACTTCGCTTTCAAAAGTTGTGCTCTTATAATACGCTTTAACCTTGTAATAATATTTAGTGTGAAGTTTTAAATTATATAATTCGGTAGAATTACTTCCTGCAGGATGTTCGTAACTGCTAGCAAAATCACTTGTTTCACTTGTAACAATTTTATATGAACCGGTCGCTCCATTATCAGTATTAATTGTATAAGTGACTTTAATACCTAAAGGCGCTGATTGGGATTTTCTAGCAAAATTATTTTCATAATTATCATTTTGCTTAATATATAAATCAGGATCTTCGCTTTCTAAAAATCCTTTTTGTAAATCTGTATGAATCTCAGTAGCGGTTATATTATCAATAGAAAACTTAACTTCTCCAGGATCTTTTTGGCACGAAGTAAGCGAAATAGCGACTAACGCAGTAAAAACAAATAAATATTTTTTCATAAATAAGCACCTGAAGTTATTATACATAAAATGTCTCCACAAGAAAAGGAGCGTGCAAGCACGCCCCTAATTTAGATAAGTATTAAACTTATGCGTTTTTTGGTGTAACGGAAACTAAATTTGTTCCACTTGCCATTTCTGGAGTAACGTTTTCACCACTAACGAATTTTTGGAATAATCCTTCAACAACAACAAGGTCACCCTTTGCTGGTTGTTGATTTCCGTTTGGTTTTGCGTAGTAAACAAGAAGGACTTTTGCGCTTTCGCCGCCTTCGCCACCTTCGCCGCCTTCACCTTCGACTTTGACCCATGTACCACCAGTAATTTCTGGTTTAACATTTCCGGATTTATCGACATATTTTTGAAGTTTTCCGGTAACTTTAACTTCGTCGCCAACACTTAATTTGTCATAATCGGCTTTTAATAATGCTCTGTAGCATTGAATTGTGTCTGTAGCATCAGCTGTTGCGCCAATCCAGAAATCATAAGTAGCATAATCGTTTTCGTTGCTTTGTTTAGAAGTGACAATACCAGAAACTTCATATTTTTCATCTGTTGTTGCACCATCTTCTAAGGCATTAATAATAGCAAGAGCTTCAGCAACAGTAGCTGCTGTTGGAGGTACTTCGACCCATGCTTCGCCAGCTTCTAATAATTCGATTGATTCAATGTTACCATTGTCTTCGACTTGGCCATTGTAATTCTTAATCTTGGTTGTAACTTTAACTTTTGCACCTTTTAATAAGTTGGTTTGCTTATTTGATGGTACTCCATAAAGTTCAAATAATGTCTTAACGTCAACATCATCTGCGACAGTTTTGGTATCTGCCATGAAGAAATTGTTGTCGTCTTTCTTAACAACATAACCAGTAATAATATATTTTGCTTGTGATGCTTCTTGGTGTTGTAATTTTGAACCATCTTCAACTGCTTTCGCAACTGTTGCTTCGATATCATCAACTGGTTGTGGTTTATCACCAGTAGCACTAATGAAGACAGCACCTGCTGTTTCGTGTTGACCATTGTATGGTTTTGCAAATTTTGCTCTGATGGTTGCTGTAGCACCTAGCCAAATATCATCAGCGGTCCATTCTCTTTGATTTTCACCTTCGTAAATATCAACGAGATAGGCTTCAAATCTTTCACCACCAGTTTGTGCTGGAGCATAGTACCAAGAACAAACCTTCTTGTTACCTTTATTTCCAATACCTGGTTCATGATAGAATTGAGCGACTGTGCCTCTGAAGTAATATTCTTCAGTTGTTGGTAAGGCATTCTTTTCTTCTAATGCATGGCTAACTTTTAAAGCATCTTCATTATCAAATGGATCTGCTTCATTACCTTCATGGGTTGTGCCATAAAGTTCTTTATTTGTTGGTTTATGGACAACATTAACTTTGAAGGATTTTTGTGTGCCGTAGTATTTGACTGCGACTGTTGTTTCGCCTTCACCCATTGCGGTAAAGATTAAACCGGTGTTTTGAACAACGCTTGTGTTTCCAATTGTGAAAGTGAGGTTACCTTTACCTAATTCGGTAAGAGCAGCTTTCTTTTCACCATTGTCAGTAAGTTCAAGAACAATGGTACGTGTTGCATCACCAACCATCCAATCGGCTTCCATTTCATCCTTATTGGTGATTGTGATTGTGTGTGTTCCGTCATCAGTATCTTGGCCTGATTGAGATCCTCCTCCACCAGCTGGTGTACAACCAGCTAACATACCGACAGCGAATAAGATTGGTAATAATTTTCTAAATTTCATAATCCCTCCTTATTAACAATCATTATTTTCCTTTGCAATTACTGCACAAAGGTCTTGTTATTTAGATCCTTTAAGAGTTGAGAGTAATGGTGTCTAGTCTTGAGTCCGATAATCGTCAAGTAGACCCCAACTCCTAAAAGAATAACAGACACGATAGTTGCGACAATGAATACATAGAATTCCGCGCAATTGGTCTGGAGAACAAAGCCTTGTGAAGGCTTGTTCGCAAGAATGAAGAAGATAATCGCGATGATTAATAAGATTACTCCAAGAGCGTTCATACACATTCCACGAGCGTAAGAGTTATTCGCTCTTTGGATTTGGGCATGGCTAGCACGAGAAAGTTCTTTTGAATCTTCTTCAGAAAGTCCTTCGTGGATTAAATGTCCACAGCGAGGGCAAATATATTGAACTTTTGTATATTCACTATATTCGACCTCTTTTTCAAAGGAAGTTTTTTGGCTTTCAATTTTATGTTCGTCAATCTTTTTTCCACAATGATAACAATACATAATTTTCTCCTTCCTTATTTAATGGATTGGACTTGGCATCCATTTTGTCTTGTTGTTATTGTTCCATCAGCAAGTTTAGCAAGAACAGATCTGACAAGAACTTCCTTTCCAACCGTTAAATCTTCATAGTTTAATCCTGAAGCAAATTTTGCTCCAGTAATAAGGAAGTCACTACCGTCAGCAGTGATTATGAAACTGATACGTTTAGTACCTGCATCATACTCTACAGTAATTTCTTTGACAGAGCCTTCAATATAGTAAGTACTTGAAGTTTCTGTTCCGGCTTCTAATGCACCAGCGATTTCAGCTGCTTGTGCCGGACCGATTGGATCTTCAGGTGTTTGTCCTTTTGGGTATGCAGACATAACACTTGCGCCATTGAAATCAACTTCGTTGTTTTTAACAACCGGGACACCAAAGAGTGTAATGATGGAACCATTAATTACTGAATCAGTATAAGTTTCAGTAGTGATAATGTTATTAGCGTAAACAGTGAGGTCGCCATCTTCAAATTCAATATCTCTGACAGTGGCGCCCTTGCCATCATATTTAATAATTGTTGAACTGACGAATTCAGCTTTGCCATTGAAGTTTTTGATTCTTCCAACAATGGTAACGCTCTTATTAACAGCAATTGATGCACCATCGAGTTGGCTTAATACCTTAGCGCGATAAGCAACAATGTCTTTTGAACCATCAGTAACAGTAATTGTAATATTGCTATATGCTTTATCCCAAGCAGTGTCAATTGACTTAATTGTTCCACTTGCGGCGTAGAATTCTTTGGTTTCTTTACCTTTTTCTAATTCATCAATAACTGTGGCAACTTGTGAAATAGTTTTAATGGTTGATTCTTTAACAGATGTTGCTCTATCTCTAAAGTAATAATAAACACTTGGTACATATGTAACGTCATAAGCATCAGCGATTGTTAATGGATTTGTTCTAACTGTTCCTTTTTTGTCTGTAACACACTTCAAATCGTTATCGCCACAAACGATAATTTGGAACTTATATTCTCCACTAGAGTTCTTGTGATATGAGAAGACACCAGATAATTCGAATGACTTACCAACGACTTTGTTTGGATTCATCCAACTATCAGCAGTGTCATCAGGGTTTCCGTGATATCCAAATGGAACGTAAGCTGTGAAATCATAGCCTTCAAAATTAAGGGTTAATTCATCGCCAGCGCCATTTAAGTATGCATCTGTGCAAATAAGTGGTTCATTAACTTTAGTACGGCAGAATAAATCAAAATCAATCTCTTGATCTTTAGTACTAATTTGATTCACTAAATTGTTAACTTCGTCGTTTAAATCTTCAGCAGAATATTCAAATGTCTTTAGAGCGTGGACACCATCGTTTTCAGTTGAAGAAAGAATAATCTTACAGTTGTCATCTCCTTCTTTCCAGTTTAAGGCAGCTGGCCAGTGACCTTGAGTACCAGAAATTTGGAAGCCAAATGTTTCGCTATCAGAAGCGACACCACAAACTTCGAGATATGTTCCAACTTTAGTGTATTCTCCATTAATTGGAGTCATTCCACAGAAGACGTTAATTCCAGCCCATTCATCTATATAGTTTTCTGGATGTTCTGGATCGTATTCATCATCTGCGACTGGTTCTCCGGTTTCTTTATCAAAGATAAATCTTTCTTGGAGATATAACATTCTATCGACAAATCCAGAAACAACGCCAGTAATTCTAACTTTAGCGCCATCATATTGATTCTTCCAATCTGGATCAGTGTTCACTAATGATGTCATTACTTCTTTTTTAATATCATATAAAGTAGTTGTTAAATATTCTCCATAGTTGAAATCTGGATCATATTCTGCCCATAAGCCACGAACTAATCTTTCAGCTTGGTTCATCGCATCAGAGAAGGTGTCTTTATAAGCAGGAACATCACTTGTGTTCTTTGCCCAAGATAATCCATCTTGAACAATCCATAAGTTAAGTAAGACTAAGGATTCAACAGGAGCGTTCTTCACTGTTTCATTAATCCAAACAAGGGATAAGTAACGAGATCCTGTGGAGTCTGTTTTTGGTTTATCATAAACACCAGCACTACCATCTTCGGCAGTTGAGAATGGAGATGAAACGACAATTGTGCCGTTTGCAGCAGCTTTCTCAAGCTTAGATTGAGTGTACTTACTGGCTTTCTTACCAAATGGTTGAACTGCACCAGTTGATTCTGGCGTGTCGATTCCATAATAACGGGCTTTTAAAGTTGTTGAAGTATCGCCATAAACATTTTTGAAGTGAGTGGTATCACCATCAATATATGTCAAGACTTCAACTTGACCAATTCCGTCTTCAAAGAAGTCGTGATTTTTATAATCAAGTTTAAGTTTCACGCTTCCATTATGGACATAGTCGATTGAGCCATCGCCTTGAGGGCCACATGCTGAAAGAGCAGCGACTCCAGCAAACATTGCGGTAGCGACAATACATTTAATAAGTTTATTGAAGGTTTTTGTCATATTAATGACCTCCTTTAAATTACATTCCGATGATTGCTTGTCCAATACATCTATCTAGAACGGTTTTAATTTGATCTTCTGTTGCGTTTTTAGGAAGTTTCATAACATCAGCGAAACATCCTTCGCATTGTTTTCTAAGACCCGCGCTTCCTTGGAAGACTGGGGAGCTGAAATAACTACCAGCAATATCTTCAATAACGGTCTTTGTAACGATAACATAGTCAGTATCACTCTTAAGGAAGTTTGTGAACGCTTCAGTGTTATATGCACTTTGTCTAACTGGGATATATCCTTCGGAGTTAGAAGCACATTGAGTAGCGTTAACATCTTCATTTGTTAAGTATTTAAGGAACTTCCAAGCATAAAGAACGGCTTGATCATCTGTTCCAGCATTGATTAATTTCTTATTGTGAAGAAGAGCTAATGTTGGTCCTTGAGAGACGTATTCAGCTTTCTTGTTATATGGAACTTTACAAGCGCCAACTTTGAATTCGCTTGAAGATGGGAATGAATAACCAGATCCACCACAGGAACCAATAGCAAACATTGTTTTTGGTTTTGCAGCGGCAAAGTAGTTACTTGAATATTCGCCAGTAACACCTTTTGTGGTGAAGTAGCCTTTATCAAACCATTCTTTATATGTTTTTAAGAATTGAACGGTTTTATTGTAGGCATCTTTTTGTTCTGGAGTTGCGTCTTTATTTGACGCTCTACCATCAAAATCAATGACACCACGATTAACTTTTGTTCCAAGTGATGCATATGGAATACCTTGTTGATACATTTGTGTAACGAATAAGTTTCCATCACTATCGTAAACTGCTGGGACTTCAAGATCTGTAGAGATTTCGCTCATGTGTTCTTTAATCATTTCGCAGAAATCCATGAATTCGTCCCAAGTTAAATTTCTCATGTAGTCATTAACATCATCGACAGTTGGTTCACCGCCTTCAACGATTTTTAAGGCTGCTTGAACTAAGTCAATGTTATATAACATGATTTCAGTTGATTTTAAGAATGGAAGTGAATACATTCCATCTTTTGCGTAGTTATATGATTCATCGATGAATGATTCAACGAAATCATCGATACCATTTTTATCGCCTAACCATGATTCTTTACCAAATCCATATTCTGCATTTTCAGCATATGGTTGGAGGTTGACGACATAAGTTTCGCCTGCACTTTCTTCAGCGGCAAAGTAGTCAGCAACGTGATCTGGATAAGCAACAGTAATTGTTGGGTTTCCACCAGCGGAGAAGGATTTTCCAACTTCGCCTAAGACATCGTCGTATCCACCTTTATAGGTCATTTTGATACGGAGGTCGACGCCTTCGTTTTCTTTAACTAATTTGGCAAATGTCGCTGCGGAACTTTCAATACCACCAGCAACTGTTTGACCAAAAGTGTGCCAGAAGTTAATAGTTAAACCATTAAAGTCATCTTTACCACAAGCGGTAATGGCACTTAATCCACCAACGGTGAGGATTGTAGCAAGAAATAATTTTGAAGGTTTCATATTATTAATCCTTTCTATTTAAATTAAATAGCGTTATTAAATCCTTTTCTGAATGTCTCTGTAACAAGATTTTCAAATTCTTTGCTATTAACATCCATATTCTTACATCCCTTGAAAATATCAGCCATGATACCTGCAACAGCTTGTCTAGCTTTTGAGGAGCCATAGAAAACTGGGGATCCAAATAAGTAATCTAATGTATTGGCAACATATGTCGCGTTACGAGCGTAAAGAATTTCAAGAGTCTTTGGATTCTTTCCTTCTTCTGAAGCATAGTTAAGATAAGATTGTTCTCTTGTAACAGAACTTCTAACTGGTGTGTAACCAGAAGCCTGTGACCATTCAGAGTTAATATCGACAGATGTCCAAATGTTGTAGAAGAGCCATGCGCCTTTTGCACGTAGTTCAGCAACGTCACCTGTACCACGTCTTAAGAAGGCTAAGGATGGTCCTTGGTTAATTAATTTAATATCTGATTCTTTTGCGAATGAACGTTGTGGAATTGGAGCAACGCCAACATCAAATGGATTTGAGGAAGAATATTGATAGAAAACACCACCAGTTGAGCCGATTGAGAAGAGCATACCACCAGTTGTGGAAACATAGTTAACGTTCTTAGAGATAACACCTTTTGTGGTGAAATATCTATTTTTGAAAGCATTTCCAAATGTCTTCATTAATTCCATATAGCCATCACTAACACCAGCAAATTTGCCGCTTGCGTCAGTTTCAGCAAAGTCAACGGAGCCCATTAATGTTTCTTCATCAAGACTTGTATATGGTAAACCATATTGTTCGGCTAATGTAATGAATAAGTTATCATCTGAGTCATAACCGACTAATGCCCATGTGTCTTTATAGTCAGCACCTGGAGTTAAGATTTTCTTATCTTCAGGAAGTTTTGCATCATATTCCATAATGGCTGGGCACAATTTATTAAATAATTCATCCCAAGTTAAATGTTGGAGATAATAATCATCAAGAGGATTACCATCATTGATTTCATCGTCGATACCAGAAAGATCTAAATCGATAAGAATTGTACGGTTGTAATACATCGCTTCAGTTGATTTACAAAGTGGAAGTGAATATGTTCCTTCAATGAAATAATCACTACCTTCATCGAGATAAACCTGTGGAATATCTTCTTTGTCTTCTTGAGTCCAACCGATTTCTGGATCGTTCATGTATTCTGTCATATCAAGAGCTTTGCCAGCAAAAATGAAATCAGCAACTGAATCAGGATAAGCAACAATGGCATCTGGATAGTCGCCAGCAGCAAATCCTTTAACTGCTAAATCGGCTAAACCATCGTAGCCCATACCTGTTTGTTTGGTATATTTAACAGTGTATTCTGGGTGTTCTTTTTTCATTTTGGCAACTGCCTTATCAACAATCGCACCATAGGTGTCGTTGAATGTTCCCCAAACTTTGATTAAATAGCCATCATCTGGGACACCTTGTTGTCCACATCCTGCAAGAGCGGAAACGCTCATGAGAGATGCTGCTGCAATTAATAATTTTTTGAACTTTTTCATATTAATTCTCCTTTTATTATAAATGCATTCGCATTATAAATTTTTTAACCCTTAATACCGGCTCTTCCAACACCACGCATGATGTATTTACGGAAGAAGACGAATAATAAGAAGAGTGGGACTGTAACAAGAACAGTCGCTGCCATACGGTAACCATATTCGGTAATACCAGTATCGGCGTTAGTGAAGCTTGATCCACGTAAACCATTAGAAATTAATTGGTAAGCTTCATTTTTACAAACTAGTTGTGGCCACATATATGAATTCCATGTTCCCATGAATTTGAGAATTGAAATTGAAATAAGTGTTGGAGCGGCGAGTGGAACCATGACTTTCCATAAGTAGTTCCAGTCACTCTTACCATCAACTTTAGCTGCCAAATAGAGTTCGTTAGGAATTTGTTTGAAGTTTTGTCTTAATAAGTAGATATAGAAGACACTAACCCAGAAAGGAACAATCATACAGGCATAAGCTTGTAATAATGTTTGACTGTCACTTTCAATCCATCCAAATGAGGCAACGGTAATGTAGTTAGATAAGACCATCATTTCACCAGGAATCATCATTGTCATAAGTAAGATTGCGAACACTGTTTCTCTACCTTTGAATCTAAGTCTAGAGAAAGCAAATGCTGCAAAGACTGTGGTGAGAAGAGTACCGATGGTCGAGAAGATCGCGACGACGACTGTGTTCACCATATAAGTTGAGAAGTCAAATTTTTGGAAAACATAGACGTAGTTACTCCACATAACGATTTCTGGGAAGTATGTTTGTCTACCACCAGTAGACATACCAGTGATTTCATCTAATGATTTTAATGAGGTAATAATCATCCAATAGAATGGGAAGATGACGAGTAAGGCTAATGCAACGATAAATGCATAAGTGATAATTGTTGAAATAACTTTAGTGACTTTTTCAGCCTTTTTAATTGTTTCAACAGTTTTGCCGGCTTCTTTAATAGAAAGTGTGATGTTTTGGTTTAATACTTGACCTTGAAAGTTATTGTATGTTTTTGCCATAAATAACACCTCCTAGTAGTAGACTCTACTCTTCGACACTTTACTTTGAATAAGTGTGAAGATAAGAATCGCAGCAAATAGTAACACTGCACCGGCAGCAGCGTATTGAATCATGGTCTGGCTATCATGTTCTAGAATATCGTAAACATAATAGACGACAGTTAAGAGGTTCTTTTCGGTTGAAGCACCACCACTGCCTGCTGTGCTTGGAGCACCGAAGATAGAAATGATGGAGTTATATTCCTTAAACGCTCCGATAAATCCAGTAATCATAAGATAGAGGATTTGAGGAGAGAGTAATGGAACGGTGATTCTAAGGAGAACCTTACCTTTAGAAGCACTATCGATTTGAGCAGCTTGATAATATTGTTTATCAACACCTTGTAATCCTGATAATAAGATTAAGATTTTAAATGGAATAGAATTCCAAACAATATAGATACAAAGTGGCACCATCGCGGTCCAATGTTCAGCGTTTTGAATCCACGCTATATTCGTATGGAACAAGTTATTAATAATACCTTGCTTATCAAAGATAACAGCGAAGACCATACCAATCGCAATACCGTTTGTAACGTATGGTAAGAAGAATACTGTTTGTAAGAATTTTTGGAACCATTTAATGGAGTTAAGAGCAACAGCGATAATTAACGCTAAGAAGATTGATAATGGAACAGTTACGAAAGCGATAACAACTGTGTTAGGAATCGCAAAGTTCACAAAGTTTGTTTCTGTAGCTCGCTGTCCGCTCGCGTTGACATATTCTTTTAAACCAAGAACAACGCCAAAGTTATCAAGTGTTAATCCGGTACCATAACCTTTAATGTAGCTGTACTCTTTCGCAAATGCGATATAAATAGTATTAATTAAAGGATAAAGTAAGAAGATCGACACTAAGATGACAACTGGAGCAAGATATAACCATGCTTTCCAGTTATTCTTACTAGCAACGTCATCAATTCCACTGACACGGTAGCTCTTAGTTGGTTTCTTTCCAACTAAACGAACCACCACGTCTTTTTCTTGGTCATATCCTTGAGGGATGTCTGGGATTCCAGTATCAAATAAGGATACCGCAGCCTCAGATTGACCGTTCGGAGCTGATTTTTTGCTATTAAGAAGATTTTTAATTTTCTCTAATAACATAGGGCCTCCTTATTTTGTGTAAATTCTTTCTTCCGTTTCACCATCAAAGATGAAGATTTTGTGAGGTTTAACTTTTAACGCAACTGGTCCTGGATTCACTGTATCATCCGCAGAGATGATGGCCTTAAATGTTGGCTTTGTGCAATGTTCGTTATTTGCAACAACACTAATATCACGGCCCATAACTTGAATCATTTCACAGTTGGCGTGTAAGACATCCTTGTCTTTTGCACCAGCAAGAACAAATCCTTCTGGTCTAATTGCGACATAGACATCTTTGTTTCCAATTTCTTCGCCTGCTTCAAAGACACAATCATCACCAACAAAGACTTTCTTGCCTTCAACACGTCCATGGAAGACGTTAATTGGTGGGGTTCCCAAGAATTGAGCAACGAATAAGTTGGCTGGTGAATTGTAAACATCTTGTGGTTTACCCATTTGTTGCATTTCACCAAGTTTCATAACGACGATTTGATCAGAAATGGACATTGCTTCTTCTTGGTCGTGGGTAACGAAGACAGAAGTAATACCTGTTTCTTGTTGAATACGTCTAATTTCTTCACGTGTTTGTAATCTTAAACGAGCGTCTAAGTTAGATAATGGTTCATCTAATAAGTTTAACAAGAGCACGAGCGATTGCAACACGTTGTTGTTGACCACCAGAGAGTTGAGATGGTTTACGTTGTAAATATTCATCGACTTGGACGAGTTTTGCGGTTTCGTAAACGATATCGCGTCTTTCTTCTTTGGTGAGTTTACGGTGGCTAATTGCTTGGCTAACCGCTGTTTCAACGTCAACGAGGCGGAATTTTTCTGCTAATTCTTTTAAGAGTTCGGCAGATTGCGCTTCTGATGTCTTTAATAATTTGAAATAAATCTTTGTGTGTTCTTTATCAAAGTAAATCTTGAAATCAGCAACACTACATTTGCGTTCTGATAAGAATGATTTAACATTTGAGGTTAATTCCTTATTGTTGACAGATAAGACTGTGAAATAAGGATTTTCGTATGGATATGAGGCTTTAACTGCTTCAAACCATTCGTTAACGTGTAGGTGTTTGACGCCTAAGACTCTAGCCATAATTTCATAACCATGTTGAGTCTTTGTAATAACAACTTCGGCTGGTTTACCATACGCAGAAGAAGTGCTATTGAAAAGTTTGATGGTGTCATCAATCGTATTTGTAGAGAAGTCTTTTCCTAAACGTCCACGGAAAGCAACATCCACTGTTTCGTTTTCAGTGATGATTTCAACTGTTGCACGGAAGGTTGTATCGAATAAGGCATCACTTGATTGATTTTCATCTTCACTTTCAAGTTTTGCGTCGATAATCTTACCGACGTTTTCTGTAAACATCGCTTTTGATGTCTTAGAAACATTTATAAGGTTAACATTAATTTTTAATGAACGATTTTGTTCTTGAATTTCAAGTTTAAATTGTTTTCCTGTATAACCTGTTTTAGCGGCTAATGATTGGAAAGCTTTCTTAATGCCATTAACATCGTCGTCTTCTTTCATTTCATAGGAATAAACGAGATGATAGGTGAAGAATGTTTCAAGAGGAACTTCGACTTGTAAACTTGTTAATGGGAATTCGATGTTCTTATAAATCGTCATGTGAGGATACAAAGCGTAGTTTTGGAAAACTAAACCAATACCTCTTTTTTCTGGAGAAAGGTTTGTAACTTCTTGATCGCCAAACCAAACTTCACCAGATGTAGGGACTTGTAATCCTGAAATCATATAAAGTGTGGTTGATTTTCCACATCCTGAAGGGCCAAGTAAACCAACAAGTGTTCCATCATCAACGACAAAGTCTAAGTCTTTGACGGCGATGGTATCACGAATGTTCTTTTTGGCATCACCAGGGAAGATTTTTGTTAAACTTTTAATCTTAATTTCCATATATAAACTCCTCTATGAAATTATTTAGTGCCATCATCAACGGCGTCTTCGTTAAGTTTTAATTTACTGGCTTGCTTACGTTGCTTGCTGGCTTTAACCTTTCCAACAATGAACTTAATAAAGTAGCCAATGATAACAATTGAGATAACACCAGGAATGACGATAAAGATGTCAATTGGGTTATGAGCCGCTACTGCATTATCAAATAGTCCACCTCTAAAGATGATGAACAATATTGTGATTGAAATAATTAATAAACCAATATATCCAAGGATTGCAGTCTTGATATATGTTTTTGGTTTCATTCTTCTGAATTCATCATTCTTGTATTTTTCTCTTAAGTAGAAGAAGAGAACAACTGCGCCAACAGCGTAAACTGCTAAGGCGATTAATTCAAAAATGAGAACGAAGAGGAAGATGTCGTAAACAGAATTCTTTGTATTTAATGGCATAACGTCAATAGCACCAAAGTGAATAGATAAATCAGTACGTCCAACCTTAGTTGATTGAGCGTTATTCCATAAGTGAATATTGATGGTAAATCCAACGATTTCAAATTGCTTGAGATTTTCAAGAGCGAAATCATTGTATTTCTTGCCACCTTCTTCGTATGTAATATCACTGTTCTTAATTAAATAAGAAAGTTTATTAGCACTATCCTTTTCAAGAACAACAACAGAGTTTGGTGTTTTGATGGCGGTAGTAACTGTAACATCCTTGCCTAAAGAAGGTGAGTAGTAAGTTAAACGATAGAATGAGTTGTTGATGTTATAAACAGCGTATCTAACTGAATATGAACCATCATCAAGTTTGTCTTGAACAGAGTTCTTAACGTCTTGGCTGATTCCTTGGAACCAATATGATGGAAGAACTTTATCAACACTCATTGTAATCATTGAATATCCAAAGAACTTTGTTAATCCTGAGAAACTATATTTAACAACAGAATTAATGTTGACTTCGGAATTGTAACGTTTGCTTGCTTTAGCGTTGAAGGAAACTGAAGTGTCTGGATAACGGTATGTAAGATATTTCTCCACTACTTCTCCATTTTCAACAGTCTTAGTTAAAATCTTTTCTGATTTAGCACGATAAACGTTATAGCAAACAACGGAATCAGCAACAAATTCTTCATAATCTTCTAAAAGAATATCGAAAGAACGTGATAATGGTTGAGTTCTAACAGAATCGTAATAAGAAGTTGAAGTTGAAGTTGGTTCTTCGGATTGTAATGGGAATTCGTACCAAACATCTCTTTCTTGATTATTAGAAGTATTTTTAATCTTATAGTTAACAACGAGTGGTTTTTGATATTCAGGTGTAACATCAGGAAGTAATGTGACATTATGTCCTTCTGGACACTTGCCATCCACTAGTTGATCAGCGGTATATGTTTCTTGGCATTCAGCACAATAATATTTGTCTTGTCTTGTGTATTTATATCCAAGGATATATGTTGTGTCATCGTTTGGAAGTCTGAACATCTTATCGGTAGAAGCGACATCTGCTTGTCTATTTCCATCAGGGAATGCAGCGCCCCAAACAACGTTGGCGTTTTTGTCAACCCATGAATCAGACCATAAAGCAGGCTTTGCAGCGGCTTCACATTTAATTGTGACTGACGCTGGAACAGAAGCAAACGCTTTTGATTCCACTTCTTTAATTCCTGCTGGAATATAGATTTCAGTCAATGGTCCGGTGTAATTGCCTTCATCATCAAGTTCAAACTCCATCGCATTTGCAGCAATTCTTTTGTTTGAAATGACAAGATCATCACCATACTTCATTGTTTCAGGAACATAGATGGAAGCAGCTTTACCATAAAGCTTAAACACATAACCATCTAATTCGTATGGAGGATTGAGTTCGTATGTTGATCTAACTGGATCGTCAAAATCACCTGTCCAGTTAACATCATCAACAACACTATAAACAGATGCTGCAGCGTTTCCGGCAGAATTTGACAATTTACCAAATGACTTTTTAGCGGTACCGATTGATTGATCTAATTGATTGGTTTCATTACCAGTTTTTCTACCAGTTGTTTCTTGACCAATTAATTCATATCCCCATTTAATTTGAGCTGCTTGTGCATCGCACCAATCATCAGCCCAACCTGTTGGTTTAGCAGCTTCACAAACCTTGATTTCAAGATTTGCAGGGACATTTTGGAAGGCTTTTGATTCAATCACTTCAATTCCGCTTGGAATGATTAATCTTTGGAAGTTAGCTTCATCATTTTTGTCAAAGACGAACGCATCAGTAAGGACTTTGTTGTTCTTAATTGAGAAAGTAGTTCCGTAGCTAACTGTTTGAGGGAGAACAAATTCTGTGATTTTAACTCTTTCACCACCATCTGGAGTATAGTCCAAAGTAAATGTAGCGGTGTTAGCCATTTCAATAGTGTAACCATTGAATTGAGGATTTGTTTTGCCACTCAAGGAAGGTTGCGATTCGGAGCCAGAATAATCAGGATCGTCGATAACAATAAAGGCGTTCCTCTTTGGTGTTCCCCAACCAGAAACTCCAACACTCGTGAAAGTGATGGTTGCGGATTTACTTGTTGAAGTACTTGTCAAAGATTGAATATCTACTGTCATTTCATCTCTTCCAAGTTCGACAGAATGAAAAGAGTCCGCAGAATATGCGGCACTTTCATTTCCGTCGCCAAGGGCGGATGCTTTTTTAACAGAGATAGAAGAGAAATTGGCTGCGGCAACGGCTACAACAAAAGAAAAAATAGTCGTTAATGCAGCACCAAAGAATTTTTTATTATTCATATGCAGTTCCTCAGGTAACTTTGTACACGTTAATTATACGCGAGGGTATGCATATCAGTCAATTAGATATTGGGCGTATGTGTATGAAATTTTACTCTCTATCAATTAATTTAAATGGTATGGCTTCTTTGTGGTCTATAGAATACTCAACAGCAATCTCATATTTTGTAAAATATATCTTCTGTTTATTAGTGTCTACTTCAGTTAAACCGAGCATAAAATCTGGGAATCCCTGTCTTCTTTTTGAGAACACCATCATCGAGAAAGAAATGATGAACGGAAGTCCGAAAGAGAATAGGCTTAAAACTAATTCTCCAAAGAAGAAAATTGCCCATCTCGCCGTGTATCTAGCAAATGTTGGACACAATACTCGAGAATCGACTAGTCCAATTTGCATTAATTTCTTTCCAAAGGTTGATCTTCCTCTTCTAAAAATTAAAACAGGTGGAACAAAATAAATCAAAACTCCAGAAACAAATATCGCAATTGGAATTTGAATGAAAAATAGAATGTTAGAAAGCGTTTTTAACGCTGTTTGATATTCAGGGAAGAACGCAATTAAGTAACCACCACAATTAGTGAGTGTATATTCGCGATAAAAATGCGTGTAATAATATTCGTCTCCAGCCTTCGCGTCAGGGTTACGAACAATTTTCTCCACCATTACTCCTTCTTCTTCGACAGTGGTTTTGATGAAGAGATTTCTTCCTTCTGAATCTAAAACTTTCGAGGACAATCTACTCTCGTCATAATTCTTTGTTAATTCTTCATATTGTGTAGGTGTCCCATTATTTTGGACATAAGTAATAAAATTATCGATTGCTAGTTGGCAGCGATAAACCCTAGTGTGATAGGCGGTGTCATTATTATTATCAAGGTATGTTGAAATGTTTTCCCATGTTTTTCTTTTTGAGGAATATTCAAATAGTCCGGAATCTCTACGATAGGTCGCTACCACATCATCAGCAGCGCGATATTGAGGAGTGACTTCTCCAGTTTTTTGAACCGCTATAAACATTCCTATGAAGGCAAGGAAAAGGAAAATGATATCAAGGAAATTAGCGAAACATCGCTTTATGAAAGCGGGTTGTTCATAAACCAGGTTAATCGAGTTTTCAGGAGCGTCAATTACTTCTAGTGACTCTTTTTCCATCTATTTCGCCTCTCCTCTCTTTTTTGCTAATTCGAGTTCCTTCATTTCTTCTTTGGCTTTAATAATGCCATCAACTTCCTCGCTACTAATCATAACTGTTTGGCTTAGTAAATCAATAGCGGTTCTATTGAACGAATGAAACAATAATATAACTAATCCTACAATAATTGCCACCATAGAGATGACACTTAAAATAGGAAGTGCTGGTAGCTTCAAAGAATAAATAAATGTAGTATAACTTAATGGTATGAACATAATAAACGGCAAATCAAAAACCAAATAGTATAATGAAGTTAAGAAAGTCTCTGGTCTATTAATCTGTTGTAGATGTCGATAACCAAGTCTATCAATCTTCATAATCGATTGAGTTGGAGTGTGTAAAGAACGATTAATCATTGGATATAAAACATAGACAAGAGCCCATCCAATGAAATATGAAATCGCACAACAAATAGATAAAGTTTTGTAATATCTATTAGCGATATATGTCATAATTGCTTGATTTTCATTGAATGAATTACCATGACTATCCACTAAATCAACTTTATAAATATCCTGAATAACACATCCAAATAAAGCAGAGAATAAATCGTTAAGTTTTTCAAAATATTCTTTGCCCTTTGAGCCCATTCCTTCTCCAGGCATATAAAAGATTCTAACTTCGGATTTAACTTCTTCTTTTAAAGAAATATTGGTGCCTTCAATGGCAAAGAGATTGTTTTCCTTGTTATGATTAGTAAATAAGTCATAGTAGGTTACAGAATCGGACCTAATATTGTTATAATAAGTCCAAATAACCTCATTTTCTAATTTATGACAATATTCTGGGTATTCTGGATTCAAAGAAGTTTCATCAGGAAACACATAATACGCAAGAAATCTATTAAAGGTATATGATAAATCATCATCAAAGTCATATTTCTTGAAGATTCCGCTTTCGTTCTCTTCGGTTTTATAAAAGAGGAGCTTATGTTCATATAAAACATCATCTCTTTTCTTTTCAGCCGCGTAAGATTTTTCGCTTTCAGGCTTCACAAAGATTGAACATATTGGCATTACCGCGATGTTCATCATAATAATGCTAATAATGAAATGAATGAAAAAGTCCCCGAGGAAAACGAGGATTCTTCTCCATTTAGAGATTGGGTGAATATCTATTTCTATTACTTCTTTTTTCTTAACTTGATCAGAATACATTTAAATTCCTTTAATTCACATATCTCTTTCGTATTAATAGTAGGCCTGCTCCTATTAACGATAAAGCGGCTAAAATCGCACTTGTTGTAGCTATATTTCCACCACATCCACTACTAGAAGAAGGGGTTTCTTGCCCATTTCCAACAGTAATTTCACATGTTGCAATCAAATTATCAGTTTCAGAAATAACACTAATACTTGCTTTACCATTTCTTAATCCAGTTACTAAACCATTATCACTAACAGAAGCGACTTTATCGTTGTTACTAACCCAAATTAAAGATGGGAGGGTAGCATCAGAAGGTACTGGTGTTGCCACTAATTGAACTGTTTTATTAATTTCAAGAGAGAAGCTGCTATAGTTTAAAGTAATTCCTGTAGCCTTTGTTGGTGTTGGAGGAATAACAGAGCCTGAACAGGCTGCTTTTGTAGCGTCGTTATAGTTTCCCCAGATTCTACAAGCATATTCTGGATGGTCAATAAATGGGTTTCTATTTCCTTGCCCACCACTAGCTGTTTGAATCTTGTTGTTTCTATTCAATTCTGCTCTTCTAGCAATATCATTATTTCCAGTGAAAGAGGTATTGCTTGGTTGATACTGTAAATTCCATGCGAGCATTTCACTTAATGAGCCCATAGATTCTTCAGGATATCCATGGTTTCCACCACCGACACCATCGTAATTAAATGGAAAATCTACAAGCTGTAGACTTAAATCTGCCATAGCCGCATAGAAAATGATTCTTGAAGCAGACCCACGATAATATTCAACATATTTACCTGGGTCATATGAAGCAGCCCCATATCCTTTCGAACCACGATCACTGTTAGTAGATGTTGCAGCTGGTCTAACCATATGAGCATCATCTTCAACCACGTATCCTCCACGGATATTTGGCCAAACATGTTCTCTGTTCCATGACTTACCACTATCCCAATTTGGTCCAATTAGTTTATTATCATAGAAACTGAGGATTTTGCCAGAACCATCTGGATCAGCGTCACTAATGGCGGCAAATTGTCTCATACCTGCATAACCAACTGTGCTTTTTCTTTTTTGGTTGTTTAGTGTATTGAGTGCTTTTAATAAATCTTCACCAGTTAATGTATCGCTAATTGATGCATAGTAATCATCAGCAGCGTCAACAGGTTTAGCTTTAGATTCTCCTGCAACGACTCCAGTAATAACTAACCCCATACTTAAAATAGCTAGACTCGATAATAAAATAGTTCTAAATTTCTTCATAATTCTTTTTCCCTTGTTCCTATTATAATATTTTAATAATAAAATATCGACCACTAAATCATTGTTAATGATTTCCCATCATATTCATAAAGAGATGATGAATAATCTCTTGAATCAATTGATTTTCCATCATTATATCCATTGTTTTTAAGCCAGTTCTTTAGGATAATTCGATAATTATCTTGTAAAGAAGCGACAGTTGTTCCAGTAAACGACGAGAAGTAATCATAATACCTTCTATCGTTTGTGTGATATAAAAGATAATCTAAAACAGCGATTTTATACTTTTGATAGCGATTCACTTGTCTATTAAATGTTGGATTAAAGTAGACACAATTATAGTTATAAATTTCTTTATAGATATCCGCTCCCGTAACTTCAACAATATACACCGTGTTATCAAACGGGAAAGATTCATATAAATCAGCGTAGGTCCAACTTCCATAAGGCAAATAATGCCTAGCATTATTACAATATGACAGGATAATATCATCATGTCCTTCATTTATTGCTTGGTCATACATCGCTTTACACATTAAATTAGCGGACTGCTCGTATTGGTCAAAATAATTGGTTACTTTGTTGGCTACTACTTCGTTAGCAGAGTCATTGCATTCATTTGAGTACTCTTCAATCAAAGATTGAATGTGCGTATCAATTTTAGTGTCAATGTTACTGTAATCGAGCACTTCTACAGTAGTTCTAGTGACTCTTTTATCTTTTTTATTATAAGCAAGCCTGATGTTACCAACATATTCTCCGTACGCTCCAAATTGAGCGAAGACGACGCCATTCTCGCTAGATCTTTCTAATCTGTGAGTGTGACCGCAAAGGACTAAATCGACGTAATCTGAGAGAGCGTTTCCCCTAACATCTCCTTCTCCTCCGTGGACTGTTGCTATTACAACATCGCATTTTTCATTATTTCTTAATCTAATTGCTTCGTTTTTAATAACTTCGATGTGATTGGTAAAGCAAATGTTTTCTGTATATGAAGATGTAATTGTGGTAATTTGGCTTTCACCAATAACACCCACTATTCCAACTTTTAAACCATTTTCAAGTGTGTAAGTGATTGATTGCCTTCCAACACTATCTTGTTGAATATCTCCTACTGTTTTGGTCGTAAAATCATAATCATATATATTTGCAGCTAGAACTGGTGTTACATATCCATCATATTCTCTAGCGGTGTTTTCAATAACTTTATCTATACCCCAATCAAAATCATGATTACCGACAGTTCTTGCGCTCATATGGACATACGCATAAACATCATTAATCAATTGTCCATGATTATAGTTAGAATAAATAGAACCTTGCCAGTCATCACCTTGAGATAAAATGAGGGTGTTTGGGTTTTGACTTTGTTCTTTCAAATAAGATCCAAGCCTCAATAAGCCCATCCTTGAGCCTTCAGGATAAATAGCACCATGAAAATCATTAAACGCAACAATGTTTATGATTTCTGTGTTCTTATCGATGATTATGCCTCCGTTTTGTCCACATGAAACAATTGGAAGAATCATAATAGCGACTAACAAAGTAACATTCTTTTTAAAATTCATATATTATTTATCCTTAATAAAATCAATCGCAACAGACATCAAGACACTTTTAAGAACATCTCTTGATTCTTTTGGCGTTTTTTTCCATTCTTTTGGAAGCTTAATAACCGCTTCTTTTAATAATTCTAAATTCTTTTCTTTTGTTGATAGTCCATTGAAATTTAATCTTTCTAATAAATCAAATAAAGTGTCAGAAAACTCTTTCTTTGTTTCTAAATCATATTTCATAACAGTAGAATTCAATGCATCAACAATTCTTGTGGATGTTTTTGAAAAACTATCACAATATTCAAAGTGATTATCTATAATAATCCAACTTGAAGTATCATGTTGCATAATCATACTGTTAGATGAGTTGACAATGTGATGATCAATCGGTTCGGTGATTAATCTACCAATAATTGAATCAACCGGAGCGTAGAATTTAATGATTGGAGATATCTTTTCATATTCTTCGTCATAGAATTCTTTTTTGTAATTAGGAGAATCGAAAGCGTATATCCACATTAATCTATCTTTTTTTGTTAAAAACTTCGATGCAGTAATCGCTAGCCTTCCGCCTTTAGAGTGGCCAACAACATAAATATCTTTTTTCTTATATTTAGTTGCGATATGAGTTAGATATTCAATCGCTTCAATTTCAGCTGGAGTTGTATCAAGAAAAGACATATTCATATCTTCTCTAATTCCTTCAATAGTGCCATCTGTTCCACAAAAAGACACGACAATCATCTTTTTAAACGCGAAAGAAACCGCCTGAAATTGTTTTATCATCTCTTTATCATTATTTCTTTGATAATTGATTAAACTCATTCCTTCGTAGCGTTTAGAAGCTGCTACACGTTTAAGAAGATGAAGATACTCTTTTCTTCTTTTCATAAGTAGAGAATCATCATAATATCCAAGTGCTTCTAAAATATCTAACGATGAATTATCTTTTGAAATACAAAGAAAGTCACCATAATGAGGATAGGCGAGTGAAGCGAAAATCACCGCGTCAATTTCATTAAATGGCGACTCTAAAAAACTGATATCTTTATATTTATCTAGATAATCATCTAAATACATATTAGTTATTCACCAATATATTTCATGAATTCTTCTTGATGGACGTCATTAGAACTTTCTTCAACAACAACTTTCTTTTTGATGTTTCTAATTTCAAAAGGAATCTTTCCTTCTCTGACTGATTGAGAAAGGAAAAGTGAGATTGCAGTCGACAAATCTAATCCAAAAGATTGGAAGAGTTCCACTGCTTGTTTCTTTAATTCTGGATCTAAAGAAATATTTGTGTTAACTTTTTTTGCCATATTCATAAACCTCATATATATTGTATACGAAAATAATATGTTGTGTCAAATTCATACACATACTATACACATAAGTCTAGATTACATCATATATAACAAAAATCTATCATAAAAACAAAAAAGAAGACCCCGAAGGATCTTCTAATTAGTCTAGTTATTAACTAAATTATTTAATAATTTCGTTAACTGTACCAGCACCGACGGTTCTACCACCTTCACGGATGGAGAATTTTGTACCCTTTTCAAGAGCGATTGGGTGAATTAATTCGACGGTGAGTTCGACGTTATCGCCTGGCATAACCATGTCTGTTCCTGCTGGAAGAGTAATGACACCAGTAACGTCAGTTGTACGGAAGTAGAATTGTGGTCTGTAGTTGCTTAAGAAAGCTGTGTGACGGCCACCTTCTTCTTTTGTTAAAACGTAGACAGAAGCTTTGAACTTGGTGTGTGGAGTAACACTACCTGGTTTTGCTAAGACTTGACCACGTTGAACTTGATCACGGTTGATACCTCTTAAAAGGACACCAACGTTATCACCAGCTTGGACATAGTCACAAGTCTTACGGAATGATTCAAGACCTGTAATAACAGATTTTTGTGTTTCTCTAATACCAACGATTTCAACTTCGTCACCGAGTTTAGCTGTACCTCTTTCGACACGGCCAGTAACGACTGTACCACGTCCGGAAATGGTCATAACATCTTCGATAGCGAGTAAGAATGGTTTGTCAGTTTCACGGGCTGGAGCTGGGATATAAGCATCACATGCATCCATTAAGTCCATGATGATTTTTTCTTGTTCTGGATCTCCATCAAGGGCAGCTCTTGCGGAACCACGAATGACTGGGACTTCATCTCCTGGGAATCCATAGGAATTTAAGAGTTCACGGACTTCCATTTCAACTAAGTCTAATAATTCTGGATCGTCGACTAAGTCTGTCTTGTTGATGAAGACAACGATGTAAGGAACACCGACTTGACGAGCAAGTAAGATGTGTTCACGAGTTTGTGGCATAACGCCATCAGTACCGGCAACAACTAAGATTGCACCATCCATTTGAGCAGCACCAGTAATCATGTTTTTGACATAGTCAGCGTGGCCTGGGCAGTCGACGTGAGCATAGTGTCTTTTTTCTGTTTGATACTCAATGTGGGCAGTATTAATTGTAATACCACGGGCTTTTTCTTCTGGAGCAGCATCGATTTGATCGTATGCTTTCTTTTCGGATAAGCCTTTCTTTGCTAAGACAGTTGTAATAGCGGCGGTTAATGTGGTCTTACCGTGGTCAACGTGACCAATGGTACCAATGTTAACGTGCTCTTTAGTTCTGTCAAATTTTTCCTTTGCCATTGTTTGAATTTCTCCTTTCAAATAATTGAATCCAACATTTTTAATATATAGCAAGTTTAATTTATAATCAATACCAATTTAAATTGGTTATTAATTATTAGTTTTAGCGGGCGTTCATTCCGCTCTTTTTAATGATCTCGTCTTGGACGTAACGTGGACATTCACCATAGTGGTCGAATTGCATCGCGTAGTTTCCACGACCTTGAGTCATTGAACGTAAGTCTGTAACGTAGCCGAACATTTCTGAGAGTGGTACTTCCGCTTCAATAGTTTTGGCGTTATTTCTTTGAGATTCACCAGTGACGAGTCCACGTCTACGAGCGATATCACCAAGAACATCACCATAATATTGTTCTGGGACAGTAACTTCAATCTTCATAATTGGTTCAAGAATGACTGGGTTACATTTCTTTGCTGCTTCTTTAAGAGCCATACTAGCGGCGATTTTGTAAGCAGCTTCACTGGAGTCGACATCATGGTAGCTACCATCGAATAATGTAGCTTTGATATCCATGACTTGGAAGCCAGCAATCATACCTCTACCTAAGGAATCAATGAGTCCATCTTGAGTTGGTTTAATGTATTCTCTTGGAACACTACCACCAACGATGGCGTCGACGAATTCAAATCCTTTGCCTGGGTTTGGTTCAAATTTGATCCATACGTGACCGTATTGACCACGACCACCGGATTGTTTGATGTATTTACCTTCGCAATCAGCAGTACCTTTAATGGTTTCACGGTATTCAACTTGTGGAGCACCGACGTTGACTTGGACATTGAATTCTCTTCTCATACGGTCAACGATGATGTCTAAGTGTAATTCACCAACACCAGCGATAATGGTTTGACCAGTTTCGGTATTGGTTCTCACTCTGAAGGTTGGATCTTCCTCAGCGAGTTTTTGTAAAGCAATGGACATCTTCTCTTGGTCAGCCTTTGTTTTTGGTTCAACGGCTTCTTCAATAACTGGATCTGGGAATTCCATTTTTTCAAGAACGACTTTGTGCTTTTCGTCACATAAGGTATCACCAGTTGTGGTGTTCTTAAGTCCGACGACAGCACCAATATCACCAGCGTGGAGTTCTTCAACTTCTTGACGGTGATTACTGTGCATTAAGACAACACGAGCAATTCTTTCTTTAACACCTTTAGTGGAGTTAATGACATAAGATCCGGATTTGAGTGTACCGCTATAAACACGGACATAAGCAAGACGACCAATGAATGGGTCGGTAGCAATCTTGAAGGCTAACGCAC
The DNA here is from genome assembly GCA_902800905.1 of uncultured Erysipelotrichaceae bacterium. Classification (GTDB taxonomy): domain Bacteria; phylum Bacillota_I; class Bacilli_A; order RFN20; family CAG-826; genus UBA2450. The sequence continues at coordinate 27,940 of CADCGC010000008.1, forward strand.
CTAATGGTTCGTTGTCATCTGGTTTGCATTCGATTTCATTGCCATTTTCATCTGTTCCTTTGGCTGGTGGAATATCAAGTGGGCTTGGAAGATATTCAACAACACCATCAAGGAGTAATTGAATATTCTTGTTTTTGTAAGCACTACCACAGAATACTGGGTGGAATTCACCTGTTAAGACAGCCTTACGGATAACAGCTTTGATTTCTTCGACGGTTGGTTCTTCACCTTCTAAGACTTTCATCATGAAGTCATCGTTGAATGAAGCGAGGGTTTCAATTAAGTCCGCTCTATGAGCTTCCATGTCGTCAACCATATCTTCTGGGACTGGGACTTCATGTGGTTCTTGAGCGTCTTTTTCATAGACCCAAGCTTTTCTTTCAATGATATCAACAGCACCTCTTAATGTGCTTTCAATACCAATTGGAAGTTGGACAGCCTTAGCGTTAGCACCAAGTCTTTCCTTTAAGGAACGGACGCACATTTCGAAGTCCGCACCGATAGCGTCAAGTTTGTTAACAAAAACAATTCTTGGAACGCCATATTTGGATCCTTGTCTCCAGACGGTTTCTGTTTGTGGTTCAACACCATTTTTACCATCTAAGACAGTGACCGCACCATCGAGAACACGGAGGGATCTTTCAACTTCAACAGTGAAGTCGACGTGACCCGGAGTGTCGATGATGTTGATTCTATTACCCTTCCAGAATGCTGTTGTGGCAGCGGAAGTAATGGTAATACCTCTTTCTTGTTCTTGTTCCATCCAGTCCATGGTGGCCGCACCTTCGTGGACTTCACCAATTTTGTGGATTTTACCTGTGAAGAAGAGAATACGTTCAGTTGTAGTTGTTTTACCGGCATCGATATGAGCCATGATACCGATATTACGTGTATGGGCTAAATCATATTCACGTGCCATATTCTATTCTCCTCGAGATTACCAACGGTAATGTGCGTAAGCTTTGTTGGCTTCTGCCATCTTGTGGGTATCTTCTCTTTTCTTAACGGAAGCACCAGTACCGTTTGCAGCGTCAATGATTTCACCTGCAAGTCTGTCTTCCATTGTTTTTTCATTTCTGAGTCTTGAATAGTTGACTAACCATCTTAAGCCTAATGTGACTTTTCTCTCAGGAGAAACTTCAGTTGGGACTTGATAGTTAGCAGCACCGATTCTACGAACCTTTAATTCGACTTCAGGCATGATGTTGTTAATCGCTGTTGCGAATACATCCATTGCTGGTTTTCCAGTTTTGGCTTCGATTTTATTGAAGGCGGTATAGAGAATTGTTTGGGCAGTTCCCTTTTTGCCATCAATCATAATTTTGTTAATTAAACGTGTTACGAGTTTTGAATTGTAAATTGGATCTGGTAACACATCACGTTTTGCAACGTTTCCTTTACGTGGCATTATTCTATCCTCCTTCTATTATTTGGCCGCTTTTGGTTTCTTTGAACCATATAAGCTACGTCCTTGACGACGAGCTTCGATTCCGGCGCAGTCAAGTGTTCCTCTAATAATGTGGTAACGAACACCTGGTAAGTCCTTAACACGTCCACCACGAATCATAACTGTGGAGTGTTCTTGTAAGTTATGGCCTTCACCACCGATATAAGCTGTAACTTCGTAACCATTGCTCAAGCGAACACGAGCGTATTTTCTTAAAGCAGAGTTTGGTTTTTTAGGAGTCATTGTACCGACACGGGTGCAAACGCCTCTTTTTTGGCTAGCAGCTTGGTTAGTTTCTTTTTTCTTTAAAGAGTTCCATCTTTTTCCAAGAGCAGGAGCTTTGGATTTAACAGTGGCTGTTCTACGGCCTTCACGGACTAATTGATTAATTGTTGGCATTTATATATTGCTCCTTTCAATTATTTCCTAATTCACTGTAATTTGTCCACGCAACCGGTCGTGTCCGTTTTTCCCTTAAAAAATGGACCATTTCGGTCTGCGGCGAACTAAATCACACGCCTATATAATATATACATCTCGAAAAACGTGTGCAAGAAAAAAATAAAAAATATTTCAAAAAGAATAAAATAGGTACATTTATATAAGAAAAAAGCAATCAACCGATTGCCTATATCCCAACTGCTAAGAGGATGATTTTCACTACTGACGCGACTAACATCGCTCCTAGTAATGAATCCATCACTATCGCTGTAATCCTTATTGATTTAAGCGTGCTTTTTCTATTGTTAAGTGAGAATAAGAATAGAACAAGACTCACCGCCGCAATAGCAACATAGATGAAGAGAATCATCACCACTCCTAGTCCAGCAAACAAAGCAACAAATGGAGCGGCAGCTGGATCTTCTTCAGCCACCTTAATAGAAGACCACCACACTGGATAAAGTGCGATAGCTAATATAGCGTTAATAACTAAAAATATCCCAATAATAACAGTTGAAGTAACTCTTGGTTTGTCGTAATTCATAACGTCTATTATTTTATACTTCTTTCATCTAGATAATAAGTTTTTTCTATCAACAAAGTTGATAACAACTATTTTCTTTTTACTTTTTAAAAATTTTTTACAAAAAATCGAAAAAATCGACTCTTAGTATAGTGAGGGGACTTGATTAATCCTCTCGCTTGGAGACATCTCGAAAGGGGTGTTATCTAATAAGGTCTTTGTGGTTTCTTTCCTTCTTTAGTGCATCCCGAGAACGGGGTGCTCCAAGAAAAGGAAAGGAGGGCACAGCAATGGAAACATTGTTAATACTTCTTATTTTGTGTCTATTAGTGCACGTAATAAAAGCCCCATCTGATAGAAGATAGGGCCACCACCTATTTAAAGTAAACCACAACTAATAAGATTTTACAAGTCTAGAATATTGTTAACAATATTTGTGTTTTCAAAGACTAATACAAAAAAACTCCAATAGTTATATTTTTATTTTTTTCTTTAATCATATTATATATTGATATAAATTATTTTTATCAAAATCCTTTTGAAGATTGGACACTTAAGGAGAACAACATGAAAACATTAATTATGTTAAGCGCCATTCCCGCTTCCGGAAAATCAACCTGGGCAAAGGAATATCAAAGAACCCACCCAAATACTTATATCGTAAGTAGTGATGACATTAGGGTGGAAATATGTGGCACATATCAAGACCACTCTAGACAAGCTGAAGTCTGGGCGTTATTTGAAAAGAGAATTCATGAATATGGGGCGAGAGAAAATGCGACCGTAATTCTTGACGCTCTTAATGATGTTAATCCAGTAAGACTTAAATATCTTAAAGGTGCAACTGAATTTGACAAAAAAATATTAGTTCTCTTTCCATCAACCTTGGAGAAAAGCCAAAAATATAATGGACAAAGAGAAGAAGAAGTCCGTGTACCACCAGATATCTTAATTGGATTGTTTAATAAATTTGAAGCACCTAATCAAGAGGTATTAGATCTTGTTGATGAGGTTATAGAAGTTAATTGGTAATGAAAAGACCGCAAGAAACGCGGTCTTTTGCTTTAAATCTGTTGAATAAATAATTTAATATAATACACTTGGGTGCTAGTATACGTGCACTTAATATATAAATTAGGACTATTAACGTTTACAGTGTAAATCTTGTATTTACCTCCATTAACATAATTAGAATCATCAAGCTTGTTACTAGGATTACTATCGCTTGTATCTTTATAAAAATCTAAGTTGTCATAGGTGTTATAAATTTTAGCTTCAACAGAAACGACTTTATACCCGCTTAAACTAAGAGAAATATATTTCCCTTCCGTCATTGTAAATTCATCATAAGGGGTTGTGTTGTAATAATACCGTGTCACTACTGAATGGTTAAGGGTGATATTAATACTTTCATCCAAATTATTTGTTGCTTGGACTGTTGAACTTGTTTTATTACCTTCGTTATTAACAAATGTGTCCCAGTGTAATTCTTGTGTGATATACGTTGATCCACTAATCCATTTAGCATAAACATCTAGGTTGCCTTTGACTGTTGTTGGCGCTCCAATTGTGCATTCTGAATTTAAATACCACCCATCAAATGTATATCCATCTCTAGTTGGATTAGATGGACAAACACTAGAGAATGTTTGCTTGTAGCTTGCCATAACCGTGTCAAATGGAGTATCAGGGCATCCTTCATAATTCCAGTGGAATGTAACCATGCATTCATTATATGTAAAGTTTTTATTATGCTGGGATAAACTAGAATCGAAATCAGACGATGAAAAATAATTGGCGTTTTGATCATAATGTTTATAATCCTTTAACCACCACTTCAAAACGTTTCGATAATTATCACTTAAAGTAGTTGAATAAAGTCCACCAGACTCAGGGAAATAGTCATAATAGCGATTCTCATTAGTGTGGAATAATAAGAAGTCAATAACGGCAATTTTATATTTTTGGTCCATATTAATGACACCATTAAAGTTTGGATTTCGACAAATCCAATTGTATTGTCTTATTTCATCATAGATTTCTCTTCCGGTTATTTCTGTAACATAGACAATATTATCAAACGGAATCATTTGATAAATGTTTGCGTAAGTCCATGTTCCACTATACATTGCACTTCTTGTATTGTTTACATATGTAAATTGGATATCATTAATTCCATCAACTTCAACTGCATAATCATAAATTGCTTTAGCGACAATATTTGGTCCTTGATTATTCGTATAAAAAGTTCCACTAACTCCAGTTGCCAATACTTCTTTTCCAACTTCATCAACGCGCTCAATTTCATTTTGTACTAAATTATGAATAACTGGGTCAATCTCTGTAATTCCACTTTCAATATCATTTTTATCAAGAAAACCATAATAAGTTGGATATGTTTCATTAGTAAATGTGTTATGTGTGAGTTGAATATAACCGAAACGTTCTCCATAACATCCGCTTTGGAAATATAATAATCCATTTTCAACAAGCGTTTCTCTTTGGTGAGTGTGACCACATAAAACTAAATCAACGTAATTCTCTAACCCTTGGTTTGTTACATCTTCTTGTCCACCATGGATAGAAAGAATAACGATATCGCAGTGTTCTTCATTCTTTAGTCTATTTGCTTCTTCTTTGATAATAGGAATATGTGGCTTAAACCCAATATCATGAGTAAATAATGAATTAATTGTGGTTATTTGAGCTTCTCCGATAACTCCAATAATTCCTACTTTTAGACCATTTTCTAAAGTACGAGTAACGGTTTTTTCGCCGATATCAGACTGCTGATTATTACCAAATTTTTTAGTATTAAAATTGTAATCATAGATATTTGCCGCCAAAGTTGGAACTTGATAGTCTTTCCCTTGATAAGTAAAAACTCTTGAAGTGTTAGCCTTAAGAGCGTCAACACCCCAGTCAAAATCATGATTTCCAACCGTTCTAGCGTCAAATTCAGCGTATGACATAACGTCATTCACCAAATTTCCATAATTCATGTTTGAATAGGCTGTTCCTTGCCAACTATCTCCTTGATCAAGAAGGAGGGTATTATCTTCTTTTCCTCTTTCTTTAAAGAATGTCCCATATTTTTCTAGACCAATATTGTTATTTGTTTCTTTAACGTATCCATGGAAATCGTTTGAAGAATAAACATTAATTGTTTCTTTTGGAGCATCAAGTGGATCATTATAATTCTGTAAGCAAGAATAATTAAATGTTATTGATGTTACCTCTAATAAAGCAGAAGAATTGTTAAAGACATATGTTCTTATACCTTCAACCTCAATTGGAGTTATTAATTCTCCGTTGGTCACGGTTAATCTTTGAAATGAATAATGATGGTCATCAGAAAATAATTTCGCATCAAATTCACCATTACTATCGTTAGTAAAAGTCATTGCGACACTTGTTAATTCCTGAAAATACATTGTTGTATTGTTGTCTTTATAAAAACTAATTGGAGAATTCTCGCCATCTAACAAAGCAATACCACTACTATTAGTTAAATCAACACTTGAAAAAGAATAACAAGTAACGCCCATTCCAGTATTTGTAAGGGCTCTTGTATGGTTTTCGTATCCTCCAGCGTATGGAACACAAGTGTGATTACTTTTGTTAAAAGAAACAATAGAGGTAATCTTTTCTGGCTCAGAAAACACTAATTTATTTTCAAGATTGTTCTTTCCAATAGAATAAATTAATGTTCCTAAAGTAAGAAGTGATACGCATAAAGAGGAAGCAAGCAGCAGTTTAATATTTTTCATATTAGCCTAGTTATTTTAGCACATCATAATAGCAAATTAAAACCTCTACCCGTTAGAGTAGAGGTCATAATATAAGTCTTAATTAATGAGATTCTCCAGATTTTTGTTCAATCTTTTCGTGAATTTCATTAATGACACGGTCATGGTCTTCGACATATCTGTCTTTAACTTCATGCATGGTCTTTTCAACAGTGAAGTCCTTAAGGAGTTCATTGTTCTCAGCTTCGGAGAGCAATCCTCTACCAGCTGGAATTAAGTGACCTGTAATGACGTTTTCTTTTAAACCATGTAAGTAGTCGACCTTGCCTTTAATGGCAGCGTCAGTAAGGACTCTTGTGGTTTCTTGGAAGGAAGCAGCTGATAAGAAACTATCAGTTTCAAGAGCGGCCTTTGTGATACCTAAGATGAGAGGTGAGAAGACAGCAGGACGTTTGCCATTAATAATGGCTTCATTATTTTTAGCAGTGAAAGTATTTAAACTGACACGTGTGCCTGCAATCATGTCTGTGTCACCACCATCGATGACGAAGACTTTTCTTAACATTTGTCTAACGATAACTTCGATGTGTTTGTCAGAAATGCCGATGGATTGTGAAGAATAGACCTTTTGAACTTCTTTAACGATGTATCTTTCAACAGTCTTAACATCACTAACTTCAAGTAATTTCTTAGGATCGATAGCACCTTCAGTGATCTTTCCACCACTGACAACTTTATCACCCTTCTTAACACGAAGTCTGGCACCGAAGGCAGTTGTGTAAACTTTTGGTTCGGTTTCAATATCGTTTTCAATTGTCACTAAGTAACAACCATTTCTTTCTTCAATCTTGGTAACTTCACCATTAATTTCAGAAATGAGAGCTTCTCCTTTAGGGGTTCTTGCTTCAAATAACTCTTGAACACGAGGTAAACCTTGAGTAATATCGCTACCCGCAACACCACCGGTGTGGAAGGTTCTCATTGTTAATTGAGTACCTGGTTCACCAATTGATTGAGCGGCCATAATACCAACAGCTTCACCAACTTGAACAGTTCTACCTGTAGCAAGGTTACGTCCGTAACAATGGACACAGACGCCATCTTTAGTTTCACAACCGAATAAGCTTCTGATTTCAACTTCAGTAATACCAGCATCAACGATTTCCTTAGCGGATTCTTCGTTAATCATGGTGTTGCCTTTAACAATCACTTCACCAGTATTTGGATTGATGATGTCGTTAAGAGCAAATCTACCAACTAAACGGTCAAAGAGTTTAACGATGACAGCGTTTTTCGATGTATCTCTAATTTCTCTAACCACAAAGCCATGGTCTGTTCCACAATCGACTTCTCTAACGATAACGTCTTGAGAAACGTCAACAAGTCTTCTTGTTAAGTAACCAGAGTCAGCGGTCTTCAAAGCGGTATCAGTACCACCTTTACGAGCACCGTGAGTGGCAATAAAGAATTCAGAAACGGTCATACCTTCGCGGAAACAACGTTTAACTGGTAATTCAATTTCACCACCAGAGGTGTTACCCATAAGACCTCTCATACCTGCTAATTGGGTAATGTTAGAAATGTTACCACGAGCACCACTATCACTCATCATGAAGATTGGGTTACGTGTATCTTTTTGAACTTGTTCAGAGAGTCGATCTCTAACGAGTTTAGTAACATTGTTCCAAACAGCAACGATACTGGTGTGTCTTTCTTTTTCAGTTAACATGCCAAGTTCGAACATTTCTTCGATTTCAGCGACTTTCTTGTCACCTTCTTCTAAGATTTGCTCTTTACCTTCAACCATGTGGATATCATCTAAGGAGATGGTAAATCCAGCAACAGTCGCATAGGTGAAGCCTTGGTCTTTCATCTTATCAAGAACCGCACTGGTCTTTGGATTACCTTTACGGTCATAACGTTGGAAGATTTCGTTAATAATCTTGCCTAAGTCACTCTTCTTAATAGGAGCGCGAACTGGTTGGTTAGCAATATAGGTTCTAACATCAGTTCCAGCTGGGACAAAGTATTCTGCTAAGTCGCCAGCAATATTTTCTGAATTGACAGCGTTTAAATATGGGAAATCACTTGGGAAGATTTGGTTGAAGATAATCTTACCAACAGAGGTGATAAGGTAGCTTCTATTCATTTCTTCAGTGAATCCTTTTTTCATAAGCGCACGGCCTAAGATGGCAATACGGTTATGTAAATGAATTTGTTTTGTTTGATAGGCGAGTAAAACATCATCAACACTTCTGAAGACTTTACCTTCACTAGCTGCATAGAGTTCTAATTCTTCGGCGTATTCAGGATTTTCTTTTCTGATAGCATCAGCTTTCTTTAAGAAATCTTCTTTGGTGTTTTCTAAGGTTAAGTAGTAGTTACCAATAACCATGTCTTGAGATGGAGTAACGATTGGTTTTCCATCTTTTGGACCTAAGATGTTGTTACTAGCAAGCATTAAGTGCAAAGCTTCTTCTTGAGCAGCTTTGCTAAGTGGGACGTGGACCGCCATTTGGTCACCATCGAAGTCAGCGTTAAATCCGGTACAAACGAGTGGGTGTAAACGGATTGCACGGCCATCGACTAAGCATGGTTGGAAAGCTTGAATACCAAGTCTATGTAATGTTGGAGCACGGTTTAAGAGAACTGGGTGCTTACCGATGATTTCTTCAACGATATCAAGAACTTCTGGTTCATATCTATCGATAATCTTGTCGGCTTGCTTGTGCGCGTTCGCAATACCTCTTTTTAATAATTCGCAAGCGATAAATGGTCTGAGGAGTTGGACCGCCATTTCTCTTGGTAAACCACATTGATACATCTTTAAGAATGGACCAACTGCGATAACGGAACGACCAGAATAGTCGACACGTTTACCAAGAAGGTTTTGTCTAAATCTACCTTGTTTACCTTTTAATCCACTTGATAAGGATTTAAGAGGCCTTCCACCTGGGCCAGTAACTGGCTTATTTCTTCTACCATTATCAATTAAAGCGTCAACTGCTTCTTGAAGCATACGTTTTTCATTGAAAAGAAGAACAGCAGGAGAATTCATATCGATCAATTTCTTTAAACGGTTGTTACGAGAAATAACACGACGATATAAATCATTTAAATCACTAGTAGCGAATCTACCACCATCGAGTTGAAGCATTGGTCTTAAATCTGGTGGAATGACTGGAATAACATCCAAGACCATCCATTCAGGTTTGTTGTCACTATGACGGAAGGCTTCAATAACTTCAAGTCTCTTAGTGAGTTTGGTTCTATTAAGAGCAGAAGTGCCTTTCATCTTCTTATTGATTTCTTCGGCTTCTTTGTCTAAATCGATGTCAGCGAGCAATTTCTTAATCGCTGCCGCACCTTCGGAGAATTCTGCTCCAGTGTGCTTTCTAATGAAATTGTAGTTGGTTTCAAAGTCAAAGACTTCACTACGATTTTCAAGTTTAGCAATGAGTTCATCCGCTCTTAAATAGTCATCGCTACCTTCATCTAATCTACCCTTAATTTCATTAAGGACTGGGATGAATGCTTCACGACCATTCTTTTCGTTGATGAATTCAGATTTGTAAAGAATTTCACTGTCACCTGGGTTTAAGCAGATGTGAGCAGCGTAGTAAGCAACTTCTTCAAGGTGTTTTGGAGAAACATCAAGGAGTAAGCCAATTCTTGAAGGAATACCTTTTAAATACCAAATGTGAGTACATGGAGAAGCGAGTTCAATATGACCCATTCTTTCTCTACGGACTTCTTTGGAGATAACTTCAACACCACACTTTTCACAGACGACACCAGAATATCTAATTTTCTTGTATCTTCCACAGTGACATTCGTAGTCCTTTGAAGGACCAAAGATTTTTTCGCAGTATAAACCTTGCATTTCAGGTTTTTGGCTACGATAGTTAATGGTTTCTGGTTTTAAAACTTCACCATGGGACCATTTTCTAATTGTTTCTGGGGAGGCTAAGCCAACTTTAATCGCAGATAACTTTTTTACGTCAAACATTGTTTAATCCTCCTTCATTATTCTTTGCTATCGACAACAGGTGTCATAGAGACATCTTCGTCAATACCAGTTTGGACTGTTCCACTTTCTTCACCGACAAGGTTACGTAAAGAAGTATTAATTCTTCTTTCTTCTTTGTCAGCTTCTTTTGCAAGAGCGTCCATATCAATGCTATTACCTTCATCATCAAGGAGTTGAACATCCATTGATAAGGATTGTAATTCTTTAACTAAAACTTTAAAGGCTTCTGGAATACCAGCTTTTGGAAGTGGTTGATTCTTAATGATTGCCTCATAGGTCTTTCTTCTACCGACACGGTCATCAGATTTAACAGTGATAATTTCTTGTAAGATGTGGGCAGCGCCATAAGCTTCAAGAGCCCAGACTTCCATTTCACCAAATCTTTGACCACCGTTTTGGGCCTTACCACCGAGAGGTTGTTGTGTAACGAGTGAATATGGTCCTGTCGCACGGGCGTGTAATTTGTCATCGACCATGTGGACAAGTTTAATCATATACATGACACCAACAGTGATTCTTTCATCGAATGGTTCACCAGTACGGCCATCGTATAAGATGGTTTTACCATCTTTTGCCATTCCAGCTTTGTCCATCATCTCGAAGATTTCTTCGTTAGTGATACCGTCAAAGACAGGGGTAGCAATCTTGTAGCCAAGTTTCTTTAAAGCCATACCTAAGTGGACTTCAAGAATTTGACCGATGTTCATACGAGATGGAACGCCGAGTGGGTTGAGCATGATGTCAACAGGTGTGCCATCTGGTAAGAATGGCATATCGGCTTCTGGTAAGATACGGGAAATAACACCCTTATTACCGTGACGGCCAGACATCTTGTCACCTTCAGAGATCTTTCTCTTTTGAACGATATAAACTGTAACGATTTCATTAACTCCTGGTGGGAGAATGTTATCTTTAGCTTTTTCTTCTCTCTTACGAATCTTAACATCGAGAACAATACCTGCTCCACCATGTGGGACACGTAAGGAAGCGTCTTTACCTTCGTTGGTCTTTTCTCCAAAGATTGCCATTAAGAGTTTTTCTTCTGGAGTTGGCTCTGTTTGTCCTCTTGGAGTGACTTTACCAACTAAGATATCGCCTTCTTTAACTTCAGTACCAACAACAACGATACCACGGCTATCTAAGTGAGCTTTGGCTTCGGTTGAAACATTTGGTACATCAGCGGTGATTTCTTCATCACCTAATTTTGGAATGCTTCTACATTCACAATCATATTTTTCAATATGAATAGTTGTATAGACGTCATCTTTCACAAGTCTTTCACTCATGATGACCGCGTCTTCATAGTTATAACCATTCCATGACATGAAGGCGATGGTCACGTTTTGACCTAAAGCAAGGTCACCGTTTTCCATAGCAGGACCATCAGCGATGATTTGTCCTTTCTTGATCTTGTCACCAACTTTGACGATGGAAACTTGGTTAATACATGTTCCTTGGTTGGAACGTTCAAATTTTTGTAAATGATATGTAACTGGTTCAGTCTTACCTTTTTCTAAGACTTCGATTGTTTTGCAGTCAGTGTAAGTGACAACACCGTCATTAGCAGCAACAACCGCTAAACCTGAGTCACGAGCAATTTGGTGTTCAAGTCCTGTACCCACTAAAGGAGCGTGTGGTCTAAGTAAAGGAAGGGCTTGACGTTGCATGTTTGAACCCATAAGAGCACGCATAGTGTCATCGTTTTCAAGGAATGGAATGCTACCAGCGGCAATCGAAACAATTTGTTTTGGGCTCACGTCGACAAAGTCGACATCTTCTTTCTTAGCAAGAATGTTTTCACCATGATGTCTAGCAACAACGACTTCGTCAAGGATTTCTCCGTTTGGACCTAAGTTGATGTTTGCTTCAGCAATAATGTAGTCCCATTCTTCATCCGCGGTAAGGTAAACACTATCTTCAGCCTTAGAGAGAACTGTACATGTTTTCTTATCGACTGGACGATATGGAGTCTCTATAAATCCATATTTATTTACTTTCGCGTATGAGGCTAAGTTGTTAATAAGACCGATGTTTTGACCTTCAGGTGTTTCAATTGGACAAATACGTCCATAGTGAGAAACGTGAACGTCACGAACTTCAGTACTCGCGCGGTCTCTAGTTAAACCACCAGGACCTAACGCAGATAATCTTCTCTTATTGGTAAGTTCAGAAAGTGGATTGGTTTGATCCATGAATTGAGATAATTGTGAACTTGCGAAGAATTCTCTAATAGAGGCAACAAGAGGACGTGGGTTGATTAAGGCTTTTGGTTTGACATTGCCTAAATCAGAAATAGACATCTTTTGTTGAACAGTTTTAAGCATCTTGGCTAAACCAACACGGAATTGGTTTTGAATGAGTTCACCAACACATCTCACTCTTCTATTACCTAAGTGGTCGATATCATCGGTATCGCCAAAACCATCCATGACATTGAGGAAGTATGAAAATACTGCGAAAATATCACAAATGTTTACATAAGTAGAAGCATTGTGTAAGTCAGTACCAATGATGACTGATACTTTCTTATCTTTGTCGTTGTTATAGACTTTAACGATATTGACTCTGCCATTATCATTAAGTCTTTCATTGATTTTGACCTTCTTGAGGTGAGCACCTTTTTCGAAGAATTCTTCGTCTCTTAAGGCTTCAACATCTTCAACAGATAATTGATGTCCTTTAGGGAATCTCACTTCACCTTCAGCGGAGATTAAGTTTTCAGCAAGGGTTCTACCCGCTAAACGATTGTAGATACCGAGTTTCTTGATGAATTTATATCTACCAGCTCTACCAAGGTCATATCTCTTCTCGTCGAAGAATCTTTGAACTAAGAAGTTGACAGTGCCTTCTTCTGTAACTGGTTCGCCTGGTTTCATCTTCTTGAAGATATCAACTAAAGCGGCCTTACAGGATTTGACTTTGGCTTCTTCTTTTTCAAGAGTGTTATGTAAAGCGAAGTTATTACCGAAGAGTTTTTCAATGTCTTCACTTGTTTCTAAGCCTAAGGCTCTTAAGAGAGTAGTCGCGTGGATTTTTCTTTGTCTATCAATACGAACAGAGAGTAAATCTTTCGCATCACTTTCAAATTGTAACCATGTACCTCTTCCTGGAATTAAATCAGCTTCATAAATATATTTACCAGCTTTAAATTCTTTAGAAAGGTAGGCACCTGGAGATCTAACAAGTTGAGAGACGATAACTCTTTCTGCTCCGTTAACGATGAATGTTCCACTACTTGTCATAAGTGGGAGGTCACCCATGAAAACTTCGCTTTCTTGAATTTCTCCTGTTTCTTTATGAATCAAACGTACGGTGATGTACATTGGTACGTTATATGTTAAGTCTTTTTCTTTGCATTCAAGATAGGAATGCTTTGGTTCACCTAATCTAATTGAAATGTATTCGATAGTTAATGTACCGATATAGTTTTCAATTGGGAATGATTCTCTAAAGACTTCATCTAATCCCTTCTCTAAGAATTCAGCGTAACTCTTGGTTTGAATTTCAACTAAATTTGGAAGAGGGAGATCACCAGAAATCTTGGAGTAATCATAACGGTGATTGTTGATTTGTCTAAGATCAGTAATATTTCTTGACATTCTAATGGCTCCTTTTTCTATAAAAATGTTTTCTAGTTCACTTTTGTGGCTTTGATTATCCAATAGCCTTTTTCTTTATGAAGCACGGAAACGTTTTCAAATACTGTTTCGAGATATTTGAAAGCGCTTTCTGCTCCTTGCTTTTTTCTAATAACCACATAGAGCGAACCGCCATCAATTAAGTATTGCTTGCTCCCAGAATACATTGAGTAGGTAACGACTTTACCAGCTCGAATCGGGGGGTTAACAACAATTGAATCATATGGTCCTTCAATCTTTTCGAAGATGTCACTATGAAGGAAGGTGACTCGATTATTTAAATTCAGACGTTCCCCGCTCTTTGACGCTAGAGCGAGTGCGCGCGAATTAATATCAGCGAGATCAACTCTCGCTTCTTTTGATTCTTGGGCAATAGTGAGACCAATCGGTCCATAACCACACCCTAAATCAAGGATTCTACCGGACAAATGCAGGGGTAGTAATACCTTTAAAAAGATATACGACCCCTCATCAATCCTAGATTTTGAAAATACTCCGTTATCGGTGTAATAAGTGTATTTCTTATCGAAAAGCGTGAAACTAATTTCGCGAATATGGGAACTAATTTCCGGATTCTCGTCAAAATAGTGACTCATTGACACCTCAGAGTTAAATAGATAAGAACGCTAGCTTACTTAATTTCGCATTCAGCACCAGCGGCTTCGAGAGCTTTCTTGTGTTCTTCGGCTTCGACTGGTGAAATGTGTTCTTTAACAGCAACTGGAGCAGCGTCGACTAATTTCTTGGCATCCATTAAGCCTAAGCCAGTGATAGCTTGGACAGCTTTGATGACTTGGACTTTGGAAGCGCCACAAGACTTAATGAATAAGCTGACTTCGCTTGGTCCTTTTGCTTCTTCTTCTTCAGCTGGGGCAGCAGCGACTGCGACTGGTGCAGCAGCGGTGACACCAAATTCTTCTTCAACAGCTTTGACTAATTCGTTTAATTCGAGAACAGTCATTTCTTTTAAGCTGGCAACGATTTCTTCTTTTGTTAATTTAGCCATTTTTAATTTCCTCCTTAATTGGCATTATTTATCCGCAACAGCCTTAACTGTACAGGCAAATTGACGGACTGGTGCTTGTAAGCACGATAGTAACATGGCAAGCATGCCCTCTTTGTTTGGAAGTTTGGAAACTTCTAAGACACCGGCTTTGTCGGTGTATTTTCCTTCGAAGATGCCACCCTTAATATTCAAAGAGTCACCATATCTTTTTGCGTATTTGGCAAGAACTTTTGCTCCACCACTAACATCCTCAGAGAAGAAGATAGCGTTTGGACCTTCAAGGATTTGCTTTAAGTCAGCATAACCGAGTTCATCAGCGGCTCTTTCAACTAAAGAATTCTTGTAAACGTTCATAGAAGCATGTTCTGCTGCTAAAGCACGTCTTAATTCTTGAGTCTTAGCAACGGTCAATCCGCGATATTCTGCAACGATAATTCCAGAACTTGCTTGAGCTTTGCTAACGATTTCTTTAACGACTTCTTGTTTTGCGCTTAAGACATCTTTGTTCATGTTTTTTGACCTCCTTTTCAATTTGTTTGGTTTTTTGAGGCTCCAATATACAGTGAGAATAAAATGTATTTTTCTTCACCTAGGTAACATTATTAAGACTCAAACGTCCGTTACTGTCTTTGGTATATTGAAATCTGATTTAATTAACGACCATTAAATGTGAAGTGGATGGCTGGACCCATGGTCGTATGGATGACAGCGTTTTTAATGTAAGTACCTTTGACTGCAGCTGGTCTTGCCTTGATAATAGCGTCAACTAAGGCATGTAAGTTTTCTGCAATCTTGGTTTCATCAAAGCTCACTCTGGCGATAGAAACGTGCATATTTGCTTCTTTGTCAGTACGGTATTCCACTTTACCGGCTTTGATATCTTTAATCGCACGAGCGATATCAGGATTGACTGTACCTGTCTTTGGGTTTGGCATTAAGCCTTTTGGACCGAGAAGACGAGCAACTTTACCTAATAAAGGCATCATGTTTGGAGTAGCAACAACAGCTTCGAAGTCAAACCACCCACCGGCGATTTTATCGATCATTTCTGCTCCACCAACAAGATCTGCTCCTGCGTTGGTAGCTTCTTCAACTCTATCAGTAATGGCTAAGACTTTCTTTGTTTTACCATTTCCGTGTGGAAGGACGAGAGTTCCTCTGACTTGTTGATTGGCTTGTTTTGGGTCGACATTGAGTTTGAATGAGACATCGACTGTCGCATCAAATTTAACTGTTGAAGTTTCTTTGACGAGTTTGACAGCTTCTTCGATGCTATAGAGTTTGGTTGGGTCTACTTTTTGTAAAGCAGCAACGTATTTCTTACCTTTTTTCATAAGCACCTCGATTAGTCATCAACGACGATTCCCATATTACGAGCACTACCTTCAACGATTTTCATAGCCGCTTCAATGTCATTAGCGTTTAAATCAGGTAATTTGTACTCTGCGATTTCTTTGAGTTGCGCTCTGGTGATGTGTCCGACGACAGTTTTGCATCCGGTAGCGGAACCCTTTTGAATTCCAGCAGCTTTGAGAAGTAATGGAGCAACTGGAGAAGTTTTGATGACAAAGTCGCAGGACTTGTCTTCATAAGCCGTAATGATGACTGGGACGATTTCCCCACGTCTATCTGCAGTCTTAGCATTGAAGTCTGTGCAGAACTTCGCCATGTTAATGCCAGCAGATGCGAGTTTTGGTCCTGGTTTTGCTTCACCGCCAGGAAGTTCCATCTTTAAGACTTTAGCGATTTTTTTACTCACGTGACTTTCCTCCTATTTTTAGATTTGTCCGTGCTGTGGTACGGGTGAATCACCACTCTTCCACAGGACTTGTATGTGTGCGATACACTCTCTCGTATGCGTAAAGCCACATGCTCGAATAGCATATCAAATACGTATATGAGAATGCAAGATAATTTTTTAGAAAATTTATAAGCTATAGAACACAAAAACAAAAATAATGATTGCTTGTTGACCTACTTTTATGATGGTAATTTAAAACACTTATAGCGTTAAAAACACTGAAACAAAAAAAACACAACACTATATGATTTTAAGATAATCAAAATCTTTGTATTAACAAATGTATTATCAGCAAAGATAAAGTTGAAGACAGACAAAGCAAAAAAGTGAATATAATAAAAATCAAATTAATCAATTATTGTTATACCACATTACAAAAATAATTTTATGGTAATTGGCTGGCAACATTACTAGCGTTTGAGAACCATGTATTTGCCGCACTATAAGTTTCAAAAAGAATAATCTTGTAGTCGTCTGCTTCAGATGGATCACTTCCGTTTTGTATAGCGGTCCAATAGAATCTACCAGTCGGATAACTAGAGTTTAAATCAGCAATCGAATGAGCGCGGAAATATAAATTACCATATCCACCTAAAGAACCATTATTATAGTGAGTTGTTGCTTTGTTGCTGGACACTCTACTTGATTGGTCAGCTTGGTCAATTGTTTCTCCACAAAGAACTTTGGTTGATGAATTGAACGCTGCGCCACTTGTAACAGACATTGCCGATTCACCTGAGTTAGATGGCGTTGTATTTGGTGTTATTGCATAAATAGCGGATGTACAGCCATTAAACGGACTCTTATACATACTTCTAAGTGTTGGGCAAAGAGATAAGTCTAATACACCACCATCTGAATCATTATATGTAGCAATTGGAGATCCAATATTTGTTCCATCAGTGCATTTATAAATCTTGTACACTTTAGATAATTGGAACTTAACAATATTTGTGCAATCTTTAAAAGCAGACTCACCAATTTTAACTAGAGAAGTGAATTCTGAAAAATCAACTCTTAAGTTAGAACATCCTTGGAACGCTCCAACACTTAAATAATCTAACGTTCCGCCTTTTGTGGTGTTTTCTAAAGTTGAATAACTAGCGTTTGAAGAAGTTACCCATTCTGTATCTGGAGAAATAACACCAGAGTTGATATATTTGATTTGCGAAACATTTGTTAACGATTGAAGATTCTTACTGTCTCTAAATGACTGACCATAAACCTTTTTAACAACGTTATTGAAATCAACAGTCGTATATTTTGAGTTTGCGGCTGCACGAATGCTAATGGCTTGAGTATTAGCGGCAACTGTCATCGTTCCAGTTAAACCACTAGCTTGATAGACTAATACTTTCTTGCTATTTCCACCAGCAGTATAATAAATCCCGTCGTTTTCAATAGTAAATGCGGAATTTGTATCAGGTGAAGTTCCACTATCATAATCAGTAAACAAGAATGACTCAATTCTTCCGTCCTTTGATTTGTTGCGGTAAAACGCGGATACGCCAATGAACTCTAAACTTGTAGGAAGTTCAATCTTTTTAAATTTATTGTTATAAAACGCGTCAAGTTCAACTCTTGTTAAACTAGTAGAAAGACAACAATATGCTTTGTTTTCGCCGGCGCTAACACAAGTGGTAAACGTATCGCTAC
This sequence comes from uncultured Erysipelotrichaceae bacterium, assembly GCA_902800905.1. Lineage (GTDB taxonomy): Bacteria > Bacillota_I > Bacilli_A > RFN20 > CAG-826 > UBA2450. The sequence goes on from CADCGC010000008.1 coordinate 46,231, forward strand.
TTCCAGTTGGAACTTGAATTGTGCCACCATTTTTAAATGTGACAATTACGACACCATTTCCATCATCGCGTTGGAAAGCACGTTCTTTAATGGTTGTAACGGTAGTTGGGAATACAAAATATAGTCCTACATTCTTACCGCCCGCAAAAGCTTCTTCACCGATAATATCAATGGTCATTCCATTAAGCGTATTTGATGTTAAATCAACGGTGTTAGATACATTTGCAACTGCGCCATCAGTAAAATATCTAACTACGTCATAATTTCCGTTACTCTTCTTAGCAAAAGAGATATATCCGTTATTATATTTGTTGTGAGTTAAAGGCCCATAAACGCCATTATTAATGTCCATACTAATTAGTGAATCATCACTACTATTTAAGTGCCAATATTTGACATTCCCAGCAACTGTCCAATCAACATAATGAATCGGAACACCTTTACGGCTTCCGCCTAAACCATTTCCATATACTCCAGTCAATTCATAGGACCAATAATATTGGTTTTTAGGAGGTTGATTGTTTGTAGATTTAATATAGACAACAACTTCTTTGGAGTTGTTAGCACCAGAGAACAAAGTTGAACCTGTGTCTTGAACATTGCTTCCATCAAATATGTTCCATGGAGTATTGATACCATAAGAATTGTTATTTGCTGTGTCAGCTTCTAAAAATACTTCTCTTAGTCTTGATTCGCCGTTTTTATCATTTTTAAATATGTCTTTGCCAATCAAGCAAATGTTCGCGTTTGATTCAAACCTTACAATACCAGTACAACGCGCAAAAGAGTTAGAAGCAAAGGATGTTTCGTGTGGAGTTCCACCTCTTTCCATCTTGACCGATCTTAAAGCATTCTGGTATTCAAAACAGTTTCTATTAATAGAGTATCTATTAATAAATGCTTCATGAACTGTTGAACGATATTGACTTGCATTATATTTTCTATCAAACGCATATGCGTGGAAAATATTTGCTTGTGCCGCATCAGCATCACTTAAAGAATAAGGCAATACAAGATCGATTGTTCCTTCAGCACCAATAGTAGAACCATTATATTTAGCGATAGATTCACTATAGTTAGCGAAAGCATAGTCGCCAATAAGTCTTAAATCAGATGGTTTACTTGGGTCTGTTTTAAATGAAATGCCTGGATTAATGATATTACCAGATCCATCTTCGGTTTGTCTTAAAGCGCCAAAGTTAAAGAAAGCAAAGTTACCAATATATCTCAAGCAATTAGGGAATGTAATTGTGGTCATTGCTCTATTGATGTTTGATTCGGCTTTGCTGGCGGCATCATCTTTATCGCTATTAATAGCGTTATTAACGTCAACACCTGACTTAAGAACGACTTCGTTAAAGATTGAGTAACTAATTTCTAATAAATTAGTGCAAGCACTAAAGTCTAACAAAGAAATATTGTTAGAGTGATAAAAAGCGTGATGCTGAATTTGCACTAGATTGCTGTTTAAATAAACGGTAGTTAATTCACTATGATGTTGGAAGGCATTATTAGCAATAATTTTAACTGGACGGCCTTCAATTTCATTAGGAATTGTTAAAACTCCATTATCATAATAATCTGCTCTCCAGTCAGTGCTATCAGGTGTTTCAAAATTAGCGATAACTGCGTATTCTGCAGAATTTTGAATAACATAGACAGATGTTGTATTTGAAGTACCAGTTGTCCTTGCGTTATCAAGAGGTACATCATTGCTTGAGAAATAATAGAATAATCCAGGATATTCTGTAGATGGAGAAATTCTTTCTTGGTCAACAATAACGTTATAAACTTGAGAACTATAACTTGAGTTAGTGGTAATTTTTTTGTTTCTCCATAATGGATTTCCTGCAAACGTTGGGATTGAGTGACCACAATAATAGAAAGTTAAGTCAGTTTTAGAATCGGCGAAAGCATAATCTTCAATCATTGTGGTGTTAACATCAAAATAAATATTTTGTAAAACAGGGCAATCGGCGAAAGCATATTTTTCAATCGTTATTTCATTTCTTCCGTGTTCAACATCAGCGTAGCCATTATCATAAGGTAGTCTAAATGTGTTGAAATTAGTCTTTTGGAAACAACTCTCTCCAAAAAAGATAGCGGTAGATGGACATTGAATGCTATCTAACTTGACACACGAATCGAAAGCATGGTCTTCAAATCTTCTAATTGTTGCATTAGTGGTCGATCTCGTGCCGTCAGAACGAGAATAATAAACAGTTGTTAATTCACGGCAATCGAGGAAAGCACTTCGTGGAATAACGGTAATATATTTAGGAATTTGGACGCTGGTAATATATTCACAATATGCGAATGCTTCTTCACCAAACTCTCTAATTGTTTGAGGAATGACAACGCTAGTAAAATCACATCTAGAGAAACCAGCTTTACGAATTGCAATAACATTATAAGTAACACTAGAACCAGTCGGTTTACTACTAGTAATGGTTGATGGAATAGTAATGGTACCTGTAGCGTTTGATGGTGCTTCGCCCCAAGCAACGGCGACAGGGTTAGAAATAATCGCATCTTCCTCATCTCTTACTTCGTCGGTAATATGATAGAACTTGTATGTATGACCACCAGATGTTTCAGTGAACATGCCATCTTCTTGAACGTTATAAGCAGCGTTAACAAAGATAAAGACAGCGCCATTAAGTGTTAATGCAAATAGCAAAAGACCAATAGCAAAGGATAAGAATATTGAAAGTTTGTTCTTTTTGTTTTTCATTTTTGCCTCCTTAAACAATTGGTTCGGTTGACGAGTCTCTCTTTATTGCTTCTAAGTTAACATAGAAGCCATGTATCGTTTTAAAATCGTACGCCGTCATAGCCATAATAAACTGCGGATCATTATCAAATTCAAATAACAGATAATCTGTCGCTGCGACTGTCTTTGTTGCTACATCAAGTTCTCCATCAGTTGTATTGAAATTAGCGGAGAAATTGACAAACGCTCTTTTTGGTGTATATCCATCTACACTAGTGTAGTCAGATTTTGAAGGTTCTGTGGTTAAAAAATCAACATTGTCTAGGTGATTACCAACATCAGCAATTTTATTGGTGTCGATAGTGCCAGCAGTTTGACCTTGAACCGCTAAATAATAAAGTCTTGCTTTGCCATCATTAAAAGCAAAGCCACCACCAGCACGACCAATCGCATACATATAGCCGTCTTCGCTCTTAGGCAAATGGAAGATGTGACCATATAATGCTTTATCACCATCGCCCATATTGTAATCAGAATATGGAACACAAACATCACTTGTTGCCCCATTAGCAGATGGACGATAGTCATATGTGAAATAACGATGTGAGTCAACATATCTTGGGTCTTCACTAAGAATGTTTTCACTATACATCGTATAAAGTTCAACTGGGTCAGCACTAGCGTTTGTTCTAAATTTGTAAATCGAAATGTTTCTTTCGCTTCCAACAACTGAGACATTTGCTCCTTTCTCATTTTCAATCTTGAAAATAATGGAATTAGATGGGTAGTATTTTCCACCACCATAGTCAACAGTTCTTCCGGGTTTATCAATTTCCATATAGGAAGACAAGGAATTAAGGACAACGTTTTCAGATGAACGGAACATAAAACCAAAACGGTAGTTACCATGCGTAATGGCTTCACCGTTCTTATCTTTTAAGATACTTGTTAAATAGTTGGTTAAGAAAGGACTATCAGTGTTATACATGTAATTGTGTTTAGTTGATGCACTATTTTGAGTTAAATCTAATTGGAAAACATAGTTATAATCTCTAGAAAACGGATAATCGAAAGTAAACACATCAGAATATGATGGAAGAGTAGTCGCTCTTAATGGGTCAACTTGGTTAGATGAAATACCCCATGATGGATTATATCCAGAATATGTATGGTCGTATTCTGCGGTTGAGAAATAAACTTTATTTTTTGGAGTCCCACTGAAAATGCGGCAATTCCCCCAGTTATAATTCCAAACTAACCCATACGCTTTTCCGTCAGCGCCTGTATTTCTAGGAGTAGCAATTTTGAATACACCTAAGCCACGATCGACAGTAATATTGCCTTCGCCATCACGTTCATCTTCGATGAGATTATTAAATAAGAAATCAACAGTGTTAAATTTTTCTGGGACATTATTTGGCACAGTAGATGTTCCCCATGTGCTACCCGAAACATTACCATCTACTGGGGTAATATAGTGACCACTGTCAGTGTGTCTTAAATAAGGTTCATATAAGCTAAATAAGCTTGTTGGACCAGTATTAATAATGTCGTTACCACCAGTGTCTTTACCATCATAAGCAACAAATTTATAGTCAGATTCTGTTCCGCCATAAGTTGTTTCCCCACCAGCAAAGTCTTTACGAATTCCTTCATAAATACGAGTAAAGTTCATAACACCGATTTCACCGCGAACTGTTGAGTTATAATCTGGGTCTAAAGAGTTAATCACGTTAGTGCCTACTTCACCAACTAATCCTTGTTTTGTTTCAGTAATAATTGGGTGACAGTCATCATCATCATTAAAAACGAATTTTCCATTATAAACATAAGAGTTTTCTAACGAGCCATCTAAGTGTCCAATTAAGAATCCAATATTGTTGCCATGATGATAATTAGTATCAGGGTGACTTGGGTCTTCTGGGGTTAAATAGTTACAGTAAATGTTTGTGGATATATATCCATCACCATATTCGTGGTTATTAGAATAAAATTCTAATCCATAGGATTGAATGACTCTAGAATAGACTACACCATCAACAGTAACGGAGGCAGTTAATGACAAACGAGCACTAACTTCCATATTAGCCTCTGTATTATTAAATTGCCCTTCACCATCTCCAGCGTAACGTAAAAGATTCAAATCAAAAGCAATAACCTTATCATTAACACCATCGCCATCTAGGTCAACTAGTGCATCAGTTTCTTGAATTAATGATGAAGACGAAATCCATGAATATGTAAATGGGTCGTTATTAACGTTTGGGAATGTCGGTATGAAATAGCCAATTTCAGAAACAAATTTATCATCTTGATTGCCATCATCAACGTCGCTTCCAACAGGAACTTGAATGACATCGGTATCGATGCCTATTAATTCGGTTCCACCAACGCCATTAACGGATTTTAGTTGACGCTCAACATAGTTTGCTCCAACTTTTTCGTAGAATGATAAGCTGGTTTGAGACGCTAAATAATGGGCAGCACCATCAAAAATGTTGTCGATATTTGGACTATATAGATTGTAAATATCAGGTTGAGTAGCGTATTTGGTGTAACCAAGCGAGTGAACTTCTAAGTCACTACATACTAAGCCTTCAACATAGCCATCATAGGAAACATAACCAAATACACCGATATCTTCTGGATAACCGGAAATAACTAAGTTCTTAATAGGAATGCCGTTTCCTCTAAAAATGCCTCTAAAAGGAGTGCTTTCACTACCGATTGGACGAATAGTTAAAGATGGATTGCTTGCAAAGAATGGGCCCATATCAAGTTCATCAACTTGGTTTCCGCTTCCATCTAAGCATTTGTAGTCAATAATCCCATCGTCAGGTTCAAAATCGTGTCCAATTCTAAAGTGAGCGGTGGTTGGGAAAACACCGAGATTTTGTAAACGACTTAAGTTATAAAAGTGGACAGGGTTAACAATTTCATATGGATTTTCTTCACTACCATTTCCGGAGAAGAAATAGCCACGAAGAGCAATTTGACCATCAACGATTTCTTCATCGATTTCACTTCCAAGCCCTTTAAACCAAGCAAGAGAAAAGGACATGATAGAAATTGCTATGGAACTCATAGCGATTAGTCCGATAAGTAATGAAGTAATTCCTTTTTTCATGCTATGACCTTGGCGACTTTAAAAACTCGAATTTGAAAGAGTAATCATATTTAGCGGTAATATCGTTAAGATAAATATCTCTCATAAATGTATCAGCAATACTAGGAGCGTAGTTGACATTGATATAAAACTTGACAGGGACTCCTTCGGTAAAAGTGATTGCTTCATCTTCAACAATATCAATTGAATTTGATTTTGGATTTCCATAAAAATGGCTATGAGCATTAGCGGCTTTTAAAGAAGATAAGTACGATATTTTGTAATAGAGTTTAGCGTCTGCAATTTCAGAAGCATCATCTCCTAACACTAAAGGTGTTTTTAAAACATGGTAATAATCACCGGTCGATGGTGTTTCTGGCAAATATTCTGGATAATTAATTGTTCCTCTATCGGTGTATCCTCCACCAGTTGGTGCTTCATCAGTTTGATTCCATGATGAACCATTCCATGTGTAGTATTTGTTATTAGTGCTGAGTTTATAAGATGGGTAATAAACTAAGTCATTATATTCATTAACTGAAGTTGTTCCATCATCGTCTTCAACGATAAATAATGGGTTGTTATCAAGTAAGTCGTCTTCATAGAAAATATCGATATCAACACAATCAGAAAGAAGGATGTCTTGGACATTATCTTTGATAACGCTAAAGATTGTTGATGATAATTCAAAATATGTGGTCCCACTATCATTGCTAGTGAAAGTAACTTCATAAACAGCGTTACAGTTTAAATCCTTTAAACTTGTTCCTCTAACAACTCTATCAACAGGGTCATAAGGATTCATCGCATCAACACCAAAAGAATGCAAATCGTAATCATAATCATATGAATTAACATGTCCTGTTTCTGGGGTTAACCAATCAATAGTCTCAAAAGATCCATATGTTGTAGTTCCGTAATCAAATTTTATTAATCTAACATTGTCTAATTCGCATGAACCAGCAACATAAACTTCAAAATTTCCGCCGGTAACAGTTACAGATGACGAAGAATTAAACCAGGCATAAGTTCCGATAGCAGCAGAGAATAATGAAAAAACAGCCACCATTGTAGCAGCAACAATTTTGAAACGTGCAAATGTTTTCTTTTTCATTGTGCCCTCTACTATTTAAAAAGCCCTCCGCCTGTCGTAGTAGTTAGGCAGCTGGCTATCTTAACAATATAAGACCCTATAGTTTTGCGTCACTAGATTGCTCTAGTTTTGCTTTTATCATAACAATTTTGCGTGATTATTATATAATACATATTTTTTTGCTGTAAATATTTTTTTTGCGAGTGCGTATTATGTGCATAGGGAGCAACAAGAAAAAATATAGAACCAATCAATAAAAGTGCAACATCTATGTTGCCGGTTTTCCTATAAGTTGATTTTTTTAGTGTGGAGTGTATAATACAAGAAGTTTCTTATGAAAAACAAAAAGAAAGCCAAAAGAGGCGTATCTCCATATCTACTAGTTATCCTATCCTTTGTTGGGGTGATTTTTTTAGGTGCAACACTTTTATCGCTCCCATTTTCTCACATAGATGGTCAATGGGGTAACTTCCTAGATTCGTTATTTATCTCCACATCCGCTACATGTGTGACAGGTTTATCGACCTACGCGAAAGGAATTGGAGGAGAGTTAACTCTATTTGGTCAAATAGTCGTTTTAGTCATGATTCAAATTGGCGGTCTTGGCTTTATTACCATTTTCACCTTCGTTATTTCTCTTTTCATGAAGAAGCTTCAGTTCAAGGATCGACTATTCTTATCTCAGGCAGTTAACAGCAACACAATCGCTGGTGTTTCTCGCTTTGTTAGAAGAGTTATCACCATTGTTGTGACCGCTGAAATAATCGGATTCGTTTTAGGCTTACCAGTCTTCTTAAATGTCAAGGAATATTCAGTTCCAGAGGCTCTATGGGCGTCTTTATTTACATCAATTTCAGCATTTAATAATGCTGGATTTGATATTTTTGGTTCATATTCCCTTTTAAGAATTGCTGAAAATCCTATCATATATAATTTACCTACATGGGCGTATTATTATCTTTGTTCTTATATAATGATTTTAATTATTATAGGTGGCATTTCTTTCATCACCATTATTGAAGTTGTAATTGCTAGAAAAAGACCAAGACAATGGAGCGCTTTCGTTAAAATTGTTTTAATCGCTACTGGAATTTTACTTGTTGGTGGATTCGCTATCTTTTGCTTAACTGATGTCCTTAATGGCGGTATGAATCCGTTTGACGCTTTATTCCAAAGTGTGACATTAAGAACAGCAGGCTTCGCTAATTATGATCAAAATAGCCTATCTGTTGCGGGTAAAACCATTAGTTGCTTATTTATGTTTATTGGTGGTTCACCAATCTCCACAGCAGGTGGAATTAAGACCACTACTATCTTTGTTATCGTCTTATGTTTAGTTAGGTTCTTACAAGGTAAGAGCATCGTTGCCTTTAAAAGAGAGTTCACAAGAACAAGTATTCTTAAAGCAATGACCTTGGTGTTCCTTTCTATTCTTAATGTTATAATCGCATATATTGTTGTTTCCGCATTGGAAAGCGGAAAACCACTCGCATCATCAGAAAACATCTTCTTTGAAGTGTTCTCTGCGTTCGGTACTGTTGGATTATCAACAGGTATCACACCATCGCTTGAAATTGGTAGTAAAATTGTATTAATCATCCTTATGTTCTTTGGTCGTCTTGGTCCAATCACCTTGTTCCAACTCTTCCAAGCAAATATGGATGCTGAAGAAAATATTCATTATAAACGCGTAAGCGCAGATGTTATTATTGGATAATAATAGGAGGATTCAATATGGCTCATAAATCATTCGCAGTAATCGGATTAGGTCAATTTGGCCGTTCAATCGTCAAAGAATTAGTGGATAACGGAATGGACGTTATCGCGATTGATAACAATGAAGAAACAGCAAGAGAAGTCGCTAACGACTTACCAACTACATTCATCGCTGACTCCACTGATGAAAAAGCATTAAAAGAATTAGGCATTGGTGACGTTGACGCCGCGATTGTCGCTTTTGGTGATAATCAAGAAGCAAGTGTTTTAACCACTGTTATCTTAAGAGAATTAGGCGTTAAAAATATTATCGTCCGTGTTGATGACGACTACTATGTCCCAATCATGAAGAAATTAGGCGCTACTGAAGTTATCACTCCTCAAAAAGCTGCTGGTACTGCATTAGCGAACCGTATTGGCAATGAAGACTTCCAAGACTACTACAAGTTAGACGCTAAATATTCAGTCGTTTCCATTATCATTAATCCAGGATTCTTCCCACAAACATTAAAAGACATGAATCCTAAAAATGTCTATGGTGTTAATGTTGTCTTAATTAAGAGAGGAAGCAAATCCTTTGTTCCTGGTGGTAATGACTCTTTGCTTCCAGATGATACAGTCTACGTTGTTGGTACATCTAAAGAAATTTCAGCCTTTAGAGAGGCAATCAACGGAAAGAAAAAGAAATAGTAATTTATTTTATAAATTAATCAAAATAATGTACATTTTTATTGTTAGAGAATGTACATTTTTTTATAATAAAAGTGTGAAACGAGGTGAAATAATTATGTGCATTGTTACCGCTACAGAATTAAAAAAGAACTTAAGCTATTATATTGAACTATCAATGACCGAAGATGTTTATATTAAGAAGAACAAAGAAATTGTTTCTAAGTTATCAAACCCAAAAAGCGGAGCGTTTGAAGAGTTTTTAAAATTAAAAGGTTGCTTGGCAGCATATGACACCGGTGAGGATTATGATGAAATGATTGGTCAAGAAATATTAAGGAGAAACGGGATTAAAAAATGAGGATGCTTATTGATACAAATGTTTTCTTAGATTTTTTTCTTAATCGAGATTTTGACGAAGCAGATAAAATGTTTCAATATTGTTTTGAAAAGAATAATCAACTTTATATAACATCGTTATCATTAAGAGACATCGAATATGCAGCACATCACGCTGTTCACGACAAAACAATATCGAAAGCAATTCAAAGAAAGGCATATAATCTTGCCCATAAAGTGATTGGAATAAGTGCTGACGCTGCAATTAACTCGTTGTTTTCGGATATAGATGATTATGAAGATTCGCTTCAGATAGAAGCTGCTAAAGAGGCACTTCTTGATTGTATTGTAACAAACAATAAAAAAGACTTTAAAAATTGCGGTATAGCGGTTTTCACCCCAAAAGAATTAAACGAAATCTGGTCAAAACAATAATCAAAAAAAGCAACGCTTCAAGGTCCTTTCAAATTAAACGGGGAGTAACGGGAAGCACACCCCGTTCTTTTTGATAGGTTTATAACTTTGTTAAATAAAAAGGGCCTCTATAATTTTAGG
>CADCGC010000009.1 GCA_902800905.1 uncultured Erysipelotrichaceae bacterium
CTTTATTTTAGATATGGGTAAACCAGTCAAGATTTTAACCCTCGCTGAGAAACTAATTAGACAAGCTGGTTTAGTCCCTTATGTTGATATTGATATCGTAGAGACAGGTCTTAGACCTGGAGAGAAGTTATTTGAGGAACTTTTACTTGATACTGAACATCAGAAAAAGACCGAAAATAAACGTATCTTTATTGAAGAAAAAGAAGCGGTTAATACTAAACTTGAAGATGATATAAAAGAAGCCTCAAAAGCGTTTAATATGGAAGAAAGTAAAGATGTTAAAGAGCTTCTCCATAAGTTAATCAAAACATACGTAATTACGGAAAATAAATAGTAGATTATAAATAGTAGAGACCACGACGAAATTATCGTGGTTTTTATTGATATCATTAAGTAATGAGACTATAATCAAAATAGGTCGGAAAAGCGACTTATATGATATTATGCTTAGACTAATTTTAGAAGAGAAGAAAATGAGTTTATATCGACTTGAGAAGATAAGTCATATTTCGCATGCAACCTTAAACGATTTATATAATGAAAGAACCAATATCGATAATTGTTCTATTAGCCTTCTTTATAAGCTCTCAAAAGCGTTAGATATGAGTATGGAGCAACTTTATGCTTATCTTTCCTATAATGATTTATCTTTACTAGGCTTTGATTCTAATTTTGATTTATTTAAGAGCAATGTCCTTCATGAGCTTAAAGAGCTTGGTGATCTAAAATTCATTGAAAAGCATCTTTCATCATCAAGTGTGACTAATCTTTACAAAGAAAAGCATCTTCTTGAAGCTATTTATTTACTTTCTTTAATTGACTACCTTTCAAAAATATATAATCTCCCATTATCTAAAGAATATGAAACGATTAGACACTATAAATTAAATAAACTATTTGTGTCTAAAAGTTCATATCTATTACTTAAAAGTAAAGTAACCACCTTAACCAGATTATTTAATGAGAGTTTAATTGAATTTACTAAGCATAATTTATTAGAAAACGATATAAGAAATGTGGGGTAACTAGATTAGCTCCTAAACTTAGAAAGATATCAAGACAGCCACCTTTCTTAAGTGTGCTTTCATAGTAAAAAATAATCCTTTTTCTTTTGCGTAATCATGTTTATCTGTGCAACCGCTTAATTGACTTAATACACGCGTATGATATAATTACACTTGCCCATATATAAAATATGGTGTATCTTATCACAAGCATCAATCTAATATTACTACATTGAAGCCCGTGGCACTTTGATAGGAATTAGAGGACATCAGATATCGTAGGTATAGTAAGGCTATATCTATGAATTGTCGTATCTAAAGGGGGACAAATTAGATATATGTACTATGTAGTCCAAGTAAAAACTGGTAAAGAAGAACGAACAATAGAGGCAATTAAAAAACATTTTAGTAATGATCCCGATATCGATGTTTTCGCTCCATACAAAAAGAGCCTTAGAAAATATAAAGGTGGTGTAGAAAAAGTAGTAATAGAAAGATGTTTCCCTGGTTATGTATTCGTAGATACATCTAAGCCTAAGGAATTATTCTTTGGATTATATCAAATCCCAGAATACACAAAGATGCTAGGTAGAGAAGCTCTTACTTATAACTTTGTCCCTTTAGATAAAGATGAAAGTAGAGTAATTGATATCCTTTATTCGAGGAACACAAATCGAGTTCTTGAAATAAGTGATATCGTTGTAAATGAAGGTCAAATCGTTCGAGTGGTTACAGGACCACTTGAAGGACTACTAGGTAAAGTAAAGAAAGTTAACCTTCATAAAAGAGAAGTAACGATTGAATATATGTTATGTGGACACTTAGTAACTAGCACATTATCAATCAATATTCTCACTGATATTAACGTTAACTAGTTTTTAAGTAACTAGCATAAACATATAGATTTAACTAATCATAATCACATAGGAGTTTTAAGTATATGGATTTTTTAAACTTACTAATTTTTAGATTATTTGATTCTACCTCCACTGGTAGTGATTCAACATCTACCTCCGTTCCAGGATCATCTGGTTCTTCTTCTCAAGGTGGAGGAACTGAAGGAATGAAAGATGCTTTAATGGCTATCTTAAAGAATCCAGTCTTCTATGTAGTTATCGCTATTATTGTCTTACTTATCGTAGCGTTCTACCTTTACCGTAGACTTATTAAAGCTAGAGCAAACCAAGTCTCTATTATTATTAGAGGTGGAAAGATCTATAAAGTTGTAGATGGCACTAACTTATCTAAATACTTTATGGTGCCATTTAAAGATAGATTAGGCGCGGTTATCCCACTTAATGAACAAGAATTTAATTCTGATAAACTCTACATCAATAATGGTCCAGATGCTTTATATAGAGTTAACTATTCCCTTAAATATAAAGTCGTAGAACCTGAAGAATTCTATAATCATGTCTCATCTTTCCAAAAAGAAGCAGAGATTAGAATCAATGATGATTTAAGAGAGTATGCAGATAAAGGTAACGCATTAAAATTAGTTAAAGACTATAGAGAATACTCTAAAGACATTTTAGTGCTTATTAATAAATCATTAGGTAGATATGGTGTACAAGCATCTATGTTTAAAATCAACTATATCGAACCTACTGGTGGGAAGAAGTAGTTAACGCCCCCTCTTAGACATTCGAAAAGAGGAAGTTATAGATGGATATCAAACTTAAAGACCTTAAAGAACTAATTTATAAAGCGGGATTACTAAACATTAGATTATTTAATCTTGTAGATGGCCATGTAGAAGTAGAGAAGATGCCTCTTCTATGGGAATCTAAAAATCCAGATGATTGGTCAGATATTGGTGGAAAGAAATATGATGATTATTTTGTCCAAGAGATTCAAACCAATATCCCAAACACAGTAGATATCATTATCAGTAAGGATTCAGGGATTCTTGGGGATATAATTAAAAAATAATTAGTTTTATATGTCTAATTCAAAACGTGAAGTTAATGTTACTTAACCATATATAACAATAATTGTTTCCTCAGAAGAAGGCATTAACTTTTATAAATCTTTAGGTTTTGAAGAATTTAGTAGAGAAGTTAGACCAAGCTACAACGATGAATTAATCTATCTGAGTAATGGTTTAGTAACACTCGAAATATATAAAGATCCAACCCGCCCGAAAAGAATAAGTAATCCTGAAACATATGGGTTAAGACATCTTTGTTTTCAAGTCGAAGATGTTGGCGGTTATGTTGGAGACTGAAATAATAGATAAATAGTGCTAAGAATAATGATTACACTGAGAACTGAGGCTCATAGTATCATTGTGTTTTGAGAGAAAACATAGGCAAAGACATACTTTATATTATCTGCAAAAAATAGAATATAGGAAAGGGTGTAAGGACCTGTTCTAGATTTAAATGATGTCGCAACAACAAAGAGTATTTTCTATTAATTTTAAGAGTACTTATATTGGACGAACAGGAAGGAAATGGTAATAATTTAACAAACAGTACGAAATGCTTTAATTTTGAATTGTTGATGTGATGACTGTGTTGGTGAGTTACTATTTCATTTGCATTCTTTAAATTATTGACTATCAAGAAATAATATGTACAATCGCTATAAAAATAAATTCACTTTTTGGCTTTATTCTTGCATCTTTAGTTATAACGAAAGAAAGTATTGGAAGTGGAGAGCCATTGTGACAGATCCGAAATCAAAAACACCATTACTAATAAAATTCTTTCTTTTAATTAAGTTGAAAAAAATGGAAGCTAGGAATGCCGCTTCTTTAGGAACTTCTTTAAATGCTGGTGCAATTTTTAAAGGCCAACCAAGACTACCACATGGGATTGCAGGAATTTTTGTTTCTCAATCTGCGGTTATTGGCAATAATTGTTTAATACTTCAAAATGTTACTATTGGCTCCGCTCATGGAAAGGCTCCGGTAATTGGAGATAATTGCATCATTGGTGCTAATGCAACAATTATTGGAGGAATTACCGTTGGAAACAACTGCAAAATAGGAGCGGGGGTCACCGTTTTTAAAGATGTCCCAGATAATACAACAGTTGTCTCCAATTCACCGAGATATATTACAAAAAGCGAAGAACAGGCTACTTGTTATAATTACTTTTAACAATAACTTAATAGTTTTTAGCTAGTAAAGAGGATAAAAACATGTTTGCGAAGAAAAAAAGTACAAAGTCTTTTAATCATAAAGTTTTCTTATCTTCTCCAACAATGCATGGAGAAGAGTTCAAATATATGAAAGAAGCATATGACACTAACTGGATGTCCACAGTTGGTGAGAATATCAATGAAGTAGAACGAATAGCAGCTGAAAAAGCTGGCGTTAAATACGCAGTAGCGTTATGCAATTGTACGTCTGCATTACATCTATGTTGCAAATTAGCGGGTGAAAGATTATATGGCAAGCCAGCAATAAGTCATGGCGCATTAGAGGGCAAAAGAGTCTTTTGCTCTGATATGACCTTTGATGCAACACTTAATCCGGTTGTTTATGAAGGTGGCATCCCAGTCTTTATTGATACAGAACGCGAATCCTGGAACATGGATCCTATCGCATTAGAAAAAGCATTTGAATTATATCCAGATGTTAAATTAGTTGTGTGTGCGGAATTATATGGTTTCCCAGGCAGAATTGATTTGATTAGAGATATATGCCATAAACATGGAGCATTACTTATTGAAGATGCTGCAGAAGCAATGGGGGCAACATTTAACGGACAACAATGTGGATCTTTTGGTGATTATGCTGCTATTAGTTACAATGGCAATAAAATCATTACGGGTTCATCGGGTGGTTGTTTATTAACTAATGATTTAGAAGTTGCAAATAAAGCACGTAAATGGTCCACACAAGCTAGAGAGTATGCTCCTTGGTATCAACATGAAGAAGTTGGCTACAATTACCGCATGAGCAACGTTATTGCGGGTGTAATTAGAGGTCAGTATAAATATCTTGAAGAACATATTGCTCAAAAGAAAACAATTTATAATAGATATGTTGAAGGACTAAAGGGGCTTCCAATTAAGATGAATCCAATTGTTGATAATACTGAACCAAATTATTGGTTATCAGCATTAATAATTGATAAAGAAGCGATGTGCAAACAAGTTAGAGATGATTCTGAAGCGTTATATATACCTGAACACGGTAAATCATGTCCAACTGAAATATTAGAAGCAATTGCCTCATTAAATGCTGAAGGAAGACCAATCTGGAAACCAATGCATATGCAACCAATGTATAGGCTACATGAATGCATTGGGAGAAATGGAACAATTAGATGCAGAACTAATGCATATATTGCCGGCGGAGTCAATGATGTTGGAGCGGATATCTTTGACAGAGGGTTATGCTTGCCATCTGATAATAAAATGACACCAGAAGAGCAAGATAGAATTATTAAAGTAATTAGAATGTGTTTTGAATAATGGAATGGTGGCAAATCCTATTAATAGTTTTAGGAAGTTTGATACTTCTTTTACTTTTATCCATTATTTTTTATAAACAATTTTTTAAAAGATTTTGGGATATCGTTCTTTCATTTTTAGCTATAACAGTATTTTCACCTTTAATTATTGTTTTGATGATTATCGGGGCAATAGCAATGAGAGGGAATCCGTTCTTTGTTCAAAAGAGACCTGGTAAAAAAGATAAATATGGCAAGGAAAAATTGTTCTATTTAATTAAGTTTAGAACAATGAGTAATTTAAAAGATGAGAATGGAAATCTTCTTCCTGATAATAAACGTTTAAATGTCTATGGTAAGTTTTTAAGATCTACAAGTTTAGATGAGTTACCAGAGGCATTTAATATATTTATTGGCAATATGTCTATCATAGGACCAAGACCTCAGTTAGTGAGAGATATGGTCTTTATGAGTGAAGAACAAAGATGTAGACATGATGTAAGACCAGGATTATCTGGTTTAGCCCAAGTCAATGGTAGAAACAATATTACCTGGGAACAAAAATTTGAATATGATTTGAAGTATATTAATAATATTTCTTTATTTGGTGATATTGGTTTGATAATCAAAACAGTGTTCAAAGCCTTCGTTAAAAGAGATGATATCGTTAGAGCAGGCACTTCATCAGATTTAGATTTTGGCGATTGGCTATTACAAGAAGGCAAGGTTGACAAAGAAACATACAATAGTTGTCAACTAGAAGCAAAAAATATCATTGGGGTATAAAAATGTCTATTACTTTCAAAGTCATCTATTTAGAAACTAATCAAGGCCATGGTAACGCTAGGCGTATTAGTTTAGAAAATGCCACAAACGAGCTTGTTGCTTTAATGGATGCAGATGATATTTCGTATCCATATAGATTTCAAAAACAGTTAGATTTATTTTTATCTATACCAAATCTTGATATTTGTGGAGGCAATATAACTGAATTTGTTGGCGATGAAGCAAACATCATTGGCAGAAGAACTATAAAGGAGACAGATGCCGAGATAAAACGCGATTTAAAAAAGCGTTGTCCAATGAATCAGGTTACTGTTATGTTTAAAAAACAAGCATATCTAAAAGCAGGCGGATATATCGACTGGTATTGTGAAGAAGACTATTATCTTTGGACAAGAATGATTGAAAATGGCAGTGTCTTTGGAAATGTTTTGGACAATATTGTTAATGTTAGAACTGGATTAGATATGAGTTCTAGACGAGGTGGATGGAAATACTTTAAAAGCGAAAGAAGAATGCAAAGATATCTTTTAAAGAAGAAGTTTATTTCATTTCCAAGATATATTTTTAATGTTCTTTTACGTTTTGGTGGAGAAGTCCTCTTACCTAATTCGTTGAGAAATCGTGCATTTAAGGTCACTAGAGAAAAATATCATCCAAATAGTGAACAAGATATTAACAATGATTTAGTTAAACAAGAGTATCCGCATTTTTCAGTTGCCATGTGCGTTTATGGTGGGGATAACCTAGAATGGTTTGATAGGGCTTTGAATAGCGTTTTAGTTGAACAAACTGTCAAACCGAATGAACTAGTTCTTGTTGTTGATGGTCCTATTCCAGATGATATTCGTAATATTATCCAACAATTTAAAAAAATTGTTGGGCAAATTGCTTAGATTTTTTTAAGATTGATATAATTTATGGACAAATACAAATATATGCGAGATGGGCTGGATGATAAATTTGGCTTTCTGAGTCTCCAAGATAAGATATTAGAAATAATGGTTTTTATTGATAAACTATGTCAAAAGAACAAAATTGATTATTGCCTTATGGGCGGTTCGGCTTTAGGTGCTAAAAGACATGGTGGTTTTATTCCTTGGGACGATGATTTAGACATATTTATGTTTCCTGAAGATTATGCTCATTTTAGATCATTGTTTGATGATTCAAATAATCTTGGCCGATATCACTTGCAAGAGTGGGGAGCCATTGATGGATATATTACACTTTCAAAAGTTCGAATGGATGGCACAGCGTATTTTGAAGAATCTTTAAAAAACTGGGATATTCATCACGGAATCTATGTTGATATTCTTATTTTAAATAAATGCTCTAATAATGTTTTTGGCCGCTTAAGGCAGTTTTTTTGGTCAAAGTATATTCTAATGAAGGGATTAGCCGAAAAAGGTTATAACAGAAAAAAAGGATTAGTCAATGTTGCTTTGAAAATAATGAAACTTTTTCCTGAGTACCATCTAGTTAGTCATGGTTATAAATGTGTTTACAAATATGAAAAGCTATCAAAATACAGTTATTATTGCTATTTCTTTGGAAGAGCTGTCTACAAGAACGCTATTTATAAAAGGGAATGGTTTGATCAAAAAGAATATGTTCAATTTGAAAAAGTTCTTTTAAGAGTTCCAAAAAATTTAGAAGATTTTTTGAGTGCTAGATTTGGCGATTGGCGGATAATTCCGAGTCAAGAAACAATTAAGCTGATGCAACATGCAGAAAGCTGGTCTGTGGATAAAGATTTTCGATCTCTGAGACCAGATATTACTTTTACTTTTAAAGATGAAAAGAGATTAATGGGATGAAAAAATATAAGGTTGGTTATACACAAGGAACATTTGATTTATTTCATGTCGGTCATTTAAACTTGCTTGAGAATGCATCCAAACAATGCGATATTTTAATCGTAGGTGTCAATTCCGATGCACTTGTCCAAGAATACAAAAATAAGACACCAATAATTCCAGAACAAGATAGATGCAGAATAGTTAAAAGTCTAAAAGTGGTTACTCAAGCAATTGTTGTTGATACGTTAGATAAATTAGAAATCCATAAAAGCATAAAATTTGATGCTATTTTTATAGGCGATGATTGGATAAATAATGATCGATGGATAAAGACAAAAGAAGACTTATCCAAAATAGAAGTAGATACTATTTTTTTAACTCATACCGATGGGATATCAAGTTCAATTTTAAAAGAAAAGATTAAAAAATAGTTTTGTGATTTTTAGAACAATGTATTGCATTTTTTGTTTGATTAAATGAGAGTATTAATTATTAGCCACACTGTTTTTTCTAATACAGAGAGTATGGGTAAAACCTTATCTAATTATTTTTGTGAATTTGATTCAAATGAATTGGCACAATTTTATATTCATCCACAGGCACCAATTTCATCTATTTGCCATAGGTATTACAGATTTACAGACAGAGATGCAATTATGTCTATTTTTCATTTAAAGAAAGGCATCTCTTTTTCAACTAATGAACAAAAAGATTCTTGCAACGATATTCACATGACGGACTTTACGAAATCCATTTATCAAAAAGGCAGGAAGAGAACGCCTTTCGTGTATTTTATTAGGAATATTATTTGGCGCTTATCTAATTGGAACAATAAAAAATTCAAAAAATGGATTGATGATTTTGATCCGGAATGCGTTTTTTTTGCATCAGGTGATTATTCTTTTATGTATAGAATTGCTTTGAAAATTGCAAAGAGTAAAAATATACCACTCTATATTTCTTGCATGGATGATTATTACTTGAATAATAAAAATGACAATTCCACCTTCGGGAGGGCTGTACATAACAGATTTATGAGCATTGTTAAAAAAACTGTTGATTATTCAAACGCAATGTTTTGCATATGTGAAAAGATGTCTGAAGATTATGGAAAATATTTTAACAAAAAATGCTATACTTTGCATACACCAGCCTCTTTCATTGGACCACTTAATACATTGAAAAAAAATAAAATATGTTATTTAGGGAGTCTTGGCTATAAAAGAGACGATCAATTGGTTGAAATAGGTTGCACATTAAAAAAAATCGGGCTGCACCCTAATCATATTGACGTTTATTCTTCAGAAAAGAGGAGGAACATATTAGAGAAACTCACTTTAGAAAATGGTATATTATTTCATGGCGAAATCGGATCAAGCGAAGTCATTAATGTTATTGGCGAGAGCATGGCTGTGCTACATGTAGAGTCTTTTAATGAAAGCACAAGAAGGTCAATAAAATATTCTGTTTCAACCAAAATAGCCGACTCATTAGAAAGTGGGACATGTATATTTGCTTACGGCCCTCAAGAAGTGGCTTCTATTTCTTATTTACACGATAATGATGCCGCTATCTGTTGTTTTAAACGAGACAGTTTAGAATTATATTTGAGAGAATTAATAATTCGGTCTGATGAAAGAGAAAGAAAAATAATTAACGCAAGACAGTTGGCGAATAGGAATCACAGAATTGATAGTGCATCGATGCTCTTGAAGAAAGTGTTAATGTCAGATAGTTAGTTTTGTTTTTGACGCCGTGCAAAAGCTAAAGGCACAAAAAGCTTTTATATGGTAACAAATATAAGCAAAAGGAGGAGCGCCGACTTTATTGGCTTTTATAGAATGGTTAAATATAAGTTATCTTTAAATCATAAAAAAATAACCTCATTTTTTTTGGTATATTTATTGCTATTTATACCATTAAATTATTTTATCAACATTTTTTTGGCTGATTATTTACACAACGAATTTGGAATCTCTGCTATTTCATATGGGTTGGCTGTATTCGTTAGCTTGTGCTCTTATTTAATTTGCTTTGGCAGAACGAGTTTTCCTGGGTTCATTATCGTTTTACTTTTATTATTTGGAACCATTTTTTACTTTCTTATATATCCGTCGGATGCTAACTTTGTTTTTACATCTTTTTTAGATTTGGCATATAACCCTTTTATCATCTTGTTTGTTTATTGCGTTCCTGTTTTTTTAATTGCTCTTTCTGGGGAAATTGATTACAAAAGTATTTTTAGAACTTTAGTTATACTTGGCAGAATAACGATTATAGCCCTTGCCCTGTTTTTTTTCGTTTTAAACATTGGTTGGAAAAGAGTTGGTGGTCAATACATGACTACATCCTATTATGCCTTACCATTTATTTGTTCATTAATGCTGAGCCATGTAAAAAAGAAAAAGTTCTTGTCTCTGGATTTGTTAATTTCTTTTCTTGGAATATTTATGGTAATTGTCGGTGGCTCTCGTGGTGCACTGCTTTGCGTTGCGATATTTGCCTTTCTATTGATTATTATTTCGTGTTATAGAGATAGAAAAAAGTTATGGCTTGCCGCTTTGCTAGTTGTTTTACTGCTTTTCTTTCTTATTGGTTCAGATAGCATATTCGCTTTGCTGAAATCTTTTGCTACTTCTATTGGATTTGATTCTAGGACAATTTCAAAAATAGAAGACAGTTCATTTTTCGTTTCGAATGACCGAATTGCGTTGTGGTCCAGATGTATTAATTCCTTATTTGAATCCCCAATTACTACTTTTTTTGGATATGGTTTGTGGGGCGACAGGCCGATTGCCAATGGTTATTCTCACAACATTTTTATAGAACTTATTACTTCATTTGGACTGGTTTTTGGGTCTGCTCTATTTTTAATTATTTTTGTCAAAATAGTAAAAGGAACTATCAATTCTGCTAAGTTTGCTAACGATAAACATTCTATTTTCTTACTCGCAATTCCATATGGGTTTTTTCAGTTGTTCTTTTCTGACTCACTTTTGCTTAATGTTTGGTTCTTCCTGTTAATCGGTTTAATGTTAAATGATAAAGTTTCAAATAAACGAGTATCAACTAAAAGATTATTTAACTCAAATGATATATTGCACGTTATTTAACTCAAATTATTTAGATAAAGCCAAGGTAATGATTGATTCACTAAAACTTGTTGATCATGACATGGTCATTTACGTTTTGTGCATGGACGATATAACATTTGATATTCTTACTGATTTACATATTTCAGGTTGTAAGTTAATCAAGCTGGGTGATTTTGAAGACGATGAATTATTGTCGATAAAAGGAAAAAGATCACCAGGAGAATATTGCTGGACCTGTACGGCCAAGCTAATTGAATATGTACTATTAAAGTTTAATGAAGAGATTTGTACGTATGTTGATGCTGATTTATATTTCTATAGCAACCC
Source organism: uncultured Erysipelotrichaceae bacterium (assembly GCA_902800905.1). Taxonomy (GTDB): domain Bacteria; phylum Bacillota_I; class Bacilli_A; order RFN20; family CAG-826; genus UBA2450. Next base: position 11,418 of record CADCGC010000009.1, read on the forward strand.
ATCAGTATTAATTGATGAAATGAAAAATAATAATTGTTCTGTTCAGATTGTCCCTCATAATTTCCCTAAATCAAGCTATGGAAAAAAGTTGGAAAACGAAAGTGGTAAGTACTGTGTTCAATTCAATACTTTTACAAAAGATGAGAAAAGTATGAGATTGCTAAAAGAATGGATATCTCAATGCATTAATGAGTGTTCGGTATCTTCTGCTGGTGACCAACAGTACTTATCGAGTTGGGATCGATATAGTTATGTAAATATATCTAAATTAGAAGGAGCTGGTGTTGCACCTTGGAATGTTGGAAAATATGAATTGCTTGAGAATAATGACTCTCTAATTCGTAATGTTGAAAGTGGCAAGTCTTGTCAACTTTTGTTTTATCATTTTCAAAATGTAGTTAACTTCTCAAGATATAAAGTTAAAATTCATCCGTTGTTTTCCTTTTGGAGAATTGACAAAAGACTTATAAAGAAAATCTATTATGAGTATTTAATAAGAATTGAAGAAGCAAAGTCTTTTTTTGAAAACGAATATCATTTTCTCCCTATAGTAACAAGTTATATTTCTGATAAAAGGCCAAATTATTTCAGCTATTTCTGCAGGTTTTTAAAGCACCCATTTAAAGAAACAAGTAACAGTTTTCAAAGAATAAAATTTTTGATACTAAGCTCTATACGAAAAAAAGAGGGAGTAGTAGATGTGCGATTATTAAAACAATTAAATAAGGAGAATGGACAATATGATAATTCCTAACAATCTTCAAAGGCAGTTTTCCTTGCATGCCGATGAGTATAAGCGAAAAGCCTGTGAAATCTTAGATTCGGGTTGGTATATTCTCGGGAAAGAAGTATCTTTGTTTGAAGAAGAATGGGCAAAGTATATTGGCTCAAAATATTGTGTCGGCCTTGCCTCAGGGCTAGATGCGCTTTGGATTAGCTTTCGCTTACTTGGCATCGGGGCAAATGACGAAGTGATAGTTTGTTCTAATGCCTATATAGCTTGTGTTATGGGGATAACTATTAATGGAGCTACCCCAGTATTTGTTGAACCAGACCAGTATGACAACATTGATGCCAATAAAATTGAAAATGCAATTACTTCAAAAACAAAAGCGATATTAGCAGTTCATCTGTATGGGCAATCGTGTGATATGACTAAAATTATGGATTTGGCACACAAATACAATTTAAAAGTTGTTGAAGATTGTGCTCAAAGCCATGGAAATCATTGGGAAGGTAAAACTGTTGGCACTTTTGGAGACATAGGATGCTTTAGTTTTTATCCTAGTAAAGGGTGCGGTGCTTTTGGAGATGCGGGCTGTATTGTGACAGATAATTATGACCTTGCTAGGCTGTTCCGTGCTTTTCGCAATTATGGTTCAGAAAAGCGATATTACAATATGATGGTTGGCAGTAATAGTAGATTGGATGAACTCCAAGCCGGATTATTGCGCGTAAAACTGAAGTATCTAGACGATATGAATATTGAACGTTGTAACATAGCGAAAAGGTATAATGAAGGGATTAATAATCGTTTAATTAAAAAGCCGTTGATTCGACCTGGAGCAGATTCGTCTTGGCACCAGTATGTCATTCATGTGCCTAAATACCGCGATGAATTAATTGAACATTTAAAAAAGCACGACATAGGATCATTAATTCACTATCCTATACCTCCACATTTGTCCGAAGCCTATGCATATCTTGGATACAAAAAAGGAGATTTTCCAATAGCCGAGAAATATGCTGACGAGGTTTTGAGTTTACCCATGTACAATGGAATGACGTCAGAAGAACAATCATATGTCATTTCTGTAATCAATGAGTTTTTACCAGGTGATAAACAATGAGATTAATAGAACGTTGCAGAATTATTGATTTTAAGTCTTATGGTGATGATCGTGGTAAATTAGTTGTCATTGAAGGCGGACAATCAATCCCATTTGATATAAAAAGAGTGTTTTATATGTATGGAGCAGACGCTTCTTCTGTTCGTGGAAAACATGCTAATAAAGATTCAGATTTTGTGCTAATTAATGTTGCAGGTAATAGCAAAATTAAAGTAACAGATGGCAATGAAGAATTAGTTGTGAATTTAGATAAACCGATGCAGGGAATTTATATTCCAAAAATGGTGTGGAAAGAAATGTTTGATTTTTCAAAAAATTCCGTTTTGCTTGTTTTGGCGAGCACCCACTATAACGATGCGGAATATATTTATGATTTTTTTGAATATCAAAAAATGATGAAACAAAAGGATAAATAAATCTAATGGGAAAAAGTCAAGTTAAGATCGGTGCGGTGCTTTCATATGTTTTGATAGTATTGAATGCCGTGTATGGTCTTATAATTACCCCTTTTATTATTCGTCATCTTGGTTCAAGCAGTTATGGCGTATATAAGACAATTGCTGCGCTTACTTCTTCTTTAATTGTTGTCGATTTAGGCCTTGGAGGAACAATTCAACGGTTTACAGCAAAATTTATAGCAGAAAAAGAGGAAAGGCAAATTCCCAACTTTGCAGCGATGGGATTATTGATCGCAATTCTCTTGTGCGTTGTGCTTTCTCTTGTTTCTGGATGCATTTATTTTTTTATTGATGTTATTTATGAAAACACATTTAGTACAGATCAGTTGGTGCTTGCTAAAAGTATTTTTGTTGTTTCAACTCTGACTGTCATTGTACATATCATAGAAAACATATTTAACGGTTTAATAACTGGATTCAATCGTTTTGGGTTTGGAAACGGGATTAAAGTAATTCTGCTCATTACCAGAGTTATTGCCACAATTGTGTTCTTATCATTTTCAAGTGATGCTTTGGGGTTTGTCATTGTCATTTTATTAGTTAATTCTTTTTTTGTTATTCTAGAGATTTGCTATGTCAGAATGCGATTGGGCATCAAAATTAAGTTAGAAAAATGGGAGCCAAATCTTTTTTTTGAAGCTGGCAAATTCACCATATTGATGTTTTTAACATCCCTAGTTACTCAGATTTGTACTAATCTTGACAATATTGTTATTGGCGCCATTAAAGGAGCTGAGTATGTAACGGTTTATTCAGTAGGACTGCTTATTTTTGGAATGTTTTCTCAACTTTCGTGCGGGGTTTCAGGCGTTATGCTGCCAACTGTTACAAATGTGTTGAAGGAGGATGACGGCGAAAAAAGAATTATAGATGTGATTATTAAAACGGGAAGAATTCAGTTTTTGCTTCTTGGTGCAGCAATTGTTGGTTTCATTATTATTGGTCAAGACTTTATTAAGCAATGGATGGGATCAGGCTTTGAAGATGTGTACATTATTACTCTTGTACTGATTATTCCGGCTATTTTTGAACTTTGCATTAATGTTTGTTTATCTATTCTGCAGGCTAAAAATATGCTGGGATTTAGAACCATAGCACTAAGCGTTTCTGCTCTAATCAATGCAATAATCACTGTTATTCTTGTTAAGTATTGGTCATATATTGGGGCGGCTGTTGGTACAGCATTCTCTTATGTTGCATGCAGCTTAATTGCGATGAATATATATTATTCAAAAAAAATTCATTTACCAATGATGTATATATATAAAAACATAGTAAGTCGCATTTGGGTTTGCATTTTAATCTCTGGCTTGGCATTAGTTGTTAGTTCCCATTTTATCAATGGAAATTGGGTATCCATAATTATAAATATTTTGGTTTTTTGCTTTGTTTATTCCATTTCTTTGCTAACATTTGGCTTAAAAAAAGAAGAGAAAATGGCAATCCCTTTTTTAAAGAGATTTTATGTTAATGAAAAATAATTATATTAGCGGCAGGTATTAGAAAAGTGAAAATACTACATTTATGTTTATACGGTCCATATACTGACGGTTTTTCCTATCAAGAAAACTTGCTACCGAAATACCACAAAAAAATGGGATGTGATGTTATTGTGGTTGCACATAACGTTGCGTTTAATTACTCTGGCGAGATTTCATGTGTTGATGAAGGTGTTTATATTGACTCGAATAATATAAAAACTTACCGGATGGCTTATCAAAGGTTTGTATCATCTAAGTTTTCTAATTTTTTTGCTAAGGTGGATCTTTTTAAAATTTTAAAAGAAGAATTGCCAGATATTGTTTTTGTTCATGATGCTCAACTATCATGTTTGTCATATCTAGACATTTTAAAATATAAAAAAAGAATAAATCCCAAAGTAGTAGTGGTTGGCGACATTCATTCTGATATTTATAATGCCGGATTAACTGGTCAAAACAAAAGAAAAGGTCTAAAAGCATTATTTTTTAATACCATGCAAGAGATCTTTAGAAAAAAGGTTTATCCAATGTATTTAAAAGTATATTGCGTTGCACAGAGCAGTTACTTTTATGCAAAAAATATTTGTCATATAAGTGAAACGAAATTAAAACTTTTGCCACTCGGATTTGATACAGATGTATATGATTCTAAAAATGCTGAATTGATACGCAGAAACTTTAGAGCGTTATATAACTTTTCGGATAACGATATTGTTTTGATTCATGGTGGAAAACTTGATAAGAAGAAAATGACAATTGAATTAATTAATGCCGTTTCAAAGATTGGCAATCCTAACGTTAAATTACTCGTTTTTGGTGGTGCGAATCCTGATTATTTAGAAGAAATAAAGTTGTTGGCTAATGAACACAAAAAGTGGCTAACTTATGTTGGGCCATTAAATCAATCAGACTACTATGATGCCTTCATTTCTTGTGATATTGCAGTTTTCCCAGGAGGTCAATCTTCTTTGTGGCAAGAGGCGATTGGATGCAGACTTCCTATTGCTGTTTATTTTCGTGATGGTCAAACGCAGTATCTCAATCGCAACGGCAATGCAATATTTATACCTGAACAATCGGTAGACAGCATTAAAGATACTATTGAAATAGCAATAAACAATATTGATGAAATGAAAATTTATGCAAAAACAGCCTTTGAGTTCTTTTCTTATAAAAGTGAAGCGGAAGAAATCTTGCGCGATTGTGGAATAAGGAGTGAGATACTATGAAATATGCATTAATAGGTTGTGGAAGAATTGCGGTTAACCACATATTAGCCGCTTTGGACAACAAACTGGAAATAGTCGCTGTTTGTGATGTCGTTGAATCACAAATGCAACTCTTATTAGAAAAATATCATTTGGAAAACAGCGATATTAAGCGCTACAAAGATTACAAAGATTTAGTTAATGAAAACAAGGATCTTGAACTGATTTCTATTGCTACTGAATCAGGGGTGCATGCTGAAATAGCGATACATTGTATCAAAAATAGAATCAATGTCATTATTGAAAAACCAATGGCTATGAATATTAAGGATGCAAACGAAATCATTAGGCTTTCTGATGAATTGCATGTAAAAGTTTCCGCCTGCCATCAGAACAGATTCAATCTAGCCGTCCAGGAAATGAGAAGAGCTTTAGAAAGTGGTAGGTTTGGTAAATTATCGCATGGTTCAATAAACGTTAGATGGAATAGAAATAGGGATTATTATGATCAGGCTAAATGGCGCGGCACATGGAAATCCGATGGTGGCGCATTAATGAATCAGTGCATCCATGGAATAGATTTGCTTCGTTGGATGATGGGTGATGACGTAGAAGAAGTTTATGGACAAACACGTCAACAGTTTCACCACTATTTAGAGGCCGAAGATGTTGGTATGGCGGTCGTCAAATTTAAGAATGGTGCTATTGGTACTATTGAAGGAACCACCAATGTTTATCCTAAAAATCTGGAAGAGACACTATATCTGTTTGGCGAAACAGGCACGTGTAAACTGGGCGGAAAATCATGCAACGCTATAGAAGCATGGGAATTTAAAGATACTGATCCAAAAGACGAAGAGTTCAAGCGGTTATATGAACAAACAACAAATGTTTATGGGAATGGACATGGCAGATTATTCGCCAACGTGATCGATTGTATCAAAAACGATAAACAACCGTTGGTTGATGCTAGAGCAGGAAAAAGAGCACTTGAGCTGGTACTGGCTATCTATAAAAGCCAAAAAGAAGGAAGGCCTATCAAATTGCCTTTAGATGATTTCGCATCTACTGACATGAATGGAGTATTTGATGATTAAGACAGTAACTGTTATAGGAGCCGGCGGAGCAATGGGTTGCAATATTTCTGCGATATTTGCTTCTTTTGGTGCAGCGAAGGTGTATATGCTTGATATTGAAAAACCGATTAATGCAGTTGAACGTGCAATTAAATCGGTTAGGTCGGAAAGCATTAGAAATAATCTCATTCCAGTTGATTTTTCGAGCTTAAAAGAGTGCGTTGAAGAATCGGACTTAGTGTTTGAGAGCGTCGTTGAAAAGATGGACGTAAAAAAAGATGTGGCCAATAAATGTACCAAGTATCTTAAAGATAGAGCCTTTTTATGCACAGGCACATCTGGATTATCGATTACAGAAATAGCTAATTCGTTGCCAGTTGATGTTAGACGCAGATACTACGGTGTTCATTTTTTTAATCCACCTTATAGCATGGTTTTATGTGAATTGATAAAAAGCAAGTATTCAATAAGTGAAGATATTGCTTTCCTTAGTAATTTTTTGCGAAATCAACTGTTTAGAACGGTTGTTGTATGCGAGGATAAACCAGCCTTTATTGGAAATAGAATTGGCTTTCAATTTATTAATTCTGCTCTCCAGTTAGCTGAAAAATATTCTCAATGTGGTGGTATAGATTATATTGATTCGATTTTTGGAACCTTTACGGGTAGGCTTATGGCTCCTTGTAATACTGCCGATTTTGTTGGCCTGGATGTTCATAAAGCGATTATGGACAATCTTCTTTTAAACGTTGATGATTATGAGAAACGATCTTTCGAATTGCCTGTTTATCTAAAAGAGCTAGTAGGGAATAAAAAACTTGGAAGAAAAACAGGGGAAGGTCTATTCAAACTTCAAATAAATGAAGATGGCACAAAGACCCCCCTTGTTTATGATATACTTACTAAGCAGTACAGGCTTAAGAACAAGTATAAATTTGGCTTTGCAGAAAAAATGAAAGCATATTTCCAAAATGGAGATTATGACCTTGCTTTTGAGGCATTAAAAAAAGATGATTCGCAAGAAGCATTAATCTGCAGAGACTTATTGAAGAGATACATTGATTATTCAATTTTTGTTGGTAAAGAAGTTTGCAATGATATTTATAGTGCTGATGATGCAATGGCTACTGGATTTGGTTGGTGCCCGCCATTGGCTCTATCAAATGTTTTATTCGGTACGAATTATTCAACAAAATATGACTTTAGAAGTTTCTTTAAGGCGGTGAAATAATATATGGTACATATTTTAGGTGGTGCTCAAACCGATTTTGAAAGAAACTGGAAAAAAGAAGGCAAGAACCTTGTCGCTTTATTGAAAGAAGTTATTAATGATGCCTTTAAAGAAACAGGTTTTTCTTTCGACGAACTAATTAGATTAAACAAAGATAATAGAGTTGAAGCGTTTGTTGGTAACTTTATTGCGGAAGATTATATTGACCAAGGACATTTAGGTGCGTTTTTAACAGAAGTTAATGAAGCTTTCTATGGTATTCCTTCCGCTAGATACGAAGCGGCTTGTGCTTCAAGTTCGGTGGCATTAGATGCTGCAATAACAAAAATCAAAGTAGGTGAAATTGATGTTGCTATTGTAGTTGGTTTTGAAATCATGAAATATGTTGACTCCAAAGTGGGAGGGGATATTTTAGGCAGAGCTGCTTATTATGAAAAAGAAGGCAAAGGCATTGACTTACCATTCCCTAAATTATTCGGAAGATTGGCGGATGCAATATTAGACAAATATCCAGAACTCGATGAAAAAAGGTTTATGGATGCTTTGGCTAAAATAGCGGTTATTAATTATGAAAACGCCAAGAGAAATCCTAATGCCCAAACAAGGAAATGGTTTATGAACTATGAACAAGCGTCAAATAGAGGGAATGATACCAATCAATTGGTAGGAGGTCGACTTGCAATTTCCGATTGTTCACAGGTTACGGATGGCGCTTGTTGCGTTATTTTGTGTTCTGAACGATATATCAAAGAGAAGGATCTCAATAATAATGTGATTGTAAAAGGATATGGTCACAGAAACGCTCCGCTTCTTTTTGACAAAAAAATCAAAGACAATGCCGATTCTGAATATGTTCTCCCATGGACAAGACAAGCTGTTCTTGATGCATATAGAAGAAGCGGATTAACTGTAAATGACATAGATGTGTTTGAGACGCACGATTGCTTTACATCTAGCGAATATGCTGCCATCTCCGCTTTTGGAATTACTGCTCCAGGAAAAGAATTTGAGGCTATTGAAAATGGCACAATTTCATTTACTGGCACAAAGCCGATAAATCCTAGTGGGGGACTGATTGGTTGCGGGCATCCTGTTGGTGCTAGTGGAGCAAGAATGTTTTTGGATTGCTATAAGCAAGTTGCTTGCAAAGCGGGCCAATACCAAGTCAAAAATGTGAAAAATGCCATGATGCTAAATATTGGCGGAAGTGCAACAACCAACTATGTGTTTATTTTGGGGGCTAAAGATGAACGTTAAATTAATTGATTCAAATTATGATTTTGAAATAGTGGGAGCTTCTTATATAGGAAAGCCCTGTGATAACACTTTTATGTTTGCGTCAAGAAAAGTAGAAGCATTAGTTTCAAATTTAAAAACCGCTAACAATTGTTTGGTTTTTCTTGAAAACGGCATAGCGGTAGATGATGAATTGAAAAATAGTCATTGTTTTGTTTTTTCTGACAATCCTCAATTAGAGTATTCTAGATTTTCGCTATTGTTTGCGAAAGAAAAAGAAGATACTTATCTAGCAAAGAAATACATTGAAAAAAACCACATCATTTATGGCGAAGATGTTTCGATTGGTAATGGAACAATAATAGAGCCAGGGTGTTTTATTGATCATGGAGTTGTTATTGGAAATAATTGCAGAATTAAGGCGAAGAGCGTTATTAGAAATTGCACGATTGGAGACAACGTCCTTGTTAATGAAAATGCTTTAATTGGCGCTAATGGCTTTAATATGGCTGAGGATGAAGACGGAAACAAAATGCGCATCCCAACACTTGGTAGAGTTGTTATAGGCGATAACTGCGAAATTGGCGCATTTGACAACATTTCTGCTGGATCAGGCGGAGACACAGTGCTAGAAAACAATGTAAAAATCGATGCCCTTGTTCATATTGGACATGATGTTTTTTTACATAAGAACGTCGAAATTACTGCTGGTTCCGTTATAGGGGGCTTTGTTGAAATCGAAGAACATGGTTATGTAGGAATTCATTCTGTTCTTCGCAATAGGATTAAAATAGGAAAGAATGCATTTGTTGGCATGGGTGCTGTTGTAACGAAATCTGTCGATGACGGCGTTACAGTTGTGGGCAATCCCGCTAAACCCTTCGAAAGGAAATAGTATATGGAATTTAGGGATTTACATAAGCAATATGAGGCTTTGAAGCCGGAGATAGATAAAGGGATTCAAGAAGTAATCAATAGTACATCTTTTATTCTTGGCAAGCCTGTAATTGAATTAGAAAAAGAACTTGCTGAATATGTTGGGCGAAAACATTGCATAGCATGTGGGAATGGAACTGATGCATTGGTTCTTGCACTCAAAGCATATGATGTTGGACCTGGTGATGCTGTTTTTACAGCAGACTTCACCTATATCGCCTCTGCAAGCTGTGCGGAACTTGTTGGGGCAACATCCGTGTTTGCCGATATTGACTTATCAACATTCAATATTGATCCGGTTTCATTGGAAAAACAGATAGAGAAAATCATTAAAGAAGGCAAACTTCGCCCAAGGGCTATTGTCCCTGTCGATTTGTTTGGCCAACCCGCAAATTTCGAAGAACTGGAAAGAATTGCCAAAAAATATGGGCTTATCATAGTTGAAGATGCTGCTCAAGGATTTGGTGGAATGATTGGTAAGAAGAGAGCATGCTCATTCGGGGATATCTCTTGTACATCCTTCTTCCCAGCCAAACCATTGGGTTGTTATGGAGATGGTGGAGCAATTTTCACCGATGATGATAAGATAGCTGAGAGATTAAGATCGCTCAGAGCTGGTGGCAAATCACCTGTCGATAAATATGACAATATAGAAATTGGCACCAATTCAAGATTGGATACAATCCAAGCAGCCGTATTGCTACCTAAATTTCATGCATTTATTGACTACGAATTAAAAAATGTTAACAAGGTTGCTGATTGGTACACAAAAAGATTAAAAGGTATTGTTATTACACCGACAGTTTTGGATGGATATCTATCGAGTTGGGCTCAATACACAATTCTCTTAAAGAATAAGGAAGAACGTGATTCGCTCCAGTTGAAGTTGAAAGAAAACGGTATACCTTCGATGATATACTATCCAAGAGGTATGCATCAGCAACAAGCTTTTAGACATCTGAATTTGAATGATTCCGATTATCCAAATGCTGTCGAAGCGACAAAAAGATGTCTAAGTCTTCCTATGCATCCATATATGATGGAGGAAGACATTGAATACATATGTTCAGTGATATTAAAGGAGATTAAATAAAATGAGATACGACGATATTTATACTGGATTGATTAACGGAAACGAAAAATTGGCATTGGTTGGCTTGGGCTATGTTGGTATGCCTATTGCTGTTGAATTCGCCAAACACGTTAAAGTTATTGGCTTTGACATTAATGAAAAACGCGTGAACGAATACAAAAATGGTATTGATTCAACAAATGAAGTTGGACCTGCAATCAAAAACACAACAGTTGATTTTACTGCTGATCCAAATAGATTGAGGGAAGCCAGATTCATTATTGTCGCTGTTCCTACGCCGGTTAACGTTGACAACACTCCTGACTTGAGACCTGTTGAAGGCGCTTCAAGAACCGTGGGACAAAACCTTTCAAAAGGCTCAATCGTTGTTTTTGAATCCACTGTGTATCCAGGTGTTACTGAAGATATTTGCATTCCTATTATTGAAAAAGAATCTGGATTGAAATGCGGCGTGGATTGGAAAATTGGCTATTCTCCAGAAAGAATTAATCCGGGGGATAGAGTTCATACGTTAACTACAATTAGAAAAATAGTTTCCGGCATGGATGAAGAATCCGCGAGAGAAATCAAGAAAGTTTATGACATTGTTATTAAAGCTGGAACTTTCCCTGTTTCAACCATTAAAACAGCAGAAGCTGTCAAAGTTGTTGAGAACTCCCAAAGAGATATAAATATTGCCTTTATGAACGAAGTAGCTATGATTTGTGATCGCATGGGCATTGATACTGACGAAGTGATAGCTGGCATGAATACAAAATGGAATGCCCTTGGCTTTAAACCTGGTCTTGTTGGTGGCCACTGCATTGGTGTGGATCCCTATTATTTAACAAATGCCGCTGAGATGCTTGGATATCATTCTCAAATAATACTCAATGGCAGAAAAGTTAACGACAGTATGGGTGGCTTTGTTGCGGATGCTGCTATTAAACAGATGATTGAAGCAGGTCTAGCTCCTAAGAAAGCGACTGTTGTCATTCTCGGAATTACATTTAAGGAAAACTGCCCAGACACAAGAAACAGCAAAGTAGTCGATATTGTTAACCGCTTGAAAGAATATGAGATCAATCCTGTTGTATCCGATTCATGGGCTGATGTAGAAGTTGCTAAAAACGAATATGGTGTTAATTTGGTTGATTTTGATAAACTACCTAAAGCAGATTGTGTAATTGTTGCTGTTGGTCATAATCAGTTTAGATCCATGTCTATGATGCAATTAAAGGCATTGTTTAAAGATGGTATGGATGAGGAAAAAGTTCTTGTTGATGTCAAGAGCCTTTATAGAATGGATGAACTCAGGGCATCTGGAATGAGATTTTGGAGGTTGTAATGAAAGGAATTATACTTGCCGGTGGAAAAGGCACACGCCTTTATCCAATGACAAAAGTTGTCTCGAAACAGTTGCTTCCAATTTATGACAAACCGCTAATTTATTATCCGCTCTCGATCCTATTGCTTGCATCTATAAGGGATATACTTATCATATCTACTCCTGAAGATCTGCCTGTTTACGAAAGGCTATTAGGTGACGGGTCTAAAATCGGTGTCAGGTTTTCCTATAAAGTTCAAAAAACCCCACGTGGATTAGCAGACGCGTTTATCCTCGGAGAAGAGTTTATTGGGGATGATTCTGTCTGTCTAATCTTAGGCGACAACGTTTTCTATGGCTCTGATATGACTGATATTTTGGTCGATTCTATTAAAAACAATTCTGGCGCAACCATTTTCGGTTATCCGGTAAAAGACGCAAGAGCTTTCGGAGTGGTTGAATTCGACAAAGATTTTAACGTTCTTAGTATTGAGGAGAAGCCTGATAAACCAAAGTCTAATTACGCTGTTCCTGGTCTTTATATTTACAATAACGAAGTGGTTGAGATTGCCAAGAATGTTAAGCCATCAGATCGCGGTGAAATAGAAATTACTTCCGTTAATAACGAATACCTAAGACGTGGTGAATTAAAAGTCAAATTGCTTGCCAGAGGTTTTGCTTGGTTAGATACTGGCACTCCAAAAGGAATGTTACAAGCTGCTGAGTTTGTCGAAACTGTTCAAGAACGCCAGGGTTTCTACGTTTCTTGTATTGAAGAAATAGTTTGGAGAAGAGGTTTCATAAACAGTGAACAACTTAAGGCGATTGGCGAAGAATTGAAGATGACCGATTATGGTCAATATTTGCTTAATTTAGTGAAATAGCACCTACCCGCACTTTACCTTATGCACTTTTGAACCCGACCGGCTTTGGTTAAGTCCTAAGGGGATTTAGGGAAGTGATTGGTGAAGACGGGACATATAGTGCTGTATTTTTAATATTATAGGAGGTACGAAAATGTGGAACGACAATGCATCTAACATCGATATACTGTTTTATGAACCATATTCAAATGTTGTTTTTAACATCATTAATAACGTGAACAATACTCCTATAACTATTGGTTTGTTTGGGAGTTGGGGAGCAGGAAAATCGTCCGTCCTGAACTTTATTGAAGATAAAATAACTGACAATCATGGTAATTACAAAATTTGTTGTATCAAAATTAATGCCTGGCTTCTTGAGGGGTATGAAGACGCTAAATTAAGTATTGTTGAAATGGTTTTGGAGGCAATTAAGAATAACGAAACTGCTTTCCAAAGCATAAAGGAAGGAATTTCTAAACTTATTAAGAAAGTCAACTGGCTGAAAGTGGCGAAAGTAATCGGCAAAACCGGTATTTCGATCGGCCTTTCCGCTTTATCTGGCAATCCATTGCCGGCCATATCCTCAGTTGCATCAACTATTGCAACAAGTTTGGCGAAAGAAGCTGATGAAAATGGAGAAGAATTTATTAATGATGATGATCAGAGCGTAGAAAAGAATATTCGTGAGATTAGAGATGAGTTTGAATCATTATTATCAAAATCTCCAATTGATAATCTCGTTGTTATGATTGATGATCTGGACAGATGCTCGCCAGAAAGAATTATGGATGTTCTTGAAGCGGTGAAGCTCTTCTTATCCGTAAAGAAAACTACGTTTGTATTTGCTGTTGATGAAACGATAGTTCGTTATTCAATTAATAGGAAATATAACGGAGATGTAAATTATCCATATGACAGCATCGCAAAAGATTACATCGAAAAGATTATACAGATACCTATAATTTTGCCATCTCTTTCCTCGAAAGATATAGAAAATTACCTTTTGCTTTTATATTATCAATCGCAGTTTGGTGAGGAAGAATTCAGCTCGATTTTAAAGAAGGTAAAAGAGAAAAAATTATTGATTAATGAAAGATCAATTGAACCTGAAGATATAGACTCGATAGCAATTGATTATGGTTTTACTCCTCAAAGCAATAAACATTTGTTTGAAAAGACAAGAAAAACAATTTGCAATGTCAGAAGAATCGTTTCCAACAGTTTGAAAGGAAACCCGAGACAAGCAAAAAGATTTCTAAACGCTTTCTTTGTTAAAAAGGAATTGGCTTCATTTTATTTTGATGAGATTGATGAAAATATCTTAGCTAAATTGATGGCTTTATATTTGATTGATGGTTCAGCATTTAAAGAACTTAATGAATGGAATAAAAACTACGATGGCTCGATTAGACAGCTTGAGTCTCTTGAAAAAGGTCAAGGCTTTAGTGAATATAAGTCGTGGGATAAGGAAAACGTCAGAAAATGGCTTGATTCAGAACCGAGGGAATTGTATAAACAGAATTTGAACAAGTATTTTTATTTAACAAAAGAGTATTTGACCAACCAAACATTTGGTGATTTTTCAAACGAAGATAGAGAGATGCTTGGGGTAATTGTTAATGGCGAACCGATTGCTGTCGGTCAGTACTTAAAACAGTTGCGTGAAGAAGGAAAGACTCTTGACGGAATCATTGAAATTGTTCTGACTCATTTTAAAAACAAGAAGATAAACATAAACGTTATTGCATCAATTTTCGAATTCTTCGAGCAATATAGGAAGCAAATAATAGATGTATTTAGGACACTGCCTAAGGAACATCTATCCATCGGAGCTATTCCGGCAATCAAAAAAATGATTTCTTTAGATGAAAACGTCAAAGTTGCTATTTTGGGAAATGATAAAATTGATGAGAAAATTAAAGATAAGATAAAAGGATAAAACGTTATGGGAACATCAAAGAGTTATTTGCCAAAGGTAACAAAAAATACAACGCAAACAAAATTGAACATTACAAATTCAATCAAGCATAGTGGAGAAAAGAATCAGGAGTCATTGATTAAAATTGTCAATTCGTTCAAAAACTCTTTGGCAGAAGATCCCTCCGGTTTGAAAAATGGTAATTACGCAAGTGCAATTTCTGCAATCAGCGGGATCATTGCGGCCATCTCGTCGTCAAGTGTTGGTGGCTATGTAAATTCACAATTAAACGATAACGATAGATACTCAATCCAATCTCCTCAGGATTTATTTAATAATGCTATACGAAACAATGATTATTTAACTGAGTTCGAAAAATCTAATGTTCTTGATGCCGTTTCTTTGACTCTTGAAAATTTGAAAATCGATGAACTTGAAGACTTGAATTTGGTTAATTGCGACCTATTCATTAAAACATTCCTACTTAATCTTATTTATTCATTGTTTATATCATCATACTATGAGCATATTAACTCAAAAACCAATAACCCGAAAGAAACGCAATCTCTTTGTCTTGATATTAAACAATATATCGAAGGCAGAATAATGGCTGAAAATGCTATAACGATAGAACTAATAAATAACCAGTCAAAGATGGATGAATACGCCAGAAATGTAATTGATGAAGTTTTATCATTATTATAAAGGAGAGTGGTGCTATGAGCAGAATAAAGATTTATAAAAATGAAAGCATTGATTCTGTTGGCGCCGGTTTCAACATTTTTACAAAAAATGCAACAATTGAAACCAATATTTGGCACGAGCTAAAGAAATTTAATAATTTTAAGGAAATAGATACTATTTATGAAGATTTGTTTGTCTTAAGTCTGTCTGTTCTTGCGTGTGATAAAAGATTGTCGAGAAAAGATACACCAGATGCATGGACAAGACAAATAGAGTTGGTTGTACCAATTATAAACAATGACATTTTCACCGAAAACAAGACTTTAATCGATAAGATGTTATCGTTTTTAACTGGTGACTTATGGAATATTTCCTTTTATAAAACCAATTATAGACATTTCGCAAAGAATAAGTACAAACATAATGGCATCGATTTTGTTTATGATTTTGTTTCGCTCTTTTCGGGTGGACTTGATTCATTTTGTGGTGCAATTAATTTCTTTGAAAATGGTGGCAAGGGGCTATTTATTGGCAACAAAGAGAATCGCCTGATGGATCAAACACAAAAAGATTTGTTTAAAGATGTCTTAAACTATTATCCAAATAACAATTCTGCGTTTTGCTCGTTCAATGTCGATGTTCATAAGATTATTTCAAATGGAGAAGAAAAAGATTCTGAAGAAAAAACAACTAGAAGTAGGTCGTTTATGTTTATTTGTTCTGCTTTGCTATTTTCAAATATTTCAGGCAAGAACAGTTTAAAAATATATGTTCCTGAAAATGGTTTTATTGGGTTAAATTTGCCTTTGACACCAAGTAGGCCAGGAAGTTGTAGTACAAGAACGACACACCCTTATTATTTTTCTCTGTTCAACCAACTGCTTGATGAACTAGGGTTGCAAAATAGGATTATTAATCCGTATAGGTTTAATACAAAACGAGAAATAGTAGTATCGGTTCAGAATACTGCTGCATTCAAAAATGGTTTTCACAAAACGCTTTCTTGCTCTCATCCATGCGCACAGAGATGGAGCGGCAAATCTTCAACTAATGAGAATTGCGGGAAATGTTATCCGTGCTTAATAAGGCAATCTAGTTTATGTCACTTAGCTGATTTTGAGTCAAAAGAGCCGAAAAACGTTAATGCGCTTTTTTCTAGGAGTGCAAGAGGCATGGATAATGTTTATGCGGTCATTAATGCTGTGTATGTCTTCAAAAATTCTGATGAAAAAACTATCAAAAGGAGAATAAACGCAACCGGATACTTGAGTCATGATGAGGTTGAAAATTATTATAAGGTTTACAAAGCCACAATGAATGATCTTATTGAACTATTCAAAAATGAAGACATAAAAAAGATTATCGAAGGAAAATGATACACTATATAGACACCCATCTTCATTTGGACCAATATAAAGACCATAAAAAAGTCTATGAATCGATAAAGCGATCAGGGAATTATTATTTATGCGTTTCTAATAGTGCTGATGTTTTTGATTCATTACATTATTTTTATAAGGAACAGAATAATATTAAGTTTGCATTAGGCGCTAATCCAACCTCTCTTAATGATGAGAAATTCAATTTAGCATTGTTTAAAAAGAGCCTCGAAAAAACTAGATATGTTGGGGAAGTCGGATTGGATTTTTCAAACAGATATGTGTCAAACCGACAATATCAATTGGCTGTGTTCGAACAAGTACTTGCCTCTGTTGAAGGATCTAATAAAATTATTACGATTCATTGTAATAACGCAGAACAAGAAGTATATCGATTGTTAAAGAAGTATAAGTTGGGAGAGCAATCTATTATTCATTGGTTTTCAGGTAGTTTTGATGATTGCAAACTTCTGTCGTCTTTAGGCTGCTATTTTTCGCTTAATGGTAATATGGCTGAAAAACCATTTTTTCTCAAATTAGTGAAAGAAATTGGACTGGATCGAATTCTCGTAGAATCGGACGGACCTCACACAAAAATGTCACGTTTTTATGATGAAAAATCAATTGAGAAAATATATAAGCGAATAAACAGCATTCTTGAAATAGATGATTTTGAAATGATTGTGTATAGAAATTTTCAGAGAATATTAAGCATTAAATAAATAACAGGAGCGGTGACCAAAATGAAAGAAAACAAAGTTATATTAGTAACCGGCGGAGCAGGCTTCATCGGTTCGAATTTCGTATATATGTTATTGGAAGAAAGACCCAATTGGCGCGTTATCTGCGTCGACTCTTTGACATATGCTGCCAATTTCCATACGTTGAACAAGGCACTGGAGAACCCAAACTTCAAATTTTACAAAGAAGATATCAGGAACAGGGACGGTATTTTTGCTATATTCGAAACCGAGAAACCTGATGTGGTGGTGAACTTCGCGGCAGAATCTCATGTAGATAGGAGCATTGAAAACCCGGGTATCTTCCTTGAAACCAATATTATTGGAACTCAAGTTATGATGGATGCTTGTAGAAAATATGGAGTGGAACGCTTTCATCAAGTTGGAACAGATGAGGTGTATGGAGACTTACCTCTTGATAGACCTGATTTATTCTTCCACGAAGACACTCCAATACATACATCTAGTCCATATTCTACGTCTAAGGCATCTGCAGATCTTTTAGTGCTAGCCTATCATAGAACATATGGATTACCAGTTACTATCTCAAGGTGCTCTAATAACTATGGTCCTTATCAATTCCCTGAGAAGTTAATACCTTTAATGATTAATAACGCTACTCACGATAAACCTTTACCAGTATATGGAGAAGGATTAAACGTTAGAGATTGGTTATATGTCAAAGATCATTGCTATGGTATTTTAGCAGTCTTAGAAAAAGGAAAAGTAGGGGAAGTATATAATCTTGGTGGTCATAATGAAAAAGCTAATATAGAGATTGTTAAGATTATCCTTAAAGAACTCAATAAACCAGAAAGTCTAATTACATATGTTAAAGACCGTAAAGGACATGACTTAAGATATGCTATTGCTCCTGATAAAGCCATGAAGGAATTAGGCTGGGCACCAACCACTATGTTTAAAGATGGAATCAAACTAACAATCAAATGGTACCAAGACCATAAAGACTGGTTAGATGAATGCACTAGCGGTGATTATCAGAAATACTACCAAGATATGTATGGGAAGAGGTAATTCACAAGGTTTATTTTGGGAGAGCAAGCTAGCAGCCTGGAAGGAAAAGAATGCCAAGAGCGGGAAAATTAAAATTGACTTTGTGAAAGTTACATTTTTGTTGGCTGTTGAAGAGGTAGAGAAGAAATGAAAGCAAAGGTATTATTAAGCAACGAACAAAGAATAAATGATCTTGAATTTGTTTTAGAGGCTGAGCATCAGAAAATGTTTGATGCAATGAATTTTCAATCAATACCTCTTGATGATAAAACCAATAGTTTAATTAATGAGCATTTAACAAAGACAGAAAAACTATTGATTGAGGAGAAGGATTCGGTTAGACAATTCGAATTGTTTCTAAAAATTTTTAAACCAGTTGCGGAAAAAGAGTTAATTGATTTTTCTAATCAAATGGACAAGTCTATTTTTAGTAATTCTTGTAATGAGATCATTTTCGACAAAGATAAGAGAATAATAGAAGAAATAGGCCCAGGAGAAAATATTAAACGCAAAAATCGAAATTTTATTCAGGGTTATCATTTATTTCATTCTATTTATGTAGCAATAGCTATTAAGTATTTATCATGCATAATCATTGACGAACCGCTGTTATCACTAATAAAAGATATTGTTGAGCACAATGAATTTATTCCGAAATCAAGAACCGAGATTGTTTTTAATTGTCTAGTTTCTGGTCTAAAAAAAGATGTTCGGCAGTCTGCGTTTAACTTGATTGTTCAATTCGAATATGGTTGCTCAGAATATTTAAGAAGTATTAAGATTCATCCGACGATACCGGCTGGTTCAAAAAGAAAAAACGCTGATTTAAATCACTTTTTAACCATAAATAAATTTAGAAAGCCTTTAAAAGATATTTTGGGTGAAGATTTGACTAAAGAATTGCAATACTTACTGGTAGATAAACATTATGGCAATTTAAGAAATCAAGATTATCACGTTGGTTCGGATAATGCTAAAGCGTGTACAAATATTGAAATACTAGCTTTCTTCAAACTCCTTAACACTTACTGCATGGGATACTATGAATCAATTGCGCAATAAATATTATTAGCATTTTAATATGGGAGTATTACAGTACGTTAAAGACACGAAAACGCGGACAAAAGATTGCAAAACAAAAAAATGTCCGCAATATTATGATAAAAATGAAGACAAAAGCTTGCAAAACACACTTTTGTTTGCTATATTCTTAGTATGAATAGAAATGAGTTAATAAATAAATTAATAGATGAGGTTGGATCTGGAAAAGCTAATATTATTCAATGCAACAGGAATTATAAATCAGGCGATTTTTTAACTAGCAGTTTAAAACTAGAATTGCAAAATAAGTTTCCGGAACACAATGTTGTTGTATTTACTCCTGTTACAAAATTCAAAAGAGATATGATTCAGTTATTATCTGCTTTGAAACAATGGTCTTCCGAGAAACCTGTAATTGTATTGATTCACGATTTGTTTTATTATCACAATCCAGACGCAATAATTAATATCTTATATGGTTCAGATCAAATCTCAGGATTTATCACAACCGACGTGAATGTTCCTTATAGATTAAGAAAACGCGATACGCTTGTGCGCGGAAGATATAAAACTTTTTATTTGGTTCCATCATTGTTTAATGATACTGATAAAGACCAAGGCGATATTTTTGGGCATCTCGATTCTCTTAACTTATACGATCATAAAGAGTACGCTACTAAGATTTATAGATATTTAGTCATACATAGCGGTGAGCTTCTTTCTTATAGAGACATCTATGAAGAAACTGGCAAGGATATGACTCTTGGCGTTCTCATTAAAGCAATTGATTTCATGGTTAATCACAATATGCTATATCGTTTATCGAGAGTTGATATATCAAATATGAAAGAACTTACAAGAGGTTTTATATATTATCCAGCATACGCTGAAGAATTAGATGGTACAAATTTATCATCTGAAAGAAAATGCATTTTAAAAAGTGAAACTTATTTAATATCAAGAATGATTTATGATGGTCTTTCTGTTAAAAAAGCCATTTCTTATATTTATAAGGACGATGGCAATAAAAGAATCCGCTTAGAATTCAATCGCGGATTTCTTGTTGGTAGTTATGATAAAAATGTAGTTATTAAGCCATATTTTGATAATAACGAAGAAGAATTAAATAGATTAGTTAAATCAAAAATGAATATTCCACATATAGTTGCCTTATTAGGCAATTCAGAATATAGGATGGATAAAAATGGTTTAACTTATGTTGGTTTGGACAAATTATTAACGAAAGGATTAGATGGCTATGGCAGAATTTAAAAGAGAAAAAGAAGTTAAAGAATTGGAATCTTTTATTGGAAATCATAAAGTTAATATCGTTGCTGGATTAAGAAGAAGTGGCAAAACATATTTGCTTACCGATCTTTTTGTTAATTATCTTATTGATAATAATTTATATAAAGAAAACGAAATTGGAGTTTTAAAACTTTCTGATGAAGATAGAAATATTAACAGCATAAAATCACTTTCTGAAGCTGTGAATGAATTTGTTAGTAGTGGAATTAAAGTATTAGTTGTGGATGAAGCTCAAATGATTGATGGGTATGTCAATTTTTATAAAAACTTTATCAAAGATTATCCAAACATTACTTTATATATTTCTGGTTCAAATAGTGACATCCTTTCAATAGACATCATTAATCATTTTAAAGAATTGGCAAATCCTTTATATTTGAATTCGCTGACATATAAAGAAATTGTTAAAGACAAACCAGACTATTCATTTGAAGAATATATGATTTATGGTGGCTTGCCGGCAATCATTAATGAAGTACCAGAAAGACGCTTTAGTGAGCTTCAGAAGATTTATAACGAAATCTACAAATTTGATATTAGAGATAGATTAGAAAAGAAACTCGAATATCTTTCCAAGAAACATATTGATGAGATATTGTCTCTTGTTGCTTCTAGTGCATCTGCTTTTAGTCCGAGCCAAGTTGCTAGTAGATTCTCTAAAGGAGTAGATAATACCAAATTTGATTCTATGAAACTCATCAAGGAAATTGAGGATGTATTGGAATTCTTTGAATTGTCTTTTTTGACTTCTCATATTGAAGTGGATGATTTCAATGAAAAAGCCCCTCTCAAAAATATTGGATTAAATAAGAAATATTATTTTAGTGACAACGGACTTCGTTATGTAAATTGCGATAACGAAATAAGAGCAAGATCTAATTGTTTAGAGAATGCTGTTTATTTGGAACTTGTATCTAAAAAGATAAAACCAAGAGGAAAAATTATTTTAAACAAAAAGAATGAAATAGATGGCGAGATTGACTTTAATTTTAAATATAGTGGTGAAGACTATCATATTCAGGTTGCACACACAATAACGGCAGTAAATTATGATAGAGAAATAGGCAATTTACTTCTATTAAGTAATGATACAATCAAAATCATTATTTACTGTTACGATTTGACAGACTCAAATGAAACCGGTATAGATTATTTTTTGAATGATAGTTTTTTTAAAGGCAACAAGGAGATGGTGGCATGAAATTATTAACGTTGCATATTAGCGATTTACACATTGAAGACGTTGTTGAAGACAAAGAAAAGAAAATTAAAAGCATTTCAAACATTTTGAACAGCAAGTATTCAGAATATCGCGATGTTTTAATTATGTTTTCTGGTGATATATCCAAAACAGGAAAAAGCAGTGAATATGTATATGCAGAAAATTTTGTTAGAGAATTGCTTAGTAATATTTCTAACGAAAGGACGGTAAAAGTATCTTTGTGTCCAGGAAATCATGACAGGCTTTTCAATAATGGTGAAAAACGTGATCTTAATTACATTTCTTCCATTACCAAAAGTAATTATGAAACGGAAATGAATAATAATCTCTGTCTAAACAAGTATTATTTCGATTTTGAGAAAAGAATATGCCCTAGTTTTGAAAGTGTAAATCCTGTTTTGAAGCGTTACGACTGTATGGTCGGTGAGGAAAGAGTCCGTATTTATTCTTTAAACAATGCATTATTGTCATTTTTTGACAAGGACTACAAAGGTATGGATTTGAATAAAGGAAAAATCTATATTAGGAATCAATTTTTGGATATTTCTCGCGAAAATAACGATTATGTTTTTCTTCTTATGCATATGCCTATTAATTATTTAAGAAGTGAATGCCTTAATTACATAAAAACAAATCTATCAAACAGAATAGATGCAATTTTTACTGGTCACGTTCATAAGGAACAGCTTGAAAAAACCATCAACGAAGAATCTGAACTACTTGAATTCACAGCCTCCGCTATAGATTGCAACAACATGTCAGGTTTCTCGATTGTTTTGTTTGATGACGAGAAGATTCAAACAGATTATTATTCTTTTTCTATCGACCAATACATTTTTAAGTTTTCTTCCACTGCTAGTATACATAGAAAGTTTTCAACATCCTTTGGCCAAATTGTTGCAAGCGATAGGATAAAAGAATTGCGTAATATGGAAGTGTTTGATGGTGTTAACAATCTAGTTGTTCCTATTGAAAAACTATTTGTTTTTCCAAAGCTAAGCCATAAGAAGTATTCTAATCAAGAATCGATAACAACTTTTGAGCGTTTCGAATCCACTAGAGCAACTAATGGCGTTACTAAAATATTAGGAGATGTGCGTTCTGGGAAATCACAATTTGTCAAATATCTTTTTGAGGCATTTAGAAAGAAAGGATATCTACCATTAATTTGTAGGGGAGATGATTTGGGAACCAATTTAGAATCGAGCATAGCAAGGCAATTAAAACAACTTTATGCCGAAAAAAATGATATCGACTCTTTTTATTGCGTTCCAAAAGAGAAGAGAATCCTGATTATTGATAACTTAATCAAAGGATCGCGTATTTTATTTAGAAATGCTTTAAAATTGTTTGGCTCTATTATTTATACAACTTTATCATCAAAGGATTTTATATCGAGTGAAGAAGATGATAATGAATATGAATTTGAGGTTTTTGAAATAGAACCATTCTTTTACGATAAACGAGCAAAACTTTATGAAAAAGTCTATTCATATGTTAAAGATACAACGCCATCTTTAGTTGATAATTTAGATTTTAATAATTATGTACAAAATATTGAGAATAAGCTGAAAGAGTTGGATGTTGACAATATGATGGATCCTTCAAACATCATATATGTTTCGTTATCATATTTAAAAAAAGCTAATTATCAAATTTCACCATCAAACTCACTATTTCAAACAAAACTTAAAGTAATGCTTGAACGCGCTTTAAAAGAAGGCGGTTACCAATATTGTGATTGTAACATAGCTGAGGATATTATAGCTTTTGTTGCTATGGATGCTTATTTAAAGCAAACGAGCACAATTGATAAAAATATGTTTATAAAAGCTATAAAAGAAAGGACCGATGAATATGGTGGTAGAGCCCCAATCAAAAGCATAGATTCTTTTATTGAAATGCTCATACAAATTGATATTCTTAAAAGAAACGACAAAGACGAACTTTCTTTCTACAATAGAAAAACTTTTGCTCATT
This sequence comes from uncultured Erysipelotrichaceae bacterium, assembly GCA_902800905.1. Classification (GTDB taxonomy): domain Bacteria; phylum Bacillota_I; class Bacilli_A; order RFN20; family CAG-826; genus UBA2450. The sequence goes on from CADCGC010000009.1 coordinate 35,445, forward strand.
ACGTCTCAAAATTTGCAATGTATAAGAAAAATAATTATGGGGATGAAACATATTTGAAGAAAATAATTGAGAACGGAATTTATAAACCAATTAATCTTCAAGTTTTATTTTCGATTGCTGCAAATTACGAAATTAGAACTATTCCAGAGTTTTTTATCAAGGAATTATATGATGGAATAATGAAAGAACCTGAGATGAAATTCGATTCTTTTGATTCGTTTTTCAAAGCATTAGATGATAATGATGAAGGATTTAAAGCTTTAGAGATAAGTAAAAAGAAAAGAAATGAAATAAGGGAAAAGCAAGGATTAGAAGAAGAAAAAAATCGAAAGATTCATTTGAGTCACAAAGATGATTACTTTTATTACGATGTTAGCAAAACAACTTTTTTACGCTTGGATGACTTATTAAATAAAGCGCTTATTATTTCTTCTATTATGAATAATTTTTCGAGTTTTCTAAGGAAGGATGCGAAGAACAAGCTTGCAGAAATGCTGATTAAGCTGCCTTATGCCATTATTAATGTTTATCTAGCTGATACAATTAAAAAACTGGATATTCTTTTTGTACGTGTTTATGATCAGTTATCTAAAATCCCTCAAACAAAAGTAACTTATCAATTTGTGAAACAATCCATAGCGCGGGAGATACATGCCTCGATTCTATCAATTTTCGATATTTGCACTCGATTTGTTCGCAATCCAATAATCATAGAAACTGTTCGCGACCAACTTTCCTTGAACAAAGATAATGTACATTTGGCTCAGAAATTAATGCTTTTATCTTTTTCAACAGATAGGACTGAATTCGTTAATGAAACGAAGAAATGTTTAAAAACAGAAAAGGATAGGTTTGTTTTAAGAAGCGCAACTTTAATTGGAAGAAGATTTTGTCTTGATAATTATGAATGGGTTGAAAAGAATTCTGGCGAACTTATTCACTTAATTACAAATGGAAACGCAAATGCTCAAAACTCAATTCGAGCCAAGAGCAAAATAAAAAAATAAAATATCATATTGAAAAGGAACAGTGACCGAGTGGTTATTAATTTCAAATTATCTCTGTGCATTAGAACTGATTCATTTTGTTTTGTGTGTTCTTATAAACGAACATTTTTGAAGAACCAATCAATGTTCGTGATAAAATAATGTTAGACAATATTATGTTTTATGTTTTTGGTTAATTAAACAATCAATAGACACGCTAATTTATTTATAATAAAATTACATTGCTTATTTATAAGGAAAAAACTACTATGGACAGATACGAAAAACAAATTGGTCTTAAAACCATCTATCTCACATTAGCAAGAAGATTTCATATTATCTTATTGATTTTTATTCCAATCGCTCTTGCTACATTTATAGTCACTAACTTCATGATGACTAAAACCTATCAATCTAGCGTTACACTTAATAGAAACGCAGTTATAAGTGCAGCGCAATACCAAGTTATCCAAAACTATATTCGTGATACTTCTAATGATGAAACTAAACCAGGTGCTATATATACAACCGCAGTTAACTTAAAAGAAAATAATGTTAAGCACACTAACGGAAACGAAATCACAGTAGCAGAAATTAAATCTGGTTTATCTTTTACCTCTTTAGCGACTAACTCTATTACTGTTTCTTATTCATTTACTTCTAGTGATAAATCTATCACTCAACAAGTTATGAATGAACTTACTAAGAACGCAGTTGCATATCTTAAGTCAGATAGAAATAACACTAAAGCAGAATACGCTAACATGTCTTATAGTGAAGCAAGTGCTCCATCCAAAAATAGTAGTGAAAATAAATACTTACTTATTGGCTTAGCCTTAGGAGCAGTCTTAGCCTTAGGTGTTCCATTTGTTTATGAAATAGTGTCTGATCAAGTTTACGATAAAGATGATATCATCGCTTTAGGAGGCGATGCCTTCACCTTAACCGTAACCGATAAGAAATAATTAGGAGAGAGGAGGATAATAATATTATGTTTAACGCTTTAAAAGATAATAATGTCTTAAAACAAATGATGATTGATAACATCTTAAAAGTTAAAGAGAATGAAACAATCCATCGTAGATTAACCGCTCTCCAAAATGAGATCACTGTTTCATTTGATACTAAAGTAATCGCAGTTACATCTGTTCATAATGATGAATTAGCCGCAGCATTTGGAAAAGCCTTCGCTCATTCCTATGCTTTAAATAAAGAAAAGACTTTAGTAATTGACGCTAATCTATATAATCCATCATTAGCGAAGCTTCTTACTAAGAAAGAAGAAAGTGATGTTGAAGTAGGTTCTAGTGAAAAAGAAGAAAACTATGAAGTTATCTTTATTGATGAAGGTATTGATGCAGTTTGCTTAAATAAAGAAGTCTATCCTTCTGAAGTATATAAAAATGGCTTAATTAATAAGATTATTAAAGATAACGAAGCTAAATATGATCACTTCGTTGTACTAGTTCCTTCTTTAAAGAAACATAAAGAAGTATCTTTACTTAAAGGACTAGTAAATGCGATTATCTTAGTTAGCCAATCTAGCTTAACTAAAAAAGGTGATATCTATTACGCCTTACAGTATTTAGTGGAGAACAAACTCCCAATCGCTAAAACCGTTATTATTAAATAGTTATTAGTTGTTCTTAAATAGTGTAGCACCCGCGAAACGAACTCGTGGGTGCTTTATTCTTCAATACCTATTTATAAATAATTCTTGGTAAGTGTTTAAAATATATGATTTCTATACACATAATGCAGAAAAATAATAACGAAGTGTTTAAAAATGGTAGAATTTAAACACATAACCATATATAATAACCATGGAGAAGTACAAATATGAGCTTTTTAAACACTTTCAAAAAATATGTTTCCACAAATAGCCGAAGCGAATTTAATGATTTTTATGCATCTAGATTTAATTCTGAAGCATCGATTCATATCGATTTAAAAATCAATAAACATGACGCTTTCATTTTTGTGCATCCAGAAATCTCAAAGAAAATCTCTTTAATATATTCTCTTGATAAAGAAGTATTTAAAGCCTTTGATTCTCTTCCGATTGTTGCTCAAAATCAATATTTAAAAAAATCTTTAATTGATGAAGTTACTAAGAGCAATGAAATTGAGGGTGTTATTTCTACAAGAAAAGAAATTAGTGATATTATTGGTGACTTATCAAAAAATGTAAAAAAGCATGTACGATTTTTAGGTATTGTTAATAAATACAGAATGTTAATCGAAGATAAAGAAATATCTATTAAATCCTGTAATGATATTAGGGCTATCTATGACGATATGTTACTTGACGAAATTAAAGAAGATGACCCTAATAATATTCCTGATGGTGTTATTTTTAGAAAGGACATTGTTCATGTTTTAAAAAGTAACGATATCGAAATACATCGTGGAATAACTCCTGAAAGCGAAATTATCAAATACATGGATATTTCTTTAATGTTTTTAAATGACACAAGCATTGAACCACTCATAAGGATTGCAGCGTTCCATTATTTATTTGGTTATATTCATCCTTTTTATGATGGAAATGGTAGAATCAATCGTTTTATATCTAGTTATCTTATTTCTAAGATTTTAACTGATATTTCCGGTTATAGATTATCAATGACTGTAAAAGATAATTTAAAATCTTATTACGATGCCTTTAAATACACAAACGATCCAAGAAATATGGGTGATATCACAACCTTTATTGATGCTTTCTTAGATATTATTATCAAATCTGAAGAACAAACTATTAAATACGCGGAAGAGAAAAAGAGTGAGTTTAATTATTTCATGCATCAAATAGAGAACTTAAAGTTTAGCCAAAAGCAATCAAAAGAAGTGCTTTCACTTTTGCTCCAAGCTGAACTATTTTCTGAATTTGGCTTATCAATGAAAGATATTGCAAAAATAAGTGGGTTTTCAAAAGTGACTTGCTTGAAATGCATAGAAGAATTAATCGCGAATAATTATGTTATTGAAACTAAGGTTGGAAGAACAAAGTATTATTGCTCCTCTATGAGAAGTAATGAAAAGCATTAAAAACTTATTTAAGAAATCATAACACTTCCTAAACTAAGATATTATTGAATAGATTAATCAATAACTTTAAAATTACTCTATATGTTAAAGAAATATTATATATTTATCATCTCTATACTTCTTAGTGTTCTATCTTTTGGAACCATTTCTTTATCATCTAATTCTAGAATAAATAATAATGAAGTTAATGCTTGGTATGTTAATGATAAAACTATCTATGTTGATTTATCTTTAAACACTAAATTTAAAGAAGAAGGTGCTAACCCAACTTTAGTGTACAAAGACACAACTACACATGAAGTAGAATTAACTCTTATTAATGATTATCTATATAAAACTAAAGAAGTTATTCCTTATAGCGTTTTTACTAACCAAGATTATGGTTTTGAAATACATTCTTTTGATTCTTCTATTGATGATTATTTATCTATCTTTATAAGTGGGGGAGAAGATAACCCACTTCTAAATAAAGAATATAACTATCTATGTTTAGATGAATATACCGCTAACTCTAAACAAGAGATTAAAGGATATGGTTATTATGGGGAAAGAACTAAAAACCCAGGTGCAACATATAAAACCCAGAGAGTGTGGTTAAATAACACTTATCCTAACTTCTATGATAATGATGACTGGGGAACAGCTCGTAAGAATGTTATTGGTTATATAGATGATTTAAATAAGGGCTTTATCCTTATTGAGATGGAAGGGGTCTTAAATCTCTCTACAAATGAAGCATATTATTACGCGGATATTCCTTATACAGTTAGTTCTATATCTTTCTTATCTATATCTCAAAAAGAAGGACATTCTTATTTAATCTATGATATGGCAGAAATAAGTAACATCTCTTACGGATCATGTTATTTTACTGATTTAAATAATGTTAACTTTAGCGTGCTTACTAGTAGTGTGAGTTCTGCTTCTGCGACAATCCTAAAATATGTCTGTGAAGCTTATCTAACTTATGGCAAAGCTGATTCTAATGGCTGTACTTCTTTTACAGTATCTAATCTCTTTAATACATGGTTTAAGAATAAGAGCGCAACCTCTCAAGAACTTAAAGAAATGAAGTTACTTGATTATACCGGTTATAGTGCGAACGGTAACTCCTATGAAGGTTTAGAAAAGACCGCTTCTTTTAGTGTGAATGAGAAATGGAACACAATGTGTTCACAAGCCGGGATTGATCCTAATACTGGGGAATTTAGAGGGTTTAATTTATCTTTCTTCTCTTCTGATTTATTTAAACTCCTTTTAGTTGTAGGAGGAGTTACTTTAATTGTTATTCTTATTTTTATTATTTATGCACTTAATAAAGCCCATAAAGAGAATATAGATGAAGATGATAATTATTATATTGAGTCTAAGAAACTCTTCTTATTCTTTAAGCGTTTATTTGATATTATCTTCTCTTTAATAATGATTATTGTTTCTACTATTCTTCTTTGGTGGTGGATCTTCATTGTTAATATGATAATTACTAAAGGGCATCCAGTCTTTGCTCCTAAAAGGATAGGAAAACATAAGAAGATCTTTAGAATGTTTAAATTTAGATCGATGAAGGTGGACGCTCCAATAATTCCACCATACGAAATGTCTGATAATGATAGAGATAAGTATGAAACTAAATTTGGAAGATTTTTAAGAGTGACATCAATAGATGAAACATTACAGTTTATTAATGTCTTTATTGGTAATATGTCTTTTGTGGGACCTAGACCTGGTGCTAGTGAACATGAAGATATCTTAATAGAGGCAAGAGACAAATATAAACCAAGTGCTTTTGATGTTAAGCCAGGTATTACTGGTTATTCTCAAGTCTATATGAAAAGACAACATGACGTTATGTCAAAAGCCTGGTTCGATAGTGAATACGTTAAAAAGATGTCAGT
>CADCGC010000010.1 GCA_902800905.1 uncultured Erysipelotrichaceae bacterium
GCCTTTTCAATTATAACATGGAGGTTTTTTCGTAGGAGAAACCCTTCTATTCTCACGTGCATAGCACCCGGTTTTTATCTCACTACGTTTCGATAATAAGAAAAGCGGATTCCCATGTAGGTTTCCGCTTCTTTTTTAATATCTCTTAGTAAATTTGTTGATGTGTTTATATACATCTTTTAGTTGTGGAAACATCTTGAGATATACCTTGCGATATAAGTCTTCATATTGTTCCACAGCGTCTTTATTAGGAGTAAATGTTATTGTCTTATGGCTCATTGCTTTAATCGCATCTTCGACATTTCTAAATTCTCCTATGGCCACAAAGGTTGCGATTGCGGCGCCAAGAGAAGTAGTTTCATATGTTTGAACTCTACTAACTGGAAGATTGAAGATATCCGCAGTGATTTGACAGATTGCATCACTTTGTGATCCTCCACCAGAAATCATGAGCTCTTTAACTTTATGTCTTTGACTCTTTTCAATTGATTCAAGACCTTCTCTTAACGCATAGCCAATTCCTTCAATGATTGCTCTGTATAGATGTTCTCTTGTATGGATATCACTAAATCCGATGATTCCGCCTTTTGCTAAAGGTCTTCTTAATCCTGGTCCCCAATATGGTTGCAACACTAATCCATCACTTCCTGGTGGGATTTGGCTTAATCTACTATTAAGCATCTCTTCAACCGCCATATCTTGAATCCTTGATTCATCAATTAATTCTGAAGCAAAGTTCTTGGTAAACCAAGAAAGCATCCAATATCCTCTATAGACTTGAACTTCCATGTTGTACCATCCAGGTACTGCAGCAGGATACGCTGGAAGGAATGGTTCTGGTTCATGATATTTTTGATTTGACACTTCAATCGTGGACGCTGTTCCATATGAAATCGCACCAACGGATTTATCAAGAGCTCCAAGTCCAATTGTTTCACAAGCTTTATCACTTCCAGAAGCGTATAATTTGATACCTTCAGGTAATCCAGTTAATTTACAAATCTCTTTGCTTAATTCACCAATTACTTCACCTGGTTGTTTTAATTCAAAGAGCATACTCTTAGGAATTCCAAAGATTACTCCTTTAAGAGCGTTCTCTCCATACCATTTTCTGTTTTTAAAATCGATTGGGTAGTGGCCTGTTACACTTGCGGCGCTATCACAAAGATTATTTGTTAATTTATATGATAAATAAGTAGAGATGTTAACGTATTTACTTGTTTTAGCCCAATTTTCTGGTTCGTTTTCTTTGAGCCAATGAGCCATAGTTCTACTTCTATTTAATTTGATAGTTTCACCCATTCCAACAAGTTTAAATATTAAAGAATAAAGAGTAGGAATCTTTTCTGATGCCTTTGCCATTCTTTGATCTAACCAAAGTATTGAGTTTCTTACTGGTTTTAATTCTTTATCTAATTGAACAGAAGAATCTCTAAAAGTCGCAATAGTGGACCCTTTAATTCTTTCTAATTTATCTTTATTAGAACCCGCTAATTCTTTTAAACAAATTATTAAATTGTCATAGTAGAAATCGGGATCTTGTTCGGCGTAGCCTTTTCCAGTAGAAATATATGGCGGATTATATTTTCTTTTAACAATCGCTTCAATCTCTCCAGATTTGTTAATTAACGCTGTTCTTAAGGATTGTGTGCCAAAATCAATAGTTAACACTAACGGGGAATTATTACTCATACCTATCATCTCCATAAATAATTATACTATCTATCACTTATATAGTGGTAAAATATATAGAAATTGGGCAAAACCCAATAAAGGAGTAAAACATGAGAAAAACAGCTAACATCATGCTTATCATCGGCGGAGTTCTCGCAATCCTTGGAATCATTGGATATCTTATTTCAATCTTTGTCTTTGCTGGTGCCAACAATCCACAATTCATCCAAACTTTAAGAGATGCTATTCAACAACAATACCCAGATTACACAGCAGCTCAAATTGATAAAGTGATTGAACAATTTAAACAAATCGCATCAATTATGATAGTTGTTATGATTATCCTTTCAGTTACCACTGTCTTAGGCGGAGTTCTTGCTTTTGTTACTGCAAAAGTTCAAACCAAAACACTCTACATTATTAACATTGTTATCGGTGTATTGTCCGGCAACATTTTCATTCTTCTCGGTGGAATTTTCGGATTAGTTAAAGACAATAACCAATAAAGAAACCCATTATTTTACAAGTATTAGAGACATATCAATGTTTGATTGTCTCTTTTCTTTTTTGTACTTTTGTAAAATTTTTGAATTTCTACTTTTGCATATGCACGCGCTTGTTATAAAATATTAGCGCTGGTGAGCGTGATACGTAGACGCTCACAAGATATGCCCTTAGGAGGAAATTTATGGCTGAAAAGAAATACGTTTACGCCTTTGAGGAAGCTTACGGATTAGGTAAGGAACTCTTAGGTGGTAAAGGTGCTGGCTTAGCTGAAATGACACATATTGGTGTCCCAGTCCCAGAAGGATTCACAATTACAACAGAAGCTTGCACACTCTACTATGAAAGTGGCAAAAAGATTCCAGAATTTGTTAAAGAACAAGTTTTCGCGGCAATCAAAGAAGTCGAAAAGAAAACCGGAAAAACATTCGGTGGCGACCACAATCCACTTTTAGTCTCAGTCCGTTCTGGCGCTCGTGTTAGTATGCCAGGTATGATGGACACAATCTTAAACTTAGGTTTAAACGACAAAACCGCTGCTGCTCTTGCAAGAGAGACAGGCAATGAAAGATTTGCGATGGATAGCTTCCGTAGATTCATCCTTATGTTCACAAACATCGCCAAAGGTCATCCAAGAACCGATATGGACAAGATGCTTGATGATTTAAAGAAGGAAAAAGGCTACAAGCTCGATACAGAAGTCACAACCGAAGAATTAAGAGAATTAGTTGCTAAATATAAAGCATACTACAAGAAGACATTTGGTGAAGATTTCCCATCAGATCCAAAAGAACAATTAATGGAAGCTGTTGCTGCGGTCTTCAGAAGCTGGGACAACCCACGTGCTAACATTTACCGTATGCAATACTCAATCCCATATTCATGGGGAACCGCTGTTAACGTTCAATCAATGGCCTTCGGTAATAAAGGCGAAACATCTGGTACCGGTGTTGCTTTCTCAAGAAACGCTGCTACAGGTGAAAGAGAAATCTCTGCTGAATATTTACCAAACGCACAAGGTGAAGACGTTGTTGCAGGTATTAGAACACCATTACACATCGATGAATTAAAGAGACGTATGCCAGATGTATACGATCAATTCGTCAAAACAATTAAAAACATGGAACTCCACTATCGTGATATGCAAGATATGGAATTCACAGTCGAAGAAGGAAAATTATACTTCTTACAAACACGTTCTGGTAAGAGAACACCAGCCGCTGCCTTAAATAATCACAAAAGAAGAAGCTGTTCTCAGAATCGATCCAGTTTCATTCGACAAATTACTATTACCAAACTTCGATAAAGATGACTTAGCAGCTGCTCAAAGCAGATTAATTGCTAAAGGTAACCCAGCTGGCCCAGGTGCTGGTACAGGTGCTATCGCATTCACCGCTGAAGAAGCAGAAGCCAGACACGCCGCTGGCGAAAAAGTCGTTCTCGTTCGTGCTGAAACTTCCCCAGAAGATTTAGCAGGTATGATCGCATGTGAAGGTATTCTCACAATGCGTGGTGGTATGACATCACACGCTGCTGTCGTTGCTCGTGGTATGGGTAAATGCTGTATCACAGGTTGTGCTGCTGCATTAATCGATGAAGAAGCAAGAACCTTAACAATCGATGGCAAAGTTTACACCGATAAGGACGTCTTATCATTAGATGGTTCCACAGGTAGTGTCTACTCTGGCGATATCAAGAAAGTCGCACCAGACCTCTCCAGTGGTAACTTTGGTCGTTTAATGTCTTGGGTTGATGAAGCCAGACAAATGAAAGTCAGAACAAACGCTGACACACCAAGAGATGCTCACCAAGCCAAATTATTCGGTGCTGAAGGTATCGGATTATGCCGTACAGAACATATGTTCTTCGACAAAGACAAGATCTTCTCATTCAGAAAGATGATTCTTGCTGAAACAAAAGAAGAAAGAGTTGCTGCGTTAGCAGAAATCGAACCATTACAACAAAAAGACTTTGAAGGCTTATTCGAAGAAATGAATGGTTTGAACGTTAACGTTCGTTTACTAGATCCACCTCTACATGAATTCTTACCACAAGAAGAAGACAAGATTGAAGAGCTTGCAAAAGCAACTGGTCATACAGTGGAATACATTCATAAGAGAATTGAAGAATTACATGAATTCAACCCAATGATGGGTCATAGAGGATGCCGTTTAGACGTCTCCTATCCAGAAATTGGTGAAATGCAAACCAAAGCCATCGTTAAAGCCGCTATCGCAGTTAACGCAAGAAAAGGTTTACATATCGAACCAGAAATCATGATTCCATTAACCTTAGACCTTAAGGAATTCAAGTTCGTTAAAGCTATCGTTACAAGAACTGCTGACGAAGTCATTAAAGCCGCTGGTGTTAACATGAAATACCATGTTGGTACAATGATTGAAATCCCAAGAGCAGCCTTATTATCAGGTGAAATCGCTGAAGAAGCAGAATTCTTCTCATTCGGTACAAACGACTTAACACAATTAACATTTGGTTTCAGCCGTGATGATGCTTCCAAATTCTTACCAGATTACTATGGCAACAAGATTTTCGAAGAAGATCCATTCAAGACCTTAGATCAACACGGTGTTGGTAGATTAATCAAGCTTTCTGTCAAAGAAGGTAGAGCTACCAGACCAGAATTACACGTTGGTGTCTGTGGTGAAACTGGTGGAGAACCAAATTCCATCCAATTCTACCATGATGCAGGTTTAGACTATGTCTCCTGTTCACCATTCCGTGTTCCTGTGGCTAGACTTGCTGCTGCTCAAGCTGCAATTAGAAGCCCAAGAAAGAAATAGTTTTCAGCCAACTATCATAAATGAGCAGTCACTTCGGTGGCTGCTTTTTTAGTGCAAAAAGAAAAGTGGGATTAGCCACTTATCTCATCACTGAATGATAGAAGACAAAGTTGTTGTCACCATCAATATAGCCGACTTCCTTATCGTTAATGATGATTGAACCATCGTCATCAACATATCCAATTTTCCTTGGAGGGAAGTAAATTTCACCTTCATCGGTAATCTCAGCGAACTTCTGTCCGTTGATATATAAGACATTCTCTCCTATATATCCAACGAGCTTATCATCGATATAGATATTTCTTCCAAACGAATCAATGATTAGCATAACGATTCATCTTCCATATCGGTGTATGGGCCAACAAATTTTTGATTCGATATCTTTGATCTTCTGACATAGGAACAAACGATATGATTATCATTTCCGATAGTGGAATCCACAATCATGGTGTTTGGTCCAATGAAGTTATTTTCGCCAATGATACATTTTCCCAAAATAGTGGTGTTAGGCATAATAACTGTGTCTTTACCAATAATGACATCTGGAGAAATGTATGCGGTTTCTGGGTCTTCTAATGACACTCCTGAGACCATTAATTTCTTATTGATTCTTTTCCTAATGACTTTAGCAGCATAGCTTAATTGGAATCTATCGCTAACAGAGAAGATATCTTGAGCATCTTCTAAAACATATGCTTCACATTTATGCCCATCATTAGAGAATAATTTAACTAACTCTGATAGATAGAATTCCTTTTTAGCGTTTTCATTGCTTAATTTTGGAAGATATTTTTGGAGCAAAGCATTATCAATGATATAAATTCCAGCGTTAATCTCCATAATCTCGGCTTCTTCTGGGTTGCAGTCTTTATCTTCACGAATATAAAGTAAGCGATAACTTCCTTTTTCTCTTATGATACGGCCATATCCTGCCGGATTTTCAAGAACAGAAGTGCAAATTGTTAAAGCGTTGCCGTTCTTTTCGTGCTTGTGGTAAATCTTCATCAAGGTTTCTGTTGTAAGAAGAGGCAATTCTCCTCCAATAACAATAACATCACCTTCTTTTCCTTTTAAGTCAGTAACTTGCATCAATGCATGTCCTGTTCCAAGGATTTCTTTTTGCCATACGACTTTAGAGTGATGTTTGACACATTCTTCGGTGGCTTTTCCGCCATAACCGACAACTGTGTATAATTCTTTAATTCCTAATGGTTTAACCGCATCAATAACAAAGTTAATGAGTGGTTTTCCTAATATTGGATACGCAACTTTTGAGTGGTTTGGGTCTCTTGACTCCATTCTTGAACCACGTCCAGCGCCTAAAATAACTACATACTTATCTTTCATTTTTTTCCTCCTTTATTTCTTTATTTTACAAATCTCTACAAAGTAGTGATCATCGAGTTCTTTTCTAAGTGATTTTAATAATTTGAGGTCAGTACTTAACGCAAATACGGTTGAGCCACTTCCACTCATGAGGACGATTTTAAGTCCTCTATCTAATAATGCTTGTTTAATCTGTTTAATTTCAGGAACTAATGATGTTGCCGCCTCTTCTAAAGAGTTTCCAATAGATTCCGCAAGTAAATCATCATCGCCTTCTTTTAACGCCTTTAAAACGTTTTCAATGTTTGGATGCTTATATTCAGTTGAATCTGCAATCTTAAACACTTCTTTAGTTGAGCATCCAGCAGATGGTTTAACTAATAAAACGTAGTAGTTGTTTTTAATTTCAATTGGTTCTAACTTTTCTCCAATTCCTCTACATCTAGATGGAATACACGGAATGAAGAATGGAATATCCGCTCCTAAAGGTGTCGCTAATTCGATTAACTCTTCGTCTGTAGCGCCTAATTTAAGCATTTCATTGACTGCTTTCATAGTGAATGCTGCGTTACTGCTTCCTCCACCTAATCCAGCTTGCATTGGGATAACTTTGTGAATATAGATTCTAAACTTAGTGGAGAATCCATATTTTGCCGCCATAGAGTTAATTGCAGTAGTGGCGAGGTTATAGTGAATTAATCCGTTTGAAAAATCATCAACTGTAACAAAGTTGTCACCGCTCCTTTGAAGAGTTTCAATAATAATTGAATCGTGAAGTTCAATTGGAAGCATGATGGAATCTAATTCATGATATCCGTCTTCCCTTTTTCTAACCACATCTAAAGAGATATTGATTTTTGCGTAACTTTTAACTGAAATTGCCATATAGTCACCTTCATTATATAACCTTATTATTTTTTTATTAATTGATACATTTTTAAATAATCGTTTGGAGAAATGTTTTCAGGTCTTTTGTTTTCTCCGATATTTAGTTCTTTTAAAACTTGTATTGCCTTTTCTTTACTGCTGTAATTAGACAAATTGTTTAATATCGTTTTTCTTCTGTTTAAGAAGAGAGATTTACACATCTTGTAAACGTTAATAGCGGTCTCTTTATCCACAACTGGTTTGCTATCAAAGACAAAGACTAATGAGTTACACTTTGGAGCTGGATAAAAGCTACCAGGTTTCACTGTTAGGACCTTCTTTGATTCTCCAAGAAGATGCAACAAAACCGATACAGGGCCATAGTTCTCTCCACTTAAATCAAAGAAGCGATTAAAGGCTTCGCTTTGGCACATCAAGACCATCTTTTTAGCGTTAGAACTTGTGAGCAAAAATGTTACCAATTCAGTAGTGATGTTATATGGGAGATTACCAATAATTTTGTCGTATTTTGAGACGTCAATTTTTCTCACATCATTAAGGATATAATTAATATCTTCCTTATAGAAAATTTTAAGGAAATCAATCATCCTAGAATCGATATCACAAACATCTAATTTGCACTTGTCAAATGCATAATGAGTAAGAGATCCAAGTCCTGGTCCAATCTCTAAAACATAGTCATCTTTTTTAAGTTCAAGAGAGTCAACAATCTTCTCTGCGATTAAAGGTTCAACAAGAAAATTTTGGCCATAATCTTTATCTGGTCTAACAGAACATTTATTCACTAAATCGTAAATATTTGAACGATTAATTTCCACTGATTAACTCCTTTAATTCTTCTGGTGTAACTCGTAATATGTTGAGTTGGTTTTCAATAAATTTATTGTTCCCATCAATTAACCTATAATTATTGACAATTGTTTCCTTTATCTTAGTGGGATCACCGCTTAAAGAGATAATGGTAGAGAGGTGGTAGTTATGTCTCTTAATTTCCTCTTGAGTAGTGAAAGGGGCTAACGCTCTTATAACTTCCTCTTTTTCTAATTCAGCAATTCCGGATTTTTTCCTAAATTTTCTAGTAATTTTTAGACTTTTTGCCTCAAATACCGGATTGATTAGACTTTTCAATCGATTTCTAATCATTTCACCTGCTTCATCAGGATCGGTGTAGATTATGAGCTTATTTCTCTTTGATGCTTCTAGTAAAAACGCTATTTTTTCTTCGCTCAAATCGTATCCGTTTGTGGTAAAAAATAAAGCGTTTACGAAACTAGACAAATAACTTACATCATCTTTGCCTTCAACAATTAAAACTCCATCAATATTTATCTTATTCATCGACGTTAAATAAGCGACAAGTGTTCTTATAAATTACATCTTCGAGATGCTTTTTTGACATATCTTTTAGTCTTGCGATTTCTTCTAAAACAAGACAAATGTATTTGGGTTCGTTCTTTTCTCCACGATGTGGATGTGGAGTCAAATATGGAGCATCAGTTTCGATTAATAATTTGTCTAATGGAACTTCTTCAGCGACCTCTTTTGGGGTCTTTGCATTGGTAAATGTAACGGTGCCGCCTAAGGCGATATGAAGTCCTAAATCAATAACTGTTTTCATGGTTTCAACACTACCAGAATAGCAGTGCATCACTCCTCCATATTTTGGGGTGTTTTCCTTTAAAATTTCAACACAGTCTTCTGTGCTTTCTCTATTATGAATTGAGATTGGTAAATGATGCTCGTTGGCGAGTTCAATTTGTTTAACAAACCAGGCCTTTTGATTCTCCCTTAAAATGGGATCTTTAACCCAGTGATAATCGAGCCCAATCTCTCCAATTGCGACTACTTTTTTATTTGAAAGTAGTGATACAACTTCTTGATAATCTTCTTCTGTTACACCTTCAATTTCAGTTGGATGAAATCCTACTGCAGCGTAACAATCTTCATATCTATTAGCGATATCTACCGCTAGTAAAGATGAAGCTTTATCATATCCGACAACTAAAAATTTCTTTACGCCAGTCTTTTTTGCAGCCTCAATGACTTCATCAATTCTTGGATAAAGGTTTTCATCATTTAAGTGACAATGTGAATCAAAAATCATATCTATTTGCCAACACAGAATCTTGAGAATATCTCTTTAGAAATATCTGTTTGATTGTATTCTCCGAGCATTTCTAATGATGAGTTATATGCATCATGTAATGACACACTTACTAAGTCGATTGGTAAATCATTTAAAGCGTCTTCTTTCGCTTTTAAGAGGCTTTCTTTAATGTTTTTTAATAAGCCTAATTGCCTAACGTTATTAAGTGAAGGGGTCTTAAATGTTTCTTCTTTAAGACCTAATCTTTCATACACAGCATCCTTTAAAGGAGTAATGTCATTATTAAGTGCAGAGATTGATATTCCATCGACTGGTTTATTTGTTTTATCGACTTTGTTATAAGCGATGATGTGTGGAATATCTTTAACCAATTCTAATATTTCTTTATCTTGCTCATCTAGTTCACTAGATGCATCTAAAAGGACAATAACCAAATCAGCATTATTAATCGCATCTTTTGATTTTTCAACACCAATAGATTCAACCTTATCTTCGACGTCTCTAATTCCAGCGGTGTCCAAAAGATGTAAAACCACTCCATTAAGATTAATTTCACCTTCAACGATGTCTCTAGTTGTTCCTGCAATATCAGTAACGATGGCTTTAGATTCTCCTAATAAGGCATTAAGTAAAGATGATTTACCAACGTTTGGTTTACCAACAAGGGCAACTTTAATGCCTTCTTTGATGATTTTTCCTTTTTCGCCATTAGAGATTAGATTATCAATTACTGGAACAAGTTCATCCGCTAAAGAAACAACATGCCCCTTGTTTGCGACTTCGATATCTTCATATTCTGGATAATCAATATTAACTTCGATTAAAGACAAAATATCTGCAATTCTAGTTTTAATAGGTGTGACTAGTTTACTAGTCTCTCCTTTCAAGGAGAGTAGTGATAATTCTTTAGCCTCTTTTGTTGTCGCGTTAATGACATCATTAATTGCTTCAGCTTGAATTAAATCGATTCTTTCATGTAGGAACGCTCGAGATGTGAATTCACCATTTACTGCGAGTCTTGCGCCTTTTGAAAGGAGAAGTTGAATGATTTCGTTTGCAATTAAAACACTGCCATGGCATGTGATTTCTACTAAGTCTTCACCAGTATATGATTTTGGACCTTTATAGATAGCTAAAACTACTTCATCAACTATCTTTCCTTCATCAATAATATGACCAATCAAAAGGGTTCTTTCTTTAATATCTTTGATGTCTTTTGAAAAGCATTTTGAGACAATTTCAAAACAATCATCACCAGACACTCTAATGATGTGAAGTGCGCTTTTTAGTGGCGCAGTAGCTAAGGCAACAATTGTTTCAAACATCTTTTTCTCCTAAAAAGCACCCAAAGGGTGCATTTAGTAAATTACTTATTATCTTTTGTTTCGACGTAAATAATTTGAACTTGTCTATGGCTGCCTTCACCGACTGATTCGGTTCTGATGTTTCTCCAACCGTTTAATGCGTTATGAATAGCGCGTCTTTCATCAGCTGGCATTGGATCAAAAGTATAAGTTGTCTTACTCTTTTGAACATCTTT
Organism: uncultured Erysipelotrichaceae bacterium; assembly: GCA_902800905.1. Taxonomy (GTDB): domain Bacteria; phylum Bacillota_I; class Bacilli_A; order RFN20; family CAG-826; genus UBA2450. The sequence goes on from CADCGC010000010.1 coordinate 10,841, forward strand.
AGCAACTTTTCTAGCAAGTCTTTCAAGTTTGGTGTACTTGTTATCTTTATATCCGTTGATATCAAGTAAGATTCTAAATCTTCTGTGGAAATAGTTATTAGTGGCGAGTTTCACTAATTCGTTAAGAGCTTGAAGAGTAACACCGTTCTTTCCAATTAAAATTGGATTGTGAGTGCTATCTAATGTAATTCTAATTACATCGTCATCAAGTTTTGATTTAACAGAGCTTTCAATGCCTAGGGCATCGGTAGCGTTTAATAAGTAGTCTTCAGCATATCTGATTACATCAGCGAGATCATATACTTCGACTTGAACTTTCTTTGAGAATAATCCAACAGTTTTACCAGTATCACGATATATAAGTTCGGTCATTGGTACACCTAACTCTTCAGAAGCTTTGGTTAAGGCTTCATCAATAGTTTTACCTGTATATATTTCCATAAAATATATATTCTCCTTAATCTTATTTCTTTTGTTTTTTGCTTGTTATAGCTTGTGTAATTATGGTTTGGGCGATTGAGAATAACGCTCCGACAAACCAATAAATACCCATAGCACTAACGAGTGAGAATCCCATGAAAATAATCATTGCTAACATAACGTAAGTGAAGATTTTCATAGATCTGTTTTGTTGTGTTTGAGCTGGGTTCTTGCCTAATTTAGCAACTTTCTTAGCTTTTGCTTTTTGAATCCATTGTGGTAAGAGCATACTTACTGTTTGTGCTCCTGCCATTAGTAGGAACAAGAAGAAAGCAGTAACAGCGGAATAGTTTCCAACTGATGTCCAGTTCGACGCAACAAAGAGAACGTCTTTAATACCTAGCGACAAGTGTAATCCGAAAAGTGTACCATTTGTAATTGCGCTTGATCCACTCAAAGCACCCCATACACAGATGAATACAGGGAATTGAATGACCATCACAATTAAACTTGTGAAAGGATTAATTTTGTTCTTTTTATACAAAGCATTCATTTCTTCCGCCATACGTTGTTTTTCATATTGATTCGTATTAGCGTTTGGATATTTGTTTTGAATCTTTGTAATTTCTGGTTGTAACTCAGTCATCTTGGCGTTACCTGCAGTTTGTTTGATAGTAGCAAGTAACATAAGTGATCTAATAATCAAAGTGACAAAAATGATACTGAATAATGATGCAACACCACCTGAGGCACCTACACTTCTAAATCCAAAGTTGATTTGGTCAATCAACCATCCGATTGGGTAGACAAGTAAGCCTTCAAAGAAGCCTTTGCTCCATGCATAGCTCCAAGATTTTGCACTGATATAAACGCCGCTGGCGTCATATCCATAAGAGCCATATTTATCTTCTTTTGTTGTTAAACAAGTACGATATGTATTTGCGTAACCATTGATTTTGCTCTTATATACTCTGATGAAGTCTGTACTTGGGCATAAGTCAGCAGCAACAGTGGTTCTGACTTGTGCATCATATTCGTCAAAGACTTTCCACATAGATGAATCATCGTTGGCGATGAACTTAGCATAGCTATAGAAAGAGACATCACGATTGAACAAAGCAAGTTGTTCTTCGTTGCTCAAATCTCTAACAATGTTTTCGCCCTTACGATTAGCAGCCTCTAAGAGGATATTTTGTAAAACAATTTCATCTAATCTTTGGAAATAAGGAATTGAATGTTCACTAACAGTGACATAGCCACTGTCTTTAGAAGACTTAATGATATCGTTGAGATATCTTAAGTGATCATTTTCGCCAAAACTAAAACCGCCAATATCATTGTTCCAAGTTGCAACTACTGCTTCATAGTTATTAATTGTGTATGTCTTTGATGTTTCGGCATCAGTAAATACAGCGTTTGTAGTACCGGCTTGATATCTAGTGATACCTGGTTCGAAGGCATACATGATTCTTGCAGAATCAGTAGGGGAACAGAATGATTGAGTACAACTTGTGACAGCAACTACTCCAAGGAGTAGCATGCCAACACCTAAACCAATTTTAGTTCCTTTTTTCATTTTGTAATTCCTATCTTACTCAATAAATTATTGAGTTTTTCTTTATTGCTATTAAAATCTGAATTTAAAAAATCAGGCTTAACAACAATAATTACATCGAATGTGTGAGATGAATAATCAATTAACGAGTCACACATAGCTCGTGTTTGTCTTTTAATTCTATTTCTGGTAACCGCGTTACCAATACGTTTTGAGACACTAATACCTACTCGACAAACAGATAATTCATTTTTTAAAAAATGAACAATATAAGGTGTCTCTTTGAGAGTTTTTCCTTTTTTAACCGTTGAAACAAACTCTTGTTTATCTTTTACTCGGTTGATTACTTTCATTTAAAACTCCCAAATGGATAAAGTGAAAAATTAAGCAGTTAATTGCTTACGACCTTTAGCTCTTCTTCTAGCTAAAACTTTTCTACCATTAGCGGATTTCATTCTCGCTCTGAATCCAGCTTTGTGAGCATGTTTCACTTTACTTGGTTGATATGTTCTTTTCATGATACGTATTCCTCCAAAATTTTACGCACTAAAGATTATAAATGTATTTATAAATTAAAGTCAAAGAAATGTGCATATGCGTATATGCACACAGAAATTTTAATTTTTGTAATCAAAAATTAATTTGAAAAATATTTGATGACTCGATTAATTATAAAGATTAATGCGCAATTTATGTGTATAAATTATTCATAAATAACGATTTAAAATAAATCGTTATTTAAAATATGCGCAGAACATACATATAGAGACAAAATCCGACTGCATTTAGATCAATTTAGCGAATATGCACATTTCGCATGTATAATATACACATTTAAAGACTTCATATTGAAGTCTTTATACATATCATGCGCATCATATGGTTATGCTAAGTAAATAGTGTTTCTTTAGACATGTACGCTTATGTTATGCGCATAAAATATACAAACTAAAAACTTGTATACAAGTTTTTAAACATAATACACGCACATCATACACATATATGCAATTTAAAACGGCTCCTGGTGTATCGGTTATGACGATCAAATATTGAATTCTTAGTCAGTGTTACCATCTCACCGATTATCCACATTTTTTCTATCATTTACGTTATCCACAATTAACAATGGTTATTAGATTTCAATTTGTAGTGTAATAAGAATAAGCTTTGCTTATTCATATGAATATCATTAAACTACAAAAAAATTAATCCACAAAAATCCACTTTTTCAACACACTATCCACCGTTTATCCACATTCAAAAATTGTGGAAAACTTTTTTCTAATTCCCTTAAGGGATTTGCGTTTCCCGTTTAAGTTATGTGGAAAACTTTTTATCGTGATTTTTTTATTAAAATAACTGCCGAATTACTTTATAATTTACTCACACTAAAAGAGGTAGAAGTTTATGGTGACGACTATTACAGAGCTCACAAAATTGTGGGAAAAAGCATTAAAGAAGATTCAACAAAAAATGAATGACGATAGAAGTTTCGATTACTTCTTCTCCAATTCATACATCTACGAAAAAAACGGTTCTGTATTAGTTGTTGTTGCACCACATTTAGTCGCTAAGACAGTAATGGAAGGCAAGTATGCCTCACTTATTATCGATTCATTAAGCGAAATCGATGATGATGACTACGAAATTAAGGTTGTTACAAACGAAGATTTAGTTCAGCAAAGAAAAGATTCTAGGATTAATTCCTCAATCAAAGTTGAAGAAAAAGTCCCATCATATTTTGCTGATGCCGCTATAAAGAGCGATCTTAAGTTTTCAAACTTCGTTGTTGGCGAATTTAATAGCGATGCCCATAAGGCTGCTTTATATGTTGCCAAAAATGGTGGAACAATGTTCAACCCGCTCTTTATTTATTCACATTCTGGATTAGGCAAAACACACTTACTCCACGCTATTGGAAACGACATTAAAGAGAATAGAATGCCAGGTGCAAAAATCCTCTATATTTCAGCTCAAGAATTCGTTGAAGAATACATAAAATTTGTTACCGGAGAAAAGGAATCTCAATCAATAAAAGACTTCTTCAAAACCGTCGACATTCTCCTTTTAGATGATGTTCAATTTTTAGCAGGGAAGGTTAAATCACAAGAAATTTTCTTCTCAATTTATCAAGACATGATTAACAAGGGGAAACGTATCATTATCACTTCTGATAGACAGCCTGCAGAACTTCAAGGTTTGGAAGACAGATTAGTGACCAGATTCTCTCAAGGACTTACAGTCAAAATCAATGAGCCAGATGTTGATACATGCGTTGAAATTTTGAAGCAAAAAATTGTCACATCTGGGTTAAATATTGAAAAATTTGATGCAAATGTCATATATTTTCTCGCAGAAAAATATTCCAACAATTTAAGAGAACTTGAGGGTGCGTTCAATGCTTTAATGTTTAATTGCCTCAATTTATTAGATGAAGAAACAATTACAATGGATGTCGCAATTAAGGCGTTATCATCCATTAAAGGCGGCAAAAATATCGCTGCTCAATTAAGCGAACAAAAGATTCTAAACGTCGTTGCAAACTATTACAATCTTACTCCTGAACAACTCACAGGGAAGGATAGATCCGGACAAATAGTTTTAGCAAGACATATCTCTATGTATTTGATTAGACAACACCTTGATGTCCCACTCAAAAAAATTGGTGAATTATTCGGCGGTAAAGATCACACAACAGTTATGTCTGCAATCACTAAAGTGGATAAAGAGTTGAAAACTGATATACAACTTCAAACCGCAATTAAAGATTTAGAAAAGAAAATTAAGGAATAATTTATTAAAAATAAATAATCTTCTGTGTTAGAATTGTTTGTAAGAGACTTTGCAAAGTTATCCACATTTCCACAGAGATAATAATAATTAATAAAAATAAATAATATAAAAAAGAAGGTAATTCTATGAGATTTATTATTAAAAGAGATGATTTCTTAAAAGCGTTGCTTATCACCGGCAGAGCCGTTAACTCAAAGAACAATGCATATCCAGTTTTAGCTAATCTCAAATTAGATCTTGATGAAAGAGGCTTATCTATTACTGGTAGTAACGCTGACATTACTATTAAAACAACAATCCCATATTCAATTGATGACCGTGAAGTAATTAGAAACGTACAAGAAGGTTCTACTTTGGTTAATACTAAAATCATTACCGATATGGTCAGAAAAGCTGACAATGATGAAATTAGTTTTGAAGTAGTTGATTCCACAATTGCTGTTATTACAGCTGGTAAATTTAAAGGTAACTTAAATTGCATTAGAGTGGATGAATATCCAGATATTGATTTAGAACCAACAGGAATCCAAATCAAGCTCACAAAATTAGAATTCTCTTCTTTAGTTACTCAAACTGCATTTGCAGCGTCCTTGAAAGAACAAAGACCAATCCTTACTGCTATTAATTTAGAAGCAAGTGATGGCATCTTAACTGCAACCACCACCGATAGTGCTCGTTTAGCAAGAAAACAAATCAGCATCTCAACAGATTTACAATTCTCTGCTAACGTTCCAGCCAAAATGATGGTGGAAGTTGATCATTTATTAGAGAACGCTGAATCAGTTAAAGTTTCTTTGAGTGATAAGAAAGCACTATTTGAATTCGATAATACTGCTGTTTCTACACGTTTAATTGCTGGCGAATATCCAAACACCAAAAACATCGTTCCACGCATTACGAACTACTCTTTAGAAGTAAATGCTAACGATTTATTAAAAGCAATCGACCGTGTCAATATTCTTTCTATTGATAGAGAAAACGTTGTTGATTTAGCGCTTGGTGAAGACTACTTAGAAATCAGTGCAAAATCCACTCAAGTTGGTTCTGCAAGTGAAAGAATTGAGAACTTCAAATTCGAAGGTAATAACCTACAAATATCATTTAATAGTGAGTTTGTTTCCTCTGCAATTAAGGCTCTTGGAAGCGAAGATGTGACCTTCTTGTTTGTTGGAGAAATGAAGCCATTTGTCATTAAAAATCCTAGCGACGAATCAATCATCCAAATCGTCACACCAGTTAGAACTTACTAATAAAAACACTCAAATTAGTTAAAGGCACATTGTGCCTTTTTCTTTTTCTTGAAATTAGAACATTTTTTGAATTATTCAAACCAACTATACGAAAAATTGCGTATTTAAGCCCTATAATAATTTATGGAATATATTATTCCATTTTTACCTTATATCGTGTATAATACCCATAGAGTGCGTTCAAATGGCTACTAGAGAAGTAAAAATACGTGAAGATGAAGAATACATTACCTTAAATGTTCTTTTGAAAATCGTTGATCTTATTCCTACTGGTGGCATGGCTAAGATTTTCTTGGCGGAAAACGATGTATTCGTCAACGGAGAGAAAGAAAACCGTCGAGGTCGAAAATTATATCGAGGCGATATCGTTAAAGCGAATAAAGCGGAATTCTTGATTAAATAACGATGATTGTCAAATCTCTTGGAATCAGAAACTTCCGTAATCATCTACTCGGTGAATATGAGTTTGGCGATGGATTAAATATCATCACTGGACCTAACGCGAGCGGGAAAACGAATATCGTTGAAGCAATCTATTATCTCTCGCTTGCTCGAAGCTTTAGAGGTGTAGAAGACGCTGACATCATTAATCATAAAAGTGAGGTTTCACAAATTGATGCAATGGTGTATGAAGGCCAGATAAAAAGAAATATTCGCATTCTAATCACTAAAAAAGGTCGTTCAGTCTTAGTAAACGGCAAAAAGGTATCGAGATTAAGTGAACTGAGCAAATGCGTCAATGTGCTCCTGTTTGAGCCAAAAGACGTGATGTTGTTTAGAGGATCACCAAAAGAGAGAAGAAACTTCTTGGATATCAATCTCTCAAAACAATTCCCAATTTATCTTGAATACATATCGAGATATGAGAAGGCTCTAAAGCAAAGAAATGAGATTCTTAAATCAGGGAATATCGACAAAAATTTACTTGATGCATCGACTGAAACTTTAGTGAAATATGCCGGTCCAATCATCAATTATCGAGCGATGTTTGTCAAGGATATCAATGATATCCTTATTAAAATAACGCACGCGCTCACGGGCGTACGAGACAAAATTGAAATTGTTTACCGCCCATTTGTAAACATGAGTAGTGATTATCAAAGTGTCGCGTTAGAAGCGTTTAATCGCTCATTAGAAAGTGATTTGAGACATAAAGCAACATCTATTGGAATTCATCGAGAAGATATCTCAGTGAGCCTAAATGGTAAAGAAATTGGAACTTATGGTTCTCAAGGTGAAAACCGACTCGTTGCTCTCGCACTAAAATTGTCCCCGTATTTCATGATTACGGATAGGGACAAAAAACCAGTAGTTGTTCTAGATGATGTGATGTCTGAACTTGATCCAAAACACCGCGAACAACTAATTAAATTTCTAAGAAAGTTTGAACAAGTATTTATTACTGACACCAAACTTGAAATAGAGGGTTCAACCCAAATTAAACTTTAAAAAAAACACATGAAAAGGAGGTCTTCAAATGGAAGAAGAAAAGAAAGTTGCTGCTCCAGCTAGCGAAGAAGAACAAAAGCCAGTAGAAGAGGCATTTGTCGCTAAAGATATTTCAGTCAGTGAAATGAATGAAAACGAAATCGAATTAGAAAAAGCAGACGCTAGTTACACAGCCACTAACATCCAAGTTCTCGAAGGCTTGGAAGCTGTTAGAAAAAGACCTGGTATGTACATCGGTACAACTGCAGGCCCAGGACTACATCACCTCGTATGGGAAATTGTCGACAACGCTATCGATGAAGCTTTAGCGGGATATTGTACAGAAGTACATGTCACAATCAACCCAGGAGAAACAATTACTGTTACCGATAATGGTAGAGGTATTCCAGTTGATATCGTTGGAAAGACAGGATTATCTGGTGTCGAAACTGTCTATACAGTTTTACACGCCGGTGGTAAATTCGGTGAAGGCGGAGGATATAAAGTCTCTGGTGGTCTTCATGGTGTTGGTGCTTCTGTCGTTAACGCGTTATCTGAATGGCTTGAAGTTGAAGTTCACAAGAACGGTGGCATCTACAAGATGCGTTTTGAAAATGGTGGACACGCAACCGATAGATTAAAACTCGTTGGAAAATGTAATGACACAGGTACAATCGTTACCTTTAAACCAGATCCAACTATTTTCGTTGAAACAACAACTTATGACTATATCACAATTAGAGACAGATTAAGACAAGTTGCATACCTCAATAGAGGTATCACTATCGTTGTCAACGATGCAAGAGGGGAACAAAAAGTTACTGAAACATTCTGCTACAAAGGTGGTATTAAAGAATACGTTCAATTCATCAATCACAATAAAGTGCCTCTATTCGAAGAAGTTATTTACTGTGAAGGAAGTGAACCAATTGAACTCGCCAGCGGAAATATTTCACATGTCTATGCAGAAGTTGCAATGCAATATAATGACGGATATTCCAAAAACGTCTACTCCTTCTGTAACAACGTCCACACTCATGAAGGTGGTACACATGAAGAAGGCCTTAGACTTGCTCTTACCCGTGTTGTAAACGCTTATGCAAGAGACAATAAATTCTTAAAAGAGAACGAAGATAATCTAACCTACGATGATATTTGCGAAGGTTTAGTTGCTATCGTTTCTGTCAAACATCCAAATCCACAATTCGAAGGACAAACAAAAACTAAATTAGGAAACTTTGAAGTTAGAAAGATCCTTTCTGGTATTGTTGGAGATCAATTTAATAGATTCTTAATGGAGAATCCAAAACTCGCCAAGACAATCATGGAAAAGATTGTTATGGCAGCAAATGCACGTTTAGCGGCTCGTAAAGCTCGTGATAGTGCACGTAAAGGTGGACTTGAACTTACTACTCTTCCAGGTAAGCTCGCTGACTGTTCATCTAAAGACCCAAGTATCTGTGAATTATATATCGTTGAGGGTAATTCCGCTGGTGGATCTGCTAAAAACGGTCGTGACCGTGAAACTCAAGCAATCTTACCACTTCGTGGTAAAATCCTTAATGTTGAAAAAGCGCAAGCTAAGAGAATCTTCGCTAACGCTGAAATTGGCAATATGATTCAAGCCATCGGTGGTGGTATTGATCCAGAATTCGATATTTCTAAGATTAGATATCACAAAATCGTTATTATGACCGATGCTGATGTTGATGGTAGCCATATTCGTATCCTTTTATTAACATTCTTCTACCGCTTCATGCGCCCGTTAATTGAAAATGGATATATTTATATCGCGCAACCTCCACTATACAAAGTTTCATATCACGGAAAAGATTACTATTCCTACAACGATGACCAATTAGAAGTCATCAAGAAACAATTGAACCTTAAACCTGGATATCCATTCCAACGTTATAAAGGTCTTGGTGAAATGGACGCTCAACAACTTTGGGAAACAACCATGGATCCTAAAAATAGAAAAATGTTACGCGTTACATTAGATGATGCAATCGCGGCAGAACAAGTCTTCACTGATTTAATGGGAGATAATGTTGAACCAAGAAAAGAATTCATCCACACTAACGCGAAGTTCGTCAAGAACTTAGATATCTAATAGAAGGAGGTAAGTAACAATGTTGTTTGAAGAAGATAAAATCGAAAACGAAGAAGTTGAAGAATCTGAAGAAGAATCTGAAACTGAAGATGAAACAATTGAAGCTGGTATTGTTGCTGGCTTAAAAGATGTTAACACCGTTGATATTGTTAAAGAATCCTTCCTTGATTACGCAATGAGCGTTATCGTCTCTCGTGCCATTCCTGATGCAAGAGACGGCTTAAAACCTGTTCATAGAAGAATTATTTACGGTATGAACGAATCTGGAATTACTCCAGATAAACCACACGTTAAAAGTGCGAGAATCGTTGGTGACGTTATGGGTAAATATCACCCACATGGCGACTCCGCAATCTACCTTTCTTTAGCAAGATTTGCTCAAGATTGGGCGATGAGACACTGCTTAGTTGATGGCCATGGTAACTTTGGTAGTATCGATGGTGATGAACCAGCGGCTATGCGTTATACCGAAGCAAGAATGTCAAAAATCGCTCTTGAAATGGTTAGAGATATTAACTGCGATACAGTTGATTTCGTTGATAACTATGATGGTAGTGAACAAGAGCCAAGCGTTTTACCATCAAGATTCCCTAACTTATTAGTTAATGGATCTAGTGGTATCGCTGTTGGTATGGCAACAAATATTCCTCCACACAATTTAGGTGAAGTTATTGATGGTGTTATCGCTATTGCACATAATCCAGAAATTTCAAATGTTGAATTAATGCAATATGTTAAAGGTCCTGATTTCCCAACCGGCGCCCTTATTTTAGGACGTGGTGGAATTAAAGATGCCTATGAAACTGGTACTGGTAGCATCGCTATTAGAGCAAAATGCCATATCGAAGAAAGAGGCGAACACGGCTTAAAGAGAATTGTTGTTGATGAAATCCCGTATGGATTAAATAAAGCAACATTAGTGGAAAGCATCGCTGCTTTAGCTAGAGACAAAGTTATCGATGGCATTACTGAAGTTAGAGATGAAACCAACAAAAAAGGAACACGTATCGTTATCGAAGTTCGTAGAGATATCATTCCTGAAGTTTTATTAAATCAACTTTACAAAAACACTCAATTACAAACATCCTGTGGCATTATCATGCTTTGCTTAATTGACAACGCACCAAAAATTTGCCCACTTAATGTTTTGTTACAAACATATCTTGATTTCCAAGTTCAAGTTATTGAAAGAAGAACAAGATTCTTACTTGCTAAAGATGAAGATAGACATCATATCGTTGTTGGCTTAATCAAATGTCATGACAACATCGATGATATCGTTGATATCATTAAAGCAAGCAAAACTCCAGAAGATGCCACTGTTGAATTAATGAACAAATACAGCTTCTCTGAAGTACAAGTTCAAGCTATTTTAGCAATGACTTTAAGAAGATTAACTGGTATCGAAGAAGACAAACTCGAAGCCGAAAAAGCTCAACTCGAAGTCAACATTGCTGAATATAACCGTATTCTTTCTAGTAGAGCCAACGAAATCGAAGTCGTTGTTAAAGAATTATTAGAAATTAAAGAAAAATATGCGGATGAAAGAAGAACAGAAATCACTAACGACGCTGCAAGTATCGATGATGAAGATCTTATTCCACAAGAAAACATCGTTGTTGCTATCACACGTGGTGGTTATGTTAAGAGATTAACTTCTGATTCATTCAAAGCACAACATCGTGGTGGTAGAGGCGTTAGAGGTATGTCCACTAACGAAAACGATATCGTTGAAAATATGGTCTACACCAAAACACACACAGACTTACTATTCTTTACTGATTTTGGAAAAGTCTATCGTATCAGAGGATATATGATTCCAGAATTCTCTAAAGCAAGTAAAGGTGTCCCAATTATTAACTTAATCAACATCGAAAAAGGCGAAAATGTTAAGAGTATTATTGCTTGTGATGAATATAGTGAAGGTAGATACCTCTTATTCGTTACAAAACAAGGTGTTGTTAAGAAGACTCCTATTGAAGAATATGAATCGATTCGTCAAAACGGAAAGATTGCTATTACTTTAAGAGAAGGCGACACATTATTCGCTGTTAAAGAAATTAGTGATGACACAATTGTTGGTATTGCTGCTAATAACTCCAAAATGGTTAACTTCAAAGCAACCAATTCTGAAGTTAGACCAATGGGTCGTACAGCGAGTGGTGTCAAAGGTATTGATTTAGCCGACGATGAATTCGTTGTTGGTGTTACTACATCTGAAGAAGGCGACCACATCTTAGCGATGACCTCTAAAGGATTTGGCAAACTCACACCAGTTGTCGATGCTGATGGCGACTTAACATATAGAATCACAAAACGTGGTGCTAAAGGTGTTACCACATTAAAAGCAACTGATAAAGTTGGTGATTTAATCGCAGTTAGAGCTATCAATTTAGAAGATGACTTAATGTGTATCACAAACGCTGGTATTGTTATTAGAACTCCACTCAATCAAATTAGAATTTGTGGACGTAATACATCCGGTGTTAAAGTCATGAACCTTGAAGGCAGACAAAAGATCGTCAGCATCGCTATTGTTCCACATGAAGAAATCGACGAAAATGCGCCACTTGATGATGAAGTCGAAGAAGGTACAGAACAAGTCGAAGATGCATCAGTTGACACATCTTTACCAAGTAATGAAGGTGAAGAATAGTTAACCTATTATTTCTAAAAAATAATCGTTACATTTTATAGATTGGAAAATAAAATTATGATTGATATTAATTTAATTAGAGAAAAGCCAGAATACGTTAAAAAGGCTTTAGCTAAAAAGTTATGGGATGCGGATTTCACTGAATTCCTTTCATGGGATAAAGAGAAACGCGAACTCATGCAAGTTGTTGAAAATAACAAGGCAGAAATGAACAAATTATCTGCCTCTGTTCCAGCCGCTAAAAAGGCTGGTGAAGATGTCAGTAAGATTTTCGCCCGTGTTAAGGAAATTGCTGCTAAAAATAAGGAATTTGAAGAGAAATTACAAGAAATTGACGTCAAAATGAATGATTTTTTAGCCGCATTACCAAACATTCCTGATGATGATTTAGTGGGTGGTGGTAAAGAGAACAACAAGGTCATTAAAGTGGTTGGTGAGAAACCAGTCTTCAACTTCAAAATGAAGGATCACGTTGAACTTGCTACCTCTCTTGGTCTCGTCGATTATGACCGTGGCGCGAAGATTGCTGGTCGTGGTGCTTGGGTCTATACTGGTTTAGGTGCTAGACTCGAATGGGCCTTACTCAACTTCTTCATGTCAGAGCACTTAAAAGATGGATATGAATTTATCCTTCCACCACACTTATTAAATGAGCAAAGTGGTTATGTTGCTGGACAATTCCCAAAATTCAGAGAAGATGTTTTCTGGCTTGAAGGATTAGAACCACAAAGATTCTTATTACCAACTGCCGAAACAGCGTTAGTGAATCTTCATAGAGATGAGATTATGAATGAATCTGATCTTCCAAAGAAATACTTCGCCTACACTCCATGTTATCGTAGAGAAGCAGGTAGCTATCGTACTGAAGAAAGAGGTATGATTCGTGGTTATCAATTCGATAAAGTTGAAATGGTTCAATACACAAAACCAGAAGATAGTGACGCCGCATTTGAAGAATTAGTTCGTAAGGCTGCCTCCTTAGTTGAAAAACTTGGATTACATTTCCAAATTTCAAAACTTGCTGCCGGTGATATTTCTCACTCCATGGCGAGAACATACGATATCGAAGTCTATATTCCTTCTATTGACATTTATAAAGAAGTCAGTAGTGCGTCTAACGCGCGTGATTACCAAGCACGTAGAGGAAAATGTAGATATCGTGATTCCGCAACTGGCAAAACAAGATTTGTCCATACCCTTAATGCTTCAGGCTTAGCAACTAGCCGTATCTTCCCAGCGATATTAGAACAATATCAACAAGAAGATGGTAGCGTTCTTGTCCCAGAAGTCTTACAACCATTCATGGGTGGAATTAAGGTTCTTAAACCAGTTAAATAGTTTCAAAAATTGACTCTTCATTTGAAGGGTCTTTTTTTGTACTTAAATCCATATAATGTAATATATTTATTATGCGCATTTAATAAACATATCAAAATTTTTTGCATGCAATTTTTTCTGTAAAATGTATTTTATAAACATTTTGTACATATAAACATCAAAAGCTTTTTGAGCTATAAAAATTGAGATTCTATTGAACAAAAAATGCCTTTTCTTTTTATAATCAATTGAAGAGTCTTTTATAAGAGGACATAACAATGGTGTTCTTATCTTGGTCAAAAACTTTAAGTAACCATTTAGTTTTATAAAGAAAAAAACAAGGTCTCAATAACGGACCTTGTTTTAAATTATTCTTCTTGTGGCTTTTTGTTATGGGCTTCCCATTTCTTTCTTTCGGCAGTGTTTAGAATTTTCTTTCTCATTCTATATGTAGAAGGAGTGATTTCCACTAATTCATCAGAATTAATGTAATCTAGACATGCTTCTAGAGATAACTTTCTGGGAGTCTTTAAGACAACTGTATTATCTTTCGTACTGCTTCTAACGTTAGAAAGATTTTTCTTTTGAGTAACATTAACTGCTAAATCAAAGTCATAGCGGTGTTCGCCAACAATCATGCCTTCGTACACTTCTGTACCTGGATAAATGAACATAGTTCCTCTTTCTTCGGTATGTTCAATCGCGTATGGAGTGGCTTGTCCTGCTTCTACTGAAACAAGAACGCCAATGTTTCTTTCTCCAATCGTATTAGTGGCAACTGGACGATATTCTCTATATGTATGAGAGATAATTCCATATCCTTTTGTTAATGTCATGAAATTGGTCATGTAACCAAGTAATCCACGGCTAGGAATGACGTATTTCAATACAGTAACCGTCTCTTTTGCATCCATATTGACAAGTTCGCCACTTCTTTCTCCGATTGTCACCATGATATCTCCAACGAATTCATTAGGAACATCGATAGTCAAATCTTCGTATGGTTCACATTTAACTCCATCGATTTCTTTAATGATGACTTGTGGCTTACTAACTTCTAATTCGAAGCCTTCTCTTCTCATGTTTTCAATGAGAATTGATAAGTGTAACTCACCTCTACCAGAGACAATCCAACTTTCAGTGTTAACGATTCTTTCAACTCTTAATGCGACGTCTCTTTGAGTTTCTCTAAAGAGTCTTTCTTCAATTTTTCTTGCTGTTAGAAGTTTTCCATCTCTTCCAGATAAAGGAGATGAGTTTGTACCAAATGTCATTTGAAGAGTTGGTTCGTCAAGCCTGATTAGTGGGAGTGGATCAACATGTCCGCTTTGACAAATTGTTTCACCAACGTTAATATCCGCTAAACCTGCAACTGCGACAATATCACCAGCGTGGGCTTCTTCAATTTCTAATCTCTTTAATCCTTGGAAACCAAAGAGTTTTAAGACTCTAAAGTTAGTTGTGGAACCGTCTAATCTAGAAACTGTAACATTATCATTAACTTTAATTGTTCCTCTTTTGATAGTGCCAATACCAATACGACCAACGAAATCGTTGTAGTCAAGTAAGGCAACTTGGAGTTGAAGTGGTGATTCTTTATCCATACATGGAGCAGGAATTTCATCAATGATGGTTTGAAGTACTGCGTCCATACCTTCTTTTTGAGTAGATGGATCAGGATCATAAGAAGATGTGCCTTTTAAAGCGGAAGCATACACTGTTTTGAATTCTAAGAATTCATCTGGCGCCCCTAATTCGATAAATAAAGTGAGTACTTCGTCTAATGTTTCTTCAACATTAATGTTCGCTCTATCAATTTTATTGATAACAACGATTGGTTTTACATGTGCTTCAAGAGCTTTCTTTAAAACGAATCTTGTTTGAGGCATAGTGCCTTCAAAAGCATCCACAAGTAATAAGCAGCCATCCACCATGTTCATAATTCTTTCGACTTCACCACCAAAGTCAGCGTGGCCTGGAGTGTCTAAGATATTAATTTTGGTGTCTTTATAGATAATAGAAGTTGTCTTCGCTAGAATGGTGATTCCTCTTTCTCTTTCAATATCATTGGAGTCCATCGCACGATCAGATAACTCTTCATTTGCTCTAAATGTGGAAGAAGATTTTAAAAGTTGGTCGACGAGTGTTGTCTTACCATGGTCTACGTGAGCAATAATAGCAATGTTTCTGGTTTCCATCTTCTTCTCCTTAATAAAAAATCTTTTCTAGTTTAGAAAAGTACGAAGATTATTTCAAGAAGAATATAAAGAAATTAAAAAGAAGAGATTTACACTCTCCTATTTAATCAAATCCTTGATGTGATTTTTTCTTACTCCAAATAGCTCACTAACAATTTCAATCGCATCTTTCTTTGAGACACCTTTACTTATAAAGTAATTAACTCTATTTATTACTTCATCATCGCTCATTGGTTCATCATTTTTATTTCCTTCAACGATGATAACCATCTCACCTTTTAGTGTTGCTTCATCTATTTCACATAATTCAGATAATGAGCCATAAATTTTTTCTTCGTTGAGTTTTGTTAATTCTCTTTGCAAAGAAATTTTTCTATCTCCAAGAACTTCTAACATTAATGACAAAGTTTGCTTAATTCTATGTGGACTTTCATAAAAACAAAGGGTTTCTTGCTTGTTTTTGATGCTTCCAAGTTCTTGTTTTGCTTCGTTTTCTTTAGCGGATAAGAAGCCGTGGAAATAGAAATGACCAGTGTCTAATCCAGAACTCACTAAGGCATTAATAAAAGCCGAACTGCCAGACACAACTGAGACCGCAATATCGTTTTCAATACATAGTTTTGTTAATAAATATCCTGGATCACTAATACCTGGATAGCCAGCGTCACTCATATATGCGACTTTTTTGCCGTTTTTGATTTCACTTATGAGTTTTTGCGATGCTTCAATTTCATTGTGTTCTCTTAAAGAGACACAAGGTTTTTTAATATTGAATTTGTGTAATAAGTCTAATGTGTTTCTGGTATCTTCCGCTGCAACTAAATCACAATCATTAACTACTTCTAAAGCGCGCGGAGAAAATTCTCCAAGATTTCCAATTGGAGTGGCAATTAGATATAAGACTGGAAGGGAATTATTGAAAGACTTATTTCTCTTCATTCGATTTCTTCTTTTGCTTTCCTTGTTGTTCTTGCTTATTTTCTTCTCTTGGTGGGCGTGGTCTCCAACGAGTTTGTTTAACAAATTCTTCAAGAGATAAGAATTTAGAGTCGTCTGGATTATCAATCTTTACCATTTTTGAAACAACATTAATTGTGGTAACTTCATATTCGACTTTGTCGATGAAGACTTTTGTTCCTAGTTGTGGGAAGTCTTTCTTTAAATCTGTATATGCATCATCTTCGTATTTAAGGCAACATAAAAGTTTTCCACAGTGACCAGAAAGCTTTGGTATATTGATTGCTAACATTTGATTTTTAGCGCGGTTAATAGAAATGCCATCAAATTCATTTAAGAAAGTTGCACAGCAAAGAGGAAGGCCGCATAATCCGATTCCTCCAACGAGTTTTGCTTTATCTCTACTACCGATTTGTCTTAGTTCGATTCTTGTATGGAGTTTAGAGGCAAGAATCTTTAATAATTCACGGAAGTCCACTCTTTCATCAGCTACATAAGTAAAAATAACTTTTCCTTTATCTAGAGTGTATTCACATGAGATTAAATTCATATCTAAATTGATGCGTTTAACCTCGTTCCTACATATTTCTAACGCCACTTCTGCATCTTTTAGGTTGATGTCGTGGAGTTTTATATCAACATCTGTTGCTTTTCTTAAGATTGGCTTAAGTTCAAGAACGCTTTTATATTGAGAAATACTGATTGGTTCAAAACACACTTCGCCAAGTTCTGGACCATGTGTTGTTTCTACAACAACTTTATCTCCGATTTGGATGTTTAGATCAGAGAAGCCAAAAAAATAAGCGTGTGTGGAATGGTGGAATTTGATTCCGACATAGTATTGAAATTTACTTGTGCTATTTTGTTCTTCCATGTGGTTACTCCTTTACGAGTTTTAAGATAAGGTGGTCAATTAATAGACCGATATTAACGTTAAGGTTAGCGATATTTCTAACTTTTAATATTTCAATTAATGATTCTTGAATGTGAGGCAACTTTGTAGATAGAGGTTCAAGTATGTCTCTATAACTTTTTAAATATATATCCTTTTTGGAAATTATATTTAATATATCTTCATACACTTGAGACAATAGGTCAATGAAGAATCTTAATTCTTCTTTTGTTTTTATTAATGGAATGACAATAGTTTGACTATAGAAGATAACATCTTTGTAGTTTCCACCAAGCATTTGGTCTAATAATCCATTTAATGCTTTTTTTGCTTCGCGATAATTGTCGCTTTCCTCTTCATTCTTAAGGAAATCAAAGATTAATTCACCATCGTTATAAAAATAAGACAATAATTCAGCGTCATCTTGTTCTATTGTTAAGGATTCAGCGTCTTCAATTACAATACTTCTTGAGACACTTTTAAGTGGCAAAACCTGACATCTACTAACAATTGTTGGTAATACGTTATTTATATTATTAGTCGTCAAGAAAGCATAAATTTCACTTTCGGGTTCTTCTAAGAATTTAAGAATAGAGTTAACAGCTTCAGCGGTCATGTTTTCCACAAGGTTTACTATGTAAATCATGACACCTTTGGTTTCTAACGCTGTTTTTTCAAATCTACTTTCTATATTTAAAACATCATCTTTTTTAATGCTGGCTTTACTACCATCTAATTTGATTATGTCTGGATAGTTATCACTTTCAATTCTTAAACATGTAATACAGTTGTCACATGCAAGCGGACTTGGTTCATCACATAAAATTGATTTTGCTAAATACTGAGCAACTTCATATAACGGTGTTCCTGGGTTTCCAACAAGCAAATAAGCATGTGAAAGAGTGTGCTTTTCAAAAGCATTCAAAAAAGTTTTATATATAATTGGTTGATTATCTTTTAAGTATTTTCCTATTTGCATAGTCTAGATGTAATTGCTTCTAGTGTTGCTCTAGCGACATCTTCTCTTGATTGAGAGGCATCAATGATAACATAACGATCTGGATAACGCTTTGCTAAAGCAAGGAATGTGTCTCTGACCTTTTTATGAAACTCCAATTTTTCTAAATCAAGTCTATTGACTTCTCTATTGGCGTTACTGGCAATTCTTGCTAAACCAACTTCTGGTTTAATATCGAATAATAATGTTAAATCAGGCCAAGTGTTTTCTGTTGCGAACAAATTGACATTTAGAATTTCTTCAACGCCTAATCCTCTTGCGCCACCTTGATACGCTAAAGAAGAATCGAGATAACGATCGCAAACAACAATCTTTCCTTCTTTAAGAGCTGGCCAAACTTTCTCTACCAAGTGTTGCCTTCTACTAGCGGCGTATAATAAAGCTTCTGTTCTTGGATCCATCTTAGTGTTGTCTTTGTCTAAGATGACGTTTCGAATTTGTTCGGAAATAGGAGTCCCTCCTGGTTCACGGGTGCGAACGATTTCATAACCCATTTGCTCTAATGCTTTTACTGCTGCATCAACCGCGGTTGTTTTTCCTGATCCTTCAGGACCTTCTAAAGTAATAAACATATAAGAACCCCCTTAAATTTTATGTCTTCCTTCTAAAGCTTTGGACAAAGTTAGTGGATCTACATAATCCAAATTTCCACCAATTTGAAGCCCGTATGCAAGACGTGTAACTTTAATGTTATATTTCCCAATTATTTTTGCCAAATATGCTGAAGTGGTTTCTCCATCCACAGTTGGATTGGTTGCAATAATCACTTCTTCAAAAGAACTATTTTCAAGTCTCTTTAATAAAGAATTTATATTTAATGAATCAGCATTCATTCCTCTTGCGAGCGATAGCTCTCCATTTAACACGTGATATTGTCCATGGAAAGAGTTACTTTTTTCAATTGACATAACATCTTTTGAATGCGAGACAACCATCAAAATATTTTGATCGCGGTTTTTGTCATCACAAATATAACATCCATCAATATCCGTAATCATTCCACATGTTGGACAAAAATGAATCTTTTCTTTTAATTCAGATAATGAGTTTGCGATGGACTTTAAATCTTCATCAGAAAAATCGAGAAGGGCGTACGCCATACGTTCGGCGCTTTTCTTTCCAACTCCAGGTAACTTATATAAGTTCTCGATTAAAACATCTAAAGACTTTAATCTTTCCATTATTAAAATCCAAAGCCTCCTTTTTGGCCTGTGATTTTTTCTTCAACTTCATCCCTCTCTTTAGAGATTTGTTCAAATAGTTCATTCAATCCAGAAACGATTAAATCTTCAATCATCTCTTTGTTATCAGAATCAAATCCATCTTTCTCAATATTGATTGATTGAATTTGCTTGTTTCCTGTGACAACGATTTCAACTAAGCCGGCCTTATTGACCCTATATTCTTTTGCGTCAATTGCCGCTAAAGCTTTTTGAAGCTCTCTTTGCATTTTTTGAGCTTGAATCATCATTTGTTGCATTTGGTTCATAATTTTTAATCTCCAATAAATTCTAAAACCACATCTTTTGGTTTTGGTAGTTTACCAATTTGTAATAGATTTCTATATAATGCCTGTAAATCAATTGATTTGTTTCTATTCACAGCGTAGACAAACATTTTTCTATGGAAAATATTTTGAATAACAGTCTGTAATTCTGCTTGATTGTTTTTTAAATTTATTTTCTCGGCTAATTTAGGCATTTGGTATTCGAGCACGACAATGTTTTTGCTTGCAACAAGTGGCCTACCATCAATCAAAAGCGTCGCCGCCTTTCCAACAAGTGGATGAGTGCTTAATTTTTTAACATTCTTCCAACCTTCAAGGAGTTCTGCTTTTATTTCTTTGGTTGAAATTGCCATAACGCTAATCATTAATTGATCATCGATTTCGAAAGAATCTTCTTTCTCGGCGTCTTTTAAATAAATAACATCATCAACAATCTTAATGTCAGAATCAAACACGATTGGTTCTTCTTTCTTTTCAATTGGTTTAACTTCTTCAATGACTTTCTTTTCTTCCACAACTTGCTTTTTCTCTTCAACCACAACTGATTTAGGTGTAGGAAGTGGCTTATTTTCTTCTTTTTTAGGTTGTTCAATTACTCTTTGAGGAGTTATATCTAATGAAGTTAATTTGATTAAAGAAATCTCAAAAACTGGATTGATTGAGGTAACGGTTTTATAGTCCTTAACTGTTCCCATCAAGACATCAATCATTCTAATTGCTAAGTCGCTTGGGATATTTCTAGATAATTCTTTTGCTTCTTCTTCGTTTAAACTTTCAAGGTATTCCTTGTTCGCAGAAGAATTGAAGATAACAACATCCTTTAGGATGACTAATAAGTCCTCGGTTAATCTCTTGATATCCGTTCCTTTAGTAACATAGTTATCTAGTCTTTGAAGAACATCCGCCATATCATGATTAATAATTGATTCAATTAATTTGATTTTCTCTTCTTTGCTCTCTAAAGCAAAAATATCTAAGATGTCTTTTGTGTTTAATTTATTTCCAGAGAAGGCGAGAACTTTTTCTAAGATTGATAAAGCGTCTCTCATTCCTCCGTCGGCGAGTTGGACCACTAATTCAATCGCTTCTTCGTTATATTCAACGTTTTCGATTGCGAGAATGTCTTTAATTCTTTCTTTGATGTCGTGTTCACTAACTTTGTTGAAGTCATATCTTTGGCATCTACTTAAAATCGTTGGAAGGATTTTATGAGGTTCTGTAGTTGCTAAAATGAAAATTACATGCGCTGGTGGTTCTTCTAAGGTTTTTAGAAGAGCATTAAACGCTCCGGTTGAAAGCATATGAACCTCATCGATAATATACACTTTATATTTGCCAAGTATGGTTCCGTATTTGACTTTATCAATTAATTCACGAATTTCGTCGACACCATTATTACTAGCAGCATCGAGTTCTATGACGTCAGGATGGGTTCCATCTGTAATAGCGACACAGTTTTTACATTTGTTGCACTGACAGCCTATGCCTTCTTCACAGTTAAGTGCTTTGGCAAATAATTTTGCCATTGTTGTTTTTCCGGTTCCTCTAGGACCTGCAAAAAGATAAGCATGAGCAATCTTTCCGGTTGCTAATGCGTTCTTTAAAGTTCTTACAATATGTTCTTGTCCTGCAACTTCTTCAAAAGATTGTGGACGATATGTTCTATATAATGCTTTATATGCCATAAATCTACCTGCAATTAAGTATACATTAGTGTTTGCTTTCTTTGAAGGATTAATATGAATATTAACGAATATTTTTTCTTTCTTCATTAATATAGCAATATTATGGTATAATCAACCCGGCAAAGAGGTAATTATGGAAGAAGGAATGCAACAACGACTTATTGTCGCCACAAAAAGATTAGAAGAAATTGATAAAGAACTACTTGATGAAAACACAATGAAAGATATTAAACATTTCCGTGAGATATCTAAAGAAAGAGCGGTTCTTGAACCTCAAGTTGAGGCTTTTAATCGTTACAATAAATATTCTTCCGAATTAGCAGAAGCTATCGAAATGAGTAACGATAGTGATCCAGACCTTTCTGAAATGGGAAAAGAAGAAGCTAAGAGATTAACTAAAGAATTAGAAAATCTTGAAGAAGAATTAAGACAGCTTCTTTTACCAAAAGATCCAAATGATGATAAAAATATCATCGTTGAAATTAGAGGGGCTGCTGGAGGAGATGAAGCAAACATCTTTGCAGGCGATTTATTTAGAATGTATACAAGATACGCTGAAAGCCAAGGCTGGAAGATCCAAATGATGGACCAATATCCTTCTGAAGCCGGCGGTTTCTCTCAAGTATCATTTATGATTAAAGGAAAAATGGTCTACTCAAAACTTAAGTTTGAAAGTGGCGCTCACCGTGTTCAAAGAGTTCCAAAAACCGAAGCAAGCGGAAGAATCCATACATCAACTGCGACAGTTTTAGTTATGCCAGAAGCTGAAGAAATCGATGTTGAAATCAATCCAAACGATTTACAAGTTGATACATATCATTCACAAGGAGCTGGTGGACAAAACGTTAACAAAACAGAATCCGCGGTTCGTATTACACACATCCCAACCGGAATCGTTGTTGCGTGCCAAACCGAAAAATCTCAAATTCAAAACAGAGAAATCGCTATGCAAATGTTAAGAGCAAAGATGTATTCCACAATGCTTGAAAAACAACAAGAAGAAATCGGAGCTGAGAGAAAACTTAAAATCGGCACTGGTGAAAGAAGCGAAAAAATTAGAACATACAACTATCCACAAAATAGAGTTACAGATCATAGAATTGGTTTCACAATTCAACAATTAGATAGAGTCATGGAAGGTGATCTCGAAGCAATTATTGAAGCTTTGATTCACTTTGACCAATCTCAAAAAATCGCAGGTGAGAATTAATGACTTACCGTGAACTATATTTCGAGTTAAAGAAAAAAGAAAATAAATATTTGAATAACACCGCAATTAAAACGCTATTACAAGACGATGGCGGTTTTAATGATTTTTTTAACCTCATAAGTCATTTTGATGAAGAAGTTAAAAATTTAGATAAGATTAATAAAAATATCGAAAGAATAATGAATGGAGAGCCTCTCCAATATGTTCTTGGCTATGCGTTTTTTGTTAATTCAAACTATGTTGTTGATGAGAATGTTTTGATTCCTAGACAAGAAACAGAAGAGCTTGCTGTTGCGACTTTAAAAACCATCATAAAAATGTTTGGAAAAGAACCGAAAATCAAGATAGTAGACATTGGAACTGGATCAGGGATCCTCGGCATATATTTAAAGGAATATTTTCCAAATTCACACGTAATTTGCACTGATATTAGCGAAAATTCACTGAAAATTGCAAAAATTAACGCAAAAAATCATAATGTAGAAATTGATTTTAGACAAGGAGATATGCTTGAGCCAATCAAAAACGAAAACGATATCTCAGTTGTCATTTCGAACCCACCTTATATTGGTGACTCTTCTAGCGTGGAACCACAGACTTTAAAGTATGAACCACACCTTGCTCTATTTGCGGAACCAAAGACAAAATACTATGAAATTATTATGACTTTAATCGATTCTGCTATTATGTCTAACAAATTCTTAATTGCGTTTGAAATTGGAGAAGACATGAAAGAAGAGTTAACCCGCATACTTGAAGAAAAGTATATGGGAATTATGTATAAATTTGAAAAAGATATATATGGTAAAGACCGTTATTTGTATATCATTAGAGATGAAGGAATAACGTATGTTGCGTAAAGAGTTTGAATTAGCTAAAAAGGCGTTAGATAATTCTAAAGTTATTGCTTTTCCTACTGAAACAGTTATGGGGTTAGGTGTCTATTTTGATAAATTTGATGCCTATAACTTATTAAATAAAATTAAATGTCGTCCTGAAGACAAGCCATATACTTTAATGCTTTCTAGTGCTTCCGAAATTTCAAAATACGCATTCATTGATGGACGCGCTAAAAAAGTTATTGATGCTTTTATGCCTGGAGAGATTACTGTCCTCCTTAAATCAAAAGAATGTGTTCCTAATTATGTTACACACAACACAGGTGTAATAGGTGTTAGAGTGCCAAATATGCTCAAACTTTTAGAGTTCTTATCGTATATTAAAAAACCTCTTTTAGTTCCAAGCGCGAATAAAAGTGGCGAAAAACCCGCAATGACTTCAGAAGAAGTTAAAAGCATCTTTAAAAATGAAGTCGATTATATATTTGATGGGGAAGCAAAAGGTGGAGTTCCTTCAACTTTAGTTGACCTCACAGGCAAAGAAGTTAAAATTTATAGAGAGGGGAGTATCAAATTAGAAGATATTCTTGCTGTCATTAATAAGGAGTAACAAATATGAGAATTGCAATTGGTAGTGATCACGGTGGATTAGAATATAAGAACGCCATTAAGGAACACTTAGAATCATTAGGTTATGAAGTAAAAGATGTAGGAACCTACACAAAAGACAGTTGTCATTATCCAATTTATGGTGAAGCTGTTGCAAGAAGTGTTGCTTCTAAAGAATCTGACTTTGGAGTAGTTGTATGTACTTCTGGAGAAGGTATCTCAATGGCGGCTAACAAAGTCAAAGGCGTTAGATGTGGCATTGCGTATAACGATGATGTAACTCGACTTATGAGACAACATAACGACGCTAACGTTATATCATTCGGGCAAGCATTTATGTCTCTTGATGATGTTATTAGAAGGATTGACATATTTCTTTCAACCGATTTTGAAGGTGGAAGACACCAAACAAGAGTAGATTTGATTTCAAATATAGAAAAATAAGACCCTTTGGGTCTTTTTTATTTCACTAAAAAATTTTTATTAAAAAAATGTGTTTTTTTCACTCTTAGTATAATGAGGGGACTTTTTACGTCTCAACAAAACACTTAGTTCTGAAACGCTTAGAAGAAGTGAAACCCATAATATAGAAAGGAGGTGAAATAAATGAGTAAAAATAAAAGAAAACACAAAATAACATTAGAAATAAGAAAATTCTATAGAGTTCTAGACGGAAGCCCAGGTGGGCATCCTGGTCAAATATACAAAATTGACAATGAAGATAAAGCTTTTTACGCAATTATTACAGGATCGTTGAGCGAAGATGAATTTAAAAGACTTGGATTGAGAAAAGGATATTACAAATTAAAACACCCAACAGATCAAAATGTAGATATTTCTTTAATAAAGAAAAGACCATTCGTTGGAGATAGAAATGATTATGGTGAAAAAGAGTACCTTGACATGTCATTTGATGATGAAGACATGTATTTAATAATCAAGGTTCAAAATAGCAACCCGATATATGGGTCATATTATAAAAAGCGCAAAAAAATAAAAAAGCCCCGTTAATGGAGCTACACAGTTTCCTGTGAGTCGGCATCAAACTAGTGATGACCACGACCATGGCTATATTAAATCAAAAGAAAGGAGATAATGCAATATAGAAACTATAAATGTCCAGTTTGTGGCAACACAGATATTCACTCAATTGGAATATTGAACGGAAAACCATATTGCCGTAGATGTATTTCTTTTAAAGGTGAAGAGGTTGAACGTAAGCCATCGTACCCAAAGAAGGCACCTATACATTTAGAATACGAACTATCTCCAGAACAAAAAGAATTATCGGATAAGTTAGTGGAGAACTATAAAAAAGGGGTTGATAGTTTAGTTTTTGCGGTGTGCGGATCCCCAAAGACACGAAAAACATAATAAAAGGAAAAGAATATGAATAAATTTAGAAGACACTTTAGAATATATTTTAAAAATAATCACCCCGCATATATTGTTGATGAGGAGGGAAATACATTTGTATTTCATAGAGTTACTCACTCGAAAACATCGGGTGGTAAAAAGAACTGGAAAATTAAACATAATCCAATCAAAGGACATAATGAAGCGCTATATATTGTTAAACAAGAGAAGAGAGATTTAAAAGGTAGATTCAGTCTTTTTGAAATTGAATTAAAAGATGGTGTAGACGTATCATATCCAGATATAAAAAAAGCCGGAAGGACACAGATACATCGAGATGATGATCGTGCAACAATAACATCCAGCACAATCATTAAACCAAAACGCAAAAAGAAAGGCAAGAAAAATGGAAAATCATAATTCATTTATTTGCCCAATCTGTGGAAATACTGATATTCATTCAATTGGATACTTGAACGGAAAGCCTTATTGCCGTAGATGTATTTCTTTTCGTGGCGAAGAAGTTGAACATAAACCATCATATCCTAAGAAAGCACCTATTCACCTAGAGTATGAATTGTCTCCAGAACAAAAAGAACTTTCAGATAAACTAGTGGAGAACTATAAGAAAGGCATAGATAGTTTAGTTTTTGCGGTATGTGGATCTGGTAAAACAGAAATATGCATAAACATAATTAAATACACTGTTGAATGTGGCGAACATGTCGCTTTTGCGTTACCAAGAAGAGACGTTTGCATTGAATTATATAATAGGTTAAAAGAAATATTTAATAAAAATACCTTAACTTGTGTATATGGAGGACACACAAAGGTGCTATATGCAGATATTGTTGTACTTACTACTCACCAATTATATAGATACAAAAAATATTTTTCTCTAATCATTCTTGATGAGATTGATGCCTTCCCTTTTAAAGGGGATCCGATATTAAAAGCAATGTTTGATCAAGCAGTAAATGGTCATTATGTCATGATGAGTGCTACCCCTTCAAATGAAGTAATTAATTTCTTTTCAAAAGAAGGTAAAGACACACTTAGATTAGAGACTAGATTTCATAGACACCCTCTTCCAGTTCCTAAGATTCTTGTAAATGACAATGTAAGCAATTTTCTTACCCTGATTCGTTATATGAGAAAGTACTCAAAAAGCAATAAGCCGCTATTTGTTTTTGCACCGACAATTGAAGAATGTGAGCGGCTGTTTCGACTCGTTTCTCTATTTGTAAAAGGTGGAAATTATGTCCATTCAAAGAGACAAAATCGCAAAGAAATTATCGAAGGATTTCGGTGTGGATTGTACAAATACCTTATAACAACGTCAGTTTTAGAAAGAGGGGTAACTGTGCGTGATTTGCAGGTAATTGTCTATAAATTTCATAGTTTTGTCTATGATAAAGGCACATTAATTCAAATAGCAGGAAGAGTCGGTAGGAAGAAAGATGCTCCAGAAGGTGAGGTGATTTTCATTGGAGAAAAAAGAACCAAAGAAGCCGAACTTGCAGTTATTGAGATTCAGTCCAGTAACGCGTCACTGTAAGATGTGTTTTGAAGAGATCGAAGACATATCAATGTATAACTTCATTCATACCGAAAGTGAACTATGCGAAAAGTGCTTTCAATCACTAAGAGCAAGGTTCATTAACTTCTATGTTGGCGATGTAAAAGTGTTAGCGGTTTATAACTACGACGACACAATCAAAAATCTAATATATAAGTTCAAAGGATGCTATGATTATGAACTCAAAAATGTGTTTCTTGAGAGGTACTTATTATATTTAAGGATTATATACGCTGGATATGTGATTGTTCCTGTTCCGTCAAGCAAGGTTGACGATGAAAAAAGAGGGTTTAACCACGTTGAAGAAATATTTAAAACGCTAAAATTACCTATGCTTTGTGTTCTTAAGAAAGAAGTTAAAGAAAAACAATCATCAAAATCACAAAAAAGTAGGACAAAAATAGACAAACAAATTATCATTGAAAACAAAGAAAAACTAAATGGGAAAAAGGTGCTTGTTGTAGACGATGTTTATACAACTGGAGCGACATTATATAAGGCAATTTCATTAGTAAAATCAGCTAGTCCAAAGAAGGTACATGCATTAGTGATTGCCAAAACAATTGATTTAGATAAAAGGAATAAAAAAAACAATATTTCCTAAATTGTATTAGGTAAATCTAATACATAAGTGATATATTTATTAACGGACACTAAATGTTCTTTTTTAAAAAGAAAGATTACGGAGGTATATTAAATGGGCTTTTTCGATAAATTAGCAATCAAAAAGTATTCCAAAATTGCAGATAAAGTTATTGCGTTGGAAGATACCATGAAAGCTCTTAGCGATGAACAGTTAAGAGATAAAACCACATATTTTAAAGATTTACTCGCTAAAGGAAGTACACTCGAAGATATTAAAGTGGAGGCTTTTGCAGTTGCAAGAGAAGCAGCGAGAAGAACCATAGGAGAATTCCCATATAAAGTTCAAATTATCGGTTCATTAGCGTTACATGCTGGTGATGTCGCCGAAATGAAAACTGGTGAAGGTAAAACCTTAACCGCAACTATGGCGGTTTACCTTAATGCATTAGCAGGAAAAGGCGTTCACGTTGTTACAGTTAACGAATACTTAAGTGAACGTGACGCGAACTGGATGGGCCAAATCTATAGATTCTTAGGATTAACTGTTGGAGTTAACTTAAGAGCAAAGACCACAAGCGAGAAAAGAGAAGCATATTTATGTGATATCACATATACAACAAACTCTGAGTTAGGTTTTGATTATCTAAGAGATAATATGGCCACTGATATGGCACATAGAGTCTTAAGAGGACTTGATTTCTGTATTGTAGACGAAGCTGACTCAATTTTAATTGATGAATCTCGTACCCCACTTATTATTTCTGGTGGCGCTAGAGCAAGCGCGTCTCAATACACTGTTGCGGATAGATTTGTTAAAGCTTTAAAAAGAGAAGTCGACTATGTCGTTGATGTCAAAGAAAAGACAGTCAACTTAACTGATGAAGGTAACTTAAAAGCTGACAGAATGTTTGGTATCAAAAATCTTTATGATCCAGAAAACGCCGACCTTGTTCATAGAATTCATAACGCTCTTAGGGCGAACTATATTATGGCAAGAGATGTCGACTATTTAGTCGATGCTGAAGGACAAATTCAAATCATTGACCAGTTTACTGGTCGTGTTCTTCCAGGAAGAGAATGGTCTGATGGATTACATCAAGCTGTTCAAGCTAAAGAAAACGTTGAAATCAAACAAGAAACCATCACAATGGCGACTATTACCTATCAAAACTTCTTCCGTCTTTATAAAAAGATGGCAGGTATGACTGGTACCGCTAAAACTGAAGAAGAAGAATTCAGAAAAATCTACAACATGCGTGTTGTTTGTGTTCCAACAAATAGACCTATCGCTAGAGTGGACGCGATTGACTACGTATACGCACACAAAGGACCAAAACTTGCTGCGTTAATTAAAGAAGTTAAAGCAAGACATGAAATTGGGCAACCAATCTTGATTGGTACTGTTTCAGTTGAATCATCTGAAGAAATTTCTAAATTGTTGATTGAAGCAGGTCTTCAACATGAAATGTTGAACGCTAAAAATCACGCTCGCGAAGCTGAAATCATCAAAGATGCTGGTAGAAAAGGATCAATTACTCTTGCTACTAACATGGCTGGTCGTGGTACCGATATTAAAATTGATGATGAAGTTAGAAATCTTGAAAAAACGGTTCCTGAAGAAAAAAGAGCAGAACTTGCTGAACAAGGAATCACAAACCTTTCAGGTTTATGTGTTTTTGGCACTGAAAGACATGAATCAAGACGTATTGATAATCAATTAAGAGGACGTTCAGGACGTCAAGGCGATCCAGGATTCTCTAGATTCTACGTTTCCTTTGATGATGAACTATTAGTGAGATTCGCTGCTGACAATATGCGTAACTTTATCGAAAAGAATTTCGGAGATGAAGCTCTTGAAGCAAAAATGGTTTCAAACGTTATTACAAGTGCTCAAAAGAGAATCGAAGGACAAAACTTTGATACTCGTAAATCCCTTCTTGATTATGATGACGTTTTAGCTAAACAAAGACAAATTGTCTATGACAAACGTGACAGAATCATTGAAGGTAAAGATATTACAGACATTATTGATGATGTCTTTAAGACAACAGGTGTATTCTTAGCGAATAAAGCCGTCCCAGTTGGCAATACTGATAAGGTCATTTCTGGTGAACTCTTAATCAAAGAAGTCGAACCAAAATTCCTCCCAGCAGGATCATTAAAAGCTGCCTTATATGATGAAGCATATGTTGATGATGTTGGACCAGATCTTGGAGAAGTTATCTATGATAGATATCTTGAAAACAGAAAAGCATGGCCAGAAGAGCTTCAGGGACAAGTTGAAAGAAACTTCATCTTAAGATGCATTGACCAAAACTGGACAAGACATATTGATGCGATGGCAAGATTAAGAGAAGGCATTCACTTAAGAAGCTACGCAAACATCAACCCATTACAAGATTACGTTAACGAAGGCTATAAAATGTTTAGAGAATGTTTAGACCTCGCAAGTGTTGACGCTGTTTTAAATCTTGTTAATGTAAAAATTGAAAGAAAACAACCAGAACAACCAGAAGGTGAAGTTGTTGATGCTGAAGCAAAACCAGCTGATGGTGGAGAAAAGAAATAATGAAAGACCTCGTTAGTTTAAAGCAAGAACTTGGTGCTGTTGGCGAGAGAATCCGTCAACTCGGGTCTTCTCTTTGACCTCGCTAAATTAGAAGGCGAAATCAAAGAACTTCAATCTCAAAGCGAGAAAGAAGACTTTTGGGGCGATCAAAAAACCGCTCTTGAAGTCATTAATCAATTAAATTCAAAGAAAAATATATTTGAAAAATATACAACATTAACTTCCAACTTACAGGATATTAATGAACTTTTAGATATGGATGATGAATCATTATTTGATTCTCTTTCCTTGTCTATTGAAGAACTTAAGAAATTAGTGGCTGAATTTGAAGTTGAAAGACTTTTTACTGGTGAGTTTGATAATTTAAACGCAATTTTAGAGATTCACC
>CADCGC010000011.1 GCA_902800905.1 uncultured Erysipelotrichaceae bacterium
TTCCAGGTGGCTGGCCAGATAGTGTCGCTGGGCGGCCCTGTCATAGCGTATATCTGCGACAAGATAGGGCGCAGAAAAGCCTTTACCATTGTATTTTTTATCCAGGCTGCCATAATACTGGTGCTGGCTCTGTTCAAGCTATGGTATATCATTCTGGCCATGTTTGTCTTGCAGCTTTTCTCAGGTTCTGCCTCCCAGATCCTGCGCACCTCCATTGCCGGGGAATATGCCAGGGGCAATGAGCAGGCAGTGTTCATGAACCGGATTGCCACTTTCCAGGACATGGGAAGTGCGGTGGGTCCCTTCCTTGGTTATGCGCTGTATGCGGGAACCGGCAATTTCCAGCTTATTGCCCTTATCATGATTCCATGTCTCCTGCTTTCAGTATTTGCACTTAGAAAAATCGGCAAGGCAACTTGACAACAAATTTTGTGATATATATACTTCATCTATCTGCGCCCTTAGCTCAGCTGGATAGAGCAACTGCCTTCTAAGCCGTAGGTCAGGCGTTCGAGTCGCCTCGAGGGTACCATTATGAGAGATTGGAGATTAATAGTGATATTGGTCTCCTTTTTTCTTATTTTTAAGCGTTTTTAGATACTTTTTTGACTAAAAAAAGCAGTTCGAACTATCGGACTGCTTATTCTGATAATTTTCATAAAAAAGGGTAGTAGTAGATTCGGAGAACGTTTCAAATCCTTTCAAGGGTAGTTCATTTATTTATAAAAATTCCGAACTTAACTGTGTAGTGTTGGGCTCTAACTTTTATCTGATGGGAACCAACTAGTATCTTTTTTAAATCTAAAAGATTTAGATTGGTTACATTTTCGTTTCCAATAATGAATGTTAGGTCTAATCTATTTTTAACAATCATCCTTTTAAATAGAATTCTGAATGATTCCTCGATGTTATCTTCGTTGATTTTATCTAATGAGTCGAAGATTTGTTTAATTACTATTTCAGCGTCATTCGAAGTTAAAAGTTCATTCTCAGTTTTCTGTTTTGCCACAAATAAATCATTTAACTCATTTTCTATCTCGTTTTTAAGGGCGTTAAACGAATCTCCTATCTTGTTTTCGATTGCTTTATATTTGGCTCTTAAATTGTCTATTTTGCCATTTAGAATATTTACCTTTTCCTGTAAAGCTTCTTTATTACCAACATAGGTGTTCCTTAATGCATTCTTGAATTCAATCGGATTGGATTTTAGGATTCCTATTTGCTTAATTAGGATAGCCTTTAAATCATCAAGGAATACTGATTCGCTTTCTCTACATGTGAGCATTGCTCTGTTGGATCCACAAGCCAGGCATTTTTTAATGCCTTCTTTTGCGTTGGATAACCGTTTTATATAATAATTCTTCCCACAATAAGGACATAGACCAAAACCAGCATAGACAGATTTAGGTGGCTGTATCATGCCTTTTGATTTACCCATTAGGGTTTCACGCAAAAAAAGTCAAAAGCAAAGTGTATCTTTGCGTATGGAAAATACACGATGAAATGCTATTTTTATTTTGTTTTCTTTTTTTCTATTAGTGGATAACTGGTTTGGTTAGTCTAATAATATTCTTAACGATTTCTTCTTCTTTTACGTCCATCCCATCTCTAAAGCCAAAATAAATCAAAGAAGTAACCGCACCAGAATAAAATAACGAAGAAATATTATTTTCTAATTTGCTATTAACCATTTCTTCTCTTTCGTTAAATGCTTCTCTAATCGTTGATTGAATAAATAAAGTCATCGCCCAATAAATAGATTTTGATTCATCGTTTTGCACCATTTTTTGTATTGGCAAAGAGCAACAATAGAAGAAGTGGACAATGACTTTGACTAATCCTCTAAATAATCTATGTCTTATTCCGTGCTTATATGAATCTAATATTGGTTTTACTTTTTCCATTAATTCTTCACGATATCTTTCAAAGACCATATTCAATAGTTCAACTTTGTCATTGAAATTATTATAGAAAGTATTTTTAGAGATTAAGGCAGCATCAGTAATATCTTTGATTGCTATTTCATCGAAGTTTTTTTCTTGTAAAAGTTCTTCGAGAGCGTTTGCTAAATCTCTTTTAGTCCTAATAGTTCTTACATCTTCTTTAAGAATTTTCTCTTCTTCACTCATAAATTTTGTCCTCAAAAAATTTTTCTAAATTATTTATAACTTATTCTTGCAAATTGTGCAAGAGTTAAATAATATTATTCGTGTTAAGAAAATGGACACGAGTCCAAAAAGTAGAAAGGAGCAAAAAAATGGAAAAAGTAATCGAAGTTAAAAATTTAACAAAAGATTATGGCCAAGGCCGTGGGGTCTTCGATGTTTCTTTTTATGTGAATAAAGGAGAAGTGTTCGGTTTTTTAGGCCCTAATGGAGCGGGGAAAAGCACAACAATTAGACATTTAATGGGTTTTAGTGTTCCTGATTCAGGAGAAACTTATATAAATGGTCATTCTTCCTTATATAAAAGAAATATAACTATGCGTAATGTGTCTTATATTCCTGGGGAAGTGGCCTTGCCTTTAAATCTTACCGGTCAAGAAGTCATTGATGAACAAAAAGAATTAAAAGGAGTGGTGGATGACACTTTATTGAATTGGTTAATTGATATCTTTGAAGTAGATTTATCACTTTTATGTAAAGAAATGTCTTTAGGGATGAAAAGAAAATTAGCGATTGTTTCCGCTTTTATGTCTGACCCAGACATTATTATTATGGATGAACCTTCTAGTGGATTAGATCCTGAGATGCAAGAAGTATTTGTCGAGCTAATTAAATTAGAAAAAAGAAGAGGAAAAACCATTCTTCTTTCTTCTCATATATTTGAAGAAGTAGATGCGGTATGCGAAAGAATTGCCGTGATTAAAGATGGAGTAATCGTCTCTTTACTTGATGCTAATGATTTAAAACATAAATCAATTAAGGAATATCACATCAGTTATAAAAATATCGAAGATAAAAATAACGCGATTATCATTTTAAAAAAGAATGATTTTCATGTTGAACAGCCTTTTGAAAATGAAAATATAGTTATCGTTAAATGCGATGAGACAAGAACGAATGAATTCTTAAAAGTTTTGCCTCCTTCATTTATTGATTTTTTAGAGAAAAAAGAAACTTTAGAAGACTATTTCATGTCTTTTTATAAAGAAGATAAGACATATGTGGGGTTATAAATATGAACGAGAAAATAATGATAGAAATTAATAACGTCACAAAAGATTATAAAAAAGGAAGAGGCAATTTTAACATCGATTTAAAAGTCTACGAAGGAGAAGCTCTTGGTATAGTCGGGGAAAATGGAGCGGGTAAAACGACACTTTTAAGACAATTAATGGGATATGTTAAATCTGATAAAGGAAATATTTTTATATTAGGATTAGATGCTTATAAAGATTCCGCAAAAACAAAAAAATATATTGGCTATATCCCAGGAGAAATCAATTTCCCTGATGTAAAAACTGGAATAATTTTTCTTCATAATTATGGGGATTCTCTCGGCATGAAAAAAGAAGATTATGCTTACGCAGAAGAAATTATTTCTAGAATGCAGTTAGATGTTAGAGCTTATCCTAAACGCATGTCTAAAGGGATGAAACAAAAAACCGCAATAGTCGCGGCATTAATGTTAAAAGCGGACATCCTTATAATGGATGAACCGACAATTGGATTAGATCCGTTAATGAGAGAAGAATTTCTTAAATTAGTATTAGAGCAAAAAGAAAGAGGCGCGACCATTATTTATACTTCTAATACAGTTAACGAACTTGAAAGAACATGTGATAGAGTGGTCCTCTTAACAAAAGGAAAAATCGCTTCTTCGGTAAAAGTCGATGATGTGATTAATCGCCCATATCGCGATTATAAAATCGAATTTAATAATAACGGAGATTATAAATTATTTTTAAGAAACAAAATGCAAATCATTCGTATGCAAGATAAATATAATCAAGTAAGTATCAGAATTAAGAAAAATGATGTCCCGATATTAATGAAATCTTTAACAAGATATGATGTGAAATTTATTAGTGAAATTAAATACGATTTAAATTCTTATTTTGAAGAAGTAAGGAAAGGAAGTGAAGAAAATGAAAGAAATGACTAACGGATTAACTTTACCGAAAAATTTTGATGAAACAAAAGTGACTGAAACAAAAAGAAATAGACTATTTTCGAGAGCTCTTTTTAAAGAATCTTTTGAATCTAGTAAAAGAGGACTTTTTATTGTAAGCGCGGGTAATTCAATTATCATTATGATAATTATTTTGATTTTATCCACTCTTCATGTGAATGCGACTAGTAGCGCTTTAAAAGATTTATTTTCTAACGCAGATATGGAAACGACGATTAAAGAAAGTGCAATATCTTTATATAGTGGTTTTTCTAATTTAGATAATGCATATCATTCTTATTATGATGGTAGTAATGCTTTAGAAACCACTTTAAAAAAAGCGATAGATGAAGTGGAAGATACGACCTTAACTTCTTCTATTTCTACAGTGCAGACTCTATATGATTTAACTTATCGCTTTTCTTCTGGGACAGAAATTGAAAAAACGTATAAAGCTAAAAATGTGGCGATGGTTACTGTTCGAAATAATATCGATAGTGATGATTCGATGAATGAAGAAGAAAAAGAATTCGCGATTAATGTTATTTCTAATTATTTTGATATATACGCAGAAGATAAAAGTCAAAGCGTTGAAAATATTTTATTAGTTGCTATTCCTAATACTTTAGTAAGCATGATTGATGACGATTATCAATTATCAGAAGATAATTTAAACGCTCTTTCTTCTTATATCTATAATGCATTTAACGAAGTATATGAAGAAGATAAAAATAGCGATAATGTTTCGATTGAATATACTTTTAAATTATTACCCTTATTAGCGGATTCTAATAGTGAAGCACTTATTAATCAAATCACTAATTCTTTAATGGAAGCATATCTCTTAGATAGTGAAGCTTATATTAATGATGAAAATATTAAAAAAACAATAATCATTAATAAAGCTGCTTCTTATATTGTTGATGTCGTTAGTGAGACAGCATTTTATAAATATTTACCTAATTTTATTGTTGATTATCAAACATCTGTTTTAGGTTATCCAATCACTTATGTTTGGACTGGTGAATATGATGAAAATGGTAACGAATATTATGATGAAAAAGAAATATATTATTATCGACCAGAATTATTTATAAAAGTTCAAGGAGATATGGGTACTGTTTCTACTATTTTAGAAAAGAAACATAAAGAAATATTAACTGGAGAATGTTATAGCGAAGAAGAAATCGAACAAGCTAAATTAGATTCTCTTAGCGATATCGAAACTTTTAAAGAAAAATTAGATAGTTTTGCTTTAACTATCTCTGATACCCCAAAAGAAGATGAAGAGATTAGCGATTTTGCTTCTAATATCGTTATTGAAGAAATACAAAATGAAGTCATTAATCGTTTTAATGAGAAAAATAACACAAATATTACTGATATTAGCCAAATAACTGCAGAAAATTATTCGATGTCTGGGGAGACAATAATGAATGTTGCTAGAGGATATGTCGCTAGTGGAATTGCTTGTTATAAAGCATTATATAAAGAATATTTAGAATCAGGTTTATCACAAAGCGATGCCTTAGAAGCCGCTTCAATTAATGGTAGTAAAGGAGTAATTGATCAACTCCCTGGTAAAGTCGGGGAAAATTTATCTGAAATGGGTGATATGAACATATACGGCATTGTTGTCGGTTATATCGCTTTTGGACTCGCTGTTTTATTAATCCCAATGGTTTATACGATTTTATCCGCTAAATCGCTAGTGAGTGAAAAAGTAGAAACAGGTTCTCTTTCTTTTACCTTATCGACCCCAACTACAAGAAGATCATTTATTTTTACCGAAGCAGTATTTCTAATTTTTGAAGAAATCTTTATGGCGGTTACCATTTTAATTACTTCGATATTATCATTTCTCATTGGAATATTGATGGGGAGCGAAGATTTATTAATTTCTTTACCAATTCACGATATCTTATTATATGTTTTAGGTAATTTCGCTGTTACATTAGCAATATCTGGCATTTGTTTCTTATCTTCTTGCATATTTAACAAAACTAATAAAGCGATCGGTATTGGAGGAGGGATTAATATCGCTTTCTTTATCTTTTCTATCTTGGGTTTATTTGGCACAAATGCAATTCCAGGAACTGTAAGAATTTCATTAATGGGGATATTTAATTACGAGACTATCTTTACTCTTTTCGACCCCCTCGCCGTTATGGATAATAATTTAGGGGTATTCTTCTTTAAGCTAATGTTCTTATTTATTATTACAATTATCACTTACTATGTTGGTTCTAAAATCTTTGAAAAGAAAGATTTGCCTCTCTAATATAGCGGTCAAAAGAACGGCTTTGCCTAGAAACTGCAAGAGAATCGATTACCATGCTCGGAAACCATTTAAACAAATAGTTAAAGATTGCAAAAATGAAGAACACGAGTGTTTAGATAATGAAGATGTAGTATCGAAAAATAGGGATAAACTTATTGTGATTAATATCTTGGGCAGTGCTCCTATAACCGTTATTAATGATATGTTTAGATTCTCCTTTGCAAAGACTGTCATAACAAGCAGCACCAGAGGTTCAAAGAAAGAGTCTCAATTCAATAGCGATGGAAACCTGATACCTTATTGAGATAGAATAAAAATTAGAGGTAAAAAAAGTATGAAAAAATTATTAGTGCTTTTAGCATTTCCAATTTTAATGCTTACATCATGTGGCAACAATGGCGAAAAAAGCAGTGACATAAGATTAAAAGTCACGTTAGATGCTAATGATACCGGTACAGTCTATACCATAGTTAGTAATACTTACGGATGTTTCAATTTCGGCGAAGGATATACACTTACCCATTATGGAGAAGATTATTTCACTCTTCAAAAAGGTGGGAAAACAAGTTATTACTCATTTTCTCACTATGGATACTACCTTGAAGTTAACGATTAGGAGTAAATTATGAAAGAGTATAAATCTGTTACTTTTGGCTGTGCTTTTAACACAATAAACGGATTCAATGAAAAACTTCAAAACCTTTTAGACGAATACTCAGAGGAAGGTTGGACATTGCACACAATGCAAGCTGCGGGTGGTTCTGCTTCTATTTGCATTTGCGTATTTGAAAGAGAAAAAGAAGAATGAGCGAATTAAAAGAATTTCATTTCTTGGTCGGTGAGACATTAATGTTCTGCCAAACCGTAGAGCTCGACATTAAGTACATCTATGCAGCCATGCTGAAGGGTGACTTTGACGAGAACTATGAAGAGGTGGAAGCTTTAACTCTAGGCCAAACCTTGAAGCGTTTAAAGAAACTAGACTATAGCTACAGCAATCATTTCTTTACTGAAGAAGACTATAAACTTCTTGAAGAGATAACTGAGAAAAGAAATCACATTGTTCATAAGACCTATCAAGACTTCGTTTATGACAAAGGCTATGAGTACACAAAGTCTTACAACAAGGAGCTTCGTAACCTCAGAGCTTTCCATGATATGATGAGTAGACTTTCAGATAGTGTTGAAGAAGTTAGATTCAAAGCTCTTGAAGCCTATCACAGAAATTAATTTTTAATCTCCCTGGTCAACTTTTCATTAGAAAAAAAGCGAAGTACCGCTGGCCCCACCTCAGAAATGCTTGGCCTAAAAAATCTCAAAAATCCAGGTTTCCAAAAATGGAGGCCTTTTCTTTTAAAAGGACAAGTCGTGGACACAAAAGTACAAAAAGAATACGAGCGACTTGCTGCTCTATTTCAGGATGTAGATTCTAACAAAACTAGTTGATTAACTACTTAAGAAATGGTACGCAAATTGCTCAAAGGGTATGCATTGTATTAAAGAAGGTAAAATATTCCATCGAATAAAATAAGGATTTAATTTTAAATCCTTTTTTTGCATATGCCAAAGACACACATTATTCGTGAAATAACTTGTTTTGTAATTTCATTTTCAGAAAACAATTCATAGAATTGCCCAATGTATTTTAATTTTTTAGAGCAAAAATTTAGTGCCACAAAATCATCAAAAATGGATGACGCTTTTGCTAACATTATTCATTGTTTTTTCTCCCATTTTCTAATTCATCAATAGTGGGTAGAGAAGATTTACTTTTCTCAGGAATTAGATGTGATAATTGATATTCAGAAATACCAACTGGTAAATCTATTCCGTTAATTATATGTTTAGCTAATGTGTTGTCTTTGTTTCTGCAAACTAATATTCCAACAGTTTTATTATCATTTTCACCTTTAATTGTTGCATCGATAGCGGCAGTATAACCAATTAATTGACCCATATGTTCTGGTTTAAACTCACCAGTTTTTATTTCAATTACTACATAACAATGAGCTTTAATATTATAATAATCTTTATATAAATAAAGATAATCAAGGCGAATACGAATGTCTCAGTAGTGTTTCTAGACTTGATATAAAAGATTTTACTAATGATGATGGCGTAGTTAATTACTACGATGATTGGCATTAATAATTAATATTTATTTGCAAGAAAGTACAAATCGTTTGCATTTGTATTTTTTTAATACATAATAAAGTTAGATAATATCTAAGAAAAGAAGGTGATTTCATGAAAAGGAAAGGATTACTTTTTGGTGTAAGTCTACTTTTAGGTGCATCTAGTTTAATTGGCTGCGCTCCCTCTAGTAGTGGTTACACTGTTCCTACAACAAGTTACCAGAAAGTCAAAACTGCTTTTAACGGAGTAGAAAAGAGCTTTCAAAATAGAAGCAACAAGAATAGTTTGGCTATGCCAAGCCATCGTTATATAGAACCTTCGTCGTTTAATGATGCCTTAAACACCATATATAACGAGTACACTTTAGAAGAAACAGGTGGTTCAATCGAAGACTTAGAATATGATGAACCTCCAATGATTCAATTTAGATACTTAAAGTCAGTACTTGAAAAAGTTGGAGAAGGTTATTCTTTTGGCACTAAATATCAAAAAGATATTACTGGTCAAATCTATTTCGATTTAGAAACAGGTGAAAAGAAAGAAAGTACAGACACCGATTATTTAGTTAACTACACCTTTACATTTGCAGTTGAAGTAGGGATTGATGAAAACGATTTAATCGATGCCTCTGTTCATATGGGCGTCAATCTAGCGAAGGGTAACGATAGATATCATACAGATTGGTATGTCTCGATGCTACTTGATTATGACATGGAGAAAGAAAGTCCAAATTATAAAATGACTATAATTACCGATAACGATGAACATGAACTCAGTTATCTTTCTAGTCCATATAATATTGGTTACTACTATGTAGAAGTAGAAAATAACTCAATTAAAGAGTGGAGAAAATTTGATATTGGCTCCAACAAGAGATTAGTGAAAGACTCAACTCACCAAGATTTCGCTTCATACATTAATGAAGGCGTCAAATTTGTTGAAATGAACTGGAAATGGTATAAAAACAACACATTCCATAAATTCACATCCACAAGTGCGACTAGATTAGCAACTCTAGGAGAAGCCTTCTTTAATGGAATGGGACTCAATACCACAAATATTAATCCAAATGAATTTATCTCAAAGAGAGGCACTCCTCATAACGCTTTAGAACAAGTCTATCGTGAAATCTCTCAAATCTATGGAGTAGATATCATTTATGATTTGATTAAAAGAGGCGAAGACCATGGTGAAGGACCTCAAACTATTACTGGAATGAAAATTCTTAGTAGAGAGTCAGATAATGAATTCTATTATCAAAACGTCAGTGGTAATCATTCGATTAAACAATTATTTGCAGAACAAGCAAGAATCGCCTATATGAGCGACGATAACAAAGTAGTGGAAGTCGCTGATAACGATAAGATTGATGGATTCTTTACCTATAAGTTTACAATCGTCGATGAAGAAGGTAATCCACTTCATACTCCAATAGAAGTATATGCAGATACACAATTTAAAGAAGCATATTTGGACGCTTTTGGCGATATGGAAGAAATGCCAGATCCTGCTGATGTATTTACCATTTCTGTCTATGACAGAGAGCTAGAATTAGAAGCATCATGCTACTGCATTTTATATGAAGTAAGTCCATACGACTTATTCCATCATGTTTTCCCTAAAGTTTTAGCAAATATTGGAGTTCCTGCTTATAAGA
The DNA here is from genome assembly GCA_902800905.1 of uncultured Erysipelotrichaceae bacterium. Lineage (GTDB taxonomy): Bacteria > Bacillota_I > Bacilli_A > RFN20 > CAG-826 > UBA2450. The sequence goes on from CADCGC010000011.1 coordinate 10,188, forward strand.
GTCAAAATGCTTATTATATCCTTAACCAAGACGAAAAAACTCAAGTTTACTCTTTAGAAATTGCTAACACTAATAGTGATGAAATTGATCAATACTGCTATAGATTAGTGGGTAATGAAGGCTTTACTCAAGAAAAAGAAAGTGGCGAGCAAACATATATGGAATTCACTAAAGTGATTGGTAATTCAACACTTCATATTAGAATTCCAAAAACATATAGTGACTCAATTAGATTTGAAATTTGGCAAGTCGGTAGTTCAGCGGGTTGGCCAACAGATGTAATTAATAGGATTTCTTTCACTACTAATTTCCCAGCCCCTGTTGCCGCTAATGCGGTCTATGATGTTAACGAAGATGCTGGAACAGTGGTCATTAGAAACTTAACTCAAGCAGAATATAATGCTTATGTCTCAGCGTTAAATGATTTTGGTAGAGTCGTCCTAGACAGTCATGGAAACATTTCTGAATACCGCTATGTTGGTATGCCAAATGCAAGCGATCAAATGCTCTATGTGTGCCCATTCTCTAATGAAGGCACTGTCATTTATCTCCGCTTCCATTACACACGTGGATACTATATTGACCAATACCAGATTCGTGATGATTATAATAATCTAGTTGCCAAAATGACTGTTAATGAAGACTATGACGGAATGGAATGTACAGTTGAACTTCGTAAAGGAACAAGAATCAATATGATGGGCTGCAATATGTCTGAAATCATTGATGATAAAGACCGAGTTAAAGAAAGCGGCACATATCATTTAGCTGTTTACTTTGATGAAGAACAACAAAAAATGCATGTCTTAGAATTCACTCCAGGAGAAGTCATTGATGATAATACATATCTCCTAATTGGCTCATTCAATAACTGGAGCTTTGAAAAGGGTTATGTCGTTTTTGAACGAGATGAAAACGAAGAAGAAACCCTCCGCATAGATAGATTCAGCTTTGTTAGAGGAAACCAATATAAAGTATTCAAATACAGCGAAAGAGATGGTGGCGATGGCTTAGGCTATAGTAATGTTCCTCCATATGAATATATCGCTCAAGGAGAAAACAACAATATCGCTTGTGTCCATTCATTCACCGCCACTGTGACACTCCGTGATAATTATATTTATTTCGATAACATTCAAGATGATGGATCATCAACCTTAGATATCAGTTCTGTTTCTATTGTTGGTTCGATTAATGAATGGAATTTGGAAAAAGGCACAAAAGAATTTACTGTTGATCCGTTAGATGGAGGACATTGGTCAATTGTGTGGACTGTTGATGTGTTGACTGTTGATAAACCTACCGAATTCAAAGTTGTTCTTAATCATAACTGGAGCGCCGGAACATTTGGCTACGACCAAATCGATGATGTCAAACAATATATAAATGACTTAGGTAGAGAAAAAGATAATGGAAACATCATCGTTCAAAATCCAATGGTTATCACAATTGATGTCTACAATTATGCAGATGACTTTAGGATCTCACTCAGCATCGAACTAATGGTGTACTAATCACTTCTATATAAATAAGGCACGAGGTGACTCGTGCTTTACTTTGTAAGAATCATTTTAATAATCCAATTTTGGAATCTTCTTGGTAGATGATTTAGCATCATTAGTAGAGGATTTCGATTGATGTTATAGAAATACTTTGGTTTCTTCTTTTTGAGGATTTTTGATATAAGAAGTCCGATCTTTTGAGGAGGAATCTTTTTTGATTCAACATTATCAACAACTTCTTTAAATCTCTCAACATTATATTTGTAGTGGGTTGTCGTCTTAGTAAATTCTTCTAATTTTTGAGTAGAAACATTAAGCAAACCAGTATCAACCGCACCAGGACGGATAACAACTACTTGATAGTTAAGTAATTGGAGTTCCATTCTTAAAGAATAGGCATATTTCTCTAATGTGGTCTTAGTGATTCCATATATTCCAGTAAATGGAAGAGGGTCTAAAGGACCTAATTCACTAGTGGTTATCAAAATCTTTCCATTTTTTCCTAGTAAAGGAAGAAATATCTTATTCACTCGATAAACTGAAAAGACATTAACTTCAAAGATTCTTTTAAAATCATCCTCACTCATTTCAATTAGTGAATTGAGGTCATAAATGCCCGCGAGATGAATGAAAGCGTCAAATCCGTCTACTTCTTCTTTAATTAAATTAAAAGCGGCTAGAACCGACTTTTCGTTAGTTAAATCAGTCTTAAAGAAGTGGAGATGTTCCATTTCTTCTTTTTCTTTGATATCAAGTCCAAAGACTTCATATCCTTCGTTAATTAATACTTTCGCAGTTGCTAGACCCATCCCGCCAGAAGCACCGGTCAATAAAACTTTCTTCATATAAAGAAAATATACCATTATTATTGGCTGTATCATAAAATATTTTTGAGGATATTTTATTATGGCTACTCCTAATTATGATTTTGATCAATTACTCTCTTTAAGAGCGACTCTTTCTTGTTTATTTGGTTTTGTTGATTCTAAAAAAAGAAATATCGATAAAAACACCGCTGATTTAAACAAAGTTAAATCTTATTTACCACAAGTAAAGGCATATTCTTCCTATTTAGTTAGCTATGAATATTGTAAACAAGATGAAGAAAAATATTGGAATATGTATCTACAAGAAGTTGAAAACTTAAAAAAGGCCAATATCTTTACTAGAGGTAAAATCAAAAAGAGAATTGCCCACGCTAATGAAAATAGTTCTTTCTATCATCAAAAAGCCTATGGATATCAAAAAGAGATTGAGAAATATAAAGCAATTTTTGGTGATTTAACTGGTGATGCTTTAACTAAGAAACTTAACGAGATAATTAAAGGATTAACCGATGCGATAAATAGTGATATCAACTCTATTAAAAAAGCATTTGCAGATTTTGAAGCAAAAGAATATATCATCTCTAAAAGTGATATCCCATATTTAGATTATTTAATCTATTTATTTGACACTCATAGGGCAGACTCCATTAAAGAAGCTCTCCAATTACTTGATGAAAATAAAAGGCATAATGAAATCATGTCGACATTAAATGCGATTAGTAATCAAATTACTCAATCAATCAATAACTTGAGTAACACAATTATTCAAGCAGCAAGAAGTATTAACCAGAATTTAAATACTATTAATAGTAATCTCACACAAATCAGCTATAGTGTTGATTCTTTAAATAGCAAAGCCAGTAACATTATATCTAACCAATTAAAGACAAATGAACTCTTAGAAATTGGTAATAGAATATCCGCGCTTTCATACCAAGAATTAAGATATCAATCTTTCGCACTCAGTAGAATTGCGTATAGATAATTCAAATTGTTTTACATAGTAAAATGTCCAACAGAAATGTTGGATTTTTTATATATCTTGATATATATCTAATATAGGAATAATATATATACCGATAGGAGAATAAAGGTATGAAATATTTAACAGTAACTGAAATATCAAAAAAGTGGAATATTAATGAAAGACGCGTTAGGGCGTTACTGAAAGAAAAACGTATTGAAGGCGCAATATTAGAAGGGCATAGGTATTTAATACCTGAGAATGCTACTAAACCATTAGATAGAAGAATCAAAGGACAGAGATGTTTTGAAGATTCTCCTTTAAAGAATGCAGAGATAGATTTTAAGAATTATCGAAAAATGTATCCAAGTGTTGATGGTTACTTTGGTCGCTTTGGAGGTAACTTCCTTCCAGATAACCTTAAGAAAGCGTTAATGGAAATATATGACGGCTATCTTACTATCGCTAAAAGTGCAAAGTTCATTGCAGAGTTAAGAGAAATCAGAAAGAACTATCAAGGAAGACCAACTCCAATCTATCACTGTCAAAATCTTTCAAACTATTTTGGCAAAGTACAAATCTATCTTAAAAGAGAAGACCTCAATCATGGTGGTTCACATAAACTTAATAACGCGATGGGCCAAGCTTTGCTTGCTAAATACTTAGGAAAGAAAAAACTCATCGCTGAAACTGGAGCCGGAAGCCACGGCTCTGCAGTCGCTATGGCGGCAGCCTACTTCGGCTTAAAATGTGACATCTATATGGGTGAAGTTGATATTGCTAAACAAATGCCAAACGTCATGAGAATGAAAGTATTAGGCGCGAGAGTCATCCCAGTATCTAGTGGAAGTAAAACCTTAAAAGAAGCGGTGGATGCAGCGTTTGAAAATTATTCAAAAGAATATAAAACAGCGTTCTACTGTTTAGGAAGCGCGGTTGGTCCTCATCCATATCCTCTCATTGTTAGAGATTTCCAAGAAATCATTGGAAGAGAAGCCAAACAACAATTCGTAGAAATGACTGGTGAACTTCCTGATATCGTTACTGCTTGTGTTGGTGGAGGATCAAACGCGATTGGAATGTTTGAAGCGTTTTTAGAAGAACCGGTTAATATTGTTGGAGTTGAACCTTTAGGAAAAGGACCAGAAATTGGTAAGAACGCGGCAACAATCTCTTTTGGAAAAGAGAATATATTACATGGTTTTAACACTTTAGTGTTAGAAAATGAAGATGGAACCCCAGCAACTGCTTATAGTGTCGCTAGTGGACTTGATTATCCTGGAGTAGGTCCAGAACATGCTTTCCTCCATGAAATTGGAAGAGTTCAATATGAATCAGTGACTGATGAAGAAGCCGCAAGAGCGTTCTTCCTTCTCTCTAGACTTGAAGGAATTATTCCTGCCATTGAAAGTGCTCACGCAGTGGCCTATGCCATTAAATGTGCTCAAAGAATGAACTCAGGTAGTATCTTAGTTTGTCTAAGCGGAAGAGGAGATAAAGACCTAGATTACATGATTGAACATTATGGGTACTTAATCGAAGAATAAGTACTGATATTATCTAATAAAAACATGGTTCGTTGTTAAATATGTAATTATTATGATATAATAAACAGAATTTTGTTATGCCTTATAGTTCGTTCGTAGTCTTAGCTTTAATTATTCATTTTCTTATAAATATCGATATTTTCAGTAAGAAAAGTGATTTTCCTGCGATTAAAACATATCGTATTTTTGCAGCGGTTGTCGCTTTATATTTTGTGACTGATATTTTATGGGGATTCCTAGAATCCGCGAAACTCGTGACCGCATTATATATTGATACTGCCTTATATTTTGTTGGTATGGGCGGAATCATTCTTTCTTGGACAGCGTTCTTAGTTAGATATCTTAGAAGTGATGGATGGGTGTCAAAGATAATTAGATCTATCGGTGTTCTTTTCTTTGCAACAGAAGCAATCATTTTAATTATTAACATTTTTTATCCGATTCTATTCACAGTTGACGAAAACTGCAATTATGTCACCTATCCTGCTAGAAACGCGATGTTAGGTGTCCAATTCGTTTTCTTTGTAATTCTATTTTTCTACACCTTGTTTACTTCAAAAGTAATTCATGGAAATATCAATAGTCGTAACTTAGTTATCGCTGTATTTTCTTTGATTTTAGGTGTTTTTATCGCATTACAATTCTATTATCCAAATTATCCTGTTTATTCCGCTGGAATATTAATTGGAGTCATTCTTCTTAACTCGTACACTGTTAAAAACAGTAAAACTAAAGTTCAAGGTGAACTAGAAGCCGCTAACACATTAGCGTACACCGATTCCTTAACCGGAGTTCATTCTCGTCACGCTTATGTTGAAATGGAAGAAAGAGTGGATAAGAAGATTGCTAATAACGAACTCACCGAATTTGCAGTAGTGGTTTTTGATTTAAACGGATTAAAACATATTAACGATACCTTAGGCCATAAATCAGGTGATCAATATATTGTTGACGCTGTCGCCTTAATTAAAGAATATTTTGGTAATGAACATCTATACCGTTTTGGCGGTGATGAATTTGTCATTCTTCTTGATGGAGAATACTATCAAAAACGTCTCATCATCATGAAAGAATTCAATAACAAGGTCGAAAAGAATCTAAAAGAAGGTAATAAACCAGTTATTTCATGTGGAATGTCTGATTTTAATCTTGAATCAGATAATACTTTCCGTGCGGTCTTTATAAGAGCGGACCGTCAAATGTACGAAAGAAAACAAACTCTTAAAAATTTAAAATGATATATATAATATATAGATATGAATTTCTTCATAAACAATTTCCATCTTTTTTGTATATGCATTGCGATGGGCTTTATTACCTATGTGAATTTTAAAGGTAACAAGAAACACTCATCGGATATTTTTATTATCCTTGGTCTATCTTTAGCTCTTGCAGCCTTTGTTGCCATTGAAGAATACACAAGAAGCCGCACGGATTTAATCTTTTTAGCGACGTTATGTTCTTTATTAGGGTATGTTATTAGGCCAATTGTTATTTATTTCTTTATCCGTCTTGCAGATAGAGAAAGGCTTGTTCCATGTTGGATTTTTATCATCCTCTTTGTCATTAATTTCTTGTTCTATCTTCCAGCCTTATTCATTAATAATGAAGCTCTTTCCCATTTTGCGTACTATTACGTGGTGAACGCTACTAATGATGGAATTGAATTTGTTAGAGGTTCATTTAATTTCTCAAGTCATATTCTTTCAGGAATCTTACTCGCCTATTTAGTGTTCATTTCCTTTAGAATGATTTCTTTGAAACATCGCGATGACGCTTTGATGGTCTTAACCTGTGTTCTCTTTGTCGTTATCGCAGTGTTATTAGAGTCCTTAGCAATCGCTACAAATTTACTTAATATGACAATTTCGATATCTTGTGTTTTCTATTATTTATTCTTAAATAGGGATGATAATCGTCGAGACGCTTTAACTCGCTTATTTACTAGAAAAACATATTATGTCGATTTAGCGAAATATGAAAAAAGAATCGTCGGAGTCATATCAATCGATATGAATGGACTAAAATATCTCAATGACACGAAGGGTCATGAAGAAGGAGATAATGCGATTATATGTGTTGGCAAAGCTATTCTCATGTCAATTAAAAAAGATATGTTAGCGTACCGTATGGGTGGAGATGAATTTTTAATTACTGCCTATTCTTCAAAAAGAGAAGAATTAGATAATATCAGTAACAAAATTAAAAATATTGTCGAAAGTAGTGGTTATTACTGCTCTACTGGAGTGGCGTATAAAGATAAAGAATCAATCTCTTATCAAGAGCTTGTCGAACTTTCTGAAGTAGAAATGTATAACGATAAAGCTAATTTCTATAAGACTCACAGAATTGAAAGAAGAAAAAGTAGAGTAATTTAATCACTCCTTTTCAAACAAATATTTTCTTTCCCGTTTAAGTGGGAATCTTTTTATTTTCGGATAACCGTAAATTGTAAATAAACCTCTAGGAGTAATTAAATCTCCATTTTTAGCCTGATTAGTAACACCAATTAAAGCAGTTAATGATGATTTTTTAGGAGATTGGAATATGACTTTCATTGCTGGACGACCTAATATACGAATAATAGAAGGTAAATCACTAATGATATTTGTTCCACTTACACCCGGTTCAGAGATGATAAATTCATAATTTGGATAAATATTATTTATATATAAATAATGAATATAAGCTTCTAAGTAGATTTTAGAAACATTATATTGAGTTAAAGAAGTATATTTATTGCTTTTTGAATCGTAATTTTTCGGAATTGATAATCCCGCGACTATTGAACCTTGAATAACAAAGCGTGTTTTTCGATTAACTTTAGAAGCATAATATTCAATAAAATGTCTAACACCTAAATAATTAACTCCAAAAGTTAAAGGATAATCTTCCTTACTTCTTCCCTTTTTAGTTAACACTCCAGCGTTAAGAATTATCGTGTCTATATCGATATTTTTATTAATTAATTCATCTATTCCTTTTTCAATTGATAAGAAAGAACTTTGATCATATATGACATAATCAATATTTGAATTAGGATATATTTCTTTTAATTTATTTATTGTATCATTAACTTTTTTAGGGTTTCTCGCTAGTAAGATTAAAGAAGCGTTTTTACATAGTAAATGCTTAGCGAGTTGATATCCAATCCCACTTGTAGCCCCACTAAGAGCGATATTTCTATTAGCTAATGATTCGATATTATTTAAATATTTCTTGATGTTCACTCGATTATTATATTACAAAATTTAGAAATATATTTAATTTAATATATTCTTTATATTAGAATAATTCCAATAAAACTGGAGAGCGTTATATGAAACTGAGACAAATATTCACCTTATCATGCATTCTTCCAATGTTGATGTCCTGTAATCCAAATGACATTTCTGGAAGATATGGCTTTCAATTAGGAAAAGATACTGGAACCCATTTCGGTGTTTTCATGGACTTAAAGAATTCAACATTTGTTCCAAAAGAATCAACAGAAACAGGTTTCAAAGATTTTACTCTCACCGTCAGTATTAATATGTCTTCTGGAGAAGAATCAGAAGTCATTCAAACAATCTTAGACATCATCGCTGATGAAGAAGGTAATGCTTCTTTACCAGGTTATTACAAAGTAACAGATGAAAAGAACACCAAAGGTGAAAGACGCTTAAAAGTTGGCTTTGATTTTGAAATCATTGTTGACCGCGCTGCTAATTATTTCTATAAAGCAACCGGTACAGAACTTGATAAAGAAGAAATCACTGAAGAATTAAGTAATCTCAATGATAGTGGATTCATTCAATCCTTACTTTATGTCACTCATAAAGATGATTATGTATATTTTTATATTCCAGTTAGTTTAGAAGACGCTTTATTCCAAATCTATTGGTATGGATATGACTTAAGAGCAACAAAATCAACCGATCCATCTGCGATTCTTCCATATGAATTCTCAATTGTGGAAGTTGAAGCACATCCATTTGGTTCTCACCCAACTGCAGAAGAAATTAAAGCTATTAACGATAGTGGCTACGCTGAAAATCACGTTGGTATACAAGAAGATTTAAAATATCGTGACTATAACGCAGTTAAAACTGGTTTAGGCAAAAAATAATTATGTTTGAAGATAGAGAAGTAATTATTTCTGTAGAAGGATTAACAAAAGACTATGGTTATGGTCGTGGTGTTTTTGATATCTCTATTAAAATCCATAAAGGTGAATGTTATGGATATTTAGGCCCTAATGGAGCGGGTAAATCGACCACCATTAGACATATCATGGGTTTTGCTAAACCAACCGTGGGAAAAGTTCAAATCTTTGGAGTTGATTCCTTTGGAAACACCGATAAGATTCTTTCTAAAGTTGGTTATCTTCCAGGTGAACCTGCTATTCCAGCCGGATTAGATGGCTGGGGATTTATTAAAATGATGCAAGGAATGAGAGGAGAAGTTAACGAAGAAAGACTTCAATATCTCTTAGACTTATTTAAATTTGACCCAAATATGTCAATTAAACAAATGTCACTTGGAGAAAAAAGAAAACTCGCAGTCGTTACTGCTTTTATGAATGATCCTGATGTTTTAGTCCTTGATGAACCTACTAGTGGACTTGATCCAGTGATGCAAAAAGTCTTCATTCAATTCATCATCGATGAAAAGAAAAGAGGGAAAACAATATTATTATCAAGTCATATCTTCTCTGAAGTTGATGCGACTTGTGACACGATTAGTATTATTAAAGACGGTCATCACGTCTCAACATTTAACGCGAACGAATTAAAGAAAGAACAAGATAAAATATATATTTTGTTCTTCTTAGATAGTGATTCACTCGTTAAATATATTAATGAAAATAACAAATTTGAACTCGTTTATAAAAACTACGATTCTTTAGTGGCGGCGGTCAAATTCTCACCAGATAAACATAATGAATTCTTTAATAGTTTAAAAGGAATTAAGATTTCTCACTTTGAAGAAAAACCATTCACCTTACAAGACTATTTCATGTCCTTCTATAAAGAAGAACGTGATTTTGGTGGTCTAGAAGGTGTTAAAGGTAACACTAAAGAAGGAATTAAGAAATAGGAGGAAATATGTCTAATAACGAATTTAAACGTCCTACTTATTTCTATATTCTTAAAGGTAGCGATGTTAAAGATAATAATGGTCATAAAGAAGAAACATGGGTAGTGGAAGTCTCTCCTACTCCATTTAAAGAATATAAAGAAGAAGTGCTAGTAGAAAATAACACTCCTAAAAAAGAAAGAAACCCACTTAAAGAGTTAAAAGAAGTGAGTCATCAAGAGAATAAAAAAGTCATCATCTCTGTTAAAAACTTAACTAAAGATTATGGTGGTGGTCGTGGAATCTTTGATGTTTCTTTTGATGTCTATAAAGGAAGTGTTTTTGGGTATTGTGGCACTAATGGAAGCGGAAAAACCACAACGCTTCGTCATATTATGGGCTTTTTAAAGCCTGATAAAGGAAGTGTCACTGTTAAAGGATTAGACGCTTGGAAGGATTCAGAAAAGATTAAACAATATGTTGGTTATCTTCCAGGAGAAATTAATTTCCCACAAGTTGAAAGTGGAACTGAATTCTTAAAGATTCAAGCTGAAACACTCGGCTTAACTGACATGAGTAAAGCAGAAAGAATTATTAATTCTTTACAGTTAGACCCAACCGCGAATATTAAAAGAATGTCAAAAGGAATGAAACAAAAAACAGCCTTAACTGCAGCCTTTATGCATTCTCCTGAAATCATCATTTTAGATGAGCCTACTACTGGACTTGATCCATTAATGAGAGATGTCTTTGTTAATATCATCAAAGAAGAAAAAGCTCGTGGAGCGACAATCATTATGTCTAATCACATGTTTGATGAACTTGAAGAAACATGTGATTATGTCGCCTTTATTAAAGATGGTCGAATCGTTGATATAGTAGATATGTATAAATTAAGACATCTTCCATATCGAGATTATGTCATTCAATTTGAAGATAAAAAAGATTATGACTCATTTGCTTCTTCAAAAATTGAAATCTTAGATAAAAATGAATTCGAATTATCAATCACCTTTAGAATTGAATTAAAAGATACGAACGAACTAATTAATGAGTTCATCAAATACAAAGTGAAATCATTTGCAGAAAAGAAACATACATTAGAAGAATTCTTTGTTAAAGATATCGGAGGAAATAAATAATGACTAGTACAGTTAATCACAACAAATTCATTTCAAAACCATTATTTAAACAGTCAATGAAGTCCTTATTAGGGTTATGGCTCGCTTTAATGATTGGTTCCGCCTTTATCTTTATTGTCATCAATTTAGCGATTGGTTCTAAACACGTCTTCACTAACATCAATATGGATGAAGTGACTACCTATGTTAAAGATGAAGGATTAGAGTGGCTTAAAATCTTAGGTTTACTTCAAATCATGGGATTTGATCTTAGTAGAATTCAAATCATGTCTCAAATTGACTTAAATAGCATTCTTAATGAATTAGTCTATAAGATCGCTGGTGTTCTATTACCAATGATTTATGTAATGATTGCCGCGAATAGATTAATTGCCGCTCAAGTGACTGATGGATCAATGGCGTATATCCTTTCTACTCCAACAAATAGAAAAACCGTTATTAGAACTCAATATATCTTCTTATTATTTACAATATTTGTAATGTATGTCGCTATTACAGTAGCGGCAGTAGCCTCTGAAGGAATATCATATGCGATTAATAAAGCAACGACTGAAGAATCAATTTCTCCTTGGCACCCAGGAACAACATTATTATTCTGCTTAGGTTCATTTTTATCAATCTTTGCTTTAGCAGGTATTGCTTTTGGTGCGAGTGCATTCTTTAATAAAGCTAATAACGCAATGGCAGTAGGAGGAGGAGCGTGTATCATTTCTTTCTTAGCTTGTATTTTAGGTTTATTTGGTAATGAAGTATTCGTCGCTGTCGGTGTTGGTGTTAAAGCAATGGCATTCTTTAACTATTTATCAATCTTCACATTAATTGATAACTCATCAATGTCTGCGTTTGCTAAAGCGCTTCAAGGATATGATGTTGTTATTAGTTATGATTGGATTTGGAAGTTAGCAATATTGCTAGTAATAGGTGCAGTCTTTGCCTATATCGGTGGACGTAGATTCACTAAAAAAGACTTACCGTTATAATATATTAGGAGGATTTATATTATATGGAACCATGGGCAATTGTTCTTATTATTTTAGGCGGATTAATATTATTAATATTCTTCTGCTGTATTCGTATCGTTCCTCAAGCACATGAATATGTCGTCGAATTCTTAGGAAAATATCGTCGTACATTATCCGCTGGGGCACATATGTTAGTTCCATTTTGTGAAAGAATATCACAAAAGATCACATTAATGGAACAAATCTTAGATGCACCTCCTCAACCAGTTATTACTAAAGATAACGTTACAATGCAAATCGATAGTGTGGTCTATTATAGAGTCTTTGACTCTAAGTTATACGCTTATGGAGCGGTTAACCCAGTAAGTGCTTTAGAAAACTTAACCGCGACAACATTAAGAAATATCGTTGGCGAGCTTGATTTAGATGGTACTTTAACTAGTAGAGACGTCATTAACGCGAAAATGACATCAATCATTGATAAGGCCACTGATGAATGGGGTATTAGAGTTACACGTGTTGAATTAAAAAACATCATTCCACCAAAAGAGATTCGTGACGCGATGGAAAAACAAATGAAAGCGGAACGTGATCGTCGTGAAACTTTACTTCAGGCTGAAGGACATAAAGCTGCAGCAGTCACTAGAGCTCAAGGTGATAAAGAAGCCGCTATCTTACAAGCTGAAGGTGAAAGAGACGCTAGAATTGCTAGAGCCGAAGGCGAAGCTAGAGAAATCTTCTTAAAGAAGAAAGCGGAAGCTGATGGATATAAAGCGTTAATTGAAGCTGGTATTACTCCAGAAGTGCTTGAATTAAAGAGATATGAAACATTAATGAAAGTCGCTGATGGACAAGCAAGTAAAGTTATCATTCCTACTGATGTTGTAGAATCAACTAGAAAGAATGTTCTATTTTCAGAAACAACAGGATTAGGAGAAACAACTCCTCAAGGAAGTCATATAGAAGCTAAACCTGAAGAAGATCCATGTTGCGAAAGATTTGAGAAGAAAAAATAATCTAATTTCAACTAATTAAGAGTCATTAATTTGGCTCTTTTTATATACCTATTATCTTTTTTATAATATTTCAATTCAGTATTTTTGATATAAAAAGGTAGAAATAAAAATATAAATTAAAAATGGTTTTACATAGTAAAAAGATATTTTTTTCATGTATACATCATATTTTTTTGTTGAAATATATAATGTAGCCCTTAAAATTTTAATTATATATAAGTTCAACTCGTCTGTAGTGAACTATAAAAATTTAATTTCTTAGAAAGGAAAAAACACTATGAAAAAGAAATTTTTTGGTTTAATGATGATGGGACTTTTATCACTCTCTCTTGCGGCTTGTAATAATCCTCAAGCGTCAAGTGGAGGAAACACTCCATCAGGAGGAGATGTTGATCCTAGCGGTGACACTGATCCTAGTGGAGGAGGACCGTCTACACCATCTGATAGCGACATTATTAATTCGGTTATGGCGAATATCTCAATCGATTCATTTGCGACCTCAGGAGCGATGAAATATTGGATGAGATATGAAATGGAAGGTGAAGAACCTATCGAAAATGAAAACGTTAACCGTCTTATCACTTCAGTCTATAACGGAACAAATACTTTTATTAAGCTTGGTTCTCCTTATGACACTGCAACAAGCGATACTCGATATGACGCTGGTCCTGATAATGAGATTTTGATTTTCCAATTAAATCCATTATCTAACGAAGTTGAAGCATTATTCGTTCAAGATTATGCAACTGGTTTACCAGTTCCATATACTGAAGCATTTGGCTTCCCAATCAATAAAAAACTTGCGCCTTATTCTTTTACTGTAAATGAGAACAAATTAGTCTTAGAAGACCCTTCTGCGATTAATTTTAACTATTTATATAATGTTTGCTTTGGTGGTCAAACAATGAGAAACCAATTAATGACATTTGAAATTGGCTTTGATAAAGACTATAAACCAACAACTTTATATATCGAATTCGGTATGGAAAACGAATATATGATCTCTAAAGACATCTATGATGGTGTATTTATTGATCCTGCTTCAGTTGAAGTTGACCCTCTCCCTAGAGTAAGAGCCGCTCAACCTGGACAAGAAAAACTTCAAGCATACTTCAATTCACTTCAAGAAATGAATTACACAGTGGAAGTTACTTATGTAACTAAATATCCAGATGAAGATTATTTCTATCTTCATGATGATGAACCAATTGCCCCTCCTATTTCAGATGATGAAGGTGATGAAGGATCCGAAGAGCCTCCAGTCATTATAACTACTTATGTCACTCCTAGTGGATATTATCATGACTGTCAAAATTGGTATAACGGTAGTGATGGTGCTATTGAAACTGACGCTGGTTTAATTGAATTTAAAAAAGATGAAATTAGCGGGGTTTTTAACGCAACCGCGACCGCTAAACAAATTAGAACTGTCGAAGATAAATTTGGTGATTTCTGGAAATATTCTGCTCGTTCATTTAATGTAACTGAAGATGGAAAATATGTTATTGCTAATGAAAAAGGATTTGAAAAATATCTTTGGACAAATCTTACTACTGAAGCTACAGTGTATGGCCCAACAATTCCTTTTGGAATTACATTCACAATTGACGAAGATAATAATCAATTGATTTACGAATATGGTGATGACTACACTTCTGTTAGAGGTGTTGTTAAAAACATTGGAACAACAGTCTTACCAGTCTCCATTAGTGAAGTGAATCCATTTACTCCTGCTACTAATTGGAATGAATGGTATAACCAAGATACAAATTGGAATCAACATACATATGATATATTAAATGTTTTAACAGAGAATAATCCTAATATTATTCCATATATCTACACTCCATATGATTTTGAAAGATCAGCTTATTCTGAAGGTGATAGCGAATTCGTTATGGAACCATATCCTCATATCGTTGAGACCATCGAACAAGTTAGAAACTTCACAACCGCATATCAATGTGATACATGTGATGAAGCGGTTAGAGCATATAATGAGACATTAAGTCAAATTGAAAACGCGAATGCATTTAAATATGATCGACAAAAAGATTGTTATCGATATGTAACTGAGACTCTTGATTTAACAATGAGAGTGTATATTGATAAAGACTTTGTTGGTCAAATCGCTGATGAGAAGTTCAATTTTGCCTTAATCATTGATGTTGTTAATAATAACTTCAAATCAAATGATCCATACGCGATTGAAATCTGATAATTCAAATAACATTTTCTAAAGCCTCTAGAAATAGGGGCTTTTTTATGACCCAATATCCACAACATAATCGGCTTCTAATTTTGGAATGTTTTTTTGACATTATATCGTTCTATCGCGTTATCAAATACTTTTCGCATTATCAACAGTTTTTCAAATAAATACTTTTCGCATTATCAACAGTTTTTCAAATAAATACTTTTCGCATTATCAACAGTTTTCCAAATAAATACTTTTCGCATTATCGAAATTATGAAATAATATATTCAGGAGGAATCGATGATGGAATTTTATAGAAAAATATACGAAAAACTACTTGAGTGGAAAACAAAATATAATGGTAAAGCCGCTTTGCTAATTGAAGGAGCTAGGCGTATCGGAAAATCAACAATAGCTGAACGCTTTGGAAAAGAACAATACAAGTCCTATATTCTTATCGACTTTCGTATAGCTTCAAAAACTGTTAAAGATTGTTTTTACGAAAACCTCCTCCCTAACAAATTAAATGATTTTTTTAATATTATAAAAACTGAATATGGATAGTAAAAGACGGAAGATATGATTATATAGAAACTGGTTCTTTAATATCAATTAAGGAAAACGTTAAAGACATCGTTATTCCATCAGAAGAGAAAAAAATACAAATGTATCCAATGGATTTTGAGGAATTTTTGATGGCAGAAGGAGAAGAACAATTGCTTGATTATATTAAAGAATGCGCTAAGAGAAAGAAACCACTAATCGATGCATTTCATAAAAGAGCTAATTATTGTTTTAAGGAATATATGTTAGTTGGTGGAATGCCGCAAAGTGTTCTTGCGTATATTGAAAACAATAAAGATTTCAATAGAGCTGATGAAGCAAAAAGAGAGATTCTTAATTTATATAGAGATGATATAAATAAGGCTAGCAAACGATATAATATAAAAATCTCTCGTGTATTTGAAAATATTCCAGGTTTTCTTTCTAAACACGATAAAAAGATTGTTTTATCTAATTTAGATAACAAAAAAACTTTTTCTGAATATGCTGACCCTTTGTTTTGGCTTGATGATTCAATGATTTGCAATTTATGTTACAGATGTAATGATCCAAATGTTGGCTTTTCTTTGACAAAAGACGACTCATCTGTAAAGTGTTATTTAGGCGATACTGGTTTATTAATATCCTTAGCGTTTTCAGAGAACGAAATAGTGGAAAAAGAAATATATAAATCCATACTTCACGACAAACTTTCAATTAATAAAGGAATGATATTTGAGAACGTCGTTGCCCAAATGCTTAAAGCTAAAGGAAACGAGTTGTATTATTATTCGCATTATTCGTTGGAAACACATAAAAATGATATTGAAATTGATTTTCTCCTATCAAATAACAGCAAGACAAGTTTAAAAGTATATCCAGTTGAAGTTAAATCCAGCAAAAATTACACAGTTAGTTCTTACGATTTGTTTAAAAAGAGGTTTGGAAGCAGAATCGAAAAATCATTCATTGTTCATCCTAAACAATTGACTTTTGATGAATCTTCAATTAAAACGCCACCATATATGGTTCCCTTTATAATGTAATGAATAGTGGATAAGCCTCTAGAAATAGGGGCTTTTTTCTTGATCTTATCATTTATAGTTGTTTAAATAATAGCACTGGTCATTCCAGCTTCTTGTTAGGCTAGACCCACGAGAAATCGTGTACCTTCAGTTTTGAATGCTTTTTTAAATCTTGAAAAAATAAAAAAGTATCACTACCATATAAGTGTTATGAAATTAATTGATGTCAGAAAAATATACGAAGGAAAATACCTAACCTACTATATTGCGGATTATCAAAATAATGATAATAAGATTAAATCCTATGAGTTCATCTCTAGAGATAAAAACATCACTAAAGAGAATTTTGGTAATAATAGACCAGCAGGAGTGGGACTAGTACCTTTCTCAATGGATAAAAGTAAGATTCTTCTTCAATCAGAATTTAGACTCGCCACTAATAGGAAAGTATATAACTTCCCAGCGGGATTAATTGATGAAGGAGAAACTCCTGAAGACGCTGCAAAAAGAGAATTAAAAGAAGAAACAGGTGTAGATTTAAAAGAAATCATAGATGTCTTATCTCCTTCTTATGCTTCTCAAGGAACAAGTGATGAACTAATGGTGATCGTTATTTGTAAATGTGAAGGAGAGATCGTTAATTCAACATTTGTGGATGAAGAAATTGAAGCTAGATGGTACTCAAAAGAAGAAATAAAAGAACTATTAAAAGAAGGCGCTTATATGTCAGTAAGAACTCAGATGTTTTTGTGGCAGTGGGCTAACGAATAAATATCCTACAAATTCAATATATTAAATAAATTGATTTTCTAAAAGGTAAATCAGTTTATTTTTTTATGAAAATTATTTATATCGATACGACCGATACTTTTTAAGTATGGGTATTGACACATCTATGCAAAGCATATAACATAACACGCGAGAGAAGAGCAAAACTACAGTAATGTAGTGACGCAAAGCTAGAGGGTCTTAAATAGATAGCCAGTTGCCGCAAAAGAATTAGGTAGACTGGATTTTTTATTTAAATGACAATCAAAAAGAAAAATAACTTATTAAGAATAGTTGCTGCCACATCGATGACAATCTTTTCGTTATTAGCTTTATTTGTTGGTACATTCGCCTGGTTCTCACTTAATAGCGACACAAATGTAAATGGTGATGGTGGAATGAAAGTTGAAAACCATCTGAAAAGTTTCCAAAAGATGGAAATATTTAGTGGTGATTATGTTTCTGATAACGGAAATTATTATCGCTTTGAAGCAATTGCTGATGAGACAATTACTATTTCTTATGATGGAAGCGCTGTCGGTAGTTTTGTAATGGAGGAATATACTGCGTTTAATCGTCATCATCCAATTATGATTGTTTTGACATATGATAACGCCATTAGTTCTATTGATGTAACAGCTACTACAACAACTTCTTATTTTGTTGGCGATGTTGCTCATAATGGTTTATCTCAATTTGTTGGAGAAACTTCAAAAAGACCATTATCTTCGTTTATTCACACTTATGCATTCGGGTATGAAAACAATTTACCAGCTCCTACAAATGTTAGTGGAACAAATTATTACTATTATGAAGATAGTGTTGTAGAAGGTTGCGCAACTAACGGAGGAAGTTTTGTAACTCTTTCTGGTAGTTCATTTACATACAATACCACATGTTCGTTTGCCCATTTAAGTGGGGTTTCTTATAAGAAAATAGTCATTATCTTGGACTATTATCAAGACGCAATTGAATATATAGTTTCTGCATACTTGAAAGATTTAACAAGTACAATCGATTTGATGTGCGATTGGACTTTATCGGTGTAATCATGAGAAAGAATAGAGTAGGATTATCAGTTTTAATATCCACTTCAGTAATTACATTACTTGCCACTGTTACTGGTACTTTTGCATGGTTTGCTGAACACACTTTAGATGATCCTGTCGATGTTAATATTGATGGCTCAGCCACTCCATACCATTACGCCAGTGGAACAGGTACAAGTGGAGATCCATATATCATCAGAGAACCAATCCACTTATATAACTTAGCGTGGTTACAATATTTAGGAACATATAATAAAGATGATAACGATGATGGAGTTATTGATCAACAGTGGTACTTTAAGCTTGCTGATGATATTCCCGCTAGTGGACTTGATATGAGTGGATACACTCTTCCACCAATTGGAACAGAAGATTATCCGTTCATTGGTAACTTTAATGGAAACAATAAAAAAATAGTTAATTTAACTACTTCTAATAACGAAACAGATTTTGGCTCAAGAATTCCGCATAATTTGGATTATACCGCACCTGAAATAGTAGGTTTCTTTGGTGTTGTTGGAAAATTGGATGGAGATTATACCTACAATTCTTCAATTAACACAATCACTAATTTGAATTTAAATAATCTAACAGTTGTGAGCAAGACAAATAAAACCCTCATCGGATTAGCAGCGGGTTATGTTAATGGCAACATGAGCGGTGTTAAATTAAGTGGCAACGTTACTTTAGATGTTAATGATAGAACATGTTCATCCTTAGGTGGAGAATTTACTAAATTATCTGATTACGGTTTGGTTGGGTATTCCACTAAAAGAGGCGGAGGCGGAGATTTTTCACAAAAAATATCAAAATATTTTGATAGTGATGATGGTGAAGGTCAAGGTGATGACAACGATTGGGGCGGTTCTATTAATCCAAGGCTATACAATAGATGGATTTATGATTCTTATAAAGGAACAAGCTATGATCATGAGATTTCTACAATGAGTAGTAGCATCAGCACAATTAACACAATTACAAATAGTGATTATAAGTTAGCGTTTTCTACAGTAAGCAGAACAAATCAAAGAACATCGCATACACAATATAATAACTACTGCGATCCAGATTATATCGATCAACCTCAAGATGGCTGGTCAGTTGCAACAAACGTTAGGAATATTGCATATCAACTTAAAGATGGTTGTTATTTACCTTTAAGATTCGCTGATGACGAAAAAACTGGCACACACTCAAAAAATACCGGATACATCATTGGTTCATCATCTGGTAACCTTGGAAGTCCAAAACTATCTTCTTATTTTACTGTTAATATAGGGAATTCATTGAAAAATACCAAAATCGAAACAACTGGTATTGCTGGTGGATATTCGTATGCAAACAACTATTCATATGTCGATTCAGACTTAGAATTGCTAACATATTCTATTAATGATTCTGCTTGGTACCGTGTTGAAGATAGTCATAATATTGGCCACACAACAACCAATGCATTAATCAAGGACTTTCCAAAGAAAAGTGTAGAATACCTAGGCTTTGAAAAATACAACGACTCTAGGAATACTTTACAAACAATATTTGAAAGTGCAACAACGATTCAAGGAATCCATTTTGAGAATTATCAAGTGAGTTCTTCTAATTTGTTAAATGTAGCAAGTAATATTAAGATCACAGGAACGACATACAACACAACATATCAACTTCCAAAAGGGTCGATAGACTTTAATCTAAAAAGGACTGGTTTTATTAATTTCTTTGCCGGAACATATTATTCTTCTGTTATTTATAATTTTGGTTTTTTTACTTTGAATCATGTTTTTAGAAACGGAGGAACTATTTCTTCAATCAAAAAAATAGATGAGATTTATCAAAATAAGTATTGGAATAGAGGAGCTTTATCAGATTCTATAACAAATCCTAAATTCTTTTATAAGTACTCCGATGGAACATTTTCAAATATTGTTGCAAATAACGTAACTAGAGCTGCAACAGTTGCTGATCGAGACACTGAATTTGGTAACGATGGATTACTTTTCGATGTTAAAACTGTTCTTGAAGGAGTTTTAGGAACAAGCGGAAACATATTGAGGCAAGCAGTTAATAATTTATTATTTTATTTTGAAATACCTGTTAATAATGGTGAATATGCGATGGGAATGCCAGCAAAACCATCTGGAATAACTTCATATACTGGAGCTTATATGATTTATCTCGATATTGGCGCTAATGCTGATTCAATCGATTCTGATGTAATTACTGGTTATTCTGTGTTAACGGAAACAACTATGATTGCATATCCGCTTGGTGTTGATTTTGATGTTACTGGATCAGGAAATAATGGCGGTTCATCATTCTGCGTTTATATCGCATCAGGAAAAAAAGGAACAATTTCATTTGAACTAAATAATGAAAGAAATAATATCTCTATAACTAGTACAGCTAGTCTTTCGGTTTATTCGTATCAAAGTGGTACGTTCGGTACGACGTATACGGTGAGCGGAAATTCTCCTGGCGAATTAGAAGAACCGCCTGGAGGTGGAACAAAACTCATTCATATAAGGGTAGAAACTACCGAAAGTGTTGTAGATAACGTATTAATTACCGATATTCTTGATGATGAAGGAAACATCGATTCATCAACATATAGTGTTAATGGCGAAAATAAAACAATAGTTCAACTTCAATCTTTAATTGAATCATTAACTGATGATGTTTTGGAAGGATTTAGAACTAGAGATATCGCTGTTACATTAACTAGAATTAGTGGCACTAATACATTTGACGCAACTTTGCCAACTCTTCCATGGGAAAATAGTGGTGTGTACGCTATTACATTAGATGCAACGGGATTATCTTTAAGAGTTAATTTAGCAAATGATGTAACTGCGACTATTAATGGCACACCTGTGTCAAATAATAGCGTCTACCCATCATAATAATATTATGCTTAAGACACCATTTTGGTGTCTTTTTGCTATTGACGTAATAAATAGTAATTGTACAAAGGCTAGTTATTACAAGTTTTTTATTGCTGTAATCAAATTATATTGATTATTTTTTGTTGACAAAATCACACACGCATTAATAAAATACAAGTAGAAAAAGGCAAAACTACAGTAATGTAGTGACGCAAAGCTATAGGGTCTTAATTAAGATAGCCAGTTGCCATAAATATGATGGTAAACTGGGTTTTTTATTAGATGGCAAAAAAGAAACAAACAACATTAAAAATTGTGGCCGCCACATCGATGACGATCTTTTCTCTTTTTGCCTTATTCATTGGTACATTTGCTTGGTTCTCCATCAATAACAACACAAATGTTGATGGCGATGGTGGAATGAAAGTAGAAAACCATCTCAAGAGTTTCCAACGAATGGAAATATATAGTGGTGAATATGTCACAAAAAGTGGAACAGATTATTATAGATTTGAACCAACGCCTGACGCTGAAGTAACTATTTCATATGATGGAAGCGCAATTGGTAGTTTTGTAATGGCAGAATATACAGCCTTTGACCGTCATCATCCAATTATGTTTGTTTTATCTTTTGATAACTCTCTTGGTTCAATTGATATAACCGCTACAACACCAACATCTTATTATGTTGGAGATGTCGCTAATAATGGATTAAACCAAGGCGTCGGTGGAGATCCGGATACAAAACCTCTATCGTCTTTTATTCATACTTACGCAACAGGGTATGCTGAATATTTACCGGCTCCAACAAATTTAGGTGATGGCTCTTTCTATTATTATTCTGATAGTACTATGGAAAGTTATGCTTCTAATGGTGGTAGTTTTGTAACTTTTTCTGGTAGTTCGTTTACATATAATCAAACATTCTCATTTGCTCACTTTAGTGGAGTTTCATATAAAAAGATTGTTGTTTTTCTTGATTATTATCAAGAATCAATTGAATATATCGTTTCGGCATATTTAAAAGATTTAACAGATACAATCGATTTAGCATGTGATTGGAAAATATCGGTGTAATTAATTATGACAAAGGCAAGAATTGGATTAATTGGTCTATTATCAACATCGGTTGTTGCGATATTAGCGATTGCAACAGGTACTTTTGCATGGTTTGCTGAACATACTTTAAATGATCCGGTTGATGTTAATATCAATGGTTCCGCTAGTCCATATCACTATGCGAGTGGAACAGGAACAAGTGAAGATCCATATCTCATTAGAGATCCAATCCACCTCTATAACTTAGCGTGGCTTCAATATTTAGGGACATATAACAAAGATGAAAACGAAGATGGCGCTATTGATAGACAATGGTACTTTAAACTTTCTGATGACATACCCGCTAGTGGACTAGATATGAGTGGATACACTCTTCCACCAATTGGAACAGAAGATTATCCGTTCATTGGTAACTTTAATGGCAACAATAAAAAAATAGTTAATTTAATTACTTCAAATAATGAAACAGATTTTGGAGATAGAATTCCACATAACCTAGAATATACCGCTCCTAAAATAGTGGGATTCTTTGGAGTTATCGGTGAAATTGAAGGTGATCCAATTGCTACATATGACTCTGATATTAATGAGTTTAAAGATACAACATTAGAGGGATTAACAGTTAAAAGCAATACAGCTAATACATTAATCGGTTTAGCGGCTGGCTATGTTAATTTAAAAGAACACGTTACCGGTTTATCAAATATCAAAATCGGAGATTCTTCTTCTAAATCGTCATCAATTTCATTAGATGGATGTAGTCCAATTTCAAATATTACTCCTAATCTTTCTGATTATAGTTTAGTTGGATATAATACAAAAACTGGTAGTGTTTCGAACTACACAAAGAAAGTGTATGAGAATTATCATAAAGAAGTTTCAGGTGGACAAGAAGGTGGATTTGGATCATACATCGATTTTAAAGAATTTAATAGATGGCTATACGATTTGCATATAACAAAGTCGTATGATAAAGGTCCAAACAATCCTGATATAGGCTACGAAGTTATCTTTTCTAGTACTTCCACAAAAAGAATAAATGTTAAAACAGGTGATAACTACACACTTTCTTTTAATACTTCATCGACATATTTTGGAAATCCTTCTGTGGCTTTCTATCTAACATACTACACAACATCTTCAGGTGGTGTTTATCGCTTTTATAGTTTTGACTTCAGAAATGATAATACCGGAAATTATTACGAAATAGATAATACAAAAACGGATGGTATTTGGTATAATCAAGATTTTACATGGTCCGTTTCTGGAAGTGGATCATCCAAAAGATACGCAATCACCTTTAATAATTCGGTTGCAACTTTCAGTAATTATTCTAGTTTTGATTTAAAATCTACTAATACATCAGAAACTAATTTTCAGCCATATAATGGAAATACTAGAATTGTAAGTTTGAGTTTTGCATATGTTGCTGTTGAGGTTAAAAGATTTAACGATGATAATTATACGCCTATATTATTTAACGATGATAAGACAGGAGTTGCCTCAAACAATACTGGATATATTATTGGAAAATCATTAGCAGGAAATTTATATGGTAACTGTTCTCCGAAAATTTCGTTATATGACAAAAAAACATATTTAAGTAATTCAATTAACGCATCCGGTGCAATTAAGCAAAATGGCATTAAGTATTACAATCAGTCTACATCAACATGGGACACAATTGCCGACACAGTAGAAGATGGTGTAATTACTGGTTCGTCTCCTTCTTTTGAAAGATATATTAACCCTAGAAATGAAATGACAACAATTGTTGATAATTCTGACCGTATTCAAGGAATTCACTTTGATTATCAAAGTGGTGCAGGAAACTTGACAACTAGTAGCACAAAAAGTGCGACTATGTATACAATCATGAATCCAACAGCAACAACATATAAAATGCCACGCGGATCTATTGATTTCTATTTGCAAAAACCTGGTTATATTACATTCTTTGCTGGTTCGTATACAGAAACTGCAAGCGTAAAAATTAATTTTTTCTCGCTTTACAAGATTAATAGACCTGTTTCTAATGGAGTTACTGATTTTAGTTCGATAAGTTCTATCGATGAAATTTCTAAAATATATAAAACTGCTGTATTCGATAGTAAAAACCCAACTTATGTTTATCAATATGTTGGTGGAAGCGAACCTGCTAGTCATGGAGAATTGGTTTATGATTTATCTTGTTTGTGGGTAGAAAAAGATAATAGTGATCATACACTCTATTATTTTGAAATACCTGTTGGAACAGGAGAATTCGCTATGGGTGCGGTTAATTCAGCTCATAGTCCTGCTTCAACCACTCAAGGCGCTTATATGATGTATTTGGATTTAGGTGCTAATGGACAATCAGTTGGTGATACATTAATGGACATTCACCAAGTAAAAACATCACAAAATAGTGCTTCTTATCCTCAAGGTGTTGATTTTAACATTACAGGTATTTCATCAACTACTGGTGGTGATTCATTATGTTTAAGAATTCCAAATATCTCCTCCGCTTCAACTGGAACAACTACATTTGCGGTTGCTTCAAACATAACAATTACGGACTCCATCACAAACTCAGACGCAACCGTTGTTTATAAAAAATCTGCTGCTGTCTTAAATAATGCATCAACTAACGTAACAGATTCGTCAGGATCAATTACTGGTGGTTATACTTATATAAGAGCAACGATAACAACGCCAGCTGGAGAAAATTGGCTAATAGAGTATTTAGAAAATCTGGATGGCTCTGGTGGACGATATACTACCATTACTCAAAATGGAAATAATAGGACAATATCGGACTTGCCAACAATATATACATCTAATATTAGCGAAGCCAAAGGAAGAGATGATTCATTCATTGCGGTCAGTTTTGATTTTACAGGTAGCGATTTCACAATAACAGCCGCTGATTATTCAACTGCGTCAACGATTGACTTAACGATACCAACTTCTGAACTTGGTTCAACGACATTTAGTAATGTTATATTTAAAACAGGATATTCAACATTGAAAGTCAATGGATCTGCTTATCCATCCTAATAGACACCTTCCATTAAGGTGTCTTTTTTAACCAATTAATTGGTTAATTGAGAATAATAAAAACATTAAGAAAATAATTAAGAAATTCGTATTTTCTCCCTCTTATTAATATGAGAGGGCTTTTTTATGAACGAATACAAAAAAAGCATTGTTCAAAGATGGTGACTTTGAATTAGAAGTAACTATTTCACCAGAAGAAAAAACTATATGGATGACACAAAAGCAGATGGAGTTATTGTTTGAAAAAACACATTCGACTATTGCAGGTTATATTAAAGATGTATTAAAAACATATAAATCAGCCATTGACAATTCTGACAAAAGTATTGTCGATAATGTCGAAAATATTGACATTTATATTGAAATTATTGACAAGAGCATTAAAAGAAAGCTGAATTATAACCTTAAAATTGTCTTTGCAGTAGCCCAAAGAGTAAAGTCAAATAGAGGTATATAATTACAACAATTTCTAGATAATTATTTAAAAGAATATGAATCGTTAATGGAAATAAACGAGAATAATCTTATTATATATAATAACGGAGAAGTAGAAATACCAGTAATTGTTGCTCTTGAAGAGAAAACTGTATGGCTTAGTTTAGACCAAATCGCGATGCTTTTCGGAAATAGCAAATCTAATGTTTCAGAGCACATCAAAAACATCGTAGAAGATGATGAATTAGACTTAAATCGAGTTGTTCGGAATTTCCGAATAACTGCCTCTGATGGTAAGAAATATGATGTTAGGTGTTATAACCTTGATATGATACTTGCAGTAGGTTATAGAGTTAGAACAAAAAGAATGATTTATTACTAGATGAAAAGCAAGATAGTGGTCTCTGTGATTAAGGAGATGCTTAATAAAATATAAATAATAAGGATACAAAGAAAATAAATACTTTTCATGAATGAAAATATAAGAGTATATTAATTACATTATGAATTTCTTTTTTGACAAGATTATTAACGTTAAGGACAATCCGATTACCGAATCAATTCAATCCTCAATTGCAATTATTATTACTGCTGGATTAATTGCTTTAGTGTACTTCCTAAATATTCCTAATCCAAATCTTATTCTCTTTACAGGTTTAATTGCTTTAACTTCTATATTTGGATTTATCCCAGGAGCGTTTGCTCTTGTGGGTGTATATGTGTACACTCTCTTATTTTTCTCAACTAATCATTCATTTGTTGATTTCACTGAACAGAACGCTATTAAGACAATTGTCTCATTTATCACATCCACAATGTGTTTTGCTTTTGTTGGAACATTAAACCACTGGTTTAAGAAGAGTATTCTCATCATGCTTCAAACCAATAGCGAACTAAAAAACGAAAAGAAATCATTAGAACAAATATCATTAAAAGATGAATTAACAGATATTAAGAATAGACATTCTCTTAGAATTGATTTCCCTTCATATGTTGGAGAAGAAATTCATCTAATGATATTTGATGTTGACAATTTCAAGAAATTCAATGACACATATGGTCATTCTCTTGGTGATGAAGTTCTCAAAGTAGTGGGTTCTAAAACCAAAGGAATCTTTGGTGAAAAATCAGTCTATCGTTTTGGAGGAGATGAATTTGTCGTCATTGTTAAAGAAGACACATTCATTAACTTCAAAGAAAAGATTCAAACACTAATGAAAGAAGTGGAACATATGACCATAGAAGATAATGAATTAATCATCCATCTCTCTGTTGGATTCACATATGGAGTTCCTACCGATAACGGCGATCTTAGACAAATGATCGACTTCGCTGATGAGTTACTCTATGAAGTAAAGAAAAGTGGCAAAAATAACCTAATTGGTAAACGATACGAATTGGACTTAATGGATAGTTAGAAGGCTTCAATGAATGAAGCTTTTCTTTTGATATTTTTTTAAATTTGTCTAGATTTTACTAAAGTAACTTATTTTTTGTTTGACTATTTTTCAAAAAAACAGCTAAAATATAGTTGCATCAAAAAGGTGACTTAGAACGTCCCATTCTACGAGCTTGATTGATGTATTCAAACTTAACTATCATCCATTCAAAACAAATAGACGACAATTGAATGGTATTTTGTCGTTTAAATACAAGGAGATAATTAAAATGAAAAAATCAAAAGTTGTCATTCCTGCATTAGGTTTAATCGCTTTATCAACAGCCGCCTCTATTACAGGTACTGTTGCATGGTTCTCTGCAAACCAAAGCGTTTCAATTAAAGGTATGACAGTTTCTACAAAAGTTGGAGATAACTTATTAGTCTCTGGCACAAACGCAAACGCAGCAAGTTATAGTACATCATTAGAACAAGAACGTACAGGTGTTCTCGAACCAGTTTCATCCGTTGATGGTGTTGACTTCTACTACACCGCAACAGACAACGTCCAAAATGGTGGTGACGCTATTGCAGACGAATACGTCTTATATGCTGAAGGTACTTCATTATCAAATACTAATGCTGGAAAAACAAAATATGACGCTGATTTCCAAACCAATTATGCTTTAGAAGGTGTTGTTTCTGATTCTAACGTCTATTATGGTTTCATCGATTACGCTTTCTATGTGAAAGCCGTTAATGGTGGTGCTGCTGACAAATACTTAATTTTACACGACTTAAACATCACTTATGATGGAGATATCATTTCTGAAAAAGCATGGAGAGTTGCTGTCTTTGATGAAGCTGCTTCCGAATACGTTGCAATCGAAGGTGATGTCGCAGTAGGCGCAAGAAAAGCCATGCTTACTCCTTCAGGAGCTGCTAACTTCACAACTGGACAAGCTGTCAGCTCCACAAGTGGAACAGGTTCTGTCACATACACAAGTGCTGCTTGGCACTTAGACACAATCGCTGCTGGAGCAACCGAATATAACAAGATTACTGTTAGATTATGGCTCGAAGGCGAAGACAACACATGTAACAACGATACATTTGCAAGCTTAACAGCAAACTGGAAACTTGATGTTGAAGTTAAATTAGAAGACGCCAACACCAACGCTATCACAAATATTAGATCAGTCGCAGCTGTTGCTACAAAATCAACAACTACTGGTACTGTCGAACTTCATGGTGATACAGCTTCCTCATATCAATGGTATTTAGTTACTGGTAATTCTGCTATTAGTGGTGCAACCAGTGCCTCATACACAAACGATGGTGCTGCTAGAGATGTTTACTGCATCGTCAAGACCGCTGCTGGTAGAACATATAAATCCAATGTTCTCAGCCTTGATGCTGGTGCATAATTAGCAAACTAAACTCACAAAGAAATCCTCGATTCATTCGGGGATTTTTTCTTTTTCTCGATCGCATTTCTTATATACACGCGTTCTTCTAATTTTTTATTTATTTAAAATAATGCTTGCATACTTGTTTTATTTAGTGTTATTTTATTAACGAGAAAAAAGCACAACCATAGTGATATGGTGCCGCAAAGCTAAAGGGTCTTAAGAAGAAGGATTAAGATAGCCAGTTGCCTTAGAGAGTCGTTCTCGGCCAATGCGTTGGATGATAGGCAACTGGCTTTTGATTCTCTATTGGGACATTAATTTAGCCTTTCCTTCTAGGCACACTCTCACTTATGGAATACAATATTAGGTACGTTAACAGGAGAAAAAGACGCATTCGTGCGGCTATCATTGGTGGCATCTCGACAGTAGTGGTTGCCTCTTTAAGCATAGTTGCATTCTTGGGTCGATTTGTTGGTACATTTACTGTATCTTTAGATACAGGAACTGTTAAACTTACTCTTGCTGAAGAAAGTGCATTCCTCACCTCAACATCATTCCTAAGAGTGAACAATCTAGCGCCATTTGAAGAATATACATACACATGGTTTAACGATGAATATTCTGAAGATGAGTTAGATAATGATATTTCTAATTACAAAATTGGATATCATTATGCTTCTGATGGAACGACCATCAAAAACGTCAAGTTCTTTAAATATACTTTCTATTTGAAGAATGTTGGGTCAACTAAAGCTTTTTACGACTGCAAGATCAGAATTCTTGAGTCTAAAGCTTCAAACGATAAAAGAAAACTCGATGATACATTAAGAGTTATGGTTTATCGTAATCCACTCAACGGATCTCATAATAAGAAAATATATGGTAAGGCCGTTAGACCTCGCACTAATGAACAAGGCGAACTTGATTATCGTCCTCCAATTTCAATGTCAGAAGAAATGGCGAGCTATTTAAGCCAACCATTCCCTGGATATGTTGATGATACATTTGTATCGGGTGAATTAATCGCACAATATAAACGTGTTGAAATTGCCGTAAGTGAAGTAACAAGGTACACCCTCGTCACCTGGTTAGAAGGATATATGTCCGGAACCGAAGCAGAGGAAAACGCACCTATTGGTGCAACAATCAAATTAGGAGTTGAAATAAACGCATATGAAAATTAATAAGAAATTAATCGTTGCTTCTTTATCAACTGCCCTTGGTCTAGGAATTGTCGGTAGTGTTACTGGCACTGTCGCCTGGTATCAATATTCAACTAAAGCCATCACTTCTATCGTTGGTGCAAACGCATCTCAAAGTGGTTTATTAAGAATCTCTACAGATGACAACAACTATAAGAAGGATCTTTACACAACTGATATCTTAGGTGCTGCAGAAAACGCTGAAAGTAATGACTTTGACGGCAATTTTGAACCTGTCACTTTTGGTGGCGTTGCAAAAGACGGAGCTATGCCTTCTGATGCTTATCTTAATCCAAGATATGGTCATCAACCATTAAATGAATGGAAATCAGCTAAAGGCAAAAACTACGAATATTTGCAATATGACCTCTACCTCAAAGCTGAAAAATATGACGAAACTGCAAATGATTACATCCCAGTAGCTGGTTTACCAATCTACTTATCGAACATGGAAATCATTAATGGAACAGTCGGAAAAGACATCGCTGATGCTGTGTTTGTTCACATCGCAGTTGATGGAGGAGACAACTTCCTCATCAGTAGAACTGGTGCTGATGTTAACACTTATGGTGAATTAGATTTAGATAACGATTCCCATAATGATCCATATTTTGGATATCAACCAGACATCGCTGACCCAGCTCATTACGACGATCCAGTTGCTTATGGCACAGATGGAACAAAGAACACTTCCTATAGTGTTATTGCCGGTGCTAATTCTATTATTTCTCCTAGAGGAGAGGATGGCAGAATTGATCCAGCAACTGCAACAAAACTTTGTGACACCATTGATGGTGGCATTAAGTTAACAGTCACTATTTGGCTCGAAGGTTGGGCTATGGCTCAATTATGGAATCCAACTCAAACCGCTAACGCTCAATTCAAAATCGGTATGACTTTTGATGTCGGCAGAGGCGCCTTTGAAGATTAAGGAGGGAACTAACTATGAAAATGAATAAGAAATTAGTAGTTGCCACCTTATCAACCGTCATGGGTATTGGTTTAGTTGGTAGTATCTCTGGTACTGTTGCTTGGTACCAATATTCCACAAGATCAATGGCAACCTTAATTGGTACAGAAGTATCTCACGCTGGCACAGTCACATTAAGTACCGACGGAACAAACTACTCTGGTAGACTTTGGACCAACGATATCTTAGGTTCTAACAGTGTGAAATTCCATCAAGCTACCTTTGGTAAGCTTAATAATGATGGTTCTTTACCAGCTCAAGCATACTTAAATCCAGAAGCCGGCTATGGCGCTCTCAATTTATGGGACAAAGCAGTAGCAGGCGTGGATTATGTTCAATTTGACCTCTATTTCAGAGCTCTTGAACTCAAAAATTCAAGTGATTTATATGAACGTGTCGCAAAAGACATCTATTTAACTGATGTCGTCATCGAAGATTTGGATAGTGGTAAAGATATTTCTGACGCAGTCAGAGTTCACTTCCAAAACAAGAATGACGCTACTGATAACTGGTTCTTATCAAAAGAAGCAGTCACAGGACAAAAAGTCGGTGCCTATCTTGACTTAGATAGAGATGGTGATCCAGATAAGGAACGTAGTGAATACATCTACGAACCAGATCCAAGTGCACCAGACTGCAAATATGGTCAATTTAGTGGCGACACACCACTTGAACAATTAGATACCAAAGGTATCGATGATACAATCGCGTCTGAAAACGCATCAACAGGCGCCCTTGAAGATACAACTGGTAAATTCCACGTTACAACCTTAAATGCAACTGAATACGCTGCTAATAGCAACACAGATGTTTGCTACACAGTTACTATTTGGCTTGAAGGTTGGCACGTCTTTAGCGGCGCAACCGACGCTATCTGGGATTTACAAAGTACATACGATGCAAGCTTCCATGTTGGTTTCACCTTTAATGCTGGAAGTAATGTATTCGATGTTGATGCATAATCATTACAATTTCGTTTAAAAATATAAAAATATCTGGAGAAAGGAGGAGCAAATGAAAAGCATAACTAAAGTTAGATTATTAATTTTAGCGATGAGCGCTGTTTCAGTTGTGTCAATGGTTGGATCAACCGCTGCGACTGTTGCTTGGTACGTCAATAGTACTGGTGCGAAAGTCACATATACAGGAACATCTGTTCAAAAGTCTACAAGACTTACTTTAGGATTAGTTGACGAAGAGAACAAATTCACTGACGCAGATTTAGTCACATACAACTTAGAAAGAGAATCAGGCGCAACAGTTGATGGTAAGACCATTGTCTGGTCAAAATCATCAAGCATCATAAATGATGTTCTCACTAAATACCTAACTGAATATGGCTATGCAACATATCTCCTTTCTCCAGTAACTACAAAAGCTAGGGCAATTGATAGCACAGATGGTTTAACGCTTTACAAAGCTCCAGAAACATCTCAAACCGTTTTAGATGAAACTGCAGATCCAAAATCTTATATCACTCTCCCATTTGCATTCAAAATTGTTAATAGTAGCAATGAGAAAGTTCAAGATAAAGAAATTTGGTTAACCAATTCAATGGTTACGACAAGTTTAGCTAATAATGATGGTAATAGTGTGATTAGACTCTTTGTTGACAATCATCACAATAGTGAAAAATTCATTGTTAGACCTGCAGATAACTCTGATTCAACTGGTGAGACTGTAGTTGGAGGACTTTTAAACCTCGCTGGTGGAGATAGCACTGTCTATGACTATGATTCAAATACTTTACACGAATATATTTATGGCGATTACGATAAGTCTGGTGGATTTGCACCAATTTATTCCGATTCAACCTATGAATATTTCCCTGGATTTGATGAAAATGAATATGACAATGTCAATGACACTCCATACGAAACAGCGTCGACATTCTATGCCAAACACAATAAGAATTGTTACCCAATAACGAATTATAATGAACTTCAAAACAGATTCTTGAAGGCTCACTATCATACGATGGGAACCATTAGACCAACATCCACAAATGGTGTTTATAGTGGCGGTAAACCAATCGCATATACAGAAAGCGCTTCAAAAATTGGATATTCAACAATCTCGATTTATGTTGAAGGATGGGATCATGCCTTAACCGATGACAAAATCGATGTACAATTCAATCTTTCAATGACATTTGAAATTAATACACTTTAATTCCTTTTATGAAAAGAAAACAGATTATTCTTACTCTAAGTGTAGGCATAATCGCTTTAGGTACGATAGGAGTTGGAGCTTCTGTTGCGTGGTATGTCAATAGTAACAACTTATATGTTAATGCGATTGATATCACAATTAGCAGTGGTCCAGAACTCTTAATTTCAAGAAGCACCAATCTTGACAGTTTTGTGAGCGAACTTGATTTATCAAGCGAACCAAAAAAGAGCGACTTTGCTCCTGTCACAAGTGCATATTCTTCTGACTGGATTAATAATAAAAGTGATAAACCAATTTTCTATGATGACACAATGAACTTCATTTACCCTGAAAATGGAAGTCGTAAAATCACAACAGATATTGGTTATTATCAAGAAACACTATATTTATATAGTGATACAAACGCTGATGTAATTATTGATCCAAATAATACGTACTTAAAAGCTAATGCTTCTTTTAATAAACGCGTACGCACAGGAAATCAAAGAAACTGCTAATCAAGAAAATGTTTCTTCTGATTATCTCAAATATCGAGATATGACAGTGGAACAAATCGCTGATAGATTAAACAAGCTTCCTGAAGCAATGAGATTCTCAGTGCTTGTACCAGATGAAGAAGTATATCAATACGGAATTATTGATCCAAACAAAGACCAAACCAAAATTGTTGAATATGGTGGTCTACTAGACGTTAATATCGATGGATACTTTGATAGCTTCCATGATGGAAATGTCAACAAAGAACATTTCTATGGTGATATTAATGATCCAAGTAAAATCGTCTATGCTGAATCAGAATTAAATGATTCAGATTACGTAGATCCTACTAAAGATACAAGTGCGTTCAATGCACGCCACGGGGCAAATATTCAAAGATTCGATAAAGAAGCCTCAATTAATAACGGACTCGTCATTAATAAAGAACCATCTCTCGGGTTATATGACTTCAGTCCAATGAAAGAAAATAAACCATTCGTTATTCGTTGCAACGAATATGAACCAAGAAAAATCGTCTTAACAATCTATATTGAAGGCTGGGATTTAGAAAGTGTTAATTACACGATGGGAGCAAGCTTTATTGCCTCTCTCGGCTTCAGGGTTGATAGACCAAGTAAATAAGGAGAAAGTTAGGTATGGAAGCATATTTTGAGTACTTAAGAGAAATGCTTGTCAAATTCTTTTCTGACTTAGGTAGATTCTTCTACAAGTGGTGGGTCTCACCATGGGAAGATGTCGGAGGGAACTTTGAATCTTACAACGCAATATTTCAACAACATGTAAATGATTTCCACTTTGTGGGATGGTTATTCTACATTATTTTCCTTATTTTCTTTATTGCCCTTATTGGAGCGATTGGTTTTGGTTTATATATCCTCATTAGAAAATATGTCCGTTTCTATAGAATTCAAAAAGAAAAGGATGATCTTATTAGAGAAATCGAGAGATTACAATACGACTTATACATTCAATTAACTGAAAAAGAAAAGATTCTTAATCTTAAAACTGCCTATATGGGTATTAAACCTGCTGATGGCTCAGAAGAAGCTAAAGTTATCGAAGAAGTTAACTCTAGATTCCCAAAACTTATCTCTGTTGACCAAACCTATAAAGACAGAAATCCTGCTATTGCCTTCAAAGAAGGCTTATCTCTAGAAGAATTATGTAATTCATTTAGAAATTACTGTGCTTCAAAAGAAACCTTATATTACACAATTGACACAATTAGACAATTATTCGCCGGTATCGCAACTTCTAAATTAATCATCTTAGAAGGTATCTCTGGTACAGGTAAAACATCTATGGCAACCGCCATTGGTAAATTCTTCCTCTTCGATAGTGCTATCATCTCTGTTCAACCATCTTGGAAAGATCGAAGTGAACTATTAGGCTACTACAATGAATTTACTAAGAAATTCAATGAATCAGAATTCTTAAAAGCTTTATACACAACAACATATCGTAAAGATCTTAACGTTATATGTCTTGATGAAATGAACTTAGCGAGAATTGAATACTACTTCGCTGAATTCTTATCCGTCATGGAAATTAAAGAAACCGATAAATGGTTAATCGACTTAATTCCTTCTACAGAAGCTGGTGACCCAATCCACTTAGAAGATGGTAAACTCAAGATTCCTCAAAATGTTATCTTCTTTGGTACCGCCAATAACGACGATAGCACATTCACTATTTCAGATAAGGTCTATGACCGTGCTATTTCCTTATTCTTTGATGATAAAGGACGTAAGTTTGACTGCCAAGAACAAGAACCAATGACTGTTCCATACGCTCAACTTGTTTCCTTATTTGAAGAAGCCAAAAAGCAAAATCAAATCTCTGAAAACATGATTGAAAAATTTGAACAACTTGATAACTTTGTCATCAAGAAATTCAAACTCGCCTTTGGTAACCGTATTCTTAAACAAATCGAAAGCTTTGTTCCAGTTTACGTTGGTTGTGGTGGAAATGAATCTGATGGTTATGACTTCATTTTCACAAACAAGATTTTAAAGAAATTTGAAAGCTTAAATATCGCCTTTTTAAAAGATGAATTAAAAGAACTTGATGCATATTTAGACAAATTATACGGTAAAGGACAATTCAAACTCGCTCACGCGAAAATTGAATCAATGCTTAAAAATAATTAATTAAAAGGATTATATGGCTAGCAGCAACAAAAAACTCTTCCAAAAATATGTCGAAAAGATGAACTCCTTCAACAAGGACAAAAATGTTGAAGCGATTTATGATTCTTTACTTAATGGAAAGAATTCATATATTAGATTAACAAGAAAAGGTTCATCTTCTTTTGACCCAACTTGGATCGATGTAATTGAAGACTGCTTATACGATTTAGGAGAAATCATTAATAATCCTCGTGAAGTCACTAAAACCGAAAGTAGCATTACCCCAGTTGAACTCGCTAAAAAAATTGATGGAGAATCCGTTGTCCATCTCGCGAGCCACACTCAATATATTAAAGAAGTGGATGAAGACGGTAATGTCGTTCCTTCGAAAATCTTATCTCACTATAATGTCGAAGACATTCATACCTATGAAAATAGATTCATCGCGACATTTATTAGAAGATTACTTCTCTTTATTGAAAAGAGATATGAATTTATCGAAAAGACCGTTAATTTAACATGTAACGATGTTTTAATGGTCAAAAACAAATCAATCGTCGATGGCCAAGAAGTTGAAATCGAAACCAAAATCACGATTAAAAAAGACATCATTGATGAAAGTGCAAAACACGCGAAAGAATATATTGAACGTATTTTTAATATGCGCGATTACATCAAATATTACTATAATTCTCCATTTATGAAGGCTCTTAAGAACGAAAAAGACGTTCGTAAGCCAATCCTTCAAACAAATATCATCCGTAAAAATCCAAAATACAGAAAATGTTACGAAACATTCGTTTTCATTGAAAGGTTTGAATCTTTAGGTGTGTCTTATCACGTCGATGAGAACTATCAAACTTTTAACGAAAACGAAAGAGAAGAGATTAACTATCTCATGTTATCTAGCTTCCTTTCTGTTCAAAATGACCATGAATTTGCTTCTATTAAAAAGAATAGTAAGACCTATAAACCAAGAATCCTTACTAGTATTGATGATGAGAAGTTCGTTTATGGTGACCTTTTAAAAGGTCCAATCGAATTCGTACGAGTGGATCAAGCCTATAGAGACTATTTACACGCTCAAGTGAGAGAAGATTTACCACTTCACCCAAATAAATACGAAAAAGAATATTACAAAGAAGAATATGATCTTAAGAAAGCTGAGAAGCTCAATCAAAAAGAATTAGATAAATTAATCGCTCGTAAAGAAAAAGAAATCGCTGAGTGGGAGAAATATGTTGAAAAACTCATCGCTCAAAGAGAACTTGAAGAAGCGAAGCAAAGACAAAAAGAACTCGAAGAACTTCGTAAATACCATGAATCTCTTATTGAAATTAGAAGAAAACGTATCATCGAAGAAGCTGAGAAGAATAAAGATCCATATGATGGACCAATTTATCGTCCAGAAGAACAGGCTAAAACTCCAGAAGTGCCTCTAGAAGTTGAATTAGCCCAGATGTCGAATGAAATCCCATCTGAAAGTGAAACTCCTCTTAATGAACCTGTTAGTGAACCTAATAATGAAGAAACAGTTTCTAATGAAACTCCAGTTGAGGCTCCAATAGAAGAAAACGTTCCTGAAGTAGCAGAAACCGCTCCTCAGGTAGAAGAGGCTCCATTAGCTGAAGAGCCAGTTCAAGAAGCCGCTCCAGTAGAGGAAGCTCCTCAAGAAGAAGTACCTGCTGAAGATGTTCCTGCTACAGAAGCACCTGTTGAAGAGTCACAAGTCGAAGAACCAGCTCCTGAGGTGGTGGAAGAAGTTCCTTCTGAAGAGTCTCAAGAACCTGAAGAAGAAATAGAGAATGCTCCAAAGAAAGAACAAGTTATCTATCGTGTTATGGGTGACGCGCAAGTCATTTATGTCGACGGACATAAAGAAACTGTTTACGCTGCTAGCGATGAAGAATATGAACTAGTGGAAGAGAATAAAGAAGAGGAACAACCTTTGGTTGAAGAGACTAAAGAAGAACCAAAAGTCGAAGAAAAACCAAAACCAAAGAGAATGCCTCCTCAACGTAAAAAGAAAGAAACTCCTCCTCAAGAAGAACAAGTTGATTACTCTACTAAAGAGGGAGATGTTCTTAAAGTCATTCCAGGAAAATTCATCGTTAAAACCAATAACGGTTACTATATTAGTGATGAACAGTTCTCTGATCATCGTGGGGACGCCACAATATTTGACGACTTCAATGTCGCTAATCAAAAGAAATCTCAATTTGGTGGAAAGGTCATTAAGTTATGAGCGACAAAGTGAATAATGAAGTGATCCAAGAAGTTGTGGAGGAAACTCCTAAGAAAAAGAAAAGAGAAAAAAAGCCTAAAAGTAAGGCTCTTAAAATCATCGAATGGGTGTTACTAGGAATCTTCTTACTAGTATTTGGCTTCTTAGGAGCTGCTCAAATCGATGGAATGGTTAACAAAGCCAAAAACAATGATGAAGAAATCCGTTTCGGAGTAGGAACATTCATCGTTCTTACTAACTCCATGGAACCTTTATATAAAACGCAAAGCGCGTTAATTACATATAAAGAAGAAATGGATGTCATCGTTAACGCTCTCAAGGGAGTTAAAGGTGCTGAAGTTGTCAGTGATCCGGAACATAATCCCGAAGATGTTGGCAAAGACTTCATCATGACATTCCCTGGATACAATGCTAGCCTAGATGAGACCGATCCTAATAAAAAAGACATCAATAACGGCATTGACATTACATTCAAAAACAACGATACAGGAATAAAACCTTCAGAATTTGACTTAAGAACTCCTGAATTCGTAACTGGCCAAATGATAGCTATTGGTCAGGTAATGACTCACCGTATTAGAGAACTTCATATTAGGCAAAATGTTGAATTTGGCAAAGGAAAATATGTATTTGTCACATCAGGTATTAATGATCAAGGCGAATACAGCAAAATGGGACAATATCAATTTGTCACCGAAAAATTATATTTAGGAACCGTGAAAGTTAATTCACCATTCCTAGGAGGAATCTTCTATTTCGTTTCCTCACCATGGGGCTTATTAGTGTTATTGCTTCTCCCCGCTGCCTACTTAATCATCGTTTCCGCTAAAGACATCTTTAAAGCTTTAAAGGAAACTGAAGAAGGTGAAGCAAAAGAAAATAAAACACCAAGTAGTCTAGATACTATCTCTAATGAAGATAGAGAAAGACTCAAACGAGAATTACTCGATGAAATGATTTCCAAGAAACAAGGAGAAAAGAAAGAGGATGAACAAAAATAATAAGATACTTATTATTTACAATATCTTGTTTGCCGCTTGTGGCTTAATCTTTTTAGCATCCTTATCAATTCAAATCGCCACTGTTATATCACCAAGTTTATTTGGAGATGTTACTACAGCGATTGATTTCATTGTTCTTGTTATTTGTATTGTCTCAGGTTTTGGAACAGTGTTTTCACTTATCTCAGCCTTTAAAGAAAGAGATTTTATCGCTCAACTCCAAGCTGAAAATACTTACACATTAGGACACGCGATTGCTTTCTATAATCTTGATGCTTTTAGACAAAAAGTATCTATGTTCATTCGTTCTCCATTATCAAAGAACAAAAAACAAGCGATTCTTGTTTTCTCAACCGCTTCACTTGAAACTTCATTTAATGCATTTAAAAATGATGCGATGACTGAACTCAACTTTAATGTTGCTTCATTCTTAACAGGTTTATTTGAAAACCCAAAGAGTGAATTTGCTAATAAGCGTTATGTCTTTGGATTTAATAGAGGAATCTTCCTTATTTATTCTTTTGAAGCTGAAGAAGAAAGAGTGAAACAACTTGTAAGTGTAATTCTTACTAAAGTTTATGACATAGTCAAAGAATATGATCTCAAGATTTGGGCTCAACCATTCTTTGGTCTTAGAGAAGTGAACAAAGGAGAAAATATCATCAGTGCGATTGAAGATGCGTTCTCCGCTAGAAGCACTGGAGAAGCAAACTTTGAATCATTCTCAAGATTTGTTCCTCAAATCACCAACCAAGAATCAACAAACTTCTTAAAAGAATTACAAGACGCTTTGAATAATGGCGAATTCGTTCCATATTATCAACCAAAATATTCCTTAAAGAAGAAAGAAATTGTCTCTGCTGAAGTTCTTTGTCGATGGAATTCTCCTACTAGAGGATTATTAACTCCTGGTGTCTTTATTGATAAAGCTGAACAATTTGGTTTAATCTCTGCAATTGATATTTATATCTTTGAAGCAGCCCTAAAAGACTTGTCTAACTCTATTAGAAGAGGTAGAAGAGTTATTCCTGTTTCCACAAACTTCTCATTATATGAGTTCTTCTCACATTCATTCTTAGACACAATTGTTGCTTTACTACAAAAATATCAAGTTCCACCTTCACTCGTGGAAATTGAAATTACTGAAACAACCTCTCAAGTTAACCAATTCTTATCAGTTTCCGTTATTAAGAAACTTAAAGATAAAGGCATCAGAGTCTTAATGGATGACTATGGTGTTGGATATTCTCAAATTGATAACTTGAAGAATATTCCTTTCGATGCGATTAAAATCGATAAATCATTCGCTGATGAATTACTTGAAGATGAAAAGACACGCTCAATCGTGAAGTTCTTAGTGGAACTTGGCCATGTCAATGACATGGAAGTCATTATCGAAGGTGTTGAAAAGAAAGAACAAGTTGATATATTAAGAAAGATGGGAGTCGACACAATTCAAGGATTCTATTATTCTAAAGCTTTAAGCTTTGCGGATTATGAAGAATTCCTTAAGAACAATCCATTTGAAGGAGGAAAGAAATAATGATCGTGGTCATTGGTGCGTCACATGATGACATCCTTTATTTCGAGAAAGTTCTTTATAACAGACGTGAAGAAGTTTTCTTAAACCGTTACGTTGCTTATATTGGAACGGTCTTCAATCAAGAACTTTTAGTTATGGGTGACCAATATGGTTCCATTCTTTCTAGTGCGGTTGTTTCTCATATTTTAAATAAATATTATGTCGATTTAGTAATCTGTGTCGGTCGTTGCTTTGGTATTGATAAACGCACCAAGAGTGGTGACATTGTTATTTCAAATAACATCATAGATGTTAATGCTGATTTATCTTTAGTTAAAAACGTTGGAATTGGACAAATTCCAGGTTTCCAACATGAATTCAAAGTTCAAAACGATATTATCAACTACCTTAAAAAAGGTGTTGGTAAGAGAAGCTATATCACTTCTTACGACGCAGTCTATTTATCAAGTGATAATTTAGCAGAAGAAACATTAAAGATTTTAAATCAAAATCGAGGAGTATATGGCATCACCGATGAAAGAATCGTCTTTGATCATAATAGCGCTGGTGTCGCTTTAGCGGCCACCTTGAAAGACATTCCATATGTCTCGATTAAAGTCGTTCAAAATCTTTTAGATAAAGAAGAAAATATCGATGACTATCTTAAAGTTCTCGATAAATATATCGATTTAGGTAAGTCAGTTGTTTCTACAATTGGTGATATTGGTAGAAATGATATCTTAAGAGGAGGTATTGGTAATGAATACAAAGGGTCGTAATTTTCTCGATCGTCAAAAGAACCTATCTTCCTTAGGAAGATTCTACCTAATCGTTCCAGCGGTTATTTTAGGTGTGGATGTTATCGTTTCCATTATTTTCGCGGTATTATATCTCGCTAAAGAAGAAAGAGTGTTCTTAATTCTTTTAATTGTCTTCTTTGCCTTATCTTTACTTGCCTATATTGCTTTCTCTATCTTTATGATGAAAAGATTACACGCGGTGTATTATGAACAAATCTATTTAACAACTTATTCCAATATCAAAAAACTCGCCGCTAACGATACAAGTTTTGATTTCTATCGTGATTTGAATATCGATGAAGTCGATAGCATGAATGACGCCATGCATGATATTAAAAAGAAATTCGACAATTCTTATTTAGTGGTCACAACACCAGATTACACTAATCTTAACTTAGAATATGTCGATAAGAATCGTAATTTAATTACCTTTGAATCTTTCAAAAAGAATCTCTTTAATATCATCCATGTTTCTCAATCCTTTAAAAACACCTTAATCTCTGTTTCTTATATGTTAGATGATGAATTGTCAGAAGATGATAAGAATAGAATTCTTAACCTATATTTCCATACATTTAATGACTATGAAAGAACATTATTCATGTTTGGAGAAGACGGAAAATCTTTAATCATTTATCTACCAGTTATCGACTCTTTAAGTAGAGTTAAAGAACAATTAGAGCTCACCGCTAGTGATAGTTCAATCGTCATTAGAGAAGCTGGTGGACTTAGAAATATCGCTCCTAGATATGCTCTTGTAGTCTATCCATATTCTAGTGAAGAATATCTTTTAAGTGATCTTAGATATGCTAGAAGACAAAACAAGAATATGAATATCTTCATTCCTAATAGAATTGAAAATAATATTGGCAAAAATCTCTTAATGAGTAGCACGATGAATCATAGCTATATGTCAAAGATTCTTTCTAAGATTTCTACATTAGAGTATAACGCGACAAACAGTGAAGAAAGTGAAACCGCAATTAAAGCTTTATTTGATGAATTAGTGAAATTCTTAGAATTAGATGAAGCCGGTATCATCGTTTACGATGATTCTACTAAAGCGTATCGCCTACTCCTCGCTAGTGAAGGAGCAAATATCTTCCAAAAGAATAAAACTATTGACCAATCCTTCATTTCTTCTTTAGAAAGTGCTTCTGAAGATGATGGTTCATATTATTTCTCAACCAGAAATCACGCGAATAAAGTCTTAGGCCGTCAACTTGATTTCTTTGGAATTAAAAGTGGATATTATCAAGTCGTTACTAATGCGGACGGACGAACTATCGCTTTGATTTACTTCTTTAATAGATATCGCGATTTCTATATCGATTCCTATTTAAGAGAATCATTCTTCATGCTCTGTTTAAGAATCGCTCACTACTTTGAAAAGAAAGAACTTCTTGATTATCTTGATCTCCGTAATAGCGAGAATGAATATATCCTCTCCATGAGTGATTATATGCTTTATAAATCAAACGATGAATTTACCCTTACATATTTATCTAATGATTTAAAGAAATTCATTCCAAAAGCCACAATTGGAGGATATTGTTATAAAGAATTATATGGATTTGATCGTCCATGTAACGACTGTCCAAAAAGAACCTTTAAAGCTAAAGAAGTTACTCTTGGTAAGAAGAGATTTGAATTATCTTTGAACCTTAACGAAAGAAAGAAACAAAACTACGCAATGTTATTAAAAACTCTTTCTGATGACGAAGATGTTGATTCAAGAGTCCTCTTTAATGAAAACTATCTCACATATTCCTATTATTCATTACATAAAGTCTTAAAGAACGAATATACATCAAGTGGTCGTGGTTATGTTTTACTTTTAACCATCGATAACTTTGATTCATTCTTAGAGAGCCAAAAAGAACAAGGATTGCTTTTCTGTGTCCGTTCATTAATTAGAAATATCAAAAACAAATTAAAGATCTCTGATGTCTATCTCTATAACCCATCGACAATTGCGATTCATCTTCCATCATATGGTCATGCGGATGTTCTTA
This sequence comes from uncultured Erysipelotrichaceae bacterium, assembly GCA_902800905.1. Lineage (GTDB taxonomy): Bacteria > Bacillota_I > Bacilli_A > RFN20 > CAG-826 > UBA2450. The sequence goes on from CADCGC010000011.1 coordinate 53,544, forward strand.
ATATTTGCGAAAACATCTATGATGTTTCTAAAGAACATTATTTAGATGATGGTAGTGATGATCAATTTAAATTAACATATCTTCCTGTTGGTTATCCTCGTGGATATGCTTCAGTTGATGACTTTATGAGACATATGGGTGATTTCTATCGTTCTGATAAGAATGAAAGAGGCAAAGACTTCATTTACTTCTGTGACTATGCGATTAGCCGTAGTGCTTCTAAACGTGAATTCATGTTATCCGTCATTGAAAATGAATTCTCTGGTCAATCTACAGCCTCTGTTAATCTTCAACCAATCGTTCAAGTTTCTAACAAACACATCTATGGCGCAGAAATTCTTCTCCGTATTAACGACGTTCATAGAGGAGTCTTCTTTAACGCGGAAGAGATTTCACGTATCGCTGAAAAAGAAAATAAGACTCATATCATTACTGAATCAATCATTAACTTTGTTGGTAACTTATATAAAGAGCACGGTAAAGGTGCATTCAAAATTAACGATTTTGAACGTATCGCGATTAACATCGACCAAACTTACTTAAAAGATCCAAACTTAATTAAATCAGTTATTGAACTCGTTGAGAAAAATAACATTCCTGATAACTTCATTTCCTTTGAAATTCCTGAGGATATGATTCCAGATAATATCGACAAGATTAAAGACTTCGCTAATCAGTTGAAGAGTTACCATATCTTCTTCTCTTGCGATAGATTTACTGGAGAATATATCGGTAGTGAAAAGCTTAAGGATTTAGGATTTAACGAAGTTAAGATTGCTCGTAACTTAATCATTAAGATTGATAAAGACCCAATTCAACTTAAGGCGGTTGAAGATATCGTGAAGAACGCTCATAACGTTGGTATTAAAGTTGCTGTCGTTGGTGTTGAAAACGAAGCACAATATAATATTCTTAAGAATCTAGATAATGAAATGGTGGTCCAAGGTTACTACTTCTATAAACCGCTTACTAGAAGTGACCTTATTAGTGCGATTGTTTCATATAACTAGTTAAATTATCATTTATTACGAAAATAAGCGCGAGAAGCGCTTTTTTCTTATATAATCAATTAGAAGAGGATTTCAATATGGCAGAACGTGATCAAGTATTAGAAATAATGGAAATAACGGCAAAATACACGGATGGTAGCAGAATCAGTGTGATTTTAAATAAATATGATGAGTGGGTTTCTTCTATTGGAAGAGAAAACGCTTTCTCTTTGTTTAATTACATTGCCTCTACTTCATATCATATCGTTGAAAAAACAACACATAATGGATCTGATTTAATTACTTATCTCTATAATTATTTCGCTAACGAGAATATTTACGCTAGGCAAGCAAGATTTGCCTTTAGAACATATTTTGAAGACTCTATTTCTAAAGAAATAACTCCACACATGGATTTAACAACCATCAGTTGGAAATACAATATAATTATCGATAAATATAATGGAGATAAAGAATTGATGCAAAGTGATGTTTTTCTACTCATTTGTGTTTTATCGACATTTGATAAAGTTGCAAATATGGCAAAATCAGATGCTTTACTTAATCTATTAACCTTCTGGTATCATTAAAAAAGAAAAGCGCAATCGCGCTTTTTAAATACTTTCTTATTGCATAATTATATTTATATTATAATTCATTACAAAGTAATGAAATTAGCACTCGATATACATGAGTGCTTGACTCTCTCTCTCTCTCTCTAAAATTTAATCATAAAGTGATTAATTTGGTTGCATGGAAAAGAGAGACTTATTTAAACTTACAAAAAGTGAAAACAATGAGGATCTAATTGAAGAATACATTTTATCTTTTAAAAAAGATAATCCATCCATTGATGTTCAAACAATAACAGATGACGATATTGACCCCATATATTTTTCTTATGATAAAAAAATAAGAATATTGATACTTGGAACACACGTAACAATCAATTCGCTCAATGCAAGACTTCAATATACAAACGTAAGAAATAATAAGTTTTGGACTATTTTAGAATCGGTTTTTAATTTAAACGGTCTAACTTCACTGACAAAAAAATATGAGCAATGTTTTAAGAGCGTTAAAAATGAAAACCCTATTAATTATAATAAGCTCTATGATATTAAAAAGATGATTGTTCATTGTCTTAAAAAAACAAAATTTGATATAGCAATTTCAGACATAATCGGTTGCTGCAGATGTTTAAGTGGCAGGGATAGGGATATAATTCCTGGAACAGAAAAGAAATCTAGAGATTTGGACAAACTAATTAATGATGCCGATTTAATTGTATTTAATGGGAGAAACACTGAAACTATATTAAATGATTTGATCAAAAGAAAACGTTTTATATTTAATTTTTCATACAAAGAGAAATCTATTGCCGTTATAAGCACAAGTGGTGTTGCTAGTATTAAAGTCGAACAAAAGATTAAATGTTGGAAATGTATGATTAATTCAAAACTAAAAGAATTAAATGTTGCAGAACAGATATAAAAGGAGAAGTTATATGAAAAACAGGTTTTTAGTGTGCTTTGCATTTGTAATAATGTTGTTAAATACTATTTGTTGCTCGAATTCAAACAAAGAGGCGTTTACAATTACTTGGAAAAACTGGGACGGAGACATACTCGAAATAGATAACGATGTTCCTTATGGTTCAATTCCATCATATGATAGCGATATTCCTACTAAAGAAGGAACAAACGATTATAACTATGTTTTTGATGGATGGTCTCCTGCTGTTTCTAAAGTTACAGAAAATAAAACGTATACAGCAGTTTTTAAAGAGGAAAGAATTAAATATACATTATTGTTTGATTTAGATGGAGGAAGTTCACCATCTTACGTTTCCTCAAAAGAAGTTTTTTCTCTTAATCTATCAGATTTTTTCTTTGATGTTTCTAAGATGGGATATTCATTTAGAGGTTGGTCCTATAATGGAAGCGTTGTATTTGATGAGGATGGGAATCAACTATCTTATCCAACTATGGCAAGCGAAATGCAATTCGTTGCAATTTTTAATCAAAAAGTTAAATTAACGATTACGACAAATATGAAAGAAGCAGGAACTATAGTTGGAGATGGCGAATATCCATACAATACATGCGTTGATATAAGCGTTAACACATACTTGGGTTATTCTTTTGTTGGATGGTATTCTTCAAATAGTTACTTGTCAAATAGTATTAATTACCAAATTATGCTTTGGGAAGAAGATGTCACTATAGAAGCAAGGTTTAAACTAAGTTCATTCACTTTTAATGCTTATGTCAATGCGCCTCATTTAGGTTCTATTCTTGTTAAATACCAAGGAAACACTCAATATTCAACGTTTTCGAAAGCATATGATTATACTCAAAGTATAACTGTATCCGTATATTCAAAAACTGATGTAAGGTTTTTAGGATGGTATGACGAAGACGGAAATGTCATCACTACGAATATATCTTATTCGTTTTCAATGCCTAATTATAATTACACCTTAGAAGCAAGATGGAATTATTTTACAATTAGTTATGTTCTAAATGGAGGTGAAAACAACAAATTAAATCCAGATTCATATGCTTTAGAATCTGGGACAATTAATCTTTATGAACCACAACGATATAATTATAAATTTATCGGTTGGTATCTAGATGATAAACTTTTGACTAGTATTGATTCAAACATTGGAAAAAATATTGTCCTTATTGCAAAATGGAAGATGATTCCTGTACTTATTGACGAGAAAATCTCATATGGCTTATATCCACAAGAGAACATTAATGACAGTGAGATAATTTCAAAATTAAATAATCTGCAGGAAACAAATGAAAAGGGTTGGTATTTCCTAGATGGCGAATATTATGTTAAAGATGTTGCCGTAGAACGAGACCGAGAATACATTCATTATTTTTCAAGTGGAACCGAGATTATTTGTGGAGAAACATATTGGTTTAAATGTTCACCGATTAAATGGAACATTATTTCATTATCAGATAATTTGTATACGCTTGCTTCAAGTATGCTTATCGATTATCAAATGTTCGATCAAAACTACAACAATTATGATAAGTCGGATATAAGGCGTTGGCTGAACAATTATTTTTATAATGTAGCTTTTGATGGAAGTGATGACTACATTGTCGAAACACTAGTGGATAATTCTTCGCAAACAACCGACTATCCAAATAATAACTATTGTTGTGATGACACTCTTGATAAAGTCTCGCTGGTTAGCGCATCAGAATCATGTAATAAAGCATTCAAAACAAGCGATTATATGAGAGCAATTAGTGGGATTTATAATCATAAAGGACAGCGAACCACCTATCAACCAGCCACCTATTATCCTTATACATATTGTGGTATTTATTGGACGCGTTCTCCTTCTCATTCAAGCGGAACAGGAGTAAACCTATCTATTTTAACAGGCAGTGATACGGAGGGTACAGGTGATTTTGGAATATCATCAACAAACAAATTCCATTACGTTAGACCAAGAATAGTGATAGAACTATATTAATAATATATAGAGACTTAAAAGGTCTTCTTTTTAATCAAGCCCATTTTAATTAATCTAAAAGAAAAAGTCACAAATGTGACTATTCTTTTTTATCTCCTTGGAGTTCTTGGAGAAGTTCTCTCTTAAGAGCTTCTTTTTGTTCGTCTGTTAAGTCATTGACTTGAACTGGTTCTTTCTTTGTTTGTTTCTTAACATAGAAGACGAGTCCAACAATGTTAATAACTAAGATAACGAATAATGGAATAACGAATCCGACAAGATATAAGACATTGTCTCTCATTAACGCTCCAATGAGATTGTCTTGACTTCTAAGAGCTTGTAATTCCTCAGGAGTCTTTCCAACGATGTTAATAAGCATGATAATGTGTATTACAAATAAGAATACTGTAACGGCAACATCTAGTGCGATTGCTGCGATCCATAACAATTTTTTATTTTTCATAATCAAAAAATCCTACGAATATACTAAGACAATAACAATTATTTATCAATAAAAATTTAATTAAAGCAATTTGTGGTGTAGAGTTTTTCATCAAAATTTGAAAATTATATAGATATATAATATCTATATCTTAACTAAGAAAAATACAAAAATAAAAATGTAGAGAATTTTGCCGATAAGTTCTATAATATTACCGATAAAGGAGATTTTACCTTTTATGAAGTATATATCTGTAGAAGAAGCTGGAAAGAAATTCAATTTATCGGCAAGAAGTATTCGTAATTACTGCTCTCAAGGACGAATCCCAGGAGCGGTCCTTTCAGGTAAGACTTGGCTCATTCCAAATGACGCAAAAAAACCTGATCGTGCAAATTCTAAAAATGAAGAAACTGCCTTAGAAAATCTTAGATACGGAAACGACTTAGTGTCTTTCATTAATGAAAGTCCAGTCGCGTGTTACGCGATTAAAAATGTTTCTAATATTTTAATTAAAAAAGGATATAATGAAGTTAAAGAATATCAAAGATTTAACTTCAAAGCCGGAGATAAAGTTTTCATCGTTAGAAACGACACAACAATCGTGGCCTTTAATATTGGTAAAAACGTTGATGATAATCATCCATATTTCCATGTTGTGGTTTCTCATGCTGATTCACCAAGTTTTAAAGTTAAACCAGAAGCTAATACAACAACAGATAAATACACTAAAATCAATGTTGCTCCATATGGAGGAATGATTGTCCCTTCTTGGCTAGATCGACCTTTATCAATTGCTGGTAAAGTAGTAATTAATAAAGAAAACAGTGTAAAAACAGAATTAGTGAATTTATCTGATTACACCTTATTTATTCCTAATGTTTGTATCCATTTCAATCGAGATATTAATAGCGGATATGATTATAATATGGCGGTTGACACTCAACCATTTGTTGCTTTTGAAGATAACGCATCTTTAAAAGATGAAATTGCCTCTAACTTGAAGCTCAAAAAAGAAGATATCGTTAATTTTGATTTGTTCTTATATAACAAACAAAGCGGAATTGTTTGGGGAAAGAAAAATGAATTCATTTCCTCTGGTAGATTAGATGATTTGATGTGTGTTTATACATCCTCTATCGCTTTTAGCGATACTAATAACGATAATGCGATTAATGTCTTATATATTGCTGATAATGAAGAAGTCGGTTCCTCTTCTAATCAAGGTGCTGATAGCGACTTCTTAAAATCCTCACTCTTAAGAGTGTGCAAAGACTTAAATCTTGAATATGAAGTTGCTGTCGCTAATTCATTCCTAGTGAGTGCGGATAATGGGCACGCTGTCCATCCAAACAAGCCATATTTAACTGATAGTGATAACAAAATCTATATGAATAAAGGCATTGCTATCAAGTTTAATGCTACAGGAGCGTATACAAGCGACGCCATTAGCAGTGCAATCTTCCAAAAGATTTGTGATAATGCCTCAGTTCCATATCAATTCTTCACTAATAGAAGCGATGTTAGAGGTGGTGCTACGTTAGGAAGAATCTTATTATCTCAAGTATCGTTAATGTCCGTAGATATCGGCTTAGCTCAACTTGCAATGCATTCCAGTTACGAAACAGCAGGAACTAAAGACATCAAATACGCGATTGATGCTTTTAAAGAATTCTATTCATCGAATATAGTAGTAGATGGAAATAGTTATAAAATAACTAAATAACAAATAATCAACATATTCATTATAATTTGATATCATAAATGATATATGACAACAGAAGAGAAAATTGAATATGTTGATTTTCTTTTTCACCACAGTGGAAAGGCTTGGGAAAATCGAGGCCTTATTTTTGATTACCTTTTCGACCTTCTTGAAGAAGAAGTTCCAATTGCCGCAACTTGGTTAGCGGAAGCATATGAAACCGAAAAATTAACCGAATATGATTTTGAATGTAGTTATGCTTACACTAAATTAGCTAAGAATCTTAATGATCCTGAAGGATTATATTTTTGGTCAAAGGATAATCATTATTATAGAGATGAAAAATTTAGACTAAATCTTCTTAAGCGAAGTGCGGAACAAGGCTATCCTGATGCTTGCCACGATTTAGCGGAAAAACTTATCGATACAGAACCTGATAAAGCAATTGAGTTATTTAAAAAAGGGACTGCAGATAATAATAAATGGAATCTTATTGATTATGGAATTGCTCTCTATTCATTGAATAGAGATTTAGAGGAAGCTTTTAGAGTGGTCAAACAATCGTATGACAAAGACACATACAAAGTAGCAGTTCTTTGTCTGGCCTATTTTTACGATAACGGAGTTGGAGTAAAAAAAGATATTGATAAAGCTTGCGAATTATATTTCAGTGATCATCATCTTTGGACAGGAGAAGACGCGAGAGGATTTCTTGCTCTTCATATTTTAAATGGAAAATGTAACCTCAAAAGCAAAGAAGAAGCCTTCGAAGACTTAAAAATAGCGGGAGACAATATCTATGTTCATCCGAATATCTACGCGCTTCTATCAATCTGCTATCAAAAAGGTTTATACGCTGAAGTTGATTTAAAAAAAGCTGACGAATACAAAAAGAAAGCACATGAATCATTAAAAAAGATTCATAAATATAGTTTTCTTAAGGGAATATTGCTATAATTTACTTTAGTAAAACATCTTATGAACGTTAAAAACGTAATAATAGGTATTTCTTTAACCACTTTAACAATCGCTAGTGGGATTGTTGGTTTTAGTGGTCTATTTAAGCAACAAAGTAAAACCTATTTCCACAAAGACTGGATGAAAGATATTAGTGATTTAACTCCAATTAAAGAAGTTAATATTCCAGGAGCACACGACACGATGGCTTTACGTTCAATTGGTGATTTAGCGGGACAATGTCAATCTCTTTCTTTAGAAAACCAACTCAATATTGGAGTGAGATTTTTAGATATCCGTCTTCAACTCGTAAGAGATGAATTAATCGCAGTGCACGGTATCGTTGATCAAAAAGCAAGTTTTGCTCAAATCGTCTACACATGTGAATCATTCTTAAAGAATAATCCAACAGAATTCATCTTCATGTCTGTTAAGGAAGAAGAAAAAGCCAAGAGTTCTTCTCTTTCTTTTGAAGACGCATTAAAACAATACGCGAAAGGCGACTATTGGAATTTAGATACTTCTTTACCAGTTTTAACAGGTTTAGCAAGAAGTAAGATTCATCTTATATCTAGATATAAAGATTCCACAATTGGGACTCCTGCCTATAACGGCTGGGCTGTTAACGCGACTTTCACAATGAATGGAATTCATATCCAAGATGAATATAAAGTCAATGATATTGAACACAAAAAGACAGTCATTAAAGAATGTTTAGAAGAAAGTTCTCTTCTCTATCAAATGAAAATCAACTTCTTAAGTGGATATATGACTAATTCGTTCCCTCCAAGTTACGCGCCAAGTGTCGCTAATACGATTAATCCTTGGATTATGAATGAACTTCAAAATTATCCAACAAATCGAGGAGTAGTGCTCTTTGATTTTGTCACTGAAGAGATAATGGAAGGATGGTTTAAATAATGAAATTATTTAGAAACATTCTTGCCTTCTTTGCTTTAGGGCTATCAACGATTGTCTCTTTAGCTTTTACTTTTGTTGAATTAAGGCCAATATTCGCTGGTGACTTTAACTTAATGGAAGATCCAAGTTTATCAATTGCTGGATATCTCTTTAGAGCATTCTTTTATATCTTGATGGTGGTGAACGCAGTTCTAATTGCTATTAATATCATTAAAGGTAATAAACTTGATTTATTTGGTTTGATATTTAACGCGGCGTTAGTGACGGTTGCCTTCGTTTCTCTAATATTCTATGAATGGTACGTCTCTTTAGCGGTCATCCTCTTAAATGTCTCAACCTTACTGATACGGATATTCAGAAAATGAAACAAAAAGGAGCAAATGCTCCTTTTTATATTACAAGTATTATAATTATTATCTTAAGACGAATGTCACTGCAATCATAATGCAGGTGACAACACTCGCGGTAATTGGAGAATAGAGAATCTTTTGTAATCCTTCAAATTTCCATTCATATTTATGAGCGAGTTGCATAACTCCATATAAAATAGCGCCAAAAGCGAAGACATATAAAGTAGCGACCATATTGAATTTAAATGCGTATTTTTCAATATTATCAAGTAGCACACTTGGAGTAGTGGTCAAGATATTACTTCTAATGAATGTTGTACCAATTAAGAGGTACATGGTATTCGCTAAGATGAATGTTCCTAAGCCTTTAAAAGAAATAATTTCTTTTGGTCTAATAACAAGTAAAGCAACCGCACCAGTTAAGGCTTCTAAAAGAATATAATAGACAGGATTGAAACTTAAATGGAAAATCGCACAGACAATGGCTTTAATAGAAGCCGCCATAATTCCCATATAGATTGATGAAAGGAAATTACCAGTCTTCTTATAGCACGCTCCCATAAGCATATAAGCAATAGGAACCATAATGGTGGTGCTACAAGCAAACATTCCTGCTCCTTCAACAAATGGAAGATGTAAGAATGAGCCTAAAGTCGCTTCTAAGATTCCCCAAAGTCCGCCAAAAAGGAGGACAGAGAATAAAACATCTAAAATCTTGTTACGTTTTTCCATAAAATAAATCCTTCTAACATTGAAATTGTATTATATAACACAATTTAGTTCTATATTATTTTTCAAAAATGACTGAAATAGAATAGAAACCTGGTTTATTGAATTCGGTTTCGTTTTTGATTTGCCACGAAGTGTGATTTACTTCGTATTCATAAACCATCCCTCCATCATTAGGGTCAGCGGCAGGAATAGAGGAAGCGTGATATTCTAAAGAGGTTTCTCCATTTCCATAGACATTGAAGTTCGTGCCTTTACCGCCATAGAAATCAACAACTAACCTTTTAACAGTGTAATTAGACACTGATTTGATATATGCGTTTGGCTTAACAATGATTTCTTGAAGCCCACTTCCTAGATTTTTAAGATAGCAAGGAGATCCAATCTCAAATTTATATTTAACAGTTTCGTCTTCTTCTGACGCTAGTTCAACTTGAATAGCAGAACCAGAATCTTCATTTGTTAAAGTAGATTTGCTTGGAGTTAATTTAACTGTGTAGGTGCTACCTCCAACTGGTGGAAGTTCAGGAGCAGCTTCAGGAGCACATCCCACTAATAAAGTACTTAATGCTAGAACAAATAATAGTCTCTTCATGTTGTAAACCTTCTTCTTCAATATGAAACCATAAATATTTAACTTTGTTAATAATTAAATTTTGCCTCGTACGCGCGGTCATTAACCTTGAATAACGCGCACATAAAAAAGATTTTTTTCATCTTTTAAAAATCATAGTTTTCGTTACAATATAAAGGAGGTATTTCAATGATTGATTTCTATTCAAAAGTTGCAGAATATAAGAATCTAGGAAAAGACTTAGTAGTGGTCACTGTCACAGAAAAAAGTGGCATGGGTCCTGCTGATGTCGGTAAGAAAATGGCGGTCTTAGAAGACGGTAGTGCTTTTGGCACTGTCGGAGGAGGGGCCATTGAATTTTACGCGAGAAATAAATGCAAAGAAGTCATTGAAAGAAGAGAGTCTTTCACTGAAAAGTACTGTTTATATGATCGAGAAGTCCATGTCGATGATGGAGAAGTGAAACTTAATATGGCCTGTGGAGGTCATGTGACACTTTTCTATGAATTTGTTGGACCTAAAAACTATGTTTATATCTTTGGAGCTGGCCACTGTGGAGCGGCTCTAGCAAGAATCCTTCGTCCACTTAATTTCTTTGTCACCATCATCGATGAAAGAGATTATGTTATTGACGCTTTAGATGATTCTGCGAATATCAAAGTTAATAAAGGCTTTGTTCAATATATTGAAGAGAACGGAATTCCTGATAATCGATATATCGTTGTCTGCACTCCAAGTCATCAAAATGACTACAATGTTTTAGATAAAATCTTAGAACTTAAGATGAAACCAAGATACTTTGGAATGCTGTGTTCTAAAAAGAAAGTAACTGACTATTTCACAAGAGCGGTCGAAAAATATGGAGAAGATATTGATTTCTCGAATTTCTATTCTCCAATTGGTTTACAAACTGGAGGAGATTCTCCAGAAGAGGTCGCGATATCAATCGCCAGTGAAATTCTCTCAGTGTTCTATAAAAAAGAAGATTTATCTTCCCATATGAGAGACACCGTTAAAGAAAGTCAAAAATATTTCAAAAAAAGATGAGCGAGACGCTCATCTTTTAATATATCAAAGATATATTATATTAATGTAATGTGACGTAAAGAGAGGATTCGGCTTTACCATCTAATTCAAAGTCATCAGATTGATTCCAAATTCTAATACTCGGGTCACCATTTCCCCATCCAATTTCAGAATCAGAATCAAATCTCACAATCTTGCAACCAATCCAGGTTGAATCACAATAGAAGACATATTCATCTTCAACGGTTTCATGTAAATCAAGCCATTGACCTTCACCTTTGATATTCCAAACGTAGACTTTTAATTGAGCATCATCTTTTGTCCAATGATAATCATTGTAAGCAATAACTTTATATTCGCAGTCAATTACTTCATACACAAAATTAATATCAACTGTGATTGACTCTCCGCCATATAACATATCAATTGTGATTTCGATTTCTCCATTAGGAGAAATGAACACGTTATTTTCATTTGGAATATAACCAGCAGTGGATAACGCTCTAACGAGTGCATCATAAATTTCTTGTGCGCCTTGATCTTCTTGAGGAGTGATAAATAAAGAAACATAATCACCAGAAGTATCTAATTGATAGGTGACACCTTGATAAGAGAATTCTGGTAAAACATCTCTAACTCCAAGAGGATATGTTTTATCGATTTCATCTTTAGGATAAGTAGTGTATCCTTCAAATGGATATTCTTCTTCGTAAGTCATGAACAAGACCATAACTGTATTGTCATCGTTACTTATATCAAATCTTAATGACAATCTATTTGATCTTGAAACATATATGACATCATATTCTTCTTCCTGCACAGGAATGACATATTTTTTAAATCCAGCGTTAGTAAGAATTTTCGCTAATTCTTCGACTGCTTCGCTTTGAGTCATTGAAGAACCTAATTGAATAATAAGAGCACCAGCGTCATAGAAAGCATATGAACTACTACCTTGAACTTTTAGTTCAGGAACTCTTTCGTTTTCTAAACCTTGCTCTTTAAGATAAGCCGCAATTGCGTCACTTGGATAAACAGGTTCAGTTGGTACTTCATAGTGTTCAGGAACGATTTCAGCGTTTTTAAAGACGATATCCGCACTTATTGGGTTACCGCTTTCATTAGAGCCCTTCATTGCAAAGTGCAATTCTTGCTTTTCGACATCGAATTGGTAGATTTCGACATCTTCTTTGTAATCATCAAGCTTCATTCCGCTAACATATAGTTCGTGAATTTTTAATTCAACTTCAGCTATATTATCGGATGGTTTCTTGTATGCGTTAAATTCACCTAATCCAACATATTTCATTTCGAGATATTCGTTATGGAATTCAAGTGATTTGTCAGTAAAGAAACTATATGATTGATTTTCATACATGTTTAACATTTCATCGATTTGATCCTGTTCAAAACCATTATTAACGATTTTGTCAAAGACAAATGTTGAGCCTTCTTCTCCACTTAATAAAGAAGCACAATCTTCTGGATATTCTTCTGGCTCTTCTGGCATAAGAATAACAGTGTTAGAAACATCAGAAACATCAACAGTGTATTTATATAAGTTGTTCAAAACGTAATCAGCTTTATATAACTCTCCATTAACGAACATAATGCTGACTTCAGTTAATGTGACTTCATCATTACATTTATAACTTCTGCATCTATAGAATGTGTTCGCGCCACTTGGTTCACTTAATTCTTCAAATGGAAGTAGTGATAAGTAATATAGACCAGCAGATTTACCAAAGTATGAATGGTCATCATTTGATTCCTCATATTTAACAGCGTCTTCTTTGATCCATTTATCGTTATCCGCGGAATAGGAATATTTTTCATAGTAACCAGGTTGATCATTTACTGCTTCATAGTAATAACCAGTACTAGTTAAATATAAATTGTTTTCAATAACTTCTTGATAGTTACCTTCACCAGATTTAAATGTAGTGGTGTATTCTAAATCAGCGCCTCTATATTGTTTCTTTAAGAATGTCGCACTTTGATCATGGTCAAGATAATCCATATTTGTGATGATAGAAGTATATTGACTCTTTGTAATCAAGAATCCTTCAGTAATTGGTTCAATAGTAGATGATTCATCTAGCTTATAAACACAATATTCGGTATCTAAAGTAATTGCATAGGTATCTTCAGCAATTTTTTCAAATATGAAAATCGATCCACCAGTAGGAGTAGAAATTTTAACTTCTCCACCTGATTCAATATTGGATAAAACAGTGGTCATGACAATATTGTCATCGTTATCTAATAAAAATGAGCCAGTGAAGTAGTGCTTCTCACCTAAATAATCAGCGTAATCAACAAAGATTCCGGTTCCATCTTTATGAATAATAATCGCTCCATCTTTGTATAAACTTAGATTTTGTGATAGAGATTTATCTTGAGGATATGTTCCAGCCTTTGGAAGTTTATTCTCTGGATCAACTGGGCCTGGACCTGGATTACTTTTTTTCACTAATTCAGGGACATTAACTTCGTTACCAACTTTAAAGGAAGTGACTTCAATATATCCTTCTCCAGATTCTGCTCCAGCGACTGCTTTAGCCGCAAACTTCAAGGTAATACCTGTAGCAGCGTCAATAACAACAGTGAAACTAGCAGCAGCAACACCAGCTGCAACCATTGAAGCTTCATATTGATAGGCGCTTCTATTCAAAAAAGTGATATTAGAAACCTTTTTAAGTGTTACTTGAGCGTTCTTCACATATTCATATGCATAGTAGAACGATACCGTTACAGTGGACACTGTTTGATTGAAGTCCATCAAATTAGTGGTCTCTTCATATACATATTGATTTTCTTCGTAGCTATATACTTCAACTCCGTCATCAACTTTCTTATACGCTCCGGATTCTTTTATCCAGAAAACATCTCTCACTAAGCCAACAGTGACTTGGCCACTTGAAGCATCTCCTTGAGTGGATGTCGCTTCTCCTTTAAGAGTGATTTCAAATCCTTGAGTTTGACCAAGTTGGAGTAATTTGTTCTTCACTTCTTCAATCGAGTAAGGAAGTTCATCATTACCAGTCTCTCCACCTGGATTAACTGGATCTCCACCTGGATCATTGCCGCCTTGATTACCGTTATTAGAGGTTGTACATCCAGTAACTAAGGCCGTAGAAAAAAGTAGTGACAAAAAAAGACACCGAGTTTTTTCATAAAAATTTCCTCCTAATTTAAGAATACTTTTGCGTGCACCTGAAAACAATAAAAAAATATAAAAGAAAAGGGTTTTTAAACCCTCTAAAAAATATTATTTTTCTAGTCCTCATCAGAGAATCTTCTTAATTTCGCTCTGATGATTTCTTTAGCCTCGGCCTCATGATCTTCACTCTTGAATTTTCTAACCGCGATGACTTTTGGTTTTTCGATTTCGTAATCATCAACAAGAACATAGCCAACTTCTTTGAGTAGACGATAAGTGCCATTTCTTGCAATCACTTTAGTGCCTTTTTCTAAAGTAGTGATTTTTTCTTTATCGACAACGAAGTAAATTCTCTTTCCTTCTTCTTTTTCGACCTTTTCAACATAATCACCATTGACTTGATAGGCGTCTTTATAGAAACCTTCTCTAATGATTTTCACTAAGACATCTTCTTTTAATGTGGAGACATCTCTTTCATCAATATATCTGTATCTTGGTGAACCATCTTTATTAGTGACAAGTTTTCCATCTTTATCATGCATCTCTTCGATATATGCTTCATAGACTGTGTATGAACTTGTGATTTTATATTCACCATATTCCTTGATATAGGATTCATCATGGGCTAATTCTTTTCCAAACATTTTTTCTACCTCTTTATTCCCAATTATTTATTATACAATCTTGTTCATCTTTTAATCATCACAATCTTGTAATATGTATCACTTTCCCCTAATTCAATCGGTTTGAAATATCTTAGTAGTGGTTCACATTCTTCTTGGGGCGCTTTTAAGAGCCTAGAAACCTTCCCTGCTGAGCGTTTATGGTGTTCGTTGAGTGATTCTCTACCAATATCATGAATGATGGCGAGAAGCCCGTCTTCTTTAAGAAGATCATTCGCCTTTTTAACAAATCCTTCAACATCCATGAAGTGAGGATAGGCATCAAAACAAATAATCGCGTCAAAAGGTTTTGACTTAAATTCATAGAAATCTTCATTAACAAAAGTTACTTTTGGATTCTTAATCTTCTCTTTCGCGTATTTAATCATTTCTGAACTGAAATCTAAGGCAACAACTTCGCCTTTATTTCTTAACGCGAGTTTTTCAGAGATGATTCCTTTGCCACATCCTAAATCTAAGATGCTTGGACACTTCTCTAAGAAAAGGGAATCTAAAAGATCTTCGATGAGTTTTGAATCATCGTGAACATAGTTAATAGCGATATTATTGAAGAATTCTTTGATGTTTTCGTTCATTATTTGCTTAATTCATCCATGTCAATTTTAGCGTATCCCCCGTAGGCGATAGAGTACTCTAAGAGTTCATTATAGCAAGCTTTACCAACGAATTTGGTTAAGATTTCATCACTCTTAGTGGCAATATTGAAGTTACTCATTTCATGACTAATTGACGCAACATAATATGTTGTCATTAGTTGAACTTCAAGATTTGTATAGTAAGCATTATATGGCATTTGGACATAAGTTTCCTTATTTTTAAATGCATCAAGAGCGTTTAAGGTTTCTTTGTTTTCTTTATATTGGTTAATGAAACCAGAAAGATTCATGCTATCGAGAATGATCTTATCAGGGTTGATTTGAAGTAGTTTTTCTTGGTCAATTTCAACTTGTCCCATTCCTGGAAGATCTAAATCTTTTAATGCATCTTTAACTTTTGCATATTTGAGAGTTGGGTTATTGAGCATTGTGCCATAAATACTGGTCTTACCCCAGTTACCAACGCAACCGACATAATAACTATCGTTTGATTCTGGTAACGCACTTAATTCTGTAACCACTCCATCGATATAATTAATAAGTTCGGTTGCTCTACTTTCTTTAGAAAATGCTTTTCCTAAGATAGTAAAAGAGTTTTTAGTAACTGTATCAAAGACACCTTCAGGCCCTTGTTTAAGTCCGATAACAGGAACATTTAATTCTTCGCTTAATGTGTTATTTACTTCAGCAGAGTAGAAAGAAACGATAACATCTGGGTTAGTTTCTAAAATCTTTTCTTTTTCAGGTGCTTGAGCGGCTGGTCCGCCTCTTCCACAACTTGGAAGAGTATCAAAGAACGTTTTGTTTACATGATAATATGGGCGGATAACTTGTCCTCCAAAACCATAGGTTTTAGTGGTGGTCTCAAAGTCTTCAACCGCGACAATCTTACTTAAATCTCCAATGTAGGAGTAATAACGAAGGGCGCCGGCCCCAATACAGATAACTCGATCTCTTTTGGTTTTATCAATTTGGACGGTTCTTCCTTGTCCATCCGTCAATTCAATTAAATTCCCTTCTTCGATTGGCTGAGCAGGAACACATCCCGCTAATAAAGGGATTAAAGAAAAGAGCAAAAGCTTATTTTTCATAAATGAAATAACCTCCTTGTTCTGTCTTAATTAATTGTGATTTAATTCCATAAACTTCATAGAGAAGTTCAGGTGTGATTTCTTCTTTTTTACAGACTTTATATACCGATTTATCTTTCAAGAAGACAAATGTATCACCGATGTCTAAAGCTTGGTTAATGTCGTGCATCGACACTAAAGAGCTTTTGTTATATTTCTTACATTCTTCTTTGATTAAAGAAATGATATTAACTTGGCTAGCGATATCTAAGTTACTGGTTGGTTCATCAAAGATGATGGTTTTTGCGTCTTGAATGAAACTTCTCGCAATTGCGACTTTCTGTCTTTCTCCTCCAGAGATTTCAGATGTGATTTCATCTTTGATATCTTCCAAATGGAATTCTTTAATGATTTTATCAACTTTTTCTAAGTCATTCTTATTTGGATAGACATAGTAATAGGGGAGTCTACCTAAAGTGATAACTTCTTTCACTGTTAAATCATTTCCATTTATTAGTTGAGGAACATAAGCGATTAAAGAAGCATAATCTTTACTTTTAATCTCTTTAATTGATTTGTCGTCAAAGATGATATCTCCTTCTTTAACCTTATTCACTCCAGTAAGACAATTGATAATCGTCGATTTTCCTACTCCGTTAGGGCCGAGTAAAACCACACATTCTCCTTCTTTGATTTCGAAAGAAACCCCTTGGAGTACTTTTTTATTTTTACGATATGAGAAAGACAAATTATTCACTTTAATCATGATTTCTTTCTCCTACTAAGTAACAAAATCAATATAAATATTGGGGAGCCAATTAAAGATGTAATCGCTCCTACTGGAAGAGAGATACCGTTCGCGGCCACTCTAGAAATATCATCGCAAATAAGAAGGAAACACGCTCCAAAAAGAGAAGAGGTGGTAATTAGATATTTATGGTCATTGCCAACAATCTTTCTCATGATTTGAGGAACGACAAGTCCGATAAATCCAATGATTCCTAATAAGGAAACACAAACTGCAGTTAATAGTGAGGCAAGTAAAAGAGAAATGAATCTAAAGACATTAAGATTAATTCCTAATGTTCTAGAGGTATCTTCTCCTAATAGCAAAGCGTTATATCGATATGAGAAAACTAAGAAGAATAGGAGTGCCACTAAAGTGACAACTAAAATAATTAAATCATAGGTATATGTCGCTCTTCCTAGATCTCCAAAAGACCAATAAATCGCGCTGCTTAATGTTGTATCAGTAGCGAAATATTGAATCAAAGTAGTGGCCCCAGTACAAAATGTACCAAAGGTAACACCGATTAAAACAGTGGTGGCGGTGTTAAATTTTTTAAATCGAGAAAGTCCTAAAACAAGTAGAGTTCCGCCTAAAGCGAATAAGAAAGCAAATAAACTTGTTAAATAAGGATTTTCAACAAAGACTTTTCCTCCAGTAACTGGAATCATTCCTCCACCTATTACAATGATTGCGATATTTGCGCCTAATACAGCGGAGTTACTAACACCTAAAGTGGTAGGAGAGGCCATAACATTGTTACTGACTGTCTGCATGATAACACCGCTGATTGATAGAGCAATTCCTGCTAATAAAGCAGCGATGACTCTTGGTAAACGAATGTTTAGCATAATAATGCGATTTACCTCTTCTCCTTGATTGAATAAACCAAGCAAAGCGTCAGTAAATGACATATTGCTTGAGCCAATGAAGAGAGAGAAAAAGAAAATAACTAAAGTTAAAACACATAAAGAGATAACTGTAATCATTCTTTTTCTTAATAAAGACAAGCTATTCATCTGCTACATATTAATATATGTGTGACAAATAAAATAGAAAAAAAGAAACAATAATAGTATAATGTGTTCGATATTTATGAGATACAAGAAAGAAGAAGCTAGTGCGTTAGAGAAAATATATGAGGCAGTCTCTAGCCTAATTAAAGAAAAAGACTATAGCAAAATCACGAACACTGACATCATCAAAGAAGCGAATATTTCTAGGTCGACTTTTTATATTTATTTTAAAAATAAAGACCAGATATTCATTCATATTTGTGATGATATCTTTAATCACATCTTTTCTCATTCGTTAAAGAAAGAAAAACATCATGATTTTTCTAAAGATGCTCCTGAGGAGTTGAAACATATCATCATCCATTCTTTCTATCACTTCTTAGAAGATAAAGAATTAATTCTTTCTATCCTTAATAGTGGTGCGTCTTCCATCTTTCTTTCTCAATTAAGAAAAAGATTAAAACCACTTGTGACATCTTTGGTGAATAAGAAAATCATTGGGAATAATGACATTCCTATGGATTTAAAGATTCACCAATATATCAATGGATATACCGCGTTACTACAGTATTATTTAAGACACGCGAGTGACATTTCTCCAGAGAAGATCAGCGAATATTATTTCTCTTTCTACAAATAATTATTTAAGAATAGTCTATTTTCCTTTATCATTATTCCAAATGAGTTAGGGGGTAAACTCAATGGAAGATATTTTAAATTTAATTCAAAAAGAACAAGATAGACAAAATAACGGCATCGAACTCATTGCTAGCGAAAACTATGCTTCTAAAAATGTAAGAGCGATGTGCGCTTCAATTCTCACCAACAAATACGCGGAAGGATATCCAGGAAGAAGATATTATGGAGGATGTGAATTTGTTGATGAAATCGAAAGAATCGCCATTAGAGAAGTTTGTGATCTTTTTGGATGCGAATTCGCTAACGTCCAACCTCATTCCGGAAGTCAAGCTAACGCTGCTGCATATAGAGCGTTAATGCCAGAAGGAGGCAAAGTCCTCTCTTTAGTCCTTAATGATGGAGGACACCTCACACATGGTTCTCCTGTTAGTTTCTCCTCTCATATGTATACATTCGTCCATTATCCTTTGGATAAAGATGGTAGACTCAACTATGATTCTTTAAGACAAATCGCTCTAGAAGAAAAACCAAACGTCATCTTAAGTGGCTATAGCGCGTTCCCATACGAAATTGATTTCAAAAAGATTAGAGAAATTTGTGATGAAGTTCACGCTTTAATGATGGTGGATATGGCGCATATCGCCGGACTTATCGCCGCTAAAAAACACATGTCACCAATCCCATACGCTGATATCGTGACAAGTACAACTCATAAGACATTAAGAGGCCCAAGAGGAGGAATCATCCTCACAAATAATCCTGACTTAATCAAGAAAATCAATTCTGCTGTCTTCCCATTTTATCAAGGTGGACCACTTGAACATATTATTGCCGCTAAAGCGGTGTGCTTTAAAGAGGCGCATACAGAGGCGTTTAAAGAATATGTGGCATCTTTAATGGCGAATACCAAAAAATGCGCCCAAACACTAAAAGAATTAGGCGCAATCGCTACTGATACTGACAACCATCTCTTCTTGCTTAACACATTAGATTCGTTTGGTCTAACTGGTAAAGAAGCTCAACAAAAACTAGAAGATATTGGAGTCACCACAAATAAGAATATGATTCCAGGAGATAAACTATCTCCAAAAGAAACTAGTGGACTTCGTATTGGCTTTGCCGCAGTGACCACTAGAGGATGTACATTAGATGATGCTTCTAGAATTGCTAAGCTCATCTATGATTATCTCAAAGGCAACATCAATCAAGAAGAAGCAAAAGATATAGTGAAGTCAATTGTCTCTTCTTGGAAAGAAATACAAGAAATTTAACCAGCTGTGCTGGTTTTTTCTTTTCAATAAAAAAAATCCCTATTTCTAGGGCAATTGTCGAACCATACGGTTCTCATAACTTAATCATTTAACCAAAATTATATTTCAAAATCAATAAACAAATAAAAAATGTTCGCCCCGCCACCAATTAATGATGACAATCCATCACATTATTCCGCATAATGCAACGGCGATTCACGAACCTTAATATTAAACCAAAGTTGTTGTTTGGAATCAACACAAATATTTATTTGATTCCTAAAAAATCATTAACGATACTTCTATATCTTTCCTTGTCCATGATATAGCTGAGTCCATGTTCAGCAGTGGGGAAAGATTCATATCTAATCTTATCAGGGAATAATTCTTTTAATGCTTTAGAGAATGATTGAGGGACTAAAGTGTCTTTTTCTCCATGGATAATCATAATGTCAGCTTTGCTGTTTTTAACAAAATCTCTCGCATCCATATGATTAAGATTTGTGTGACCAAAAAGAATTGAAGAAAGATTCGCTAACGGATAGAAAATCTTTGGATTCATCTTTAAGGTGTATTTTAAAGTATTAGAAATAACTTCCTTAGGAGTGGTGTATGGACAATCAGAAATGACTTTGTCTCCTTCTTTCAATAAATCAGAAGCGTATAACACAGTCGCTCCACCCATAGAGATACCAATAAGAACAATTCTTTTATCTTCTCCAAATGTTTCTCTAGCATATTTGATCCAACTTTTCGCGTCTTCTCTTTCTCTAACACCAAAGGTGATGGAGTGGCCTTGAGATTCTCCGTGTCCTCTTTCTTCGATAAGAACGACATTAAATCCAGCGTCAATCATATCATGAGCCCCACCAGAGAAATCTCGACATGGTGTTCCTCGATATCCATGGAACATAATACACACTGTATCGGAATTATTCTTATAGACTCTAGCGTGTAATTTCTTCTTGTCAAAAGAAGTGACATAAGCGTCTTCATACGGGATATTTCTCATCTCTGTAATCATTTTGTTAATTATATTAACATCACAGTATTCTAGAGTAGCGCCAGTAAGGAGATAGTCATCATCCTGCCCTTTGACTGGTGTATAAAATGTTCCTTTATAAACGATATATAAACCCACAAGGAAAAGAATGATTAATCCACCTAGTACTCCAAGTATTATCCATAGCCACATCATATGAATATTTTGACTGATTGCGGCTTAAAAATAAATTAATATTTTATTTCTTTCCTTTTGGTTATATGATTTTAAACATGAAAAAATCAATATACGAAATCAATTACAATTCACCTTTAGATGTCTATGAGACTCAAAAGGCGATTAAATTTGTTAAAGACACTTTTGAAAAGAAGCTCGCGGAAAAGTTAACTCTATTAAGAGTGACCGCTCCATTATTTGTCTCGACTCATTCAGGACTTAATGATGGATTAAGTGGAGTTGAAAAACCAATAGGTTTTACTGTCCCTAGACTTAATGAAGATGTTGAAATCGTTCATTCTCTTGCTAAATGGAAAAGAATGGCGTTATCTAAATATGACATCCATATCTATAAGGGTCTATACACTGATATGAACGCGATTAGAAAAGATGAAGAACCAGATTTCATTCATTCCATCTATGTTGACCAGTGGGACTGGGAAAAAGGGATCTTAGAATGTGATCGTACATATTCTTGTTTAAAAAGAACAGTGAAACAGATATATTCTGCAATCTACTGGTTATCAGTCCAAGTTGAGAAAAAATATCCTTTCTTAGAAAATTCTTTACCAAGAGATATCACTTTTGTTTCCACTAAAGAGTTGGAGAAAATGTATCCAAACCTTTCTAGAAAAGAAAGAGAAGATGAAATCTGTAGGAAGTATAAAGCGGTTTTCTTATATCAAATTGGAGAAAAACTTCAAGACGGTCTTCCTCATGATTCAAGAGCAGCGGACTATGATGACTGGAAACTTAACGGAGATATCTTAGTCTATTATCCCCTCTACGATATGGCGTTAGAGCTATCAAGTATGGGAATAAGAGTGAATAAAGAAAGACTAGTCAAACAGCTTAAAGAAAAACACGAAGAATATAAACTTGAAAATGATTATTGCCAGTCCATCTTAAATGATGATCTTCCTCAATCAATTGGAGGAGGTATCGGACAATCTCGTCTATGTATGTTCATGCTTCAAAAAGCCCATATTGGAGAAGTTCAAGTCTCCATTTGGGACAAGGATGAAGTAGAAAAATTAAAGAAACACAATATATACTTACTTTAGTAAAAGGCAAAGAAAATGGAAGAAAATAAAGTTATTGAACAGCCAAAAGAAAAAGAACCTAACAAGATTCTTAATTTCTTTATGACAACATTAAACGGCACAGCGTATGGCTTATTTGCCACTTTAATTGTTGGCACAATCATCGGAACAATCGGATATTTCTTCTCCCTAGGAAGTGGTAATCCTTTCTGTGATTTTATGTCAACAGTCTTAGGAACCTCAAAAGGATTAGGCTATGTCCTTCAAATCTTAACTGGAGCAGGAATAGGAGTAGGAATCGCTCTTACATTAAAAATGGATCCTCTTAAAACCATTATTCTAGCCGCGGTAGGAGAAACTGCTGCATATTTCTCTTTATCAACTAAATTTGTGAATGATCCAACCGTCGCCTTTAACACTTTTGATGGAATTAAAGTTGGTGACCCTCTTACCATCTATTTAGTCTGTATCGCTACTGCGTTACTAATAAAATTAGTATTTACTAAGAAAACACCTGTTGATATTGTTTTAATTCCTCTATTTGGAGGCTTAGTGGGATTAGTTCTTTCTTTAGGAATCAGATACCCAACCATCTATATTACTTACGCAATTCAATGGCTTGTTAATAGTGGCACTCAAGTTGTTCCATTTGTCATGGGAATCATCGTTGCTGTCCTTATGGGTATGGCGTTAACCGCTCCGATTAGTAGCGCCGCCATTGCCGCAATGGTTTTCTTCATTCCTGCTAGTGCAACAAATATCGCTGATTACCAAGGTTTATTAATCGCTAGTGGTGCTGCGATTGTTGGCTGCTCAACTCAAATGGTGGGTTTTGCGGTTCAATCAAGAAAAGACAATCCAATAGGTATGGTTATCTCAATTGGAATTGGAACAAGTATGCTTCAATTTAAGAATATCTTAAAGAAACCAGTTATTTGGCTTCCTACAATCATCGCTTCAGCGATATTAGGGCCAATCTCTACATGTTTATTAAAGGCCATCTGTGTTGGCGATTTATCAGTTTTTGGAGTTAGAGATATCGTTGGCTCTGCTGCTGGAATGGGAACCGCTGGACTTGTTGGTCAAATTGGCACAATTTCCTCTATGGGAGTCACTTCCTGGGAAGCTTGGGTTGCTATTTTTGTACTTGAAATCATTGCACCTGCAGTTTTAGTTTTCTTCATTGACTTATTATTTAGAAAACTTGGCTGGATTAAAGAAGGGGATTTAAAGGTCTAATATGGCAGTTAACGAGTTAGAAATGAAGAATTATTTCTCTAAAAGAGAATTTACCTCTTTTTTAGAAACTTTTAATAATTTCAACAACGTTTTAGCGGACTTCGATGAAAGACAATTCGAAGGTTTAGAACTTAACTGTTATCGACCTTTATATTATCTTTGGTGTTCAACAGTCAAAAACGCGAATGAATTCGCTCGTCAACCACACAAAAACGAATTAACTAATTATTCTTTCGATAAGGCTTTAGAAATTTACATATCATACCTTAAAGAATATATGCATTTTTATGGGCTTGATTATTTAGGACATGACTTAATAGATAAAAACATCATCATCGACTATATGTTTGGTGAAGATAAGGTCTATCAATCATTCGTTAATGGTGTTTTTCCAGATTGGATTTTTAAAGACACTAGAACCATTGAAGGAACAAGAAAGAAACTAAAAGAATATTGCTTAAATGCAATCACTGAACAAGAAAAACGTTTAAAGAGACTAATGGACTATTTTAGCGGTAAAGTCAGTGCCTATTCTCTTAAGAGTGAACTTGAAAGCAAGATTAATGAAGCAAGAAAACTTTATGATTCATTTAAATATGCTTCTTGGGGTGATATTAGTTACCAAAGAGAAGAAATTGCTAAAAAAGTCGATAATGTTTTCTCAAAATATATGACTGGTCCAAATAGTTATATTGAACAAATCAAAGCAATTAGTAACGATAAAAGCTACTATGAGAACGTCAAACTATATTTCAAATTTGAGAAAAAATTAAACACCTTAGTGACATTCTTAGATTATGCCTATCAAACTAAAAAATATCGTAAAGGAAGTTCAAATTACGATTATAACAAAGATGGATACTATTTTATGTGTTTGAGGTTTGACAGCTTCTTATACGACTCAAACAAATTGTATTGATAGAGACAAATAAAATTAATAAGAATTCCCATAAATTTTATGGGTTTTTTATTGCTCCTCTCATTACACAGATAGTAAAATATATTTATCAAAATAATTTTAACGCCAGCTTTTGTAAATAGAGGCTTTCTTATATGAAAAGCAAGCAATATATACTTCTAATCACTGCATCTATTTTATCTATTGGAGTAGTGGCAACAGCGATTAAGCCAATGGAGAAAATTGTCGAATTAACTGCAAATGATGTCTATTCATGTAACCTTCCAGTTGGCTTTGTTGAAATCGATGAAGTCATTGGAACGGCCTTAACTGCTGGAGAAATAAAAACTAACAATGGTTTAAGTTTTAGAGGCACGGTTACTCGTAGAGTAGGTGATATCGCCTATGTTCAAAGAGTCAACCAAACTGACCATGTTTCATATGGTTTAAGAGTGTCTGGAGTTAACGAATTTGCTCCTACATTAGAAGCTGGTAACGTTGTTGATTTTAATGGTGGACAAGTCTATACCTTCCAAGGAATCCCTTCTTTTGAACTCACGAGTGTGTTGGACGCGGAAGTCAAATACTCTGTTAACACGATGGGATATGAACCAATCACATATCAAAGTCTCAATGATTTAGATCAGATGCTACAAACATCATATTATGATAAAAACGATGATGTTCAAACTTTAAGCTATGCTTCGAATAGACTAGTAAGAGTCAACAACTTGCTACCAAACCATTATTATGGAGTTCAAAGTTATGATGACGAAGGAAGAGAACTTGCGACTTTAGGAAATAACTCTCTAGCAGATGGGGTTCTTGAAGTATATGTGCCTGCAGGAAATGAGTTTGAAAATATTTATAATAACGCTGTAACGAATGGCAAAATGCTTAATGTCACAGGATATTATCAAGTTTTTGCCAAAGAGGTAAATAGTAAATTCTATTGTTTTAATGCTTTCACAGTTGTTGACATTGATGACATCGAAATTGGTAATGACCATTTTGATTATGAAACGATTACCAATGTTAAATCATCAAACTATGTTTATTGGATTGATAGTGGTAGAAATAAAAACTATGTTTACCCATTTACAATATATAATATTGCTGGTCATAACGATGTCCCGTATGTTGAAATAATGGATTTTTATAATAGTGCTTGTTTATTGTCTTTATTTAATGGCAGATCTTTCACTAAAGTTGATGGCACTAATCATAGATATTGGTATTATTACCAAAATAATTCATACGCCTTTGAGTTCCAAGTAGACGCTAATGAAGATTGGATTGTTCTTGATTATGATCCAAGTAGTATGGCGTTTGAAGAAAGAGACCTTGTTAGTGACCTAGAACTAATATGTCAACCAGTTGATAATTATGTGACTGTGGACACCAGTTCTTCACGAATTCTTGGCGATAGGCAACTATATGGATTTGATTTAGCAAGATATGGAATTGACATAGTCGAAGACAAAAATAATATTGTCTATGTTCCACTTCAAATTATGAATTCAATCTTTAATGATTTAACTTGCTATCCATCATTATTCAATGGAAAAGATTTATATTACTCTGGTTTCATCGGCCACTCTGAATGTAATTATTACACCGATTCACCTTGGACAGATGAAAATTGGGATGGAACAGTGTCTAGCGAATACGCTGAATACAATTATCAATGTTTATGCTTCTCTCTAGAGGAAGTCTATGGATTAGCGAAAGATAGAGGGATTGTTTATTCTGCTGATCCAACTATCAGTGCAGATTCTTTACTAACTGATTTAGGTTATAAAACACGCTTAATGAGCACTGTTGTTAGTGAACAAGAAGAAGCGCTCATGGAATTTGCGGGTTCATAAGTCCCGTCTGTTCAAGGTATCCGATTGCCAACGGGGAAATACTTTCGGACAGTTTCCCGCCACAGGACGCATTCGCCTTTGCGTGTACGGTCACTTTCCCAACCGTGAACCCGCCGGAAGCGGTTTCATTGATTGAATCTGTGCCGTTAAGGGCGAAAAAGTCAACCTGTGCGCAAATGGCTTTTTTATAAAGTGTCTGATGCAATGCCGGAAGTGTTGCAATGGTTGATTCGTCAATTGCCCAATGCGTAACCGCGCCGATAATGTCACTTGCACGGGCGCAAAGGGCGGGGAATGATGCGGCATCCGCATCAGTTCCCCCGTAGACTGTTGAATAATACTCATAGTCTACAACGCCCATGCTTTCACCCCGCTATCAGGATTTCACAACCAACGTGGTATTTCCGCCGCTCACACAGAATCCGGTCTGCTTATTCACAAGGGCAACCGTGATATACTTGCCCGCAGTCTGGCTCTTCAGAGTGATCGGGTTCGCACTCATGGCAACCCAAGTCTTTGTTGCATCGGGAACCGCGTTGTAAGTCACGGTAACAGCC
>CADCGC010000012.1 GCA_902800905.1 uncultured Erysipelotrichaceae bacterium
AGATAAGATAGTCCTGAAGTCAATTGTTTTAATATTGTAGAATAATGTCAAAAGGAGAAAGATTATGCTACATAAAAACATTTCAATTAGGCAAATTGTTAACTATATAGATTCAGGAAGATTGTACTTTATTAGGCCGTTTATTAAAAACATAGATGAAAAGTTTACTATTAAACAATTTAATACTATTTACGCAGATAAATATGTTGGTTCAATTTCTTTATTTGAATGCTCAAAAACGTTTATCAATATGAACGAAGATAATTTGAAATTATTTAAAATCAATAGATTTGTTTCGACCAACAAAGATATCGAGCAAGAATTACAACCAATTATATCTGATTACCAATCTTACTATTTATTGGAGAGTGGAGAAAAACTAATAACTGCTTTATATTCGGCTCTAAAGGGTGCCTTTGTTTTTGGAGAAAAGAAGAAAGAGCTATTTGTGTATTTAAATAATGAAACTCATCCAAAATTCGCTTTTATGTCATTGGATGAATCTTATGAACTTAAAGACAAAATATTTAAAGTCAAAGATATTTTTAAATTTGATGATGAATCTGATGTGGCTGATTTTGTTTACTCTACATACTCAAAAAATAAATTAACTATTTTTAAAATATTGTTCAAACTATACAGGGCTTTTAATACAAAATATGAGAGTTCAATTTTTGCTTTCGAATATAGCCATTTTAAGGTGGTATAGCTATATGTGGTACGATAAAAGTATTATTCAATATCCACTTAATAGTGAAACCGGCATTCCTACTCAAGAGGATTTGCTAAAGATAATGGACGAGGTTCCTCAATATACTTACATTGCAATTTGTGATTATCTAGCTGAAGTTATAAGGAGAGATGAAACTATCAATATTAATTTGATTGAAGAAAAATATTATTCTCATCCTGTTGAAACAGTATGGCAAACACACTATTTAACCAGTTATTATTTTCTTGCTTATTATTACTACAAACATAAACTTGACCCAAACAAGGCGATGAAATATGTTCAATTATCGCTTTTAGAAAGAGACTCTTATGATTCGGCAAGCGCATTATTAGTAAGATTTTATATAGAGGGATTTGGCGTGCCTAAAAATGAAAACATGGCAAAGAAAATATGGCTAAAAGCAAAGGAAGAAATCAAGACGTTTCCTTATAGATTTGAAATTCATCCATATAGTGTCTTTAATATGGAGTTATAATAATGTCAATGATTGAAAATAAAAAAGCATCAATAATATTGATACTAAAAGTTCTTCAAGAATATTCTGACGAAGATCATTTTTTAACACAGCAAGACATCATAGATAAAGTTGATGAATTATATGGAATTGAATTAGAACGTAAATCAGTCGCGTTTTCCATCTCACTCTTACAAGAACTTGATTATGACATAAACAAGTCTCCTAGAGGCGGATATGCTCTATTATCACGTGATTTTGATAATAGTGAGATTCGTTATATCACTGATGCATTGTTTTCTTCAAAATCATTAAGCGCTAAGCAAGCTGCTGAATTATCCAAGAAACTTAATTCTTGCTTAAGCAAATATCAAAGAAAAGAATATAACTATATCTATAAAAGTAGTGAAATAAATCGTTCTGAAAATAAAGAACTATTTTATACTTTAGAACTTATCGAAGAAGCCAAAAGAAGAGGCAAGAGAATATCTTTCCAATATCTAACGTATGACGAAAATGGAAAACCATACACCAAAATGGATGGATATCGATATATTGTGTCTCCCTATTATTCAGTCAATAGTAGTGGTCGTTATTATTTAATCTGCAATTATAGAGAAAAATATAGAGCAATCACATGGTTCAGAATTGACTATATGCTCAACCCTAAAATCGAAGAGGAATGGCCAATTAAGTCAATTGAGTCTCTAAAAGGTGTTAAAGAGTTTGATATTGCTAAATATCTTAATGACAATATTTATCTTCTAGATGGTGATGTTATTAAGGCAACTATACAAATAGAGAATCCTAATTCGGTTCAATTTGTAGTGGATTGGTTTGGAAAGAATGCGAAGATCTACAAGAAGGACGATAAGTTACTTGCTGATATTAAATGTAATGAAAGTGCATTGTTTTATTGGTATATGCAATATAGCGAAACATTAACGATAATTTCACCACAGTCTTTAATTGATAGAGTTAAAAATGAAGCAGAAAGGATACTTAATAAATATGACAAATGATGTTTTAGATGTAATTATTTATTTTGTTAAAAGTTACAGAAACGAAACAAAGGAGAATAAACCAAATATACAATCAAATTTTAAAGGTAAAAAATATCATATTTGGAACGCTGATTATTTACTTAACCAAATTTTGAGACAAATCAGTATTCCCGAGAATCACATTTTATTATCTGAAGCCGCCAAAGAAAAATGGGAACAATTAAATCCTTCAGGAAAAAAAGGTTCATTAATCACAAATTATTATTACCACGAAAAATTAAAAGCCCAATGTAATGAACCAGTAAAAGTTAAATGTTATAAAGGTGCAGAAACCAAAGAGTATAAAACCGAAATAAAAAACGGTGAAGTTTTCATTTTTAGAGATGTTTTTCATTACGAACACACAATCCCAATTAGTGCCATTATTAAGGAATTGTTGAAACTAGACGAAAAAAACAATCTGAATTACGATTCTGTTTCTTGTGTTCTTAATAAAATGTATATTTGCAGAATGTTGAAAGAAGAAGACAGGAAAATAGACGAAAAATACAATAGATCAATAGAATTAGAAGAAGTGTTGGAAAAGGTTTATAAACCAAAGCAAATATATATTGTTAAATGACAAAATTAATATCGCGTTGCACGATTGTAAAGATATTATTGCAATAAATAACTGCTCTATGATAGCGGCAATCAAAGTTTGCTGCCCCGTTTTTGTAAAAATATTTGAAAAGCCAATATAAGATGCGAAAATCTAAAAATATATTAATAAACTAGTGTAAAAGCACTAATTATCTTTGCATTTTAAGACATTTTTCGAGCGTACTTGATTTATTAGAAGAAGTGGAACTCTAAGTAAAAACGGGGCAGCGAGTTGTTTTGACACGAAAATACAAGAGGTAGCGAGTTATTATTGGAACCCTTCGGATCCACCAAAATGTTGTATATACCCCAATTTGTCAAACCAGATTAGGGGTTTTATTTTATTTAAGCAAAAAGTCAGATTGTTAGTAGATATTTTGCATTTTATATTTTTAATATTTGTAAAGAAACGTGCGCATAATATAAAATATGTTTACAAAATGGAAACGTTTCCAAATTATAGTAAATTATGTTTTTAAAGCTTTTTATTCCTCTGTTTGTTACAACTATTGCTTTGGTTCCTCAAATCAACCAAAGGCATATTGACAATACGACCATTGACGGGAGTGGAGATGTTTTTTCATTAACTGATGTTAGCTATGCTTCTAATGAAAGCTTTGTCTATACTTCAACCGCTAATTTTGAAAACGGTCAAGCTTGTGGCCTTGTTTTTGGCGCGCTTCAAGATGAACATTATTGGGTGTTTAATGTCGATAGATATGAAAATAGAACCAAACTTCTCTATTTCTCTAGAGGACACGATACTCAAGAAGTTAGATGGGACTATTTAATTGGAAACGATAAAACTACACAGTCCGAATTTAATCTCATTAACCCAAGAGTGAGAGAAAACCAAAGGTTTGATTTGAAGGTAGTGGTATCTGCAAGCGGAAACCATAGATACGCCGAATTCTTCATTGACAACATTAAACGTTTTGGTGTTGATAGCACGATTGATTTAAAAGATTATTCATATGAAGGTGGATATCTAGGATATAACGTCTTTAATAGTAGAACAAACTTCACTAATACTACCTTTGGTAAAAGTGATTACACATATTACACAGAACTATACCGTAACCAATATCATTATTCACAGTTCTCACATTGGAATAATGATCCTAATGGACTAGTTTATTATGATGGTTGGTATCACTTATATTATCAAACAAATCCATTCGATAAACATTGGGCTGATATGTATTGGGGACACGCTAGAAGTAGAGATTTGATTCACTGGCAAGAACTCCCAATCGCTTTATTCCCAGATGACGGAACAATGAATCAAGGCTTAGGGAATGGATATGCTTGGAGCGGAATTGCGATGGTGTATCATCGTGGAATGAGTCAAGAAATTGATAATCGAGGCTGGTTCGGCGATAACGAAAGTGGACTCCTTGGATATTTCACTCGTGATGGTCAAAGACAAGACCAAGTTATTATCGTAAGTAATGATGGTGGTATAACATGGGAAAAGAAATGGCTTATCTCTCAACATTTATGTGTTGATGGACGAAAAGCTGATTGTCGTGACCCATCTGTATTTGAAATGAAAAAGATCGGAAATAAGGTCACTCTTTGGGGAATGGTCCTTTCTGGCGGAAACGAAAATAAAGTCTGGTATTTGAAGTCAGAAGACATGGTTAACTGGAGTTTTGCTGGAGAATTTGACTATATTTACCCAGAATGTGTCACTGTTAAACAAATTAGTGATGGCCACTATGTTATGAGTGTTGCTAGTAGACATTATGTACTAGGCGACTTCTACTATAACGAAGGAAGCGGAATGATTGAATTCCATAATCTAAACGGAAACCCTGTCTCTCAATCTGACTTTGTGAAAATGGATTATGGTGAAGATAGTTACGCTGCTCAGTGTTTCTATATCGATGACCCAATGAGTAAATATTATGGCAAGGCCGTTTCTATTAGCTGGTTCTCAGGATTACCAAGTGATGCTGAAAGCGGCTTATATGCGAACGCAAGAGATCCATGGAATGGTGGAGGAATGACTATTCCTGTAGTTTTAGGCATTAAAGATAATGTTTTAACTCAAACTCCAATCACACGCGATAATGATGATGAAGGATTTGAAAGCGATGTAAGTAAGAAGAGCCTTTTCAATATCAGTGGTTTCTCATACGATTCAAATACCAACTTACTTAATAGTGTGACTGCTCACACTTTTGAACTAGAGGCAGATATTACCAACGAAGACGAAGCTGGTATCGAATTTAAAGTCATGATGTCTGATTATGAATATACTTCATTCGGTTGGAACAAGACTGAGGGATATTATATTGACCGTAACTATACTTATGATGCAGATATTGATTTCCATAAAAATTATCATCATAGATTCACAACTGGATCAGTAGGAAATAACACCCATCAGACATTCTATGTTTTAGCAGATAATGGGTCTCTTGAGGTTTTTTGTGATGAATTTAAATATTCTTTCTACAATTTAATCTTACCTGGACCATGTTCAAATGGCTTCGATTTTGCGGTGTCTAGTAGAGTTCAAATCAATTCCTTATATATCAATAATATTAAATCTACTTGGAGAGATACTGCTCACACTGAGGGGACTTTAATTGTTCCTAAAACCAGTGTTGATTTAGATTCAGTGTTTAAACCAGGAAAAGAAGTTATTGTTTATTCCACTAATGGAGACGATATTACTTGGAATGTCACCAGTGGATCAGAAAACATTAATGTAAATAGAACTCCTAACGGATTATATGTGACTCCTACTGGTAACGGTCAATCCGTTATAGAAGTATCCGCTAATGATATGACAAAAACAATTAATGTTTCTTCTAGATATGGAATAGTGAATTGTTTCTATGAGCTAAAGGAAGAAAACATTAATTCAGGTAGTTGGTATATAGATCCTAACGGATTAGTGGGAAATCGTAATGATGGAGACGGGTTTATTCTTTCTGATGATATCGGAAGTGACTTTGTTTATTCAGCGTCGTTTGATGTCAGTAACGCTGCGGCGGCCGGGCTTCTCTTTAGATCAACAAGCAATATGTCTTCTTACATCATGGCAAACTATGATAAGAACGCTGGAATATGCAAGGTCTGGTCATATAACGGAGATAGTTATCAAGAACTAGCGAATGTAGGTGTTCATCCAGTTGATGTTAATCATGTCACTTTGAAAGTGACTGCTTATGGAAGAAATGTTAGGGTCGCTCTTGATGGAAATGAAGTGATTAACACGCAAATTAGAGAAAGTGATCCATTATCTGGGCATTATGGATTAAATGTCTTTTCTGGAACCGCTCATTATTCTGAAATCAAGTTCTCTTACTTAGCTATGACTTTTGCAGAAAGACTATTAGAATTAACTGGAGAAGCATGTGAAGGAAACTATTCAGGCACAATTAATAAGAGCGCTCAATTACACGCAATTTGGCTAACTCTACAAAACGATTATTATTCAAAAATGAATAGCGAACAAAAACAAATTTTAGCGAATGCTGAATTTGATGTTAGCGGTGATGTTGTTACTGCTAGAAGTGGTACAAATCAAACAGTAGCAGAAGCGATGGCAAGATATGAAATGCTTGTTTCAAAATATGGCGCTAATCAATATGGTGATAATAAATTAACTGACTTTGTTAATAGGGGCGTTACACCAGTTCAAAATCAATTAATGAGCCTATTTGGAAGTAATGAAAACATTAATGTCACCCTATTAATTGTTATCATCTCATCTTTAAGTATTATTTCTATCAGCGCGTGTCTATTTTTACGAAAGAAAAAAGTGCATTAGCTAAAAATATTTAAATACAATTCAAGGCGTTTCTTATATGGTTTTTGAAACTAGAGACGCCTTTATTTTTTATTTTTAAATGTTTTTGTTGAAATATTTTACACACGCAATATAAAATAAAACTAACCAAAAATGGAAACGTTTCCAAAATCATTCTTAGGAGTTGTGTTTTATGGCCAAACTTTTACTCTCTAACATCTGCAAGGTCTATCCTTCTAGAGACAAACAACCTTCAATTTTTAAACGTCTTTTTACTAAGGACAAAAGCAAATTAAAGAAACCTGAAGACTTCGTTGCTGTTAAAAATTTCAACTTAGAAATTGAAGATGGTGAATTTGTTGTTTTTGTTGGCCCATCTGGTTGTGGAAAATCAACCACTTTAAGAATGATTGCTGGTCTAGAAGATATTACCGCTGGTGAATTATATATGGATGATGTTCTTTTGAATAACGTCGATCCAATGAATAGAGATATGGCAATGGTGTTCCAAAGCTATGCCCTATATCCACACCTCACTGCTTATGACAATATTGCCTTTGGTTTAAAGATTAGAAAAATCGAAGACACTGTTACTGATAAAGACGGCAATACCAAAACAATTAAAAGACATCACACAAAAGCTGAGATTGATGAAAAAGTTCAATGGGCTGCTGAAATTTTAGGTATTAAAGAATTATTAGGAAGAAAACCATCTGAAATGAGTGGTGGTCAATGTCAACGTGTCGCTTTAGGAAGAGCGATTGTTCGTGGACCAAAAGTCTTCTTATTAGACGAACCATTATCAAACTTAGACGCTAAACTCAGAACTTCAATGAGAAGTGAAATTGTTAAATTACATCAAAGATTAGGAACAACATTCATTTATGTTACCCATGACCAAATCGAAGCGATGACTATGGGTACTAAGATTGTTGTCATGAAAGATGGTGTGATTCAACAAGTTGATAAGCCAACTGACTTATTCTTATATCCTAATAATATATTTGTTGCAGGATTCATTGGCACTCCACAAATGAACTTCTTTGATGTCGTCTTAAAAGGCGATAGTAGTAAAGTTAATTTGACTTTAGAGGACGGAGAAACTCTCGCCTTAGACGCTAAGAAGATGAGAAAGATCAATCCTGAATATTTAGATAACGAAGAACATAATTGTGTTTTAGGCGTTAGAGCCGAACACTTAAAGATTGCAGATAAAGGAATTAACGCGGTTCTTTCCATTTTTGAAATCCTTGGAACAACCACTCATTTATTTATGCATTTAGAGAACCAAGAAAAAGAATTCATCGTTGCCACTGATGAAAGTAGAGCGTGGGTACATGGTGACAAATTCAAATTATTCTTTGACGAAGAAAAGATTCATTTATTCGATAAAGAAAGTGGTCTATCCATTTTAGAAGGAGCAAAAAAATAATATATGTTTTTAAAATTATTGCTCCCTTTATTTATTGCTTCCTTATTAGCGGCACCTCACACAACTAGAAAACCAATCAATGATTTTGTCTTAGAAGGTGAAGGTGATAAATTTGCCTTAACCGAAGTTAGCTATGCCGCTAACGAAAGCTTCGTTTATACTTCAGTTGCAAACTTTGAAAACGGACAAGCCTGTGGCCTTGCTTTTGGTGCAGTTGAAGATGACCATTATTGGGTCTTCAATATCGATAGATATGCGAATAGAACCAAATTATTATATTTTACTGTTGAAAATGGAAATGTCCATGCGGATGAAGTAGCCTGGGATTATTTTGTTGGCAATGACAAAACAGTCGAAAGTGAATTCAATGTTATCAATCCAAAAGTTAGAAATAATGGTAGATTCCATATGAAGATGGTTTTATCGGTAGTGGGAGAAGATACATACGCTGAATTCTTCATCGACAACATCAAACGCTTTGGTGTTGATACTGATATTAAATTAAATGACTATCACGCATATGAAGGCGGTTCTTTAGGATATAACGTCTTTAATAGCAAAACAAAATTCACAAATACCACATACGGTAGGAGCGATTACACATATTACACTGAGTTATATCGTAACCAATATCATTTCTCACAATATTCTCACTGGAACAATGACCCAAACGGATTAGTTTATTATGATGGTTGGTATCATCTTTATTTCCAAACCAACCCATTTGATAAGAACTGGGGAGATATGTTCTGGGGACATGCGAGAAGTAGAGATTTAGTCCATTGGCAAGAACTCCCAATCGCTTTATTCCCAGATGATGGCAATATGGGCCAAGGTTTAGGCGTTGGTCTAGCTTGGAGCGGTATCGCTATGGTTTATCACCAAGGAATGAGTGAAGAAATTGATAATAGAGGCTGGTTCCCAAGTGGAGAAGGCCTATTAGGTTATTACACTCGTGATGGTGAAAGACAAGACCAAGTCATTATCGTCAGTAATGATGGTGGTATTACTTGGGGAAAGAAATGGTTAATTTCTCAAAACTTATGTTTTGATGCATATAAAGTTGACTGCCGTGACCCATCCATCTTTGAAATGAAAAAAGATGGAGACAAAGTCACTCTTTGGGGTATGGTCCTTTCTGGTGGTACACAAAATAAGATTTGGTATTTAAAATCAGAAAACATGGTCGACTGGAGTTACGCTGGCGTATTTGATTACGTTTATCCAGAATGCGCGACTGTTAAACAAATCAATGGTGGTCATTATGTGATGAGCATTTCAAGTAGATACTACGCTTTAGGTGATTTCTTCTATAACGAATTAAACGGAATGATTGAATTCCATAACCTTAATGGCGAGATGATTTCTCAAGCAGATTTCGTCAAGATGGATTATGGTGAAGATAGTTACGCTGCGCAGTGCTTCTATATTGATGATGAAGAAAGCAAATACTATGGCAAAGCTGTTTCTATTAGCTGGTTCTCAGGATTACCAAGCGATGCAGAAAGTGGCACCAATACATATGGTAGAGTGAGAGATCCATGGAATGGTGGAGGAATGACTATCCCTGTGGTGTTAGGCATTAAAGATAACGTTCTTACCCAAACTCCAATCACCTTAGATAACACTGATTTTGAAAAAGAAAATGTCTTAAGTGTCGCTGATGTTGATTATGATGGAACCGCTAATGCGCTTGAAGAAGTTAATAGCCATATCTTCGAATTAAACGCTGAAATTACTAACGAAAATGAAGCTGATATCGAATTTATAGTTATGGTCTCTAACGACGAATATACTTCATTCGGTTGGAATAAAACTGAAGGTTACTATGTTGACCGTGGACACACTAGTGACGCTGGTATTGAATTCAAAAAACATTACCATCATAGATTCTCTAGTGGAGCAACTACTGAAACCACTCGTCAAACCTTCTATGTCTTAGCAGATAACGGGGCTCTTGAGCTTTTCTGCGGTGACTTTAAATACAATTTCTATAACTTAGTCTTACCAAGTCCATATTCAATTGGAGCAGAATTATTAGTTTCCGATGAAGTTAAAATTGACTCTCTATCTGTCAATAACATCGCAAGCACTTGGCATAGCGATGTCTTAGAGGAAGGCGTCCTCCTTCTTGATAGAGATAATGTCCAATTAGATATGAATCTTGGTGATTCTCAAGAAGTTCTTGCTTATTCCACTAGTGGAAAAGAAATTGCTTGGGCAATTGTTTCTGGTGAAGAAGTCATTAAACTTGAAAGAACAGTCAAAGGCGCTCGTGTTACTGCCTTAGCTAATGGTGAAGCGGTTGTTAGTGCGACCACTGATGATGAAACCAAAATCATTAATGTTTTAGTGGATAACGGAACAGCGGATTGCTTCTTTGAACTCAAGAAAGACAATATCTATTCTGGTAACTGGTTATCTACTTCAAAAGGATTAATCGGAACTCAAAAAGGTGGAGATGGATTTATCTTCTCTGATGAAACTAATGATGACTTTATCTACACAGCCTCATTTGACCTAAGTAACGCTGCGGCAGCAGCCTTAATCTTTAGAGCAAATAAAGATATGTCTTCATATTTAATTGCAAACTATGACAACAACGCAAAGAGATGCAAACTCTGGTCAAATAATGGAGAACTTGCAAATGTAGAGGCAAGTGTTAACGATCTTTCTAGAGTAGTTATTTCTGTTAACACTGATGGAAAGAATGTCAAAGTGTCACTCAATGGTCGTGAATTAATTAACGTTTTGATTAAAGACAATGACCCACTTTCTGGACACTTTGGACTCAATGTCTTTAACGGCACTGTTACCTTCTCAGAAATCACTCTCTTTGTTGATCAATATGAGTTCAATAACAGAGACCTCGTATTTGAAGGAACAACTGAACAACATATCAACGCAATTTATAACATCAACGACAGAAACTCACTCGTTGATTCTAGCTACTATAAAGTCAGTGGAAAGAACATCACTCTTTCTAAAGAATACATTTATTTATTAAAAGAAAATACAACATACTCCTTCTATGTTGAGGGAGAGCTTGCTTCCTTCACCGTTAAAGTGAAAGTTGGAACATTCTCCGATAACGAATTAGTTATTGATGATGTCACCATTCAAGAAGGACTCGATGTTTCTGTTTATGTTGGTAACCATGAAATTAACTCCGTCAAAGTTAATGGAGAAGAAGTTACTTATCACTTAGAAAACTTTGTCCTCACTATTGAAGCTTCAAAATTTAATGTTGGAGATAACGAAGTAGTTGTTAATGACTCTGTGACATTCTCTGTCAGAGTCGAAGAAATTGAAAAAGAAACAGAAAAACCACAATCAAGTAGTAATGGGTGTGGTGGAAATATTGCTACAACAAGTATTCTATTATCCGCTTTAGCGTTATGTGGAATTACGTTAATTATATTAAGGAGAAGAAAAGATGCCTAAACAAGTTACAATCCTCGATGTCGCTAATAAGAGTGGATATGGAGTAGGAACAGTCTCAAGAGTTATCTCTGGAGACCCACACGTCAAAGCTTCAACTAGAAAGAAAATTGAAGAAGTAATTAAAGAACTTAATTTCACTCCAAATGTTAATGGAGCGAGGTTAAGAAAGAAACATAGTGGTGTTATCGCTGTTATGGTTCCAATCATCAATCACCCATTCTTCGCTGAATTCGTTGAAGATATCGATAGTGTTGCAATGCAAAACGGATATTCTCTACTCTTAGTTACTTCGAAAATGAATGTCGAAAAAGAAAGAGACATTCTTAACAAGATTAAAAGAAAAGAAGTTGATGGAGCAATCTTCGTTACTCACTACGAGCACGATAATGAAGAAATTAAGGGCTGTCCACTTGTGAGTGTTGACCGTCACTTAAATAATCATGTTCCATTTGTTAGTAGTGATAACTATGATTCAACAAAAGAAGCGATTGAATATCTCATCTCTACTGGAGCAAAAAGAATTGGATATCTAGGAACAAAACCTCACGTTGAAAGTGAAGTTATGTTAAGAGAAAAAGCCTATCTTGACGTTCTAGAGAAACACCATCTCGAATCGTTCTTAATGAACGAAGTGGTTGACCATGGAGAAGAAGACAAATTAGTCGATAAGTTCATTGAAACATATAAGAATGTCGACGCAGTGTTTGTCTCAGGTACCTCATTAGCCCAAATCTTCTATTCAAGAATGAAGATGATGGGAAAGAAGATTCCTGAAGAGATGCAAATCATAAGTTATGATGGCTTATTCAATGCTTGGGATAATGGAGAATTCATCTCCTGTATCCAACAACCAATCAAAGAATTAGCGGAAGGAGCCTTCCATCTACTAATTGACGTCATTAACGAAAAAGAAGTTCAAAGAAAAAATATCTATAAATCTACATTCATAAAAGGTGACACAACCAAGTAAAGGAGAAAGTTATGAAAAAAGGATTATTATTACTCGCATTAACTACATTAACTCTTGTTTCTTGTGGTGGAGGAAACTCAACCGAACAAGAAAAAGATGCTTCTGGCAACACAATTGTTAAGATTATGTTCCACGTTAACAAGACAACCGCTGAAGGAAAAGCATATCAAAAGAGAATTGAAGCTTTTAACAATGCATATAAAGAAGAAAAGATTAAAGCTGTTCCAAGATTTGAAGCAAGAACAAGCGATAATAAATTTGAACAAACTTTGATCAATATGAAAGTTGAAGGAACACTTCCTGATATCATCACTTTTGACGCTCCTAACTGTGCTTCTTATGCATATGCTGAAATCTTATCCGACATCAGCGGACAAATCAGTCAAGATGAAAGAAACGACTTCCTATCATTAAATGAATATAATGGCAAAGTTTATGGCCTACCAATTCAAGAATCTAGCGCTGGTTTCTACTATAACAAAAACTTATTTGCTCGTGCTGGTGTTGATGTTAGTGGTTACACAGTTGATAACCCATGGACATTTGATCAATTTAAAGCTGTTTGTCAACAACTCAAGAATAGCGGTATCACCCCAGTTGATATGAGAATTACTGCTACTGGTGATGAAACCGCAACATATTTACTTTATTCATTCATCCACGCGGCTGGTGGTGACTTTGTTAGCAAAGATGGATTTACCGCGACTGGCCACTTCAATAGTGCTGAAACCAAGAGTGGCTTTAGCTATTTAGCAAGCCTTATTTCTAGCGGATATACATCATACGCGATTGGACCAACAGATTTCTTTAATGGAACAGTTGGTATGTACCTCTCTAGTGGATGGACAATCGATGAATTCAGAGATTATACAACAAATTTCCCAGATAGAAATTCTTGGGGATTACTTCCATATCCACAAGGAACCGCAAAAGCTAGCGCTACAGGTAGCTGGTCATATGGAGTCACTGATAATGGTGTTGCTGATAAATCCGCAACATACAAATTACTCAAATGGATGAGTAGTGCTGAATCAACCACAGTCGTTACTAACGCGACTGGAATGATTCCAAGTAGAAAATCTTGTAATCCAACTTATGAAGTTGGATCAGCTGAATGGGTTCTTTTAGAACAACTTTCAAAAACAGGTAAAGAAAGACCAGCCACAGTTTGCTATCCAAAATTCTCACAATGCTTTGGAAGAATTATCGATAGTCTTTCAAAATCCAACCTTAGTGAAATCATTGATGGTCAAACAAACGAATTACAAAAATTATTAAACGAAAGAAAATAAAAGGAATTAAACAATGCTAGTTTCTGCTCTTATCATCTTTGCAGTCTTCTTATTAATCTTCGGATTAGTAGTGTTTTTCGATGTAAGAAAAGCTAAGAAGCATAATCAAAAATATCATTTTGGAAGAGCGGTAACTGCGTTCTTATTACTCCTTCCAGCCACTCTCTTTGCGTTCTTCTTTGTCTTACTTCCTATTCTTTATTCTTTAGGATATGGATTTACTGACTATTATTTAACAAAACCTAACGCGACTGAATTTGTTGGATTTGATAACTTCAAGGCAGCATTTGAAGAAATCGCTGAAGGAGGAGATTTAGCTAAGGCTATTAAGAACACCGCGATATTTGTGGTGGTTGTTGTCCCTCTTCAAATCGGTTTAGCGCTTTTACTTGCTTTATTCTGCAATAACAAAAATAGAGGGACAGTTATCTTTAAGGTTTGTTTCTTTGCTCCAGTTACTGTCTCTTTAGCGGTTACAGCGTACTTATGGAAAGAAATCCTTACTGGTAGTGAAACTGGTTTAATGAACCAATTCTTAGCCTTATTTGGTATCCCTGCTCAAGACTTCTTAAGAAATGATGACACAGCGATGCTTTGGATTGTTGTGGCTTCAGCCTGGCAAGGATGTGGCTTCCAAATGCTCATTTTCCTTTCTGCTTTAACTGGTATTAGAAAAGAATTATATGAAGCAGCGAGAATGGATGGCTGTAACGCTTTCCAAAGATTCTTAAGAGTGACATTACCTGGATTAAAACCAACCCTTGTTTATATTGTGATTACTGTCTTTATTGGTGCCTGCCGTATTATGGTTCAACCATACTTGATGATTAATGTCTACGCAGATAGAAATATCACCATTAGTTACTACATGTATGAACAAGTCTTTACATCATACCGTGTTGGATATTCCTCCGCGGTTGCCTTCTTAATGACTATCTTCATTGGAACGATTACTTTAATTCAAAGAAAATTCTTGGGAGAAAAGAAAAGATGAGAGAGAAACGTGTTCGTGAACTAATTCAAAATGAAGACGTTAAAATCGTCAAGAAACCAAGCAAAAGTATATATGGCAAGATCATTTACTATATTGCTGGTATCTGTATTTCGCTTATCTTCATTTTCCCAATCCTTTATATGTTAGCGGCCTCTACTAAGACGATGGAAGAAATCGCTAGAGACGCTGGATCGATCATGATGTTTATTCCAAACTTCTCTAATTTTGGACACATCTTAGATAACTACAAAGAAATCTTTAACGAAGACTATAACGTTGGTAGATATGCACTTAACAGTTTAATCTATGCGCTTATCACAATTGTTTTGAATGTTTTGATTAATGGTTTAGCGGCCTATGCGATTAGTAAACTCCGCTTCCCTGGAAAGAGATTCTTTAATTTCATCATCATGTTCTTAATCATCGTTCCAGTTGAATCATCAATCATTCCTTTATATACAATATGTAAACAATTACTTGGATTAAGCGGCAAATTATCGGTTTTAGCGATTATTATGCCGGCTTCTATTTCCATCTTTAATATCTTCTTATTCGTTCAATTCTTCTCCTCAATTCCAAAAGAATTTGAAGAAGCAGCGAGAATGGATGGAGCGAATACTTTAAAGATTTTCTTCAAGGTTATTCTTCCATTAAGTAAACCAATTATCGCTACTGTTGCAGTCTTCTGTTTTATTGGGGTATGGAATGATTATCTCTGGCCAAAGATGGTCTTAGGAACAAACGAAGATATGCTACCAATTCAAACTGCGTTAACCACAATTCAAACCGCAGATGATGTCACAACCGGTAAGATTATGGCTTCATTAGTGGTCACAACAATTCCAATCTTTGCAGTCTATGTCGCTGCACAAAAATATATCGTCAAAGGTTTTGGCACTGGAGGATTAAAACTATGAGAAAAATCAATAAAGCTCTTACGCTCTTATTAACTACTGCGTTCCTTTTCTCTTGTAATTCAAACGCAAATAGTAGTGGAAGTAGTGTTAAGCCAGAAGAAGCCGCAAAAACTCCAGTCATCGACTTTGATTTTGATTCACACGAAAAAGAATACATCACTAACAAAAGTAGTGGAAAACAAGTAAAAGTTAACTACTTATTTAACGAGTCTAATGCTGCTGATATTTTTAAAGAACCTAGCGACCCACTTTTTAAAACTGGTGTTGGAGATACCGGTACCTCTTTATATCTTGATGGACACTCCACCAAGATGAATCTTAGAGATATCAAAGACTCCACCAACAAATTATCTATTAGTTGTTGGATTGCTCCTAGAGGCTTTGAAAATGTTTTTGATTATGACTGGGGTGGACCTGCCGCTGGTCATACTAGACTCACTTCGATTTTAAATAAAGGCAACATTGAAGCTGGTGAAGGATTCCTCTTTGGTTATGGAAGACTTGGAAAATGGGGAATTCAATTATGCCTTGTTAATAACGACACCTTTGAAGAAAAAATGTATGGATTCTATGATCCACTTAACACTCTTCAATTATATGAATGGAACCATATTGCAGTTTCTTATGACGGAGAAACTGGTTATATTGGCTTATTCTATAACGGTCAAAGAGCGTTTGAATCATATATTCCAGAATTAGTTAATTCCGAAATCATCGTTTCTAGTGAACCACTTTACTTTGGCTATTACTGTAATCCAATGATTGAATTTGGTTGCCATAGACAACTTCCCGCTGGATTAGTTGATAACTTCAAAGTATATAATGATTCTCTTAACTTAGGAGATGTCAAAAAAGAATACGCTTTAGGATGTAGAGATAACGCTCATCCAGTCTTAGACTTTGATGACGTTAAAGAAGATAGAGCGCAATATGAAGGCGATAGATATCGTCCAATATTCCATGGCATTCCTAGTGCGGTTTGGATGAACGAACCTCACGCTCCTATCTATTTCAAAGGAATGTATCACCTCTTCTATCAACATAACCCAATTGGACCATATTGGTCACAAATTAGATGGGCTCATATGGTGTCCACTGATATGATTCACTGGGTGAGTGTTAAAGATGCGGTTGTTCCT
Organism: uncultured Erysipelotrichaceae bacterium; assembly: GCA_902800905.1. Taxonomy (GTDB): domain Bacteria; phylum Bacillota_I; class Bacilli_A; order RFN20; family CAG-826; genus UBA2450. Next base: position 16,788 of record CADCGC010000012.1, read on the forward strand.
ACTGCAGGAATTTGTCCAGAAGGTGTTTGGACGGGCGGCTCAGTTATTGGACCAGACGGCACTCCTTGGCTAACAATTACTGCTGGAACAAACCAATACGGAAATCCATCTTGGTCTGGTCAAAATGTTGCCTACGCTCACTGTGTTGATCCTAATGACCCATATCTCACTGATTGGGTGGTGGAAGACAAACATGCTTTAACTCAACTTCCTGATGATGTGATGGGTGAAAGAGAACAATTTAGAGATCCTTTCGTCTGGTGTGATGATGGAACTTACTACATGTTAGTGTCCACTTCCATTCCAGGAAAAGGTGGCTCTGCTAATGTTTTCACCTCAAAAGATATGAGAGACTGGGAATATCATGGATATTTATATGAATGTCCATATCCACAATATGGTGTTCAAGGAGAACACTGGGAATGTGTTATTATGCTCCCAATTTCTTCTAAAGACGGAAGCATTAAAAAATGGATTTTATTTGACTGTCCACAATATACATATACTCGTACAGTTGATTGTATTTATTGGGTTGGTCAATTTAATAAGAATACTTGTAAATTCATTCCAGATAGTGATGAACCACAATTATTTGATTTAGGAGATGGCATTTATACTGGTCAAACCGGTTTCTGCTACCTCACTGAAGAAGATAAGGCAAACGGCAAGACTAGATATGAAGATGGAAGAACTGTCATCATTTCTCTTGCTCAAGGTAAATCCGCTGGAACCGATCAAAATATTACTGCTGGTTGGGCACATAACTTAGCGATGCCTGTTGATATCTATTTAGACACAGATGGTAGAACTGTTTTAAGAGAACCAATTCCAGAACTTCAAAACGCAAGACATACAGATTTATTTGAATATAAAGATGGAGAAATTGGTGTTGATCAAATTAATGATTTAATCAAAGACATCCGTAGTGATAGTGTGGAGATTAAATTCAAAGCTAAACTCACTCCAACTTCAGATGATTTTAAATCTGGTTTATATGTTAGATATAACAACTACACAGTCGGCGGTTTAACTGAAAGAACAGCCTTAACATTCAATAGAAATGGCTTCTACGTCAATCGATTAGAGTCCACATGTTTAGGCTATCCAGTGACCTCTGACACTCATACATATTTCACAGATACAAAAGAATATGACATCACTGTCTTATTAGATAGGTCACTTCTTGAAGTATATATTAACGGCAAAGCAACAATTACCACTCGTATTTATCCAAAATATGGCGATAGTGATTATTTTCATTTCTTTGATGAACTTGGAGGAATGAAAGTCTCTGATGTCACAATCAAACAATTTGAAAGTGTATATTATGACACAACCACTCCAGCATATTACGGAAACAATGGTAATTTAGGTGATTTATTGGGGGCATAAGAAGATGAAAAAGACAATTTTATTAGCAGCAGCTCTATTATCTTTAGCAGCTTGTAATTCTTCCTCTACTCCTAGTGGAGAAAGTAAATCTTACCCAATCTCCATCCTTAATGGTGGATTTGAATCATCTGATTTATCTGGTTGGACTGTTGAATACGGTGATGCTTTTACTGATGACTGTGTCACTTCAAAAGATACATTCTCATATGACTACGATGATGAACATAATGAAATCCCTGTTGGTCAAGAAGGATACTGGTATTTATGTGGAAAAGGATTTGATGGCTCTTATTCACATGGAAGAATCGGTGCGATTAGATCATCAAATTTCAGATTACCAAAAGACGGCACTATTTCCTTTAAACTCGCTGGTGGAGCGATGGTGAGAGGAAAAGGTGAACACGCCGCAAGTAAGAATTTCAATGAATTATGTTATTTAGGTATTTACACTGCTAGTAATGACAAATTAGTGGCGATTCAACATAACGAATATTTTATCGAACACACCGATAACTTCGTTGATGTTACCAAATATATTAATGGCACATACGCGACTGATAACTTCTCTGATTACACTATTGATTTATCAGAATATGTCGGAGAAGAGATGTATATCCGTATCGTTGATAATGATAAAGATGCATATTATGGCTATCTTTCTGTTGATGATATCCGTATTGGTGATGAATATCCTCAAGAAGAAGGAACATATTTCGTTAAAGGACATCAATATGTTGAAGATGTTGAAGCACCAAGTGAATATGAAATCAAAAATGGTGACTTTGAATGTGGCTCTTTAGCAGGCTGGACTATTTTAGAAGGCCAAGCGTTCTCTAACGAAGGTGTTAATCAAGAATCAACATGGTGGAATGAAAATATCACTTATGATAGAGATGGACATTATCATTATGGATATTACAAACCATATGCGACTGGAAGAATGAGATCTTCATTGTTCACTTTAGGTGGAACAGGATATGTAACATTCAAATTAGGTGGATGTTCAAATAATGACTTAACTTATTTATCATTCTTTGTTGTTGATGGAGACACTGCTGATGAAGTAGCGAGATTCTCCAATAGAAAATATTGGAATTTCCAATTCCCATTTGTTCCTAATGGAATGAGACTACTCAACATGAATCAATATATCGCTAATTTGAGTGAATATATTGGTAGAACTATGTATATCGAAGTCGTTGATAGAAATAATAGTGGTGATGATTTAGGTTGTATCACTTTGGATTCTATTCAAACATACTGGGAAAGTGTTCCAACTTTCTATGACAAAGTTCATTTTGCAGCGATTTCTTCAATCTCAAAAGACATCATTATCCCAAGTATTTATCAAGTGGAAAATGGTTCATTTGAAGAAGGTTCTTTAGTTGGTTGGACAACAAGCTGGACTGATGAAGGAGAAAAAATTGGTGTTGTTACCGATAAGAGTGGTTGGTGGAATGAAAACCTCCCATTCAATAAGAAAGGTACATATTTATTCTCTGGCGAGAATGATGAAGCCAAACAAGGCTACATTCAATCAAGCGAATTCGTCGTTGGCGGTATTGGAAAGATTTCCTTCCTTCTTGGTGGAGGAAATGACCCAAGAAAGTGCTATGTCTCTATTTATGATGCAGAAACCGACGAAGAAGTGGCGCGCTATTCGAATAGATATTTCCATGATTTAGGTGAAGGCACTTTAAATTTAATCAATAAAGGTAATAACTTACTTAACATGGTTCAATATGTCGCAGATCTTAGCGATTATATGGACAAAACCTTATATTTAAGAGTTTGTGATTATTCTTCCTCTAACTGGGGTTTAATCGCTGTTGATAGTTTCGTGACATATTACGAAAGCGAAGCAGCATTACCAACTAGTTACTATGAAGTTAATGATGTCTTGCCAAAAGAAGCAATTGGTAGTGACTATCAAGTCTATAATGGTGATTTTGAAAATGGCTCATTAGATGGCTGGACTCTTGAAAACAATATCGGAAACATCGCTTACGATGATGTCTGGTGGCATGAATGGTATAGCTTTGAAAAACAAGGCAATTACTTCTTCTCTGGATGGAATGGAAATGAAGGCGACACTGGTTCATTAACTAGTAGTGAATTCACTGTTAGTGGCACTAACAAGATTTCCTTCCGCTTAGGTGGAGGATGGCACGCGAATCTATGCTATCTCGCTGTTATTGACGCGAATAGTGGTGATGAACTAGTCCGTTACTCTAACTATATGTTTAACGACCTTATGGCGTATAAATATTACTACACAGGAACTCCTACAGTTTTAAGTAACGATGGTGTTTATATGGCGAATATGGTCCAATATGTCGCGGATTTAAGCGAATTTAGTGGACGCACTGTCAAGCTTAAACTCATTGATAACGGAGTTAATGAATGGGGATTACTCTTCGCTGATGACTTCATTACATATTATGAAGATAGTGCGAGTGTCCCAACTGCTTTTGCAGCAAGATATATTGCTAGATAATTATGAGACCAAAATATCATATAACGGCAAAATCAAACTGGATTAACGACCCCAACGGGGTTGTTAAGTTTAATGGAAGATATCATGTCTTTTATCAATATCATCCATACTCTTTAGTGTGGGGACCAATGCACTGGGGACATGTTGTGAGTGATGATTTACTTCACTGGGAACATTTACCTATCGCTCTTACCCCAGGAGATGAATTTGATAAAGATGGATGTTTTTCAGGCTCCGCAATTATTAAAGATGAAAAACTATATTTAATATATACAGGATTCATTTATAACGATGATCCTGAAAAAATCATCCAACAACAATGTATCGCTTATAGTGAAGATGGAATTCATTTCACTAAAGGTGGATTAATTATTGGAAAGAACAATCTTCCTAAAGACTTCGCTCCTAATGATTTTAGAGATCCTTCTGTTTATTTAGATGGCGATAAGTATGTAATGCTTGTTGCCTCTCGTAGAAAAAACGGAAGAGGAAATATCTTAAAATATGAATCAAAAGATTTACTTAAATGGAAATTCGTTTCTGAAGTTCTCCCAATTGATAGTAGTGGCACCATGATTGAATGCCCTGACTACGTTAAAGATTTGAATCTACTTATCTACTGTGAACAAAATCAACCAGTAGAAGGATATATGCATCATAATCTTCACTCAAACTTCTGGAGAACTGGTGAATTTATCTTTAATCAATTCTTTACTAGAAAAAGAGGAATGATTGACTATGGTTTTGATTTCTACGCTCCTCAGATAATTAAAGGTGACAATATCATGATTGCCTGGATGAATATGTGGGAGAGAAATAACCCTAGTGAAAAATATGGCTTTGCAGGAAGCATGACTATCCCAAGAAAACTCGAAGTAGTGGACAATGAATTAATTCAAACCCCTGTCCTTCCTAAAGATATAGAATTCTCTAGACATCTTAACGAGGAATATGAAGAATATGTCAAAGTTGGATTCTACAAAATTGAAGTTAATAATCTTACATCTTTCTCTTTAGAAATGAGAAAAGGAGAAAAACACGCGACTTCTTTCGAGCTAATTAACAAAAAATGGGTATTTAGTAGGGCAAATTCTGGAGAGGAAATAGTAGGAAAAGAAACTGACGAAGACTCTCTTAAAGGAATTAGAAAGATGCCTTATAAAGACATAAATAATCACGTCATTTACATCGTATTAGATGAATTCTCTGTCGAATTATTCGTCGATGGTAAAAGTTTAACATCACAAATATATCCTGATGAACAAGATGACTTACTGAAATTAAAAGTTTCTTGTTTAGAAGGCACAATCACGAAATATAAATAGCATTACGTTATACGTAAAAAACTTGTTTCAATATTTATACATATATGATAGAATTAAAACACATAAAAATTGGAAACGTTTCCAAAACTGGAGGAAGAACTCATGAAAAAATTATTATTTTCTTTAGGATTAACCGCTGTTTTTGGCGCTGCATGCTTAGGTGCTTCATTATCCAATAATCAAGCATTTAAAGAAGCAAGTGCTGAAGCTGCAAGTGCTGAAAGATATATTCCAACCGACACATTCTTTACTCTTCAAATGAACTATGACAAAAGTATTGGCGACCTTTTAAGAGGAAGAAACGATAGGTTCTGGAATGGACAAGGCTCAGGATTTGATGGTCAAGAAAGAACGTTCAACGCGATGGATACTTTTGCCGACTCAATTCATAGAGCTGGTGGAGAAGGTTGGATTGGTGCTATTCAAAGTCCAGATATTACTTACACAAATAGCAGCCGTAAATACATCTCATTCTTATTTGGTGGTGGATCAGGAAATATTTTCATTAACATTTGGTCTCCATCTTTAGGAAAAAATGTTATTGAGAATGTCCATACAAAATTTGATAACACTGGTGGTTTCGATGAAAGCAAACCAGATGAAGAAAAATTAAACGCTCCAGTTTCATGCAACATGGTTTTTATGTATCTTGAATTACCAGATGAATTATTAAATCAAACATACGCTGTATTTGTTAGAGATGGTAAAGACTCTGATTATGGCGGATTTACATTCGGTAGTTTATATGTTGATCAAACAATTGAAGATGTCGCAAGACATTTCTCTGCTCATAAAGCACAACTTAAGTTAAATGAATTCACTTCTATTTGGAATCGTAACGCTAACGAATACATTTTAAATACAACTTATATGACTGACTATTATGCCACTCTTAGAAGCGAAGAAGCAAAATTAGCAGACGCAGACACTGGTTTTGAAGTTAACAATCGTTTATCTGACTGGGCATACGACCAAAACGAATCACGTGCAGGTAATGATGTCGATTTAATTTCAATTGACTTCAATTCCATTTATTCAACCGCTGACGTTAAGGCAAACTTCACTGAAAGAATGCCTATGAATAAAACAGGCAATATGTTCCTTAACGGTGACACTAGTGGCGTTGGTGAAGACAATAGATATAAAATCGTTTCAAGCGCTTTCAAATTAAGTGGTACAGGTCTTGTTTCTGTTAAGATGGGTGGTAAATCCACAAGAATTAGTCTTCTTAGAGCTGATACATTAGCAGAATTAGATCACGTTGATAACCCAGGATTTAACGATCCATCCGGTGGAGTTGGCAACGTTGCTACAAGCGGATGCAGATGTAATACAATGGCTAGAACATATATTGATTGGTCTGCCTATTTATATAGCACCGTTGGATATCAAGTTAGAATTGCTCTTGCTGATTATCGTGTTGGTGGCGATTGGGGATTATCATATTTTGATGAATTAGTTACAAGATATGACACTTTACCAGGATTACCAGTTGATCGTATTGAACAACAATTCAACGATACTCCAGTTTACTATGGCGAAGTTCCTAACTTCTATGTTGGCAGTGATGAAACAGATTTCGGTGTTGCATTCAATTTTGTTAATGACTATTTAAATACTGCTAGAAGAGGCGGAACCAAAGCTTGTAACGTTGTTAATAGCAATGAAATGAAAGCTTTATACGCAAGGTATTCAGGTTTAAACGCTAACGCAAAAGCAGTCGTTGATGCATCTAGTGACTTTAACCACATTACCAATGGTGATTGGTGGTTAACAAGATCCACAGTTACAGGCGAAGGCGAAGGCAATAATTATGTTGGCTTTGTTGGTGCTAACGTTACATATTTTGCACAATTCGGCGCATCATCACCAAGTTTACTTGTTAATCTTGGCGTGTTTGGTGAAAATAACAACACAAGCATGATTGCTATTATCGTTGCTTTAGTTGCTATCACATCAATTATGTTTGTTATCGTTTATCGTCGTAAGAAAACAAATAATTAAATATTAATTGGTTGAGTTTGCTCAACCTTTTAATTATTTTAAAAGTATAAGAGTGCTCCTAGAGGAGAAAGATATGAAGAAAACATTGTTATTAGTTCCTTTATTTGTTACAGCATTAGCGGTTCCTGCTCTTTTAAATAGTGGAGTCAAAAATACAGTTTTAAAAGCTGACGCTCTTAGTGTTGGTGAAGATGGATTAATTGAAATTAATGAAGATTTCTTCACTAACTGGGAAGAAAGCAAAAAAGTCATAGATGATGACCCAGAACCAACACCAGATCCAGAACCAAATTCTTTGATGTTTAAAAAAGGACAATTTAGGGATCCTGATCCTGAACCAGATCCAGAACCAGAGAAATTACCAGCGGGTAGTTTTGGCGATGCAAGTACAACTTTCTGGGGTGAAGGATATTCATTTAACGCAATGGGCTCTTTCTTCCGTGGAGAGTCTAATGAAAAATGGACTGGTAACTTAATATCTAAGAGTTGGACACAAAGTACACAGTATGTGTATTTCACATGGTCTGCTCAAAATAATTCTGACAATGTTTATCTTAAATTCTGTTATGGAGATAAAAGTGCAATCCTTAAGAATGATACATTCGTTGAAAACACAATGAAGCTTCAGCATTTCAAAATTGAAGATGATGATTTTGCTTCATTTAACGGCGAACCATTCGAAATGCATGTTGAGTTATACGATAATTCAAAAAGCGGGTTCGCATTCAATAACTTTGGTTTCTTACATGTTAACCGTACAAAAGAACAATGCTCTGATGCAATGAGATGGTTCTTAAATCATTTAGACACTGATAGAAGAGACTTCCCAACCAATAACCGCAAGTTAATCTTGAATCATTATTTTAGTAATGTTTATTTAAAAGATGTCTTCTATGAAGTGGTGGATAATGTTAACGAAGATTTCGAAGATAACGAAAGATTTTTAAAACATTGGTATCTTGATTATAACTACGATAATAACGACGCGACTGAAAGACATATTGATAACGTTATTTCTGATTCTGAATATCGTCCTGATGGTGACACTAATATGCCATTTAATAAGACTGGTAACAGATTCTTTAAAGGATGGTACGCTGAAGGCAGTGGATATACTGCAACCGATGGAGCGGTTTATCGCTTTGTTTCTCGTCCTTTTGTTCTCTCAGGAAACGGTCTTATTAGTATTAAAATGGCAGGTCATACTGCATCATTACACGTTATTAATTGTGGTGACACTCATGAAGATTTAGCGTGGATTGATTGCCGTTCTTATAATCCTAATGGCGATGTAAATGTTGTCGCAACCGGATTTAATTCTGTAACAATGGTTAGACACTATATCAATTTAGAAAGATATATTGGAAAAACTATCCAACTTGCCATTGCTGATGTTGATAATACAGGCTGGGCTGCTGCTTATTTTGATGAATTAGTGACTAATTACAATTCATTCACTAAATTTGATGTTGAAGAAGTAACACAAAATAGTGGCAATGAAGCTGGAACAACTTACGCAGTTTATCGTGATATCTATGTTAATAGCACTCATATCGATAACGATCCAAGCGGAATTAAATATGTTTTAGGAAAAGAATCAATTTCTGAAATTGATACAGGTGCAATTAAAGAAGCATATGACTTCTTAAATTACTATTTTGATAATTTCCGTACTTCAGCGTCATTCTATTCATTCTGTGAAGTTGATAATGAAGTAATTCAAGAATTACTCTTAAGATATAGTAAACTTAGCGATGCCGCTAAAGCGATTGTTGATGCTTCTAGTGATTATGATCGTGGAACTGACCGCACTGGCAACTGGTATGAAAAGAGAATGAACCAAGAGTATACAGTTGGTCAAATTATTGATTATATCAGCCATAGATTTGGTAATACCTTACCTACTGATGGCTTATTAGTGGGATTCCAAAATCAAACATCCGCTCAATTTGCTATTATTGTCGTTTTAATCGTTTCTGTTATGGCATCAATGTTTGGCATTTATATCATTATTCGTAAACGTAAAGAAAATAAATAATTTTAAGGATACAAATATTATGGTTTTATCAATTGGTGAAATCCTTGTTGATATATTTAAAGATGGAAATAACACAACTGTTTTTCCTGGCGGTGCTCCTTTTAATGTTGCGTGTAACATTGCTCATTTTAACGGGGATATTGCTTTTTATGGAGCAGTTGGAAAAGATGAATATGGTTCTTTTCTCACTGACTTTACCAAAAAAACATTAAAGAACTCATTTATTGATGTTATTAGGAATAGAGACACTACTCAAGCAGTGGTGACATTAGAAAATGGCGAGAGATCATTTAAATTTATTAGAGATAATGGAAGTGACTACATTTTAGATGTTTCTAACTTATCTAAATTTGATTTATCAAAAACAAAAATAGTGCATATTGGTTCTTTGATGCTTTCTTATAAAGAAGGAATTGCTTTCTTCTATAAATTAGTGAAACAAATTAGAGCGTCTAACAAGGCTTTAATCTCTTTTGATGTCAATTATCGTGACGACATCTTTCCTAGCGAAAATGAGGCTAAAAAGATATTTATCGCCGCTATTAAAGAAGCTGATGTCATTAAATTCACTGAAGAAGAATTGGAATTGCTTACTGGAAGTAAATATATCTTAGAAAGTTTAAAGATTCTTCTTAACGATAAACAAGTTGCAGTAGTGACTTTAGGAAAAGAAGGTTCAATCTTCTATTCTAAAGACAAATTCATTAAAGTTGGTTCATATCCTCTTAAACCAGTTGATACGACTGGAGCAGGAGATGCCTTCTATTCATATTTCTTATATTCACTTGATAGTGGATTAGATATCAATGATGAATCTTCTATTAAAGAAGCATTAAAAAGGGCAAATATCGTCGGTGGACTCGCCACTCAAAAGAAAGGAGCAATTAATGTCGCTCCTAATTTAGAAGAGATTGAAGATTTCTTAAAGAAACACTAATTACACCAGTAGATAAACTGGTGTTTTTTATTAATAATTTCCTACTGGTGTGGTATCATATTTTAGATGAGTAAAATAACTGCCTATAATGGTAACAAACCTTTTATCTTTATTTCTTATGCTCATAAAGATTCAGCTTTAGTTTACCCGGTTATTGAAGAACTTCAAAAAGGGTACAACGTTTGGTTTGATGAAGGCATTGGCTTTGGTCAAGAGTGGGCTGATAACATTGCAAAAAGATTAAAAGACTGTGCATTGTTTTTATATTTTGTCTCGCAGAATTCTGTTGATTCAGAAAACTGTATGGATGAAATATATTACGCTAGAGATAATAAGAAACCGTTTATTAATATCGTTATTCAAAATGATATCAAATATCCAGATTCGTTCTTCCGTTATTTAAGATATCAACAATTAAATATCCTCAGCTATCCTTCTATTAAGGATGCTATATCTGACTTGATTAGAAAAGCTCAAATTTATCAAGCTTTCTTTATGCAGTGTGAAAAAGTAGAGGGTTACACCGCTAGATTTGCAGAGGAAGAAGAAAAGCAAAAACTCGCTAATTTAAAATTAGAAGAAGAAAAAGCTAAAAAGGAAGCCGAGAAGAAAATCAAACAAGAAGCCGAAAAAAAGTCTAAGCAACAGGCTAGTGAAAAAGAAAAGGTTGAGCAACAAGTTTTAATTGATCGATATAAAGAGGAAAAGAAGAAAACTGACATTTTATCAATTGATGGAGAAATCATTTCTTATGGAGTTTTTCCTTGTTCTTCATATATTAGCGACGTAAACCTTATCGCTAATCTTGACAAAATTCCTCTCGCTAAAACGCAAAGAAATGTTTTCTATCAAGGAAAAGAATATTACGTTGAAGTTTCAATATATGGTCGAAAATATAAAGAAACCAAACCATTGTTATGGAGAATTATTAAAAGAAACGATGATAAAGTCATCGCTATCACCGTTGATTCATTAAATGTAGTCAAGTTTGATAATTACACCACGAATTATAAATTAGCATCTATTCGAATTGCGGTCGCTTTTTTAGTTGACAAGATTTTTCCTTTTGGGGTTGGTGAATATGTGGCTAAATCAAACAATAAACTTCTTGTTTATTTGCCAAATATGAATGTAATAGAAGAATATAAAACTGACAGAAGATTTAACCAAGTCTTTGATTATGGTAATTGTCATGAAGCGTATTGGACTGAAACACCAGCTCCAATGACTAGAGAACATTCAGTTAATGGGGCAAATCATGGTATTTATGCATACGACAATAAAGGTCAAAGAATCATTAGAAATTGTGAAACAGAATTAGATGTTCGTTTGTGCGCTACATTTTGTGTTGAAGGTGCAAAAATTATTACTCCAGTAAAAACAAGTGCGATAAAAGAAACGTCAACTTTTACAAATGTAAAGCCACAACAGGTTGTTAAAAATAGATAGAAGAACCTAATCCTTTGGATCAACCAACAAAAAATAGTTGAAAATGTGAATTGTATCAATCCAAAAGATGTAACTGATTCTTTCCCAACTACAGCTGATAAACTCGATAGAACCATAAAACAAGAATACGCATTCTTTAGTGGGAAACATGAACAAGAATGCAATGTAAAATCCACTTTTGATGTCGTTCCTTGTATCTTTGTTAAAATCGCTAAAGATTATCTTTTTGTAATCATTTTTTTGCATTTTGTAAAAAAACGTATTCACTTTTTTTATTCTGTTGTTAAATAAAAGTGTATTGAAGAAAGCGTAATACATTATGAGCAAAAAGATTCAATTTGGAACTGGCGGCTTTAGAGGAGTTATCGGAGATGACTTCAACAAAGAGAATATTCAATTAGTGGCCCAAGCCCTTTCAAATATTATTATAGAAAAAGGACAAGAAAGAAGACCAATTATTGTTGGCTACGATAACCGCTTTATGAGCGACTTCGCTGCTAAATGGTTTACCGAAGTACTTAACGGAAACGGGATCAAAGTTTTCTTATATACACACGTTGTTCCTACTCCTGCAGTTATGAGCACAACAAAAGATATGTGCAATTATTACGGAGTAATGATCACCGCTTCTCATAACCCATATTATTTCAACGGAATTAAAGTATTTACAAAAGATGGATATGATGCGGATGTCGCCTTTACTTCTTTATTAGAAAAGAAGATTCAAGAAGTTACTAATGTAAAAATCATTCACGACCGACTAGCAAGAAAGAAAGACTTATTAGAAGATTACACTAACCTTGGTAGTTATCTTTCTCATATTAAATCTTTCATTGATCCAACAATTAATAAAAACAAATTAAAAGTCTTATATAACAATATGAATGGTGTAGGAGTTATTGGACTTAAACCAATGAGCCAAAAACTCAACATTTTCCAATTCACAATTATTAATGAAGACCATGACGCTTTCTTTGGATTTAACTTGCCAAATCCAACAAAAGAGGCGCTTTCTGGCGAGTTTTCAGAAACAGTTTACAATCAAGGCTATAACTTAGGTATGGCCACTGATAGTGATGGAGACCGCTTAGGAATTATCGATGAAAAAGGTAATTATGTCTCTGCGAATGAAATCTTAGCATCACTATATTGGTATTTAATTACCGAAAGAGGATATAAAGGCGATATCGTTAAGAACTGTGCAACATCTGTATTAGTGGATATGGTTGCAGAGTCTTTAGGATATGAATGTCACGAAGTTGATGTTGGTTTTAAGAACATTACCGCCGGAATGAAAGAATTTGACGCTTTATTAGGTGGAGAAAGTAGTGGTGGTCTTACCATGAGAGGATATATTTATGGAAAAGATGCGACTTTTTCAGGAGCGTTATTCTTAGAGATGGTGATTAAACTTAATAAACCAGTAAGCAGAATCATTTCTGATTTAAAAAAGAGTGTGGATTATGATTATTACTGCTCTGAAGATTTGATTACTTTGGATGTTGACGCTCAAGAAGTTCTTAACTATATGAGAGAAAACCTACCAGCGTTAACTAAAAAATATCTTGATGTAAAAATGTTTGGAAGAAACATCAAATTCCTCTTTGAAAATAGAGAATGGCTGCTTCTTAGATTAAGTGGAACTGAGCCAGCCTTTAGAGTGTTCTCTGAATTTAAAGATGAGAGAACCGCTAATGAGTTAGTAAAAGAAGTTAAAGAATATATTTCTAATATTCAAGATATCATCGCTACTAAAAATGGAGATAAGCAATAATTATGAAACTTCATAAAGGAAATATTTATTATCCAAAAAATAGAAAAGAACAACCTGTTAAATGGTTATGCATCTGCGCTCACCAAGACGATTGCGAAATCATGGCGGTTGATGGAATTCTTAAGGGTTATTATTCAAAAAAATATTCTTTTGCATTAGTAGAAACCACTGATGGAGGTGGTAGTGCGCGTACTGGCAAATTTAAAGATTACACTGACGAAGAAATGAAAGCGGTTCGTATTTTAGAACAGCAGAAAGCCTCTGAAATTGGTAAGTATCATTCTTTATATCTTCTTAACTATTCATCAAAAGAAGTCAAAGATAGAAGTAACAAAGATATCGTTAATGACTACGTTCAAATCATCAAAGAATTAAAACCACAAGTTATTTACACTCATTCAATATTAGATAAACACCCAACTCATATTGGAGTGGTCCTTAAAGTGATTGAAGCAGTCCGTTCTCTTCCAAAGGAAGAACAACCAAAACTATTCTATGGCTGTGAAGTTTGGAGAGGATTAGACTGGATTAATGATGAAAAGAAGATTGGCTTTGATGTTAGTAGAAATGAAAGGTTACAAAAAAGAATCTTAGATGTCTTTGAATCTCAAATCGCTGGTGGGAAAGCCTACACGAAAGCGAGCATTGGAAGAAGATATCAAAACGCGACATATTATCGCTCTCATTCAGTGGACTCGTATAAAATGGTTAGTTATGCGATTGATTTAAAACCTCTACTCAAGAATCCAAATCTAAGTGTTAAAGAATACGCCTTATCATTCGTTGAAGATTTAAGAAAAGAAGTTGAATCAGTCTTAGATTAAAATAACAGGAATCGGTAAAACGATTCTTTTTATTATGGATTTTATAACAAATTAAGATTCAATGCCTAATTAAATCAAAAAAGTGATGAAAAAATAATATATTTGCTTATTGCATAGCAATAAAAAATCATAGTGTGTAATAAAGTGTGTTAGAAGTGTGTAATAAAGTGTGTTAGAAGTGTGTAATAAAATTGACATTTGCGTGTTAAAAGTGTTTAATAAAATTGGAGATGATGAATTATGAAATTAAATCACCCTTACGAAGATGAAAAGCAAGAATTTAAAACATCACTAGGGCAACTCGACAATGGTATAGACTCACTTGTAGCGATGCTCAACAAACACTGCGAAGGCACAATTTATTTTGGTGTTGCTAATGATGGAGAAGTTTTAGGATTAACTGGGCAAATCGGAGAAGAAACTATTAAAAAGATTTCTAATAGAATCTCGCTTATTGTCAAACCTTCTATTGTTCCTGAAATTTCGTTTCAAAGGTATGAAGACAAAACAATAATTAAACTTTTTGCAAAAGGCAATAACAGGCCTTATTCTTCAAACGGAGCTTATCGTATTAGGGTTGGGAGCGAAAACAAACAAATCGATCCAGACTTACTAGCAGATTTATTCTTCTCTTCTCAAGCTGCTTCAATTGAAAATCTAGAAGCATTTAATCAAAACCTTTCTTTTAATCAACTTAAGCAAATGCTTATTAATAAAGGATTAACTGTTAATGAATCTAATTTTAACGAGAACATGCACTTTCTTGTTAATGGTAAGTTTAATTATTTAGCCAATCTATTAGCTGATGAAAATGATATTTCAATTAAAGTGGTGCGCTTTGAAGGTCTTGACAAACAAAAAATGATTTCTAGAAACGAATACGGTTTTAAGTGTTTATTGGTTTCCATGAAACAAGCAAGTGATTATATTGCTTCATTAAATGAGACTAGAGTAGATATCGAATCCGGACTTGAAAGAAAAGAGACACGCCTTTTTGATCAACACGTTTTTGAAGAAGCATGGACAAATGCTTGCTTACATAATAAATGGATTAGAAATGTTCCTCCAGCAATCTATATTTATGATAATAGAATTGAAATTATATCTACTGGTGGCCTTCCTTTCGACTATAGCGAAGAGAGTTTTTATAAAGGCATTTCACATCCAGTGAATCCCGGTCTTCAAAGAATAATGGGGCAACTTGGTTTAGTCGAACAAACAGGACATGGAAACCTCATCATTGTTGCTAAATATGGTAAAGAAGCTTTTAACATTGGCGAAAACTATATTAATGTCACTATTCCATTTGCCTTTGTTCCTACAATGAAAGCAATTAATAGCGATGGATTGTTGCCATACCATAAAAAAGTTTTGGACGCTATTAAGAGCCGTCCAACTGCTACAATTAAAGAACTAAGTGAACTTGTTGGTCTTGGAACTACGAGAGTTGGTGTAATAATTAATGAACTCAAAGAAATGAACAAGATTGAAAGAATTGGCGCAAAGAAAGGCGGATATTGGGTTATTAAAGAGTAATTAACCGAAGGTCTTCTTATGCAAATATTCCTACTTTATTTATTCTTATTTATTTTTGGTTCAATGCTTGGATGGGTCATTGAAGTTCTTTTC
The DNA here is from genome assembly GCA_902800905.1 of uncultured Erysipelotrichaceae bacterium. Taxonomy (GTDB): domain Bacteria; phylum Bacillota_I; class Bacilli_A; order RFN20; family CAG-826; genus UBA2450. The sequence continues at coordinate 32,657 of CADCGC010000012.1, forward strand.
AGAAGATTTGTGTCTGCAAAGAAATGGGTCAATCCGGGTTTTAACAAAGGTCCATGGTTACCGCTTTATGGCTTTGGAATGATCTTAATGTTTACGATGTGTTTCTTGTGTATTTCATTTCTTCCAGAGAGTATGGTTTTTTATAATCCGTTGGGGAACCTGTTCGGGAAAGGGATCGCTAGTGGACCAACAGTCGCTGATTTATTGCCAATCGTTTTGATGTGGATTAGCATGGTTTTACTTGAGTTCTTAGCGGGTATTATCTTTGTTAAAGGATTCCATGTTAAGTTATGGGACTACTCAAATATGAAAGGAAATATCATGGGTATTATTTGCCCAGTCTTTACTCTTATTTGGGGAGCGGTAGCAGTTTTATATTATTACGCGATTAATCCATTTTTATATAAATTAGCCAGTGATATGTATATCTATATGTTTGGTGGAGAAGGAGAAATCGCTCACTTTGGATTCATCTTTGTGATGGGATGCGTATATGGAATATTCATCTATGACTTTGTTGTTTCTACTGGAGCGTTCGCTAAAGTTAGTAAGTTCGCTACTGAAAGTGGAATAGTGGCGAAAGCTGAAGAATTAAGAGAACATATCGTTAAAGCAGAAAAAGGTGCAAAAGATAAAATCTTTGCCTCTTTTCCTGAACACATTCAGCAATCAATCATTGAACAGCAAAATAAACCAAAGAAAGAAAACAAAATCAAAACCAAGATTGATGAAAAGATATATATCGACCCAGAAAAAGAAAAGAATAAAGGGGCGAATTATGATGAGAATGGTCGCCCAATAAAAACAAGTGGTGATCACTAATAACCCTTTCAAATGAGCGTTAGTTAGTCCATAATAAAAGCATGAACAGTAAACAAATTACATTTGTGTTTCCAGATAACAACCAAGGGAACTTCCTTTTGAATAATAACGGAGAATATCAATTAAATATGTCTCCGTTTAATAATCTTTCCTCATCGGTAATAACTGAGTGTTTTTTGTGCCTTCAAACCGAAGGTGACATTTCCCTTATCAATTTTCACAATATAAAACTATATCAAGTTAATTCTGATAACACATTGGAGTTAATTGATGTCGCTGAAATGTATGATTCAGCACCATATATTTTAAAGTTTAATATCTCAAAGTATTTATTTTTAAGAAAGCACAAGACCACATCATTAGTTTTAAAAAATGAAACCGGTAACGGAGTCCTTTTATCGCACACTAATAATTCAATGTTTGACATCACTAATTATGTTGCTGAAGTTGACTTGTCAATGAATACAAATGACTATAGATATTCTTTTGGAAAAGATTATTCAATCTCTATAAATCCTATTACACAAAACCATCGAATTACGAAGAGACTTTTTGGTAAGCTTCTTCCTTATGATGTTTCATTAATTTATTCAAATATTAATAGGTATTATTGGTTTATGTCTGGATGGAGACTCAATCTTATTGAATCAGCAAATACCGAATGGGATGACGATTGTCCTATTGGTTATATAGATAAAAACAATAATCAGCATCGATTTATTAAAATAGATGACACCCCTTATTATCATTCAGTTGATGGGAGTGGTTTGATTATTAAAGAAAATATTGTTAACAACCAAGTAGATTCTCTTGAATTATTTAACGATTTAACCGACTCTAAAAAAACATTTAATTTTAACGGAATAATAAAACGTATTATTGACGAAAATGGAGAAGAAACTCATATTACACATAATTCGTTCTACGAAATAATTAATTATATAGACCCAAACGGGAACACTATAAAGTACATAACAGCAAATAATAGTTCAACATATTCAATCACTCTTAATGAAGAAATAACACATTTGATTTATCACGATAATTACGGGGATGTTTATGCATTAGATAACGACGATGTTGAATATAATGAAGATGAAAGGTTAGTGTCAATTACAACAGAATTAGGTGAAGTATTGACTCTAACGTATGATGGCGATTTATTAATTTCAATTGAAATAACGAAAGATGACTTTGTAATTGAAAGAACTCAGTTTGAATATGATTATCTTGCTATTAAATCAACCAATACAACCGGAGTAAAAACCATTACTTATTTCAACAAAAACCTTGAAGTCACAATGCAAGAAGAATATGACGAAGATAATCTTAATCAACCCGTTTTATCGTTTGGTTCAAATGTTTCAATGTTTGAAGACACTCAAGCATGGCTAAATAAACAAAATGGTTGTAGGTGGTTTTCTAACAATTTGCCAGATGAATATTTGTTTAATTACGATGGCAACATTATCTTTAACAACTTTTCTTCTATTGGCGATTCGTTTCTATATGAAGGACAAAGAAAACTATTATTAATTGCTGGAATCGAAAAGAATTTTGATTTACCTCTTCAAGAAAAAAGAAATATAACAATTGAAATGAGAACAAGTGATTCAGGCAATACACTTGTAGCGACACTTGAATTTAATTCGTTTTTATCAAAACAATATGTTGCCACAACGATTGACTCTTCTTTTAATAATGGAAATCCTATTTCAGGTTATTATTTAAGAGCGCATATCGAAGGTATGAGCGGTTTTGGTGGTGTTAGAATTTTTAATCCTATCATTGTTGAATTAGAAAAAAGCGAACAAGTCACATATTTTGCTAACTTAGATGATGATATTAATGGAGATATTCAATTTGAATTAACTGGAGAATCATTAACTGAAGATGGTCTTGATTGGCAGCAGTTTTTATACGCTGAAGACGTTGGTAATAATAATGTGACAGCCATCTATTTTTACAAAGATTTATTAAGAAATTATTTATCGGTAGAAAAGAATTCTCACTTTTATTGGAGTGAGAACCTTAAAAAATGTTCTTATAATAGCACATCCCCATCCCTTTCTAATGGTGGCTACTTACTTAGACAGCATAGAAACATTCAATCTCATAATACTTTGTTTGGCAAAAAAACATTCATCAAGCGATACAAAGATTCAAATAATAACGAAAAAGAAATCTATGATTTTGAGTATTTATCAAGAAATAGTAGTGGAGAATTCGTTTTAACAATCATTCATCATATTGGCAACTCTTCATATAAAGAAAGCAAAACATATGATGAGGATTTTAGATTAATTAAAGAAAATAAATACGATGGTAGCAGTGTTCT
>CADCGC010000013.1 GCA_902800905.1 uncultured Erysipelotrichaceae bacterium
ATTAAAATAGTTAGATAAAGCATCTAATGCAGCTTGCCAACTTGAATACACGAAATCCAAAGGCAAAGACATTAATTTATTTAATTCATAAGAAAATGAGCGCAAATTGCCATACGAGCTATCCTCTTTTGCTTGATAAAACAAATGTAACTTGTCTTTCACAAAGTGATCGATGAGTTTTGTTTTTCCGATTCTACGCCTACCATAAATAACACCCAATTCTTTGTTTTTTGATTCAAAAGCATTATTTAGTTGCTTTAATTCTTTTTCTCTTCCAACAAACATTGTCAAAGTCTCCTTTATATACTTTAAAGTTACTAACTTTCGAGTATATTAAAATATAAGAGTTGTTTTTTTCAAGAAAAAATCCCAATTTCTTGGGACTATTTGATTTGATTTGTCTCCGATTGTCGACACCCTAATACAATTTAAAGTCCAATTGTCCGTACACGAATTTTACATTGATGAGTAGAATTATAGGGATTATTTAAGAATACCCAGGTTTATATTGATAAAAATGTAAATTTAATTAACAATAGAACTAGGAAATGTAACAACTGGACATCTCCATCAAAATTGATGTCTGAAACTATCTCTGAGTGTTGCACTTAACCTTACAATTTACTGGAGGAAAAAGAATGAAAAAAGGATTAATAGCGTTAGCCGTCTTACCAATGCTTACAAGTATCGCGTCTTGTAAAAGCCAAGCTGAATATTTCACCTTATGGAATGAGTGTGATTCTTTAATTACTCTTAGAGAATATGTAGAAGATGTCACTGATAAGAATTCTAAAAACTATATTCCAAAGGAAGATAGAATTGCGACATTTGATATGGATGGCACTTTTATTGGTGAACTTTATCCAACTTATTTTGAATATAATATGCTTGAATATCGTGCTTTAGAAGATCCTACCTACACCGATAAAGATCCTTATGTCGTAGAAACCGCTAACGATATTAGAAGTTTTGTAAGAGACGGAGTTCCTCTTCCTAAATATAACGAAGAATATGGCTTTGATATTAAGCACGCAGTAGCCGCTGCTAAAGCCTATAGTGGAATGTCCGTTAAAGAATTTGATACTTACGTAAAAGAATATGCTAAGAATACTCCTAACGGCTTTACTGGTATGACCTATGCTGATAGCTTTTATAAACCAATGTTAGAGATCTTTAAATATCTTGAAGCCAATGATTTCACATATTATGTGGTTTCAGGTAGTGATCGATACATCTGCCGTTCTTTAGTAGAATCCATTGGTATTCCATCTAATAGAGTAATTGGAATGGATGTTACCACTAAAGCTAGTAAGCAAGGTGACACGGATGGCGTTAACTATACCATGGGTAGCGACGAAGAATTAATTAGAACCGACGAACTCATCATCAAGAACTTAAAAACAAATAAAGTAAAACAAATCTCTCAAGAGATTGGTAAAGTTCCAGTCCTCTCCTTTGGCAATAGTAGTGGTGACTCCGCGATGCATAATTACTGTAAGAGTAACTCTCAATACAAAACCGAAGTCTTTATGCTTATTGCAGATGATGAAGTAAGAGATCACGCAGACCTCGTAGAAACTGCGAAAAGAAAAGCGACTTGGGAAGAAAATAATTACAACATTATTTCGATGAAAAACGACTTCAAAACCATCTATGGTGAAGGCGTAGAAAAAGTCGATTTCCATTTCTAGTGGTGTGTGATTTGAAACCTCGTGTCCGTCCAGATTTTTCACGGGGTTTTTATGTGTCCAGTTACAAATTGATTAAAGTTGTATTCACCAGGCCAAATATAGCAAATAATGCAAAAAAATAAGAAAAAACACGCACTTTTTTCGTACGTGTCTTGACAATCAATCGTGGCGGAGGAAGAGGGATTTGAACCCTCGCACCGAGTTACCAGTCTATGAGCTTTCCAAGCCCACCCCTTCAGCCTCTTGGGTATTCCTCCGGATTAATGGCTGCGATATGTATTTTATAATAATAAAAACGTAAAGTGCAATCTTTATTTATAAGAATAAAGAAAATATAATAATTAGTGGCAATGATTAAACTAGTTGTTAGTGGTAAAGAAAATGGACAGACATTAGAGAAATATGTCCGTAAAGTGTTGAGTGAAGCCCCTCTATCTTTTATTTATAAACTTTTTAGAAAAAAAGACATTAAAGTAAATGGACATTGGGAAAAAGAAAAGTTCATTATTAACGAAAATGATGAGGTTTCTATCTATATTACTGATGAACAATTAGATGAATTTAAAAAGAAAGTGAAAGAAGTCACTTCATCAAATATTTCTAATTGGATTATTTATGAAGATAAAAACATTTTAATTATCAATAAACCACGTGGAGTGATAGTGCAAAAAGATGATACAGGTGACGTTGCTTTAGATGAGATGGTGATTTCATATTTGATTAATAAAGGAGAATATGATCCTTCTAAAGATTTAGGATATACACCCGCTCCAAGTCATAGATTAGACAGAAACACCGCTGGTCTTATTGTTTTTGGTAAAAACATTGAAACATTAAGATACTTGTCAAAAATCATGAGTGACAAGAATTTGATTGAAAAGAAATATCTAACTTTAGTAGTGGGCAATATCGAAAAAGAAGGCGAAATAGTAGCGCCTCTAGAAAAGAATTCCAAGAGCGGAAAAGTCTATGTTTCTGAAAGTGGAAAAGTCGCAATTACAAGGTATAAACCTATCAAGAACCTCGATGGATTTACTTTAGTGGAGGTTCAACTACTCACTGGTAGAACCCACCAAATCAGAGTCCATTTTGCCTATATCAATCACCCAGTTGTGGGAGATAGTAAATATGGAGATTTTAATCTCAATAAAGAGATTGAAAACAAATATCATTTCAAGAATCAATTCCTTGTTTCGTATTCATTAAGATTTAACAAGTTAGAAGAGCCTTTAAAATATTTGAATAACAAATCTTTTAGGATTGATTTACCTAAAGAATTAGAGGAGTTATTATATAAGTTAGGAGTGAACAACTAATGGGAACAATTGAAAACTACAAAAGATGGTTAGAATCGCCAAAAGTCAGTAACGCTGATAAAGAAGCATTAAAGAATATGTCTCAAGAACAAATTGATGACGCTTTCTTTAAGGATGTTGAATTTGGTACTGCTGGGATGAGAGGAATCTTAGGACCTGGCACAAATAGATTAAACGAATTCACTGTTAAAAAAGCGACAGTGGGTTTTGCTAAGTATCTTTTAGAAAAATATCCAAACGTTAAAGAAAATGGTGTAGTTATTTCTCATGACAATAGACATATGTCTAGAGAATTCACTTTATTAAGCGCCAAGATTCTTTCTGAATTTGGAATTAAAGCGTATATCTTTGATTCTCTTAGGCCAACTCCAGAACTTTCATTCGCCGTTAGATATATGAAGGCTGATGGGGGAATTATGATTACTGCAAGTCATAATCCAAAAGAACATAATGGTTACAAAGTTTATGATGAAACTGGATGTCAACTTGTTCCTGAAAAGATTGCCCGTTTAGTAGAAATCATTGGTGAACTTCCAAATGAATTAGAAGTTGAATATGTCCCAGTTAATAATCCTGCTAAAATCATCACTTTGGATAAAGATGTTGATGATGAATATGTTAAATTATGTGAATCTATCGTTATTAATAACGATTTAGATAAAAAAGGATTCAAAATTGTTTTCACTCCAAACCATGGCACAAGTTATGTCAATGCGATGAGAGTGTATAAAGATTTAGGGTATGAAGTATATCCAGTCTTAAAACAATGTGATCCAGATCCAGACTTCTCTGGAACTTTATCTCCTAACCCAGAAGATCAAAGAAGTTATATTGAACCAATTAAACTCGCTAAAGAGTTAGAAGCTCAATTGGTAGTGATGACTGACCCAGATGGAGATAGATGCGGTTTAGCATTCCGCGATCGTAACGGAGAATATCAAACCTTAACTGGAAACCAAAGTGCTTCAATGTTAATTGATTACATCTTCTCTGAAAGACAAAAAAGAGGAGAACTCCATAAAAATGGAGTGATGTATAACACAGTTGTGACATCCGCTTTAGGAGAAAAGATTGCAAGTCATTACGGAGTCAAAACAGAGCAGTTCTTGACTGGTTTTAAGTTCATTGGTAACAGAATTGACCACTATGAAAAACTAGGAAGCGGGCCATTCTTTGAATTTGGTTATGAAGAAAGCTATGGCTGCTTAATTGCTCCATTTGCGAGAGATAAAGATGGTATCCAAGCCATTCTTATGTATTCCGAAATGGCGTTATATCATTATCGCCACGGAAAGACTCTTGATATGGTGTGGGAAGAATTAGGAGAAAGATTTGGTTATCACGAAGATGTGAACTTCTCCATTATGTTCGAAGGAAGTAAAGGCGCTTCACAAATGAAAGAATTAATGGGTGGATTAAGAAATAATCCGTTCATCACTGTTGAAGGACATAAAGTTATTAAAGTCAGTGATTATCTTAGAAGCGTCACTACCGACGGAAAGAAAGAAGAGGCTATCGACCTTCCTAAGAGCGATGTTATCAAACTTTATTTCGATGATGGAAGCACAATTGCGGTTAGACCAAGCGGCACTGAAGCAAAAGTGAAATTCTATATTGGAGTAGTGGAGAAATCTCTTGAACTTGCTAAAGCAAGACCTGCAAAATTATACGCCGAACTTAAAAAGATTCTTGGCATCTAAAAGATAAAACAAAAACAGTTACCGATTTGATTCGATAACTGTTTTTTACTATTCGTTAACTTCAAGTAATCCGATGGCTTTCTTGACTCTTTTTAGAGTAACATTTGCAACTTTTTGAGCGGCTTCTGCGCCTTCTTGGAGGACTTTTACATATTGTTTTGATTCTAAGATTTGACGGTATTTTTCTTGGAACGCTCCAAGTTCTTCACAAACAACATCAGCAACAGCTTTTTTGAAATCGCCATATCGATAGCCTTCAAATAATTTTTCAGCTTCTTCAATAGAAATATCTTTTAACGCTGCATAGATTGTTAATAAGTTAGAGATGCCTGGCTTGTTCTCTTCATCAAATTTAACTTCGCTTCCTGAATCAGTAACAGCGGACATAATTTTCTTGCGAATAACATTTAAGTCGTCTTTAAGGAAGATATCTCCTTTAGGATCACTCTTGCTCATCTTTTTAGTTGGGTCTGAAAGAGACATGATTCTCGCTCCAACTTTTCTTACTTCGTATTTTGGAAGAGTAAGAACATCGCCATAACGGTTATTAATTCTATTAACTAAATCTCTTGTTAATTCAACATGTTGAATTTGGTCTTCGCCTACAGGAATGATGTTCGCGTCATATAATACGATATCGCATGCCATAAGGACTGGGTATGCAAATAAACCTAAACCGATAGCGGATTCTTTCATCTTTGATGATTTGTCTTTGAATTGCGTCATACGACTTAATTCACCCATATAAAGGTAGTTTTGCATGATGGCGTTAAGCTCTGCATGAGCGGAGACACTACTTTGGAGGAATAGGTGGGCTTTCGATGTATCAATACCTGCTGCTAAATAGAAACAAGCAAGGTCAATAGAGTTTTGTCTTAATACTTCTGGTTCAATTGGCAAAGTTAAAGCGTGAAGGTCAGCGATGAAATAAAAACATTCGCCTCTTTCAGTTTCTTCTTTTAAGTGTTTTAGGACACCAATATAGTTTCCTAAAGTTAATTGTCCAGTTGGTTTGATACCTGTTAAAATACGATTTGCCATAATGCTCTCCTTATAGTCTCAATTATTATATGTTAGAAAACTAAGAAAATTCTACCAATAATCAAAAATTTTGATTAATATTATCTCATGATTAAAATCTATACCGCTCCAAGTTGTCATTCATGTCGTAAAGCAAAAGAATTCTTTGAAAAAGAAGAAATTCCTTATCAAGAAAAGAATATTTTTGTTACCGTCTTAAATGACGAAGAACTTAAAGATATTTTAACTAAGACTGAAAACGGCACTGAAGATATCATTTCTACTAGAAGCAAGATTATCAAAGAGAGTGGTGTTGATGTAAACAATATGACAATCAGTGAACTCATCGCTTTTATTAGAAAAAATCCAAGCGTCTTAAAGCGACCAATTATGGTGGATGACACTAAGTTGCAAGTAGGATATAATTCTGAAGAGATTAGAGTTTTTATTCCTCACGAGAAAAGAATGAGGGAATGGGCGTGTAAAAAGACTGAATGCCCAACTTATTCTAAATGTGGTAATTGATTAAAATTATAGATTATAAATGGCGCGTCGACTCTTGGAGACGTAGCCTTTTTTAAATGTGACACCAAATTTGGCGGTTTTCTTTACTAAGTATAATTGAGCGGCTTTTCTACTAAAAGACTCAACTTCTACGTTATAATCCGCTTTATCTCTAAAGTCGTTCTTATCAATGACTAGTAGGTATTTTTTGTAGTGGATTTCTAATCTTTCAGTCTTTAAAGAACAAATCTTTTTTAGCTTAGTTGGATCGATTCCTCTACTAGATAAAACGCATTTAATTTCATTACTTGGGAAAACTAAATTGTCATTCATCTTATTATATTCATCTAAGGTTAAAACATAGTTATGTTCTATATCGCATTTTTCGTCTTTGATTTTTAATGTTAACTCATAGCTTTCATCACTAATGTTTCTGGTTCTTAAAACCATATGATTATTGGTGAGAAAAAGATCTTCGTAATCAAAGTAATTGTTTGTGTTTACTAAGTATGATTTTTGTGTCTTACACTTGCCATAATGTTTCATCAAAGCAGCGTATTGTTCTTCACTTACCATTGCGCGTGCTTCAAATTCTTTATTAACAAAGTTTTTCATATGCATATAATTATTATGCTACAATAATTAAGTTATGAAAATTGGATTATTTATTAAATACGATGCAGTCGAAAAAGATTTAGAATCAAAGCTCGTTAACTCTATTTGTGAACATGGTCATGAGTATGATAATGAGAACCCTCAATTTGTTTTTACAATTGGAGGAGATGGAACATTTTTAAAAGCTGTTCAAAAGTACCTTAATAAATTAGATTCCGTCGTCTTTGTGCCAATTAATCGCGGTAATCTTGGCTATTTTTCTGATTTTACTCAAGATGAATTTGGAGAAGTTTTATCTAACTTTGATAAATATGTTAAACATTCATATTCATTGCTTAAGGCTAAGATTAATGATAAAGAGATTTTTGCAGTTAATGAGATTAGAATTGAAAATCCATTCCATACATTAATTAGTGATGTCTACATCAATAATGACTTCTTAGAAACATTTAGAGGAAATGGATTAGTAGTGTCTACTTCCCTAGGAAGTACTGGATATAACAAATCAATTGGAGGAGCGGTTATTGATTTAAATATGGAAGTTCTCCAACTTAGTGAAATTGCTCCAATTAATAATTGTTTGTTCTCGTCTTTAAAATCTCCTTTAGTGGCATCAAAAGAATCCACAATTACATTTAAAGGCGACTTATCTCATGTTATGGTGGGATATGATTATTTAGTGAGACCAAACGAAGATTTAAAAGAAATAGTGTTCTCTTTAAGTGATAAGAAAGTCACTATTTTAAATAAAAAGGCCCGTTCTCTTGCGGGTAAACTAAACAAAACATTTGTTGAAAGAAGATAGAAATGGTTTTCGTTACTTTTAAAGATACATTAAATGAAATGCTTAAAAATGGCTCATTTTATATTGCTTTAGGAATCGCTATTTTAATCGTAGCGACAATTGTCACTTTATTAATTCTTAATAGAAAAAAAGATAGGACTAAATAATCCTATCAATTACCTCTTTAATCTCTTTAACTGGAAACCCAATTACATTGTCATAGCTACCGACAATGTTTTTTATTATTGGAAACTTCCTGTCTGAATCTTGCGCTCCGTAGGCGCCAGCTTTATCCATCGGAGAACCGCTTTTAATATATGACCAGATAAGTTCATCACTTAATTCGTTAAATGTTACTTCACTTCTTACGACATCAACAATATTTTTGCCTTGGTAGTGGACGCAGAATCCAGTTAACACATAGTGAGTGTTACCACTTAGCATCTTAAGAATACGATAGGCATCTTCTTCATTTATTGGTTTACCAATAATTTGGTTGTTTAATACCACAATTGTGTCTGCAGAAATCACTAAATCATTTGGATAAAGGTTATATACTGCCTCTCCTTTTCTTCTAGCGATATCTTTAACGGCTTCTATTGGAGATAGACTATAGCTAATCTCTTCATCTATATCTTCAACAGCGACTAAAAAATCTGATGAAATTGATTTCATCAAATCTTTTCTTCTTGGACTTTTGCTCGCTAAAATGTATCTCATTAGTTTTTGCTCATGATGACCGGAATAATCATTGGAGAACGTTTGGTCTTGCTATAGATATAGTCGCTAACAATGTTTTTGACCATAGTCTTAAGTTCGGCAAAGTTTGGACGTGACGCTAATTTTTGTCTGACAGCAGATTTGATTAATTCAGTACATTCAGTAATTGTCTTTTCGTTATTACGAATAATAACACCTCTATTATAAATAATAGGATCAGTTAACATTGTATTGTTATGACTATCAATTGAAAGAGTAACAATCATCATGCCGTCTTCAATAAGAATCTTACGATCTTCTATAACAGAAGTCGCTAATCCCTTGATATCTTTTCCATCGATATATGTCACACCATGTTCAACCTGATATCCGATAGATACTTTGTGTTTTGCAAGTGTGAGTGTGTCTCCATTATCTAAAACAAAGCAGTGGTCTTTTGGAATTCCTAAATCTTCTGCTAATTCAGCGTGGAGTCTAAGCATACGGTATTCTCCATGCATTGGCATGAAGTATCTTGGATTAAAGAGCTTTAACACTAAACGGAGTTCTTGCCTTGATGGGTGGCCTGAGGAATGGATATCCGCTAAGATGGAGTTTGTGATGCAATCCGCGCCACTTCTTGCAAGTAAATTGACAATATGGGCAATCATAATGCCATTTCCTGGAATAGCGCTACTAGAGAAAACAACAGTATCTCCAGGGATAATGTGAATGTCTTTATGTTCTCCGCTTGCAATTCTACTTAAAGCAGCGTTTGGTTCTCCCTGAGAACCGGTACAAAGAATTAAGATTTCACTAGCCTTTAAAGTTTTGATATCTTCAGTAGCGATAATTGAATTATCTGGAATATGGATATAACCAAAGTTACGAGAAATCTCGACTGCTTTTTCCATGCTCTTTCCAACAATTGTAATCTTACGATTATGTTTAACAGCGTTTTCACAAATTTGATGGATACGAGAGATGTTTGAAGAGAATGTTGAAACGATGATTCTTCCTCTTGCTTCATTAAAGATTTCATTAATTGAATCGTTAACGTTTTTTTCACTTGGTGTATATCCTTCGTTTTCAGCGTTAGTGGAGTCACTTAAAAGTAAATCAACTCCTTCTCTTCCTAATTCGGCAATTTTTTGAAGTTCAATATCTGGTCCGATAGGAGTGAGATCAACTTTAAAGTCGCCAGTAGAAACAATTCTTCCTTCACTTGTGTTGATGACAACACCAAAGGAATCTGGGATAGAGTGTGTCACTCTAAAGAAAGAGATATCAAAATCACCGATAGTGAATGTTGAGTCGCTGTTATACTCAACAATCTTCACTTGTTCTAACATGCGATATTCTTCGAGTCTATTTTTAATTAAGGCGGAGGCGAGTTTTGGAGCGTAAATAACTGGAATATTAACGTTTTGGATGAGAAAAGGAATACCACCAATATGATCTTCGTGGCCGTGAGTGATAATTAAAGCTCTAATTTTGTTTTTGTTGTTCTTTAAATGAGTAAAATCTGGAACGATATAATCAATTCCTGGGAACTCGACGCCCGGAAACTTAACGCCACAGTCAATAATGACTATTTGGCTTTCGTTTTCGAAGCAGTACATGTTTTTTCCGACCTCACCTAAACCACCTAAAGCATAGATAGAAACCGGTTTTGAAATCTTCTTTTCCATAAAACCTCCGAATTTATCGCATTATACTATGTGAAATAATTTGGCGTTTTCATAATATCACAAAATAATTTATTTTGTTAAGAAGTCTTGTAAACGTCAAGCAAAAAAGTCTAAACAAATCTTAAAAATTTGTTTTACGAGTTTAATAAGAATGAATGTGCTACAATATATTTCGAGGTTTTAAAATGCCACTAGGAAGTTCAATAAACACATTACTATTAATTGCTCAAAATCTTAACACTAATAAGCCAACAAACCTTATTGTCGCTAAGAACAAGAACGATAAACCTTTTGTTTTTGATTCATCTAAAAGAATTAAGTCATTAGAAAGAGGAAGCGTTGAAGAGTCAATTTATTCTAAGGAATATATTGATTCGTTCTTTAATGAACTTGAAAGCGATCATTCAATTAGACCAAATCGTATCCTTATTATTCAAGGCAATAAAGTCATAGCGGAAAGATATAATTACCCATATGTTAAAAATAGTTGGGACTGTGTTTTTTCAACTAGTAAAACCATTGTCGCTTTAGCGTTAGGCCTTTTATATGACGAAGGGAAAGTTGATTTAGACAAACCTGTTGTCAAGATTTTAGGTATTGAAAAGAAAGTTAATAACAAGAACAAAAGGATTACTCTTAGACATTTATTAACGATGTCGACTGGAATTACTTTTAACGAGATGGAGACAAGCGCTTCCACAAAATGGATCAAATCATTCTTTGATAGTGGAACAAAGTTCAAATTAGGAACTAAATTTGAATATAACTCGCTTAACACATATATTGTCAGTGTATGTGTTGATAAGCTTGCAGGAAAAGAACTAGGCGAATTAGTTAAAGAAAGAATATTCAACCCTCTTGATATAAACGACACTTATTTTGATGTTTCTCCAGAAGGACACTTTAAGGGTGGATGGGGATTATATATTCTTCCAGAAGATATGGGAAAGATCGGCATCATGATTCGTGATGGTGGTTTATACAATGGAAAAAGAATTCTTTCAGAAGAATGGATTAATATGATGACTCACACTCAATTTGAAGCCACAAAATGTAACCACATTTTAGACTATGGTTTCCAAATGTGGGTCGATGACAAAAAGAACTTCTGTGTCGCTAATGGAATGTATGACCAAAACATTATGATTTACCGTAATAGTGGAACTGTTTTAATTACTGCTTGTGCAAATAATGAAGCGTTCCATGGAAGTAACCTTTATAAGATTGCCATGAAGTATTTTGGGTCAAAAGAGATGGGTTTATTCGCGTTATGCACACATCCTGGTACTCGAGATTTGAAAAACGAAGAAGGGTTAATGTACTACTTTGACCAAATCAAAGATAAGAAATATATCCCTGTTAATAAGATTTGTAACTCTTGCGGAATTCTTCCTTTATTAATTCAAAATGAATTAGGAACCTATGTTAAAGGAATTAAGGGAGTCAGATTTAAACAAGAAGGAGAACGATATTTCTTTGTTGTTACCGAAAATAGAAAAGAGAACGAATTAGAATTCAATTTTAAAAATGGCGTTAGAAAAATCTATGATTTCTACGGAAATTTATATGATGTCTCGATTGACGCGAGATTTATATTAAGTGGTAAGAGTGAACCGTTCTTAGTAATTAGAGTGTTCTTCTTAGAATTCTCTTCATCAAGATATTTCACTGTTAAGTTCTCAAAAGATAGCGATATTATCTCTCTTGAATTAAGTGAAAATCCAGGTATGGACTTTGTTAACTCTATCATCGAAGTCCAAGATGAAAATATTAAAAAGTTAGCAAAGAATGTTGTTAAAAATATCAACCCCGCCACTGTGAGTGGAACAATTAAAAACATCTTCTCTCCATCATTTATGATAGTTCACGGAGATGCGAAGATTGCTAAATATCGAAAACTCAAAAAAGAGAGTGAACAACAAAATAAGGAAGCTGATTAGCTTCCTTTTTAAATAATTTCTTCGTTTGTTAATCTTTTATTTGGATTGTTTCTATCAATGTGATCGTAATAGAACATTCCGTTTAAATGATCATATTCGTGCTGTAGAACAATGGCTTTAAACCCTTTGGCGTCAATGACAATGTTTTCTCCACTTATTGCTTCATATGCTTCCATCTTGATTCGATAGCAGCGGTGGACAAGTCCTGGATGGATATCATCAACACTTAAGCAGCCTTCTCCATTAGATAAAGCGCATTTTCTTATAGAAGATTCGACGATTCTTGGATTCACAAGTTGATATTCAACATGTTCCTCTTCAGTATCGAAATAAACAACGAACATTCTTTTTAATAATCCAATTTGAATCGCGGCTAATCCAATGCCCTCTTTGATATTATGTTTAGATGCGTATTCTTCATCTTGAGATTTCTTTAAATAATCAAGCATCGCATCTAAAGTCGCTTTATCTTCTTTAGAAAGAGGAAGCTCTACTGGAGAGGATCTCTTCCTCATGATTGGATTACTGTCTTTTACTAATTTTAATTTCATACGTGATAATTATATGTGATACATTTTTGCTTTGCAAACCTGTATAATAATTTGTGATGGATGACAAAGTATATTTTTTAGCTAAAGAGATTAACGAAGAACTATTAAAGAACCCTGATGTTCTTCTTTTAAATGAACTTGATAAAGAATTAAACGATAGCTATGAAGTATATCTTTTATCAAACAAAAAAGACGAGGTATTAGAGAAATATATATCTTTAAAAGAAATATATAGTGAAGATGACCATCAAGTTGTTGCGGCTAGACTTGAAGTTAAAAAAGCCAAAGAAGAATTAAACAACCATCCACTTGTTAAAAGATACTTAGAAGTATACTCGAGAGTAAGAGATTTATATTTAGAAATAAATAAGATTTTATTAGATGATTTTTCTGGAGGAAACAAATAATGCCAATGCGTGTTATTGCAGGTGAATTTCGTCATCGTAAGTTAGTCTATCCAGAAAACAATAAAGATATCAGACCAACCAAAGACCGTATAAGAGAGGCCATATTTTCCTCTTTTGGAGATATAAGTGGTATGTCTTTTTTAGACTTATATGCGGGTTGTGGCTCTATGGGAATAGAAGCAATAAGTCGAGGAGCGAGTTACGCAACATTTGTGGACTGTAATAGCGAATCTATTTCTTATATAAGAAAGAATATTGAATCATTAAACATTAATAATAAAACCGAAGTTCTTAAAATGTTTGATGAAGTTGCCTTAGCGAAATTTAAAAACGAGAGTAGACAATTTGATATTATCTATATTGATCCACCTTATGAATCTGATCGATATGACTTCGCTTTAAACTATATATTTAATAATGATTTAGTAAAAGAAAACGGAATTGTAGTCATTGAGGCCAATCGAAAGATTGACATAAATCCTCTATGGTCTAATAAAATAAAAGAGTATCATTATGGTGAAATTACCCTCACTACATTAAGGAAATAAGAAAATGAAAAGAGCAATTTATCCAGGAAGTTTTGACCCAATCACTAATGGGCATCTTGATATATTAAATAGAGCCGCTCAAGTGTTCGATGAAATAATCGTTTTGGTCGCGGTTAATCCAAACAAAAAATTCAACTTCTCTCCAGAAGATAGAGTAGCAATGATTCAAGAAGCCACTAAAGATATGAAAAATGTCAAAGTTGATTTCTATGATGGATTAACTGTTAAATATGCGAAAGCACATGACGCAAAACATTTAATTAGAGGTCTTAGAGCGGTAACGGATTTCGAATATGAATTCCAACTTGCTAGCGCTAATGAATATGTTGATGAGTCAATTGATATGGTATTCTTCATGGCTCATGGAGATAAGACATTTATCTCATCAAGCGGTGTAATGGAACTTGTAAGAAATGGTGTAGATGTTTCTAAGCTTGTTCCTGAAAGCGTTATCAAAAGACTTAAATAAGGCACAAAAAAACATTCGAATTACCGAATGTTTTTTGTTTATTAATTAATATTAATAACCTTCGTATTCTGGATCGAAGACTTTTCCGTAATTCCAGCAGTCTCTTAAGAGTTGACCTTTGGTAACGTTGTTTTTTTCACCGGTGACTAATTGAGTGTAATCATATAAGACTGCGGTGACACCACTAACATTTAAGCAAGTTGGGTCAGCGACAATTTTGTCATAGTCATACATGAAGATTGTTGGAGTTGTGATTCCATTGCTATCTTCAAGGATTGATTTTGGCAAATCCTTGCAGTTGCTTCTATATGTGGAAGCGATGGAGTCAACGTTCTTATATAAGGCATAACTTGATGATGCAGATTCTTCACCATATGAAGCAGCGATTTTATCAAAGAATTCGATGTTTCTCTTAAGAATATCTTTTGCAAGATATGTCTTTTCATCATCTTCATCAGTTTCATCAACAACGATTGTCCAAAGTTTGAAGTTGCCTTCATAACCAAGTTCGCTCTTGTGGCTTTCGAAGTATTTGTAGCCTTCGACGCATTCTTTACAAGCATCACAATCTTTCTTAATGAACGCTAAGAAGAATTTTGATCCATAATTATCATTTATGTTTTTAAATTTTTCTTCAGAATCGTCTTCACCAAGGTATTGGATGAGTTTTTCGGCTCTGCCGTCCTTCTCTAAACCAAGTTTGTGATCTGAGCTTGTGTAATAAGCATAATCGTAGTCAGTAGTATCGATTTGGGCATTTTCAATCGCGGATTTGATGTATGGGATTGAGAAGATAACTGCGAAGATACCGCCAACAATTAATAATGGTTGAATCCATGCAGTATTTGCAATCCAACGGCCAATTTTAGCGAAGAATGCTCCTATAGCTCTAAGTACTTTCATGATAAATTTTGCCTCCTATATAAGATACAGCAGGAAGATAATATCATAATGATAGTGTTATTTTCAATAAAATAATGACGAAATTTGATAGATTTTTAATTTTTTTAGAAATTAAGTTGAAAACATTGCTGTTGTATCAACTCTTTGTTGCGTTTTATAAACTAGATGTATAAAATACATTTTGCAATTAATTATGAAAAAACTTAGTCATATTAAACGTAAAATCAACGATTATTTCTATGACCATATCAAGCTAAAAGAAACATTGCATGTCTCGAAAGGTCTTTTTGTCTCTGCTTTCACCGCGCTTTTCTACGCGTTTGCGTTTTATTGTTTTATCACACCTGCTAATGAAGACCATTCCACAATAGTTGGCTCTTCAATTATTACTGGTGGTGTTGGTGGCTTGACTCAAGTTTTATATCTTCTTATTACACTAGTGTCTGGTGGAAAAGTAATTGATCAGTATCTATTGCAATCAATTTGTTATTTTGCTTTTAATGTCCCTATTTTGACTTTTGCATTTTTCAAAATTGGTAAAAAGTTTGCTCTTCTTTCACTTCTGAACGTCGGACTATCGTCAATTTTCATTCAGTTGTTCGGAGGAAACTTCTTTGGCGTATCATTTGATTTTGAACTTCCAAGAAAAGTTGCGCTCGCATTAGAGAATCAACAGCTCGCTCGTGTTTTGTTTGGTGGCGTATGTATAGGCATGGCTTCTGCATTTGCGTTTAAAAACGAAATATCATGCGGTGGTATTGATGTTATTTCATACTTTTTCTCGCTCAGAAAATCAACGAGTGTAGGTAAATATGCTACAGCGTTAAATAGTCTTATTATTGTGACATTCTCAGTCTTAACATTAGCAATTAACAAAGGCTCAAATGGTGAGGTTGCTCTTCTCAACTTTATGTATGGAATCGTTTACCTCTTTGTTGTCATGTTGGTGGTTGATTTCATTAACACTAGAAATAAGAAAGTTCAGATTCAAATTATTACAGGTGTTGAGGGAATTGAGCATGTTCTTATAGCGAATTTCCCACATTCAACAACAATCATCAAAGGCCAAGGCGGATATTCTCACGCGGATAAAAATGTTCTTTATATGGTTGTTTCTTCAAACGAAGTTAGACAGGTTGTTACTCTAGTAAGAAAGATTGATCCACACTCATTTATAAGTGTTACATCTTTAATACAAGCATATGGAAATTTCTATATCAAACCAATCGAATAAGTAGTGTAATAAAAAGGACCGAATCATCGGTCCTATTTTTTGAGCTTGAATTAGATTAAATCTAGTTCTTTTTTAATTCCGTCTTTATCAAGATTTTGACCGATAAAGACAAGTTTGATTAGTTTATCTTTCCATTTTGGATCCCAATCGTGAGCGAAGTTTTTGTCTTGTGCAATGAGCATTTGAAGTTGCTTATTGGACAATGATTCACTATACCATTTTCCTGAAAGGTTTAATGTTCTTTGTTTGCCGACTTGTTCGAAGACATAGGCATTTTTAATATCTTCTTCGAAATATAAGATACCTTTACTTCTAATGATATTTCTTGGATTGTTTTCTACCCATTCGATGAATTTTTCCTTAGAGAATGGTCTTCTACGATAGTAAACAAATGTATTAACATTATATTCGTCAGCGGTTCCTTCATCATCGTTTTCATCTATTCCGTGTTCATGGTGATGATGATGGTGATGATGATGCTCATGCTCTTCGTGCTCATGATGATGTTCGTGTT
This sequence comes from uncultured Erysipelotrichaceae bacterium, assembly GCA_902800905.1. Taxonomy (GTDB): domain Bacteria; phylum Bacillota_I; class Bacilli_A; order RFN20; family CAG-826; genus UBA2450. The sequence continues at coordinate 16,587 of CADCGC010000013.1, forward strand.
CGTCTTCATCATCATCTTCATCATCGTGGTGATGGTGATGTTCTTCTTCATGAATTGAATCAGAATCGATTTCGTTATCCCAATCTTCAAATTCTTGAATCCAAGCAGCAGAACCAGCAGCTTGTTCAAAATCAAATAAATTTGTGTCAACGATTTCATCAACATCAACTTTGCAGTAATCGGCGTGGACAATTTTTGCTTTTGGCTGGATAGCCTTGATAGTGGCCTCTACTCTTTCAAGTTCAACCTTAGAGATATCACTAACTTTATTAAGAATGATAACATCACAGAATTCAATTTGTTGAATAACAAGATTTTCTAAATCTTCTTCTCCTCTAATTGTCTCTTTAAAGACTTCGCCACAGCCGAATTCATCTCTTAATCTTAGGACATCAACAACAGAGACAATCGCGTCTAATTTGTAGAATTTTGGTAGTTTTTGTCTAGCAAATTCTTCTTCCATATAGGAAATTGTTTGAGCGATTGGGACTGGTTCACAAATGCCTGATGCTTCGATGATGATGTGATCAAATTTTTGTGATTGGACTAAATCTGCAAGTTGCTCGATTAAATCTTTTTTAAGAGTGCAACAGATGCATCCGTTTTGAAGAGCGACAAGATTGTCATCTTTACCAGAGACAACTCCTTCTTTTTCAATTAATTCAGCGTCGATGTTAACTTCTCCTAAGTCATTAACGATGACCGCCATTTTATGATTTTTACTATTTCTTAAGATATGGTTAACTAATGTTGTCTTTCCACTTCCTAAGTAACCGGTAATTAATGTGATTGGTACTGTTTTAATTCCTGACATATTGTAACCTCCTGTCACAATTTTTTATTATAATACATACTAGCAAAATAGTTAATAAAAAAGAGTTATTAATAACTCTTCTTAATTGTATTTATGTAGATTGCTATATTCTTCAATATCGAGATAGTAATTATTTTCATGTTGAGGGACATCATTCATAAATTTGTAGTAGTGATTAGTGCCTTCAAATATGAATCCTAGTTTCTTCGCTAAAGTGTTAGAAGATTCGTTGTTTGAATTTGTTTGAATCTTTATGCATAAAGGTTCACAGTATTTAACTTCAACAATAAACTTCCTATCGGTGGTGACGTGGTTTTTGAGTCTTTTAGAAAAGAATGCATCAATTAAAAGCGACATCGCTTCATAGACATATCCATGATGACGATATTCTTTATATAAATAGTAGTGGGCGTTAGCAACTTTAAGGACTGAATTGTGATTTAACTTAGTGTCATATAATGATACTAATCCGATTTCTTCGTCTGTATCTTTTAAGATGATATAGAAAGAGAAAGGCAAAGCGGTGTTAAACCATAACCCTTCGACTCCCATGTTCTTTTTTTCTGGTGTGACATATAGATCAAAATCACCATCTTCTTTAGCGTGTTTTAAATAAAGATCAAAATTATTCTTGATGGAGCAGGGTCTAAGGATAATTCTCTGACCTTCAATTTCATCATTAATGTTCTTAAGAACATTTCCTGTGATATTTTTACGGTAAAAGATTGAACTCATTCCTAACCATCTATTCATCGTATCAAGATAGTTTTTGACTAGCTCTTTTGCTTTTTCATTTAGCGAGGAGTTTTCAATTCTATAATCTTCTTCTTTGATATCTAAGGCATTCCAAACCCAGTCATCAATTTCATTGTTATTTTGCTCAATTAAACAATTGATGATTTCTTCGTATGATTGATCGTCTTCATCACCCCATAAATAAAGAGAGTTAATCGGTTTGTTGACGAATTCTTTTATATATTCATATATTTGTTCAGAAGTCATACATTCATTATAGAACAGCGTAAATAAAAATCCCAATTTCTCGGGACAATATTTTAGTTTTTGGCGGAGAAGAAGGGATTTGAACCCCTGCGAAGCTTGCACCTCCTAGCGGTTTTCGAAACCGCCCCCTTCAGCCACTTGGGTACTTCTCCAACTCGATTATTATATAGTATATTTTGATAAAAATTCTATAACAACTAATTATGAATTGATTTAATTCATAAGAATACTCTATAATTTTGATTATGGAATTCGGTAATTTTTCAGATAAAAACTTTCTTATCTTCTTCTCACTAATTATCTTGCTTGTATTAGTAATCGCTGCGGTAATTACCTTTTTTGTCGTTTCTATTGAAAACGATAAAAAGTTTGAAAGACAAGTTGATTATGAAAGCACAACCACCCGTATCTATATCATTGATGTGAAGAAGAACAAAATCATTCAACTCAATAAGAGTGATATGGGGAATAAGATTGTATATGACTTATTTTCTTTCTATACATCTTTCCACCCAAATGATTCTGAAAGAGTGAAGAACTGGATTTTCCAAATCTGTGTGAATCCAAAATCAGTCGATGAATATTTAGAGGCTGATATTCTTCTTAATAATAATAAGAAACTTTGCTTCACATTATTAAGACTTCTTGATTACAATCCTCAATCTGGATTAATTCACTTAGAGAGCCATATTCTTAAATACATTACTCCTAAGAACGCTCCTAAGAAGAAAAATGAAAATAGAACTCCGACTGGAATTGTTAAAAGAAGTCAAATCTTATCGATTATTGGTCACAATAAGTCTCTTTCCGGATATACATTTTGTATAAGATTTTTCTACGCTCGTCAAAAAGTCATTTCTAATGACAAGATAGAAAGATACATGATTATGAATCTTAAAAATGCTATTTATCCATATGCTAGTAATCCTAAATTACCGAGACAAATCCTTGACAATGGTGAACCAGAATTGTTCCTCTTTGATTTAAGAATCTCTAATAGGGAAGCCGCTCTTCAATTGGCAAACTCTATTGCGCGATCAATCAAAAAGCAAATGGAAGTAAATGGCTTTGCTGGATATATTAATTTTGCAATTGGTGTTATTCAAAATGGTCAATTTTATCAAGATTATGACACAATCGAAGAAAAAGTTAGAGAAGCTTGTATCTCTGGGCAAACTAACGGAAACCAGATTGTCTTTTATCAAAGAAATGCGAACGCTAATAGTGATATGGTCAAATATACACAACAAATTGAACACCTTCTTGCCGATGGCACACTTCGATATTTATATCGACCAATCATTAATGCAAAAACCGGTCAATCTATTGGATATTTTGAATATGTCAAAGCATATAATTCACCATTCTCTAGTTTTTCTGAGATGAGCAAATACGCTGCAAGAATCAATAAGAACTTAGAATTGTTTGCATTAATAGCGAAAAATGTTATTACAAAATTTGCTAATGAACGCCCTTCACCACATATGTCTTTGTTCTTAAGCGTTTCAATGGTGGATATCAATCATATCGCAAAGACTATTTCTCAGATTTCAAGTCATAGTAAAGTTAATGTCGTCCTTGTTTTTGATGAACAAGAGATTAACGAAAACTCTAACAATGTTGAATTATTGTTAAATGCTTTATCGACTCTTAAAAACGAAGGATTTGAATTGGCGTTGTCTTTAAAAGACAAAAATTTATTGCTTGATGATAAAGTCTATTTCTTGTTCCATTACTTTGTTGTTGGTAGTGCAATGATGGAAGAAGTTAAACATAATAACCGTATAAGACTTTCCTTATACGCATTGATTGAATCACTTCTTAAATACAATCGTCCAATTATTGCGACCGACTTAGAAGGATGGCAAGCTGTAGAATTAATTTTAAAATCTGGTATTAGCTACATTTCTAGTGATGTTGTTGCTCCAAGCAACGATATGTTGTTACCAGTTGAAAAGAAGAAAATGGAAAAAGTTGTCCAAATGGCGGACAAATACTTATAGGAGTTTACGTTCATGGAAAATAATCAAATCAAAAACACAGCGATTACTCGTCAAGAAGATGATTTCGCTCAGTGGTACACTGATGTATGTAAAAAAGCCGAATTAATGGATTATTCATCCGTTAAAGGTTTCATTATTTATCGTCCATATGGCTATGCAATATGGGAACAAATCCAAGCATATCTTGATAAGAGATTTAAAGAAACCGGACATGAAAATGTCTATATGCCAATGGTCATTCAATCAAGTTTGTTTCAAAAAGAAAAGGAACATATTGAAGGATTTGCGCCTGAATGCTTAGTGGCCACCAAAGGTGGAAGTGAAAATCTTGATGATCCACTTATCATTAGACCAACAAGCGAAGTTCTTTTCTGTGATCATTACGCAAAAATCATTAATTCATATCGTGATTTGCCAAAACTCTATAACCAATGGTGTTCAGTTGTTAGATGGGAAAAGACTACACGTCCATTCTTAAGAGGCGCAGAATTCCTTTGGCAAGAAGGACACACTATGCATGAGAACGAAGAAGAAGCGAGAACTGAAGCATTAAAGATGCTTGAAATCTATGATGATTTAGGAAGAGATGTCCTTGCTATTCCTTTCTCAAAAGGAAGAAAAACAGATAAAGAAAAATTCTCTGGTGCTTTAGAGACATATTCTATCGAAGCTTTAATGCCTGATGGAAAGGCTCTTCAATCTGGAACAACTCACTATTTCGGAAATGGCTTTGCTAGAGCTTTTGGAATCCAATTCCAAAATAGAGAAGGAAAACTTGAGAATCCTTATCAAACATCATGGGGTGTTTCTACTAGATTAATCGGTGCGACCATTATGGTGCATGGAGATGATAATGGATTAGTCTTACCTCCATATGTTGCCCCAATTCAAATCGTCGTTATTCCGGTTGCCGCTAATAAACCGGGAGTTATTCCTGCTGCTAGAGAAGTGGCAGATAAATTCAAAGCAGCTGGATTTAGAGTCAAAGTTGATGATAACGATAAGAGTGCTGGTTGGAAATTCTCAGAATATGAAATGAAAGGCGTTCCACTTAGAGTGGAAGTTGGACCAAAAGACATCGAAAAAGAACAAGTTGTCTTCGCTAAGAGAAATGATGGCACTAAAGTGTTCTGTCCAATGTCAGAGATGATTGACAAAGCAAACGAACTCTTAAAGACGATTCATCAAGAAATGTATGAAAGAGCATGCAAATATCTTGCTGAACACGTTACAGAAGTTAGAAGTTTAGATGAACTTAACGCTGCTCTTGAAAAGGGCGGATACGCGAAGATGATGTGGTGTGGTTGCCAAGATTGTGAAGACAAAATTAAAGAACTCACAAACGCGACAGCAAGATGCCTACCATTCAATCAAATGCCAATTGGCGATACTTGCCCAGTGTGTGGCAAAAAAGCAACAAAAGTTGTCTTATTCGCTAAAGCATATTAATTAGATTAATAAAAAAGTTCCTGTTTGTTTGATAGGAACTTTTATTTTACGCCTTCTTGTTTTAAGACCGCACCAACAGTCTTAAACATAATTTTGATATCTGTTCTAATACCGCGAATTCTGAAATACTCTAATTCGATTTTTTGTCTTTCGCCATTTCTGAATTCAATATTGTTTCTTCCAGAAGTTTGCCATAGACCAGTTAAGCCAGGTTTTGCACTTTGATAAATCTTGGCTTGTTTCTCAGTAAAGTGAATATCAAATTCATTTTGGGTAATTGGTCTAGGGCCAATGAATGACATACTACCAAATAAGATATTGAATAGTTGTGGAAGTTCATCGATTGAAGTCTTTCTAATGAAACGTCCAATCTTCGTGATACGTGGATCATTATCAACTTTTCTTTCATTGTAGAACTGTTCTAATTGCTCTTTATTAAGATATTTCTCTGGGTGAGTATTTGCGTCAACAAACATACTTCTAAATTTGAACACTAAGAGTTTCTTTCCCCAGCGGCCCACTCTTTCGTCTCCATAGAAAGGAGTGCCGTGTGAAGATATTGCAACTGCAATCGCGACAATAATAAGTAGTGGACTTAGAAGCAAAATCAAAAAGAGTGAAAAGAAAAAATCAAACGCCCTTTTTACAAAACGGTACCACAGACCGGTTTGTCTAACTTCGACGTTATCTAACTCAGGAAATATATATTTTTGTTGATCTCGCATATAACAACTCTAACATAGTAGGAAATATTTAACAATATTTATCAGTCGTTAATAATAAGATCTAAGATATTGTCGAATGATATTTTTTCGTTTTCTAAAAGAATAATTTTTTTCTCGACATCAATCTTGTTTACATTACAAGTGGTGGTGATATATTCACCTCCATTTTTGGATTTGTCTTTTTTAAAATATGTGACTGTGATACTTGGCTTATTTTGTATATTTTGACTAATAATAAGTAGGGAATGGCTTATTTCGTTAATCTTATCTTCGCTAAGTTCGATTTGTGAGTCAGTAATTCTACTTGCTTCATTAATTGATTCATCATACCCTACGAGTGCTGCAAAAGGAGCGAACTGGGCGCTTCTATCATAGATGGACATCGTGGTGTGGTTTTTTGAAGTTGGATGTTCTAAATATAAAATGTCATCATACTTGCCCATTACGCTTTATGACCACCGATTTGTTTGTTTCTATCGATGGTCGTTCCTCCTTCCTCATAGTCTGTTCCTTTTAATACAGAGTTCTTCCCATATTTCTTTTTAATCTTAAGAATTGTTTTTTGAAGTTCTTTTTCTTCTAGTTCAGCTTCTTTAGTTGATTCTTCAATTCTATTTTGCTCTTCATAAGTAGCAAAAAGAGATAATTGCTCATATTTAGGAGCATATTTTTCAATGTCTTCTTCTTTGATTACTCGGCATCCGATATAAACTCTTCTGACATGTAATTTCTTGTCTACTAATCTCTCATATAATGTAGTTGCGGCTTTGACTATTTCTTTGGTGGAGCTAGTGAAATGTGTGAGATTAAAAGAGCCGTGTTCTCCTGCTGGAACTTTTCTTCCATACCAATCATTTTCGATTTCACTATCACTCATCATATCTGATAAATCAGATATATCATAGCCAAAAGAAAGAACAATCTGGTCAGTAACTAAACCTTTATTTGTTAGGTCTAATGAAAGAGAATCCGCCATTTCTTTGATGATTATTTTTGCCTTTGCGTAGTCGTATGGCGAAGATAAAACTTGTCCGATTGATAGACTGTTATTTTTAGGTTTGTATGCTTTTATATCATCGATAGTAACTGGTTCATATCCCCAAGCATGATCAATTAATAATTCAGCGTTAACCCCAAATTCTTGATATAAAACATCTTCATCGATTAGAGATTGTCTAGCAATATCTCCCATAGTTACTAGTCCATGTTTAAATAGTCTAGCAGTTAATCCTCTTCCAACTCTCCAAAAGTCTGTGAGTGGTGTATGTTCCCAAAGGAGTTTGCGATAACTAATCTCATCAAGTTGACCAATTCTTACTCCATCTTTGTTCTCTTTAACATGTTTAGCGATGATGTCCATTGCAACTTTAGCTAGATATAGATTAGTTCCAATGCCTGCAGTAGCGGTGATTCCTGTTTGCTTATATACATCGAGAATCATCATCGTTGCGATTTGCTCGGCATTTTTCTTATATGTTTTTAAATATTTGGTAACATCCGCGAACATTTCATCAATGGAATAGACATGTATATCATTAGAATCGATGTATTTAAGATAAATCTTATATATCTCAGTACTCTTTTGAATGTAATGCGCCATTTGAGGTGTGGCGGCGATGAAATCTAGTTCTAAAGAAGGGTTTCTTTTTAATTCTTTGTCATCAAATGATTTTCCGGTAAAGACATGATTAGGGGCTTTCTTTAGCCTTTCTCGGTTAATTTTCTTGACTGCTTGAATAACTTCAAAGAGTCTAGCTCTACCTGGAATTCCATATTGTTTTAAAGATGGAGACACCGCTAAACATATTGTTTTTTCGGTACGCGAAACATCCGCGACAACTAAGTTTGTGGTTAAAGGATCTAAGCCTCTTTCAGCACATTCACATGATGCGTAAAAGCTCTTTAAGTCAATTGCGATAAATTGTCTCTTATTCTCCATATATAATAATATTTTAATATTATATTTATATCTAAACAAAGAAAAAAAGTAGATTTAATTTTTATTAAACCTACTTTGATTACTTATATTAATTAGTCTTTGTTTGGAGCGACTAATCCAAGGATTCCTGCAACTACGTTTAATAATACACCAGAGACAAAGCCGAAGATGATATTAAGAACATAAATGAGTGGAGTATGCTTTTTAATTCCTAATGTTGAAACAATTCCACTGACGATTCCAAAGATGAATCCTGGAGCGATGCAACATCCTGCAATTAAGAATGAACCTTGAATAATAGCGGCAACTTGTTCTGGTGTTCCTTGAATTGATGAATGGATTGAGCCATCTTTAAGTCCATCAACAAGCAATTGAGTTGTTGCAGGAGTTGAGAACACGATAAAGACTATAGACATTGCTAAGAATATAAATGCATAGATATATGATAATACCGCTGCGATAGTGAATAAGATTTTTGCTGCTTGTTTCATGATTAGTTACCTCACACAACCAATTTATTATATCATACTGCATTCTTTTAAATAAAAGAAAAATCCCAATTTCTTGGGAATTTCAATCTTTATGGCGGAGTAGGAGAGACTCGAACTCTCGCACCAGTTACCCGATCTACTTCCTTAGCAGGGAAGCCCCTTCACCAACTTGGGTACTACTCCAGTTTTCTCGTGAACGTTGAATAATATATCATAATTAAAATAATTATTACATAACTTTATTTATAAAATTGATTTTTTGTATACTATATAAGAAGAAAAGTGGACAAAAGTATGAAGATTTTATTTAAAAACGCAAGAATATTAACAATGAAAGATGACAAGATTATTGAAGGGTGTCTTGTTGTTACTGATAGCAAAATCAGTTATGTTGGACCAAAATTACAAACTGGTTTCTTTGATCAAGTAATTGATTGTGATGGAAACCTTCTTCTTCCAGGTTTTAAAAACGCCCACACTCATAGTGCAATGACTTTTTTGAGAAGCAAAGCTGATGATTCTTCATTACATGATTGGTTATTCAATGAAATCTTCCCACGCGAAGCTAATCTTCATAAAGGATGCATTAGAGAACTATCTAAAGTTGCATTATTAGAATATCTCTCTAGTGGCATTACCGCTGTATTAGATCAATATTTCTTCCCACAAGAATTCATTGATACTTGTAACGACTTTGGTTTTAGAAGTGTTTCTTTAGGAATGTATGACAAAGATTCTAGACCGGTTGATGAGGTTTTAAAAATAATGAACAAGGCGAATAAGCCTAACTCATTAGCCACAATGGTTATTGGAATGCACTCTGAATATACAGGAACTGATGAGATGTTTAAAGCCACAGAAGTCCTCTTAAATAAGACAAATTCACCATTTTATACTCATTTAAGTGAAACTATTAGTGAAGTTGAAGATTGTAAATCTAGAAGAGGAGTTACCCCAATGGAATTCTTCGATTCTCTTCATTTCTTTGATAATGGTGGTGCAATATTCCATGGTGTTTATTTAAGCGATAATGATATAGATATTATTAAAAAACATGATGTTACAGTTGTGTCTAATCCAAGTAGTAATATGAAACTCGCTAGTGGTATAGCAGAGATTAAAAAACTCCTTGATAGAGGAGTAAGAGTGGCTTTAGGTACAGATGGACCTGCTAGTAACAACGCACTTGATATGTTTAGAGAAATGTATCTTGTTACTGGACTTCAAAAATTAAAGAATATGGATCCAGTTTCTATTCCTGCTTTTGAAGTTTTAAAGATGGCTACAGTCAATGGAGCGTATGCAATGGGATTAAAAGAGTGTGACACGCTTGAAGAAGGTAAATTAGCAGACTTAATTATGATTGATTTATCTCGTCCAAGCATGCAGCCTATTAATAATATTATTAATAACTTAGTTTATAGTGGTGGAAAAGATTGTGTTAAACTCACAATGATTAATGGAAGAATTCTCTATCGTGATGGACAATTCTTTGTTGGAGAAGATATCAAAGAAATATATAAAAAGGTCCAACTCTTAACTGAAGAATTGAACCAAATCAAATAAGCATATTAAGTAAATTAGAATCTCTTAGCAAATCTTGTAATTGTTGCTCGTCATCAAGGACAAGATTTTTTGTTTTCTTATAGTAGGTATTAATGATTGTGTCGGTGAAACACTTACTCTTTTGATACGCACTTTCAGGAGCGTTACTAAGTTGCTCTTCTAATAAAGAAATAAAACATCTTCTAAGTAAGGCGTAGAAGCTTGATTCTAGCCAATAGAAATATTGTGTCTCTTCTTTCTCTGTCTTTTTAGTTTTTAAATATAACTCAATTCCATCTAGTGGATCATGCCATAAATCCACGAACGCACAATCAAAATAGCGGGTTTCTTGCATGTATTCGAAGGCATCTGCATTGATTATGGTTATTTTTTCTTTATGTTTAAATTGAGGAAGAATGTACTTCTTAAATAGTTCGATAATGTCTTTATCTTTCTCAACAATAACAATCTCATTAACAATCTCTTTTAATGAAATCATATATGGGTAGTAACCAAGTCCTAAGCCATAAACAACGACATCGCCATACGCCGCTTTGACTGCTTTCTCCATTGTTTCGATTTCGTTAGGAGTGATACTCATCCAAGTGACACCTTTATGATTAATAGCGATAAACGGGAACTTCTGATTAAAGAAGGAGAAGGAGTTGAGCTCAACATAGTTCTTGTCAACTTTAATATCTAAATATGGGAATAGTTCATATTCCTCATAGTGGTCCGTGATTATCTCATAATCTTTGAATTTAACGTTCTCAATCTTAATGTTTTTGTAATATGGGTTATTTAAATACTTGTTTATATCGGAACTTTGAATTGATGGATCGATGAAGTTATCAAAGATATATGAATTATCTTCATCATCAAAATCAATGTCAAAATATTCTTTATATTTATTTAGTAAATAATCTTTTTCTGAAATATTGAATCTCTTTGTGATTAACTCCGCTTCTTTTTTATTAGCAATACCCTGATTACCCACTAATTCGGAAAACATATCACTAAGAGACATGTTCAAATTATTCGTCTCAATTAGTGACTCAATTGAGTCAATGAGAGATTTGTTGTTTTTAATAACCATCAAATAAATTATATATTTAATGTTGAGTTTTCCCAAAGTTATTCTATAATTTTGATAATATGGCAACAAAAAACGGACTTTGTACACATTGTCAATTTACAAGAATTGAAAATCATATCTTCCCAGTAAATCCAGAAGCCACTGTCGCTTACTGTCCTTTCTGTATGAAACCATTAGAGCCAAAAGAGGCGATTGGTTTATACCAAAGCATTATAAATGGAATGGTTGAAAAGGCAGATAATTCTCTCTTTGTTGCGTGTGATCCAGTTATCGCATATCAAGAATATGCGGATGTTTTAGAGATTGAACCAAATAACTCAAGAGCCTTATTAGGCAGAATCCTTTGTTTAATCTATACATCTAAAGTCAGACAATCATATTTATCTGAATGTGATGAACTACTTGATCAAATCACTCATAAAGGACAAGAAGAAGTTGCAACTTACACGATGTTCTTAAAGAAAATTAATTTTGCTTTGGATGAATATGATTTAGCGTTACAAAATAAACTTACTCATAAGAAATATTTCTATGATGAAGAATGCATCAAATTATATTTGAAACGTTTATCTGACATCATTAAATTCAAAAAAGAGATCCTTGCTAATTTAGTTCAAATCAAGAAAGACTATGTCAGTCAAAATAACGAGATTTTAATTAACCTTGTCGCTCATAATATCAGTGAAAAAGAAAGCTTCTTAAAAACTGTTAAATACACAGTAAGAGGAGTTGGCTTTAAATATCAAAAGATTGTTGGTGACAAGATTTATCTTGATAGTGTCGACGAAGTTATCAACACTAAAGTTGCTAAGAAATACAGTTACTATAGTTTAGACGCTAAAAGAAAAAGTCGTTTAATCGATGAGAAAGTATTTAAGGACTATACTCCGATTATTAAAGCGAAAAAAATATCGATTTATTTCTCGATACTTTTACTTCTTGCTGCTATTGGATGTGGTGGAGCAGCGTATTATTTCTATTCACAAGTTAATTGGCTACTATTCTTTGTCCTTATTGGCGCCGGAGCGTTATGCTTTGTTGGCTTTATCGTTTTATTAATTCTCCACTTAGTGTGGAAAGGCATCCTCAAGAAGAGAAAACTAAGAATGAATTAATCCACTTACTTTTAAGTAAGTTAGAAGTTTGTTTAATGCTTTGCCGCGGTGAGAAACGCGGTTTTTTTCTTCTTGCCCCATCGCAGCGTACGTTTTACTTAATTCATCACAAACAAAGATTGGATCGTATCCAAATCCATCTCCATGAGTAACTTCGTTAGCGATATGGCCAGGGATTCTAGCTTCGAAACGTAGTGGTTTGTCTTCAACATTAACTAAGACAATATCACACACAAATGTAGCGCTTCTGTCTTTTCCTTCGATTCTTTTAAAAACTTCGTTAAAGACACTTGGGAATCCGCCATATTCTTTAGCAAAGCGCGCTGTATATAAACCTGGTGCATTATCCATAGCGGCTATTTCTAAACCGGTATCATCAGCGATGATTGGCATCTTTGTTACTTTTTGTAACGCTAAAGCTTTAATTAAAGCATTATCAAAATATGTCTTTCCATTTTCTTCAATATCACCAATGTCAATGTTTAAATCTTTCATACCATAAATAGTGATTTTATGTGGCGAAAGAATTTGTCTAATTTCTTTTAGTTTGTGTTCGTTATTTGTGGCTACTAAAATTTCAAAATTCATATAAGAAACCCCCTATTTTGGCTTTCTTTCTTGTCTTGTGCTGATGAAAGCTTCGGAATTTGGATTTTGCCAATCATGGTCTTTAAATAGTAAAGAATCAAGATTAACAAATATCTCGCTAATAATATCATGATACATGTTATCCATAGGTACAGAATAACATAGTGGGATAACTCCAAATTCAAGATAAAGAATTGTCTTTCTTGTTACTTGGTTTGGAGAGCATATTGTAATTAATTTTGCATAATCGTCATCAAAGAATATTTTTGAAGAAACAAAACACTCATCAGCGGTGTTATACACTCCATCATCACCTTTGTATTTGGCATTTATATTCTCTGGGTAAATATCATTTTCATCAACATTATGACTTAAAAGATAATTTATTCCACTTTGAGACAAAGAAATTGGATCAATATTATTTTTATATTGATGAATACTTCCAGGGACATATATTTTAACTTCTATATCTTGAGCTTTATATTTCTTATATAATTCAATGCATTTATCTAATCTTGCTTTAAATTCTTTTCCAGGAGTCCCGTCTTTCATTAATGGATGTTGAGCCGCTACTTCAATTAGAATTGAATCGGTGATTTCACTTTGACTTGCCATATTCTCTTTAGCGAGAAGATATTTTTCTTTCCAATATTTTTGAGCACTTGCTTTTTCATAGAAGAATGGTTCTTTCTTACTATCAGAATTGATATTGAAATAGTCATCTTTATTTTTAGCAGCATTCATGATGCTCTTAGTGTGTTCTAAAAGAATATGTGTAAGAGTTCCTTCGTTATCTTTTCCGTTAAATACGATTGTCGGAGTGCCGTCTACTGTCTTTTTTGGAGGGATTGTAATTGATAGAGATCCAAAAACATCTTCGTTCTTTCTAACTAAGATTATTGTTTGTCTTAGCATGTTATAAGCGCAGAAACATTCAATTGTTCCAATATCGTCTTTGATTCTCTTTGCTTTTGTATAAACTTCGATTAAATAACCTAACACTGAATTAAATTCTTCGTTCAGTTCGTCAAATCTTTCTTTTGTTTGATTTGGTCTTTCAAGTTCGGCAACGTTATATAAGAAATCTGAATATTGATTAGGAACAATAACTTTAATTTTTGCTTTATTAAGTAAAGCATTTAAAAATGCTTCAGTTGAGAGTTTCTTAATTAATGACGCTCCTGTGGTGGATAAAATAATAATTTCATCTGCTTCTTTTACTTTGTTTACTAACACTCCGGTATCAAGAAGAGCGTTATTAATTGATTCAATTCCATGTTTTTCACAATATGATAAAACATTTTTGTAATATGATTCTTCCATTCCAATATAAGAGCGATCAGAAGCAGTTACATTAGCGAGTTCTTGTCTAAAAGACTCGACTTCTTGCGCGTTATTTGTCTTAAAAAGCTTTTCTATTCGACTATTAAATTCATCTTTTTTAGAAGCATCTATATAGATTAGATTTAAATGCTCAATAGTGGATTTGATTCTTGAATATACTTTGGAGTTAGTAACGATTGGGATGATCGTTCTTTCTTTGCTATATAAGAATGTCGCAACATTGAGTTCATATAAACAAAACTGCGAACGAACATAATTCTCAGTAATAATGCAAACAAAAACATCGCATTCCTTTATTGCATTATTTAATGAATTAATTATTTCACCTCCAGATTCAATGCCTGTATCTGGGGAAGAGGAAAAGAATATTTTAGAGTCTTTGTCTGATTCAAAAATACTTTTATATTTTCTAATCAATTCAGCGTCATTAGAACAGTGACTAATAAAAATCTTCATATAATTAAATTAATTATAACTTTTAGAAATGTTAGTTTCAATCTGGCTTTTTGTTGGTAATGATGCATTAGATGCTTTGCTATTGAAATATATTCAATATAAATTGAATAAATGCGTTATTTATGTTATAAATGAATTGTTCATATATGCAGACTTTGAGCACGCCAATAGCTGAAGAATGAAATACTTCTGGAGTAAGCTCCCTTGACTAAAATGTAACAATAAGGAAACTCATATATTGAACTGGTAGATGTTGTGTTAGATTCTATCAATGTGGAAAGTATCGCCCAGAGTGATATGAGGGTATAGTTTATTGCTCTATATTCAAGAATGATCACCGCGCTCCACACAGATTAATTCTGAGCATGAGGCCATCACGAGGATGATGTAACACCAGTAGTTAAGATTAATAGGGATATTAATTGTTAGCTACACAATGGTGTTTTCATTATAGTGATGACTTTTATTTATCTCTTTTTGAGAACACCAAGACGTTCATAAAAGGAGGTAAATATAGTGAAAAATTATGAATTAGTCAAATTTATAGACAATGATTTTGAACTTGATGTTCGAGCAGATGTCACTAACGAAACCGTATGGTTGACCCAAGAGGAAATGGCTTTGCTATTCAATTCTGATAGAACGAGAATAACAAGGCATATCAACAACATAATAAAAGATGGAGAATTGGAAGAAAAAAGCAATGTGCGAAAAACGCACTTTCCTCATTCTGATCGACCTGTAAAGATGTTTAGTCTTGACATGATTATTTCGGTTGGGTACCGCGTTAAGTCTAAAAGAGGTATTTTGTTTAGAAAATGGGCAAACAATGTATTAAAAAAGTAT
The DNA here is from genome assembly GCA_902800905.1 of uncultured Erysipelotrichaceae bacterium. Lineage (GTDB taxonomy): Bacteria > Bacillota_I > Bacilli_A > RFN20 > CAG-826 > UBA2450. The sequence continues at coordinate 32,000 of CADCGC010000013.1, forward strand.
TTAATTCAGGGCTATGCCGTTAACCAAAAGAGATTAGATAATCTCGGCAAAACTATTGATATTCAAAATAGAATGCTCGCTTATTCTTTAAATATCGATAGAGAAGAGCTAACCAAGGTTATTAACGAGTACACAAGAGCGTTAGATCTTCTTGATAGTTATGATCATCAAACATTAGTAAAGCCAAAAGGCAGTCACAGTGATTATGTTATGACGTATGAAGAGGCTAGAGAAATTATTGATTCAATGAAATTCAATGATATGTCTCAAGTCTTTGGTGTTGAAAAAGAAGGGGGCAAATTTAATGGCATCATTGCTCAAGTTTATCAAAATGTCTTTGGGCAAGAATTATATCCATCAATCGAAGAGAAAGCCGCTCACTTGCTATATTTCTTGGTCAAAGACCATCCATTCGCTGATGGATGTAAGAGAATTGCGGCGACATTATTTATCAACTTCTTATATAAGACCAATCATTTGTATAGGGGCAACAAACAAATCATTTCAAATGAAGCGCTTGTAGCAATCACAATCTTGACCGCTGAAAGTAATCCAGATGAAATGGAAATCATTGTAAAGTTAATTACAAACCTGCTCCAGTAAAAAAATAAACAGTGCATAGCACTGTTTTTTAATCTGTTTGGAGCAGGTGACGGGAATCGAACCCGCGTATTCAGCTTGGAAGGCTGAAGTTCTACCATTGAACTACACCTGCATTCAGCGAATGTTATTTTATAACAAACGCTAATCAAATATCAATTTATTTCTTACAAAAATCGATAATTTGGTCTTTTCTTTTATATCCTAAAGTACTTCTAACAACTTTTCCTTCAGAAATGAAGAATAATGTTGGAATTGATTGAACTCCAAATTCCATAGCAAGTTCTGGAGCTTCATCAGTGTCAACCTTAACTATTTGAACTGGAAAGTTAGAAGCATCGAGTTCTTCAAGAACTGGGGCAAGCATTCTACATGGTCCGCACCAAGTGGCAAAGAAATCTAATAAGACATCGCCTTTAGCGGTTAATTCATTTAACTCTTCTCTAGTTTCAACGTGTTTAATCATTTTATAGTCCTCCGTTTATGATTATGAATACAACAACAATAATGATGAGATGTAGTGGGTAAAATAAGTAGGATCCATATTGGAACCACTTCGCATTATATCCTCTTTTTCCGTTATAAAGCAAAATTAATGCACCAGAAATTATTGCGTATAATTGAATCTTCGCGTCCCAATAGACTCCAGCTTTCCAAAAGACAGTAGTCAAATAGAATAAGAAACTAACGAACGCTAGCATAAAAACTGAAATGATATTAACGAGTAATCGATAATTACCATTTTGAATCCACATTTCTTTATCAAGATGATTTTGAGGTTCGCCTATTTTAATGTATGCATCAGCGAGTGTATATGAGAAATAGAATCCAACACCTAATAAGAGCGAGAACCAATCGTATTGCATTGTTAAGAAAGCAGGGAACCAATTGATATCAATCATCTGCGAAACTTCGATTCCTTTAACGATAAAACAAAGAATAGAGTATCCTATCGGAAGTAGTATAATAAATTTCTTCCATAAAGTTGGTTGCTTAAGTAGATAAATACTGATAGCAATTAATGTCAAATCTAAGAAAATATTGCCCGCTCTAAGTAGACCATGCGCGTATTCTCTAAACGACGAATATTCTAAGACCATAAAGAAGACACTGATTAGGGCTGCCATTATTCCTAGTCTCAACAAATACCTTTTAATGTTTTTAGTGTGAATTACACCTTCGACAATCATAAAAACAAATAGAGGTAACGCTAATCTTCCTATACCTCTAAACACTCTAGCTAACTCTAAAATGTTATAGTTAGTCGGATAAAGTGTTTGCAATAATAAACCAACATGGTCAATAGCCATGGTCACTAATGCGACTATTTTTAATATAAAAGAAGATATACAAGTAATTTTACGCATTTGTACCCTGAATAGACTTTAATATGATTTGCAATAAAACTGCGTATAAATTGTTTGCAACGTGAGCGGTCATCGATCCAACAAAACCGAATTTATAATAGACAAAAGTGAACGCCACTCCACTAAATAGATAACACGGTAAATTAACTAATTCATCCCAAATATTTTTAGATAAGAAATTAAAATGGATAAAGGCAAATACAAGAGTGGTAACGACAAAAGCTAAAGCAACATTTGCCTTCTTAACTAGGCCAAATAAACCAACACGATAAGTGAGTTCTTCACATATTGGTCCAACAATTCCTAAAATGAAAATTGAGGCAATTGGATAGACTTCCACAATTGATCTAACTGCGGTCTCATTGTCGTTGACTCCATATTCATAAAATAGGTTAACAATGTTAGTGTATAACATTTCAAAAGCGACTATTGCAACTGTGCAAACAATTCCAGCAACATAAGGCTTCCAGTTTTTAAATTCGTGTTTGAATTTTGGGAAGTCAATTATCACAACACTGATAAGTGCAACAAATAGAACTGCATAGACAACAAAGTTAGCAACAAGTGATGCTTCTTCTTTGCTCATTAGTAGCAAAAGAATTAGCGAGGCGATGAAAGAAATGAGGTAAAGACCACCAAGTCCCATCAAGAACAAATAGATCTTTTTCCAGATTGCAACTTCAAATTTGCCTTCCGATTTCTTATTTAATACCGGCTCGCTTTGTACTTCGGTATTATCTAAATTTTCGTTTATTGAAACATTTTCTTTATTTTCCATAAGAAAAATAATACACTAAAAAAGCAGTTATTAATAGTTTTAACTTGTTAAGCATGAACGAATTTACAGTCAAAGAAGAAGTATTTGCCTTAACCGAGGTAATGAAATCAAAATTCACAGCCTTCATTATCCCGTGCAATGATGTGGAGTATTTTAAAACCCGTTTGGAGCAAATCAAAAAAGCTAATCCAAAAGCAAGACACATCGTTTACGCTTATCGAATTGGAATGAATAGTAAGTCCACTGATGATAACGAACCAAAAGGAAGAGCAGGAAAACCGTTATTAGAACTTCTTCATAAGAAGAACCTCAATAATACTGCAATTATTGTTGTCCGATATTATGGTGGAACTCAATTAGGAGCAGGAAGACTACTAAGAACATATGTTAGTAGTGCCGTTACTGCAATTGATAAAGCTGAATTAGTTAGTTTATAGAAGGAGAGTAAGAACTGGCAGATTGTAATCACAACTGTGAAACGTGTTCCCGGTGTTGGGAAATCATTCATCACTTCATATTTAGCGGTCTCTTTAGCAAGAAAAGGATTCAAAGTTGGAATTCTTGACGCTGATGTGACTGGACCAAGTATCCCAAAGGCATTTGGAATTAAAGAAAAAGCCTATGGAGAAAATAATCTCATTTATCCAATTAGCACTAAAACTGGCATCAGAATTATGTCGGCTAATTTGCTCTTAGATGATGAGAGTGACCCAATTATTTGGAGAGGAGTCCTTTTAGGAAACCTTGTTAAACAATTTTATGAAGATGTTTTATGGGGAGAACTCGATTATTTATTAATCGATATGCCACCAGGAACTGGAGATATTGCCTTAACAACATTCCAAACCATCCCAATCGATGATTTGATTATTGTTACTTCACCACAAGACTTAGTGTCCCTAGTGGTTACTAAAGCTATCAAAATGGCGAGAATGATGAAAATCAATGTCTTAGGCGTTGTTGAAAATATGTCATATCTCAAATGTCCAAAATGTGAAGAAAAAATACCTGTTTTTGGCGAATCTCATTTAGATGAGTTTGCTAAGAAACTCGATTTTAAAGTTTTAGGTAAACTTCCAATCGTTTCAGAAAACGCAACTAAAGTTGATAATGGAAAAGTTGAAGAAGTGGCTTTACCAGAATTTGATTCTATTCTTGAAGAAGTAATCAAAGGAGGAGAAGAAGCGTGAGTGAATTTGAAACACGAAGAAAGAATTTATTTGATTCTTTACCAGATAACTCTGTGACTTTACTCTTTTCTGGTGTATCAAAAATTAGAAGTGAAGACGACCATTATCCATTCTATGCAAATAGAAATTTCTATTATTTAACCGGCATCAAACAAGAGAATTCAATTCTCATGTTAATTAAATGTCCTGGAGAGAAGAAGATTTATCTTTTCATGGATGAACACGACGAAGTTAAAGAAAGATGGACAGGCAAAAGATTGTCTTTTGATGAGGCTAAAGATATCTCATCATTAGATAATATCTATAGCACAACTACCTTTGATTCGATGCTTGATATGGCGTTATCTAAAGATAACAACTTCTATGGAAAGATTGATTATCTTCTCCTTGATTTGTCTGATGAATTAAAAATCAAATCAAACCAATCCACAAAGACATTTGGTGATGAGATGAAGAATAAATATCCTCATTTAACCATCGAGAATGTTTATCCATTAGTGGTTAATTTACGTTTAAAGAAATCAGAATGGGAAGTTCGTCAACTCGAAGAAGCAATTAATATCACTAATACTGGCATTAACGATTTACTTAGTTTCTATGAATTTGGAATGTTTGAACACGAACTCGCTGATCGCTTTGAATATTATGGAAAGACACACGGTAGAAGAGAACTCTCATTTGAGACCATTGTTGCAACCGGAAAAAATGCGGTAATATTACATCACCCAGTTAGTCAACAAGTTGGCCAAATTAAAGATGGCGATTTAATTCTTTTTGACCTTGGTTATAGATATAACGGATATTCCGCTGATATATCTCGTACCTTCCCAGTAAATGGTACATTTAATGATGTTCAAAGAAGGATTTATGAGGCAGTTCTTACATGTAACAAAGCCGTCATAAATGATGTCAAACCAGGTTTAACTATCGCTCAACTCCAAGAAAAAGCGATTGGCTACTTAAAAGCGGAATGTTTAAGACTTGGATTAATTAAAGATCCAGAAGAAATTACAAAACTTTATATTCATAACGTTTCCCATTTCTTAGGAATGGACACTCACGATGTTGGTGATCGTAATCGTCCGTTAGAACCAGGAAATGTTATTACTGTTGAACCAGGATTATATTTTGTTGATTTAGGAATCGGAGTCAGAATTGAAGATGATGTCTTAGTCACAAAAGACGGTTCAAGATGCCTTTCTAGAGGAATCAAAAAAGAAATCGCTGATATCGAAAGAATGCTTAAGCATCGCCGATAAGAGAAAGAGAGAAAAAAACAATGGAAAAATTCATTCTAGCAATCGACCAAGGAACAACATCAACTAGAGCTTTATTAGTTAATAAAGATGGTGTTGTTGTTAATATGACTCAAGAAGAAGTCATATGTAATTTCCCACATTCTGGATGGGTAGAAACTGACGCTCTAAATATTTGGGTCAGTGTTATCAGTGTGGTAAACGCCTTGCTTGTTAAACAAAACATCACATTTGATAGCATTGATTCAATTGGTATCTCTAATCAAAGAGAAACTGCAGTAGTGTGGGACAAGAAAACTGGAATGCCAATTTGTCCAGCGATTGTCTGGCAGTCAAGACAATCAGCCTCAATCTGTGATGAATATGAGGACAAAAAAGAATATATCCACAAAAAAACTGGCTTATTAATCAACCCATATTTCTCCGCCACTAAAATAAAATTTATTTTAGATAACGTTGAAGGAGCTCGTGAAAGAGCAGAAAAAGGAGAGCTTCTTTTTGGTACGATTGATTCCTGGATTGTTTTCCGTATGACACGTGGTAAAGTTCACGCCACTGATGTCAGTAACGCCAGTAGAACAATGCTTATGAATCTAGAAACACTTAAGTGGGATGAAGATTTATGTAAACTCTTCAATATTCCAATGAAGATGTTACCAAAAATCTTACCTTCATCTTATGACTATGGTGAAGCTACTTTCTTTGCAAGAAATTTACATATCCATGGTGTGGCTGGAGACCAACAAGCAGCCTTATTTGGACAAGCATGTTTTGATGTTGGTGAAAGTAAGAATACTTATGGCACCGGTTGCTTCATGTTAATGAATATTGGTAACAAAATCACCTATTCTGAAAGTGGCTTATTAACCACTGTCGCATGGAAGATTGGTGACAAAGTCACCTATGCTTTAGAAGGATCGGTATTTATTGGTGGTGCAGTGGTCCAATGGCTTAGAGACAAGATGAAAATGATTGTCCACTCTGCAGATAGTGAAACACTTGCAAAAGATTGCTCAGACACACATGGTGTTTATATCGTTCCAGCCTTTGTTGGCTTAGGAACTCCATATTGGGACGATGACGCTCGTGGCGCAGTATTTGGCTTAACAAGAAATAGCGACAATCGTCACTTTGTTAGAGCGGCCTTAGAGTCTGTTGCATATCAATGTAAAGATGTCTTTGAAGTCATGAAGAAAGAATCAAATTTAGAACTATCAACTCTTAGAGTTGATGGTGGTGCTACTGCGAACGATTTCTTAATGCAGTTCCAAGCTGACATTTTAAATACTAAAATTGATTTACCAGAGTGCTTACAAACAACCGCATTAGGCGCTGCCTTCTTAGCGGGATTATCTAGCAAATACTACAAGAATCTTGATCACATTAAGAGTATTCATCACTGTCAAAAACTTTATGAACCAAAGATGGATGAAAAAGACAGAGAAGAAAGATATAAAGGCTGGAAAAAAGCTGTTGAAGTCACTCGCTTATTCAAGTAATAATTCTTAAAAATATCAATTATTAAGACAAATAGGGGTAATACCCCTATTTGACTTTTTTTGTCTTTGGAAGATATAATATTTATGGATATGAAAGTCATCGTTGCTCCTAAAAATACTCATATTTCTTTACTTCAATCATTAAGACAAAATGATCCTTTTTTAGATATTAAATTAGTGAGTAAAGAGGAACTTTCTCATTATCTATATCCTTCTATTATTGAAGCTGCGATTATTTATTTGATGAGTGAATATCACTATTCTTATGAAGCTAGTAAGAACTACTTACTCTATCTTCCTTATGTAACTTCTGATAGTGATGATCATCGCTTACATTTCCTTTTTAATTTAAAAGAAGATTTAAAAAGACAGGGTTTCTTGATGGGCTTAGATAGTAAAACAATGCCTTTTAAAGAAGCGTCAATAATAGGGTATCCTAAAGAAGATTTTGAACTAGTTAGCATTTTAAATAGCCTTAATATCAAATATGATTATCTTTCTTTAGAAGAAGGAACACTCAAAAAAGAGATATCTATTTATGAAAAAATGGAAGACGAAGTATATTCTACTTTGAATTCCGTCAGTGAGCTTATTGATTCTCATGTTTCTATTAAAGATATTTATATCTTAAGAAGAAATACTGGATATGATTATTATCTAAATAAATTCTCTAATAAATTTGGTTATCAAGTTAACATTAAAAGCAGTACTTATCTCATCTCCACTGGTGGTGCTAAATTATTCCTAAAACTATATAAAGATAATAAGGATAAAGTGGCCTCTCTTTCTTTACTAAAAGAAGAAATGAAAGATGACCCTCTATATTTAGAAATAGAAGATGTTGTTAATCGTTCATATGTTGAAGGTCTCTCTTTTGATATTCAATATGATTATTTAGTCAATAAACTAAAAGAACAGAAAACTAACCCAATTATCTATGATAACGCGGTAAGAGTTATTGATTCTCCATTATATGATTTAAATAAGCACGTCTTTGTGCTGGGGTTCGCTCAAGGAGAGTATCCATTAAGCGGAAAAGACACAGGCTTTTTAAATGACAAAGAATTAAAAGAAATTGGAATTTTAAACGCCAAAGAAAGAACTAAGATTGATGCTTTAAATCTTCTATCATATTTCAAAACAAATAACACATTCTATTTTTCGCTTTCAAAAAGAACCGCTGAAGGAGAGAAATATCCTTCCCCTCTTGTAGATGTTTTAAAACTTGAAAACAAAGAAACGAAACTAAGCGATTCTTTCTATTCAGAAGAAGTATTAAAACTTATTTACGCCGACCTAAAAGATTCAGACTTTTTCTATAAAGAAAAGAGTGAGAACTATTTGAAAGTTAGAGACGTCATCTCTATCAATTACAACTCTTATGATAATTCATATAGTCAAAAGGCTAATGTTTATAATAGTGATTCTCAAATCGTTCTATCAACTTCATCGCTTAATAAATACATGCTTTGTCCGTTCTCTTATTATTTAGAAAAGATTATTAAACTGGACGAATATATAGAAGGATATAGCCAACAAATTGGTAATATCGCTCATAAAATGTTCCAGCTCTTTAGAGAGAAGGATTTTGATTTTGAGAAAGAATATCAAAATGAAATTAGCAAATATCAGTTCTCTCCAAGTGACCTATATACTTTAAACCATAGCTATAAGGAACAAGTCAAAATCGCATTAGCAGCGATTAAGTTAAGAGAAGAAAAGTACACGAACGCACATATCGAAAACGAAAAGAAGTTCTATTATCAATTAACAAAGAATACTGGAATTATCGGATACATCGATAACTTTGTAACATTGGATAACAAATATTACATCTGTATCGACTATAAAACGGGTGGTACTAAATTTGACACAAAATACTTAGAATTTGGACTAAGTAGCCAGCTTCCTACATATTCTTTACTTGTTTCATCAAGTGATGAGTATAAAGATTTCATTACTGCTGGACTATTTATTAATAATGTCATAAGTAACTCTCCTAACGTGGAAGTTGAAGAAGATGAGTTAATTCCAAATTATCTTAAATTAAATGGAAAAGTATTGGGCGATTTATCGGTCATTCATTTAATTGACCCAACTATAGTGGATGGGGATTCTGCTTTTATTAATAGTGTCAAAATCAAAAAGAATGGAGAACTGAGCGGTTCTGCCACTGTTGGTGATCAAACATTTAATGAATATATGACCACAGTTAGAGATTTATATCTGAAGATGGATGAAGAATTAAGAAAGAATAATTTCAATATTTCTCCTGTTTATAAAGGCGAAAGAGATACAGCGTGCTCATACTGTCAATATAAAGACGTATGTTTTGTAAGAAATAGTCAATTTAGACGATTAGTGGAGGAAGAAGATGAGTAAGATGAAGTTTTCCCCTGATCAAGAAAAGGCTATTAATGCGATAGGTGAGAATTATCTCATCTCCGCTGGCGCTGGTAGTGGTAAAACCGCTGTTTTGACTGAGCGTATTTATCGTCTTGCAAAGCAAGATAAGTCTTTAGACCATTTTTTAGTTGTGACATTTACTGAGCTTGCGGCAGGAGAAATGAAAAATCGTGTTAGAAAAAAGCTACTTTATGATGAAGAGACATCCTATTTAGCAAGTGAAGTTGATAACGCTCATATTGAAACTTTTGATGCCTTCTCTTATTTTTTAGCAAAGAAGTATTTCTATGAATTAGATATATCTAAAGATGTTTCAATCGTAGATAATTCAATTCTTTCAATTCAAAGAAGAAAAATCTTGGATGAGTATATCGAAGAACTCTTCTTAAACGAAGATAAAGATTTACAAGTCATTGCTGATAAATATGTCGTTAAAGATTTATCAATAATAAAGAATTACATCATCGATATTTTAGAAAAATCAGATAAGAAAGCTGATAACTACGCTTATATGCATCATCTTTATGATGATTTCTATAGTGAAGAAGTCATTGAATCTGCGATTAATGATTTCATGAAAGAAACAAAGAATAATCTCGAATTCTTAAAAGAAAAAGCTTATGAATTAGAAGATGCGGATGACGCGACTCAAATCATTGAGTTCTTTGATGGACTACTAGAGATTAATGACTATGATGAACTCTATCGCGCTTTAGTGGACAAAGAACTTGGTAAGTTCCCAGTAAAAGATAGAAAAGTTCAAACAAGCGATAAAGAGTACCGCGATAAAATTGCAGAATTCTATAACAAGAAAATCAAGCCAAATAAAGACTTTAACTTCGGACTTAAAGAAGACATTGTTCGTCAATATAACGAAGTTAAGCCATATGTTAAAAAGATTATTGATATTGCAATTAATGTTGAACTTAAACTCGACAAATTTAAAAAAGAGCGCAATGCCTACTCGTTTGGAGATATTTCTCGCTTTGTTTTAAGATTACTTAAAAACGAAAACATCAGAAAAGAAATCTCTGACCAGTTTGATTACATTATGATTGATGAATATCAAGACACGAACGATATTCAAGAAACAGTTATATCCGCGATTAGTAAGAATAATGTCTACATGGTTGGTGATGTTAAACAATCAATCTATCGTTTTAGAGGAGCGGATTGCCATATCTTCCAAGAAAAATACGAAACATATAAAAAAGGAATTGGTGGACAGGAAATTGATTTAAATACTTCTTATCGTTCAAGAAAAGAAGTGGTGGATTTCGTCAACGAACTATTCTCTAAGTTAATGGTCAAATCAATTAACGCGATTGATTATTCAAATGGTCATCATTTTGGATTTGGAAGAAAAGAATACGAAGAAAACAAACCTGCATGTAATTACCTTCCAGAAGTATATAACTATGAATATGAGAAAAGCGAAGATGCTTTAAAGAAAGAAATTGAAATCATAATCAAAGATATTCTTTACAAAGTAAAGAACCAATATCAAATTTATGACAACGATTTAAAGAGAAGTAGAAACGCTGAATTTAAAGATTTCGCTATCATTATCGACCGCGGATCTTCATTTGGTGAATATCGTAGAGCATTCACCGAGGCTAATATTCCAATTAAAGTTCAGGCAAAAGAAACACTCTTCAAGAGTGACGTTGCAGTTGTCACCAAAAACTTAGTGAAGATGCTTTATTATTCCTTGAAGAGTGAATATGAAGGTGAATATCGACATGCATTCATGAGTGTAGCCCGCTCATTCTTGCTCGAATATAAAGATGACTATTTATATGAAATCTTTAAAAACAAAACTTATTTACAAGAAGAGTTCGCACAAAAAATTGAACTCATCAAAGAGTCTTTACGATACGCTCCAATTGAAAACGTTCTTCTTAGACTATATGAAGAATTTGATATTTATTCTTCAATCAGCAAGATTACTCAATATTATCCAAACGCCCACAAATTAGAATATCTTTTAAAGATATCTAAAATGATGGATTCATTAAATTACACATTAGAGGATTTTGTTGTTTACTTTGATGATTTAAATAAACTCGAAAAAGATATCGATTATAGTGATAGTGATTCTCGAGAGAACTCAGTCACACTCATCAACATTCATAAATCTAAAGGCCTTGAATATAGTGTCATCTATTATCCAGGATTAACAAAACAATTTAATAACACTGAAGTTAAAACTAGCTACCTTGCTAGTGAAAAATATGGGGCGATCATTCCAAGCACCATCGAAGTAGCTTCATCTTTATTTATTCATCTGATTAAAGAAGAACTAAAAGCAGCGGATTTTGAAGAGAAACTAAGATTACTATATGTTGCTATCACAAGAGCTAAAGAAAAGATTATTTTAGTCAATGGATATAAGCCTTCTAAGATGCTCTTTTATAAGCCTAATAGCGCGAAAAACATTCAAGAAATCCTCTCGATTACAAATGTATTAGAAAAATATAATGCTTCTTATCCGCTTGATTATTCTGTTGTAACTGGTAATGAACAAGAGAAACCGGTTAATAAAATTGTTCTAAAGAAAATTGAAGTACCTGCTCAAGTAGTGGTGCACACTAGAGCAAGTAAAGAAGTTGATGAAGACGCAGTTGCAGTCACTCTTGATTTTGGTAGTGAGCTCCATGCTTATTTAGAGAGAATGGATTTAGAGACAAAGTCAGTTGATTACGTATCTAATCGACAAATGAAAAAATATGTTTATAATGTAATAAATTCTAAACTGTTCAAAGGAATCACCAATGAACAAGTCCGTCACGAATTTCGTTTCTATGATAGTGAGAGTAACATTCAAGGATATATCGACGCTTTGATTATCAAAGATGACGAAATTGATATCGTTGATTTCAAACTCAAAAACATCATGGACGAAGAATATGATCGACAACTAAGAATTTATAAATCTTACTTAGTAAAACAAACAAGTTTACCTGTTAAGATGTATCTATTAGCGGCAGTCACTGGAGAAATAAGAGAGGTCAAAGATGAATAACATTTTCTCAAAAGAAAACTTTACCCTTATCATCAATCGAATTGATCCATCATTAAATAATGACATTGATTTTCTTTATGACCTATATTCTTCTTTGTATGAAGGAATTGTTGAGATAAGTAATAGTAATGAGACTTTTGGCCAATTTAATGTTAATTCTTTTGAACTAATCTATTATCTCGTTGGAGAATATTTATATTCCACTAAAGGGTTGAACAAAGAACAAATTGAATCATTTAAAAATAATGAAAAGATTGCAGAAACAATGATTTCTGTTTCAGCGGATAAATATCTTTCTCTTTCTTTATATAATCATCATGAAGAAAAACTCACTAATAGATATTTGCCACCAATCAGTTCCCTTGATTTATATATCAATTTAATGCTTAATATCGTTTCACGTTATGATAGAAATGATCCAAAGAACACTTTAATTATTGATATGCTAACTAAATCATTATCTATCGCTAGATGTTCTTTAAATTTACTAGTGGATGGATATGAAACAGAAGCTTTATCAATGTGGAGAACTCTCCATGAATGTGAATGTATTCTAATTTTATTAGAAAAATACCAAGATGTTGCAATTAATGCCTACTTAAAACACATGGAATATGGTCTTGTTTATAAAGATGCTTTGGCTGATAAAGAAAGACAAAACAGTCTCTTCTTACAAATTAAAGCTGAGATGAACGAACTTGACTTAAAGAGCAAAGACATGAAGAAATATATTGAATACGGCTGGCTTCTTGCGCTTCCTGAAGCAAAAGACAATCAAGAACTTAAACTTAATTTCAGAGACGGTCTAGAAACTCTAGCGGGTCTTCACCAATATTCTCAAATCTATATGACTAGTAGTGAAATCCTTCATAGCACTCCATTACTTATTTATAGTAATAAGAAATATTTCTACTATCTCACAATCCTCAATCTCTATGAGTCGTTCTTTAGAATCGAAGAAGTATTCAGAAACCTCTTCTTTGATCGAGTGAGTGATGAAGCAAAACAAAAATATCTTGAGATGAAAAAACTATATTACTCGCAACTTCTCAACATTCACCAAAGAGAATTAGTGGTATTTAGAAACATGAAAAAAGGAACCAAATAGGTTCCTTATTTTTTTGTTTTGATATTACACGTCAGCGTAACATGAGCCACCGATGAATTCTCTTAAGATAGAATTGCATGGGACCCATTGATCTGACATGTCATCAAAGAATTTGAGCATTCTAATTAATCTTTCAGCAACTGGGAAGTATGGATTTTCTTGTTCAATAGCTTGAAGTAGAGGCATCGCATATTTCTTCATAACTGATAATTCTTCTGGTAAGAAGGAGTTGAAGACATAATTAGCGCCTTCTTGTGTGCGGTAAATCCATTTAAATTCACCTTTTCTAACACTTGCCCACATTGACATTGTCTCTAAAGCAGACGCTCCTCTAAATTGATAGTCACGAACGATTCTTCTAAGAAGTCTTAAGTCAGTTAAACTGAGTGGGTTGTGGTTATCAATATTGATTTGACCTTGTGGTGCAATGAAGATTTTGAATTTTTGGTGTTGAGGAATGGATTCAGTCATTCTGTCGTTAAGAGCGTGGATACCTTCAATAATAATTGGTTGGTTATCTGGGACTCTTAATGTTCTACCTTTTACTCTATGACCAGCTTTGAAATCGAATTTTGGTAATTCCACTGTTTCACCAGCAATAAGATCCGCCATATTTTGGTTGAAGAGTTCAACGTCTAAGGCATCAACAGCTTCTAAATCTGGCTCGCCATTTTCATCTTTTGGTGCTTGTTCTCTTGGTAAATAGTAGTCATCCATAGAAATTCTAATTGGATCAATACCACGAGATAGGAGTTCGATTCTTAATCTGTTAGCGAAAGTGGTTTTACCACTGGAGGATGGACCAGCGATACAAATTAAACGGATGTTTTCTTTGTCACCTTCGATTAATTCGCCTAATTCACAGAGTTGGCGATTGTGTCTTTGTTCACCTAAAGTGATGATGTCGATATCACCATCTTGTTCGATACGGTGGTTGATATTGACGATGCTATCAAAACGGGTAGCAACGGCCCATTCATGGGCTCTCTTGAGGGTTTTTCCAAATGTTGGTGAGTCTTCGAACTCTGGAATTTCTCCTCCAACTTCTTCACGAGGATATTGGATAAGAACGCCTGGATGATAGTATCTAATCTTCCATTTCTTAATATATCCTGTGGATGGGACCATACGATTGTACATATAGTTTTTATAACCATTACAATCATATAAGTGACATGTTTTTTCTGGACGATATTCGAGAATCTCGAGTTTATCTTCGTTTCCAGGTTTTGATAATTCTTTTCTTGCTTCTTCTTTAGAAACAATCATTCTTGTTAATGGGTAGTCTGCTTCGACAATACGATTCATTTCTTCAACTAATTCTTTGACTAATGTGTTATTTGCGACAACACCTGGAGTTAATATTTGCATGAAGACAGCTCTTGAAATGTTATAAGAGAAACGAACATTAGCTTCTGGATGGATGTTGTGCATCGCCATTGCCACTAAGAATCTGAGTGAAGCTTCATAAGTTTGCTTTGCATCTCTATCCTTACAGGTTAATGGGACAACAGTGGCATCCTTCTCAAGGACGTATGTAAGTTCTCTAACACGATTGTTAACATAAGCACATACGATAGCGCGATCTGTTCCGACGATATCAAGGACAGTAACTGGCTTTTCATAGGTCTTTTTTTCGCCATTAAAAATAATGTTAAATGACATAACTGTTTTCTCCTTTCAATTTATGCACATCTATTCTATTAAAAACTGTACTTTTTCGCAAATGTTTTGTTATTGCTTGTACATTTTATGTACGGTTTTTTCACTTTTTATTGAATATTATTTTATAAATAAGATAATATTACTATTGTGAAATAGGAGAGAAATATTAATGAAAAACATGGTTTATATTCAATCCGGAGGTCCAACCTCTGTGATTAACACTTCCTTATATGGCGCAATTAAGGAAGCAAAATTACACCGTGATGAAATTGACCATATTTATGGTTCACTTAACGGCATTGAAGGAATGATTGATGACAAATTAATCGACATCGATCAAGAGGACGAAGAACAAATCGAATTACTTCTTCAAACACCAGGTAGCATCTTAGGAACTACAAGAAGAAAATTACCAAAAGATGTCCATGATCCAATTTATATGAAGATTGTTGACACCATGAAGAAAAGAGAAATTAAATACGTTTTCGTCAATGGTGGTAACGACTCAATGGATACATGTAATAAATTATCCATACTCTGCAAAGAATTAAATCTTGATGTTAGAGTCATTGGCGTTCCAAAAACAATCGATAACGATTTAGCGTGTACAGACCACTCTTTAGGCTTCCCAAGCGCCGCAAAATTCGTTATCAACACAGTTAACGCTTTAAGCATGGATGCTTGCTGCTTCAAAGTTGGCAAGGTTCACGTTGTTGAAATTATGGGAAGAAATGCTGGTTGGTTAACTGCTGCTGCAGATTTACTTCCAGAACAAACTAGACCACATCTTATCTATATCCCAGAAAACAAATTCGATTTAGAGAAATTCTTAGAGGATGTTAAAAAAGTCTATGAAGAAAAAGGCTACGCAATGGTCTGTATTTCTGAAGGTATCGAATTTGAAAGAAGCAATAAAAACACTCGTGTTGATGGCTTTGGTCACGCTCAACTTGGTGGAGCTGCTGCTGGATTATGTGAAATTATCGAAGATAGACTCGATTTACCAACAAGAGCAGTTGAATTCTCTTTAACTCAAAGAGCATGCCCACTTGCTATCTCTAAAGTTGATAGAGAAGAAGCAATTGAAACTGGACGTACCGCTGTTAAGGCTGCTTTAAGTGGTGTCACTGGTAAAATGGTTATCTTTAAGAGAGTTAGCCAAAATCCATACAAGATTAATCTTGAATTAGCAGATTTAAGCCTTGTCGCTAATGCTGAAAGTGTCATCAGACCATCAATGATGGTGGATAATACTAGAATGAGCCAAGAATTCAGAGATTATGTCGCACCTCTCATTGAAGGTGAAGTCGAACTCAAGACCAAAAATGGCATTGTCACAATGGCAAATTGGAAGAAAGTTTTAGTTAAATAAAAAATGAATTTTTTGAGAAAACTTGATCATAACTTTTTAGCCGCATTAGTAGTAGGGATAGTTTCGCTTCTCGGCTTTGGAGTTACAGGTTTTCTCATTCCAACCTCATATATTGATATTCCTTTAGGATTTATCTTCTCAGGAGCGGTAATTGCATCTTTATATGTCGTTTCACATTTTCTAATCAAAATTGATGAAAAAAACGGAACTTCTTATTGGAGCATTGCTTCAATTATTCTCCGATTAGTAATCCTAGTCGGAGTTCTAGTTATCTTAGGGTTTATGAATTATCGTTGGAATATCAAATTATTCAACATCTTTGTATTTGTAGCTATATATACGGTAGGAGTAGCAACATTCTCTTTATCTTATATAAGAAAAAGAAAGGAGTAGTGGACGATGATTTTTGTCGATGAAGCTGAAAAAAGCTTTGATATGGCCGCTCAGTTCTTAGACACATCAAGTGGCTTATCAGGCGAAACAATCTCATCGCTATTTGTCGTTGGCATTTTATGTCTTCTTTCTTTTTATATTGCAATTAGAGCAAGATTTGCTAATCCACTTAAAAAGCCAAAAGGAATTCTCTTCTTAGCGGAAGTAGGAGTGACCTTTTTTGATAATCTTGTCGAGAATTTGATGGGAAGAAGATACCGTGGATTTGGTGGATTTATTCTTGCAATTGCATGTTATCTATTTATTGCCTTTATTTGGGGTTTAACTGGTTTACCATCTCCAGTTACGTATCTTGCTACTCCATTATCTTTAGGACTTATAACATTTGTTTGCATCCATGGTAATGCGATTAGATTTAACAAATTCAGATATTTCAAACGTTATATTGAGCCTGTTCCAGTTTTTTTGCCAGTTAACTTAATCTCAATGTGGGCTCCATTATTGTCCTTAACAATGCGTTTATTTGGTAACGCTTTAGCGGGATGGACATTAATGACACTTTTATATTCCGCACTTAAGAGTTTATCTAACAAGATATTCTCATTCATACCAGATGGATATGGAGCGAGTATTCTCCCTCCATTTATAACACCTGCGTTACACGCTTACTTTGATCTCTTCTCAGGGCTCATTCAAACAGTGGTGTTCCTCTTCTTATCGATGATTTTCATCGCTAATGAAGGACCTGAAGAAGATGAAATACAAGAATTATCAGTGAAAGGAGGAAATTAGAATGACCAACGCATTAGCAGCCGCAATTGCAATTTTAGCAGTTATGCCATCCGCTCTTGGTGAAGCATGGGTCTGTACAAAGACAGTTGATGGAATGAGCAGAAATCCAGAAATGTATTCCAAACTCAGAACCAACATGATTCTTGCATGTGCTCTTGTTGAAACAACCGCTATCTATGCATTATTAACTGCAATTTTAATTATTTTCGTCGCGAAATAAGGAGGGACTAAATGAAAAAGAGAAAATTATTTTTCTTGCTACCAGTAATTGGCTTGCTCACTAGTTGTGATGTTTCCGCTGACCTTAATAGTGAGTCCTTTACTAGTAAACTCATTCCTAATTGGCCAAGTTTTGTTGCTCAATTAGGTGCTTTAGTCGTCCTTATTGTTGTCGTCATCATCTTTGCCTATAAACCAGTAAAGAAGATTGTCCAAAAAAGACAAGATTACATTGAAAGCAATATTAAGGAAGCTGAACAAAGCAAGTTAGTATGGCAAGAAAATGAACTCAAATCAAAAGAAACAGTCCTTGCTAGCGAAAGGACGGCGGCGGATATCGTTGCCGAAGCGAAAAAAGAAGCTGAAAGACAAAAGGCTTTGACTCTTGAAGAGACTCAACTTCAAGTCCTTCAAATGAAAAGAGACGCTGAAAATGATATAGCTCGTATGGAAGTGGAAGCACAAGAACAAATCAGAAAAGAGATTGTTTCTGTCGCATTAGATGCTTCTGGTGAGTTACTTGGAAGAGAAGTATCTTCCGAAGATAATATCCGTTTAGTTGAAGAATTTGTTGAGGAAGTTAAGAAGAAATAACTATGAAAGAAATCGCGTCACGATACGCTCAAGCTTTATTCTCTTTAAAAAGAGATTCTAATTCTTTAGAGTCGACTCAGAGAGAGCTTAAAGAACTAAAGAAGGTTTTCGTTGAAAACCCAGATTTCATCGTGGTTTTAGATTCCTCGTATTATTCTATTGAGAAGAAAGTCGATATTATCGACAAGACTCTTAAAGGAGTTGATGAAGAAGTCGTTAATCTTATAAAGATTATTGTTACTAAT
>CADCGC010000014.1 GCA_902800905.1 uncultured Erysipelotrichaceae bacterium
AAAACAGGGAGTCCAAATAGGACATCCCCGTTTATTTTGATAGATGTGGAGAGATTTTTGTCAGGTCCCCGTTACTCCCCGTTTAATTTGAAAGGACCCATTATTTTGAGCGATTTTCTAATTATTTTTGTTTCTAATTAAGCTTGAGCAGCTTCTTCTTTGCCTTTAGTAAGAAGTCCATAGACCACTGCCGCTAAAGCAGCACCGGCTAATGGGGCAAGAATCCAAATCCAAACTTGACTTAAGGATGTGGTATTTCCAGTAAAGGCTTGTAACACTGCTGGGGCTAAGCTTCTTGCTGGGTTAACAGATGTACCAGTGAAAGCTAAACCAAACATATGAACTAAGGCTAAGGCTAAACCAATAACGATACCAGCATGTTTTCCGTCATGATATCTCTTGTCTGTAGCACCTAAGATTGCGATAACGAAGACAAATGTTAATAAGACTTCCACAAAGAATCCTGCGAATAATCCCCAAATGTCAGCTTGCATAACGCCATCAACTTCAACTTGTAATAATGGTTGAATCGCATTTCCGCCTAAATTAGCAAAGTTACCTCTTAAGCATAAGGCTAAGAATAATGCACCAACGAATGCACCAACAGTTTGAGCTAAAACATAGAAACAGAAATCTTTAAGTGAGATTTGTTTTCTGATGAGCATTGCTAAAGAAACTGCTGGATTGATGTGGCAACCAGAAATGTTTCCGATTGAATACGCCATAGCAACGATAACTAAGCCAAAGGCTAATGAAGTAGCAACCCACCAGCTATCGCCTATATTAGCGACAACGGCGACACCACAAGCAACTAATGTTAATACTGCAGTGCCAATGCATTCTGCTAAATACTTTTTCCAATTTTCTTTCATAAACTAAATAGTTCCTTCCTCTATGTCTACATTTTTTAGACCAAAATATTTTAAGTTTTCCACCACTAATTTTGCAACAAAGAATGTAATTATTGTTAATAGAGATCCCATTGAGACATCACTTAAGAAATGAGCGCCAAGGTACATTCTTGAGAACGCGACGAGTAATAACCACGCAAAGCCAACACAGAAGCAAATTAGTGAGGTTCTTTCGTATTTCTTGTTAATAAGTGGTAAGAAAACACTCGCCATCATAAAGACTGCAGCGGTTCCAGCGTGGCCACTTGGGAATGATTTAAATTCTTCAGATTCAAGTCCAAAGTTTGTCATTAAATCTTTGTAATTTGTACAAGCATCCCACCAGTTATGGAAATCAACACCAGCGACTTCAACAATTGTTCTAAATCTTGGACGATGGAAGATTGATTTTAATAAGGTAACTCCCGCCACCAAACAAATAAGAATAGCGACAGCGAGCACCAAATAAACTAACCATAATTTGTCATATTCACTAGTGCTTGTAATCTTAAATCCTAAGAAAGCAATCGCAACGTGGACTGGAAGGACAATGAAATATCCAACAAATTTAGGAACACCAATAAAATAGAATCCGTTTGGACCAAACAATTCTCTTCCTGAGAAGAAAATGGCTAAACCAACTAAAATACCTGCAAAAATATAGGCGATGATTCTGCCGGCTTTAGTTGGAACTTTGTCATTAAAGGCTAAATAGAACGCTCCTCCACCTAGGAAAGCCATAACACCATATCCAGGAATTGTACCTATAACTGAAATGGTTAGTCCAAATGTATCAAGTTTATGGAACAAAGCTTCATTAATTTGATAATCAAAAAATGATCCGATAATAAAAGTTGATACAAACACTGCAAAGGCAATGTAAATAAATAAGTTAAGTTTTTTCATCATGATGCAAAACTCCTTTTATATTTTTTTATTCTTCAAATAGAGGAGTAGATAAATATCTATCACCACTATCCAAGAAACCCTCTAAATTAGAAACGAGACGTCCAAATTCAAAAGCATCTTCATTACTAATTGGACTAATTTCATCGACAACATCTAAGTCTAATGTTTCAGGGATAAAGCCTGCTCCAATGCCTTGAATTTTGTGCGGTCCAGCAGGATTGCCAGAAATAACTGCAGAGCTTGCAGGTTCTACTCCAATAATCTTTACTCCACCGATTCTTTCTTTCAAGAATCTTCCTACTCCACTAATGGTGCCACCTGTACCAATACCAGCAACAAAGACATCAACTAGTCCATCTAAATCTTCATATATCTCTGGACCTGTTGTTTTATAGTGGGCCATTGGGTTAGCAGGATTAGTAAATTGTCCTAAGATAATGGAATGAGGAATTTCTTTTTTAAGTGATTCGGCTTCAGCGATTGCACCTTTCATTCCTAAAGAGGCATCAGTTAAGACTAGTTCAGCGCCATATGCTTTAAGAAGTTTTCTTCTTTCAATGGACATACTGCTTGGCATTGTTAAGATGCAACGATATCCTTTCATCGCACAAATGGAGGCAATCCCAATACCAGTATTACCACTTGTTGGTTCAATAATTACCGATTCATCATTAAGAAGTCCTTTTTCTTCAGCGTCTTCAATCATTTCTAAAGCAATTCTATCTTTAATAGAACCAGCAGGATTAAATAGTTCAACCTTTGCGTATAGTTGACACTTTAAATCAAATTCTTGTTCAATATGACGGAGTCTAATTAATGGGGTGTTACCAACTAATTCATAAGTATGTTCTTTAAGCATACAAAATCTCCTTAATCATTATACATTGAGTAAACGTAATCCAAAGCTCCAATATTAGCGTTACCAAAATGATGGAATGGAATTGGCATGACGTAATGTGCACCTTGATAAGCAAATTTATAATAAAAATATATAACTGTATCTTTATCAGTTGCGCCTTTAACAATATCAATAGCAACTCCCATAGGAATTTGTCCGCTGAAGTTACTGCTCATAGAAAAATTGTTAGAGAAATCCGCTAATAAAGACGAATTATTAAAGTAATATCCTTCGCCTGTTTTTGTATATCCAAGCATATCTTGATCTGTCCAACTTGTAAGATATTCAAAGTTGTCCCAAAGCATTAAATATGATGGGTAATGATAATATTCAGGAATGTTTGGCTCTGAATAAACGGCTGGTGAATATAAAGAAGGGGTAGCGCCTTGATCTGAAAATTGAACTGCACAAGAGTAGCAACCATATAAATCGTTTTTCTTGCTATTAAGCGCAATAGCGCCACTACCAAAACTACTTCCGTTATAAATGCTCATATAGTAATGAGGATGGAAATATGCTTGAGCAGCGTAACCACTACTATCCTCATCAGCACCAAAATAATAGATTTCTTGAATGTAATTGTTACCTTTCATCAATCTTCTCGCATCGCTAAGAATTCCATTAACAGTCAAATAAGTGCCACCACTTGCGATAAAATCATCAACAATAGTGTTCTTACTAGTTCCAAATTCATGAGCGTCATAAACAACATCATTCCCAAGGTAATCGAGAGTGAATCTTAGATATTGCTCATTATTCTCTTTTCGATAAGAAATTGTTAAGGAATTAACATTTGCTAGTTGATCCTCAGAATATCCAAGGGCTTTGCAATATGCAATTTTATAGCTTTTATCGCTAACTTTTACTGAGGTATCACCTGATTTAATAGATGATGTAAAAGAAGTAGACACTCCGAAGAGTGTAGAATAAAATTCTCCACTCCAAAGAGAATCGCTCTTTGATGATAATTCACTACTAATGAATTTACTTCCGTCATGGCGAAGTCGATATACCCCTTTTGTGTCTTGAATATAAACATCTGTAGCACGAGGTGTTCCTTCGGCAACTAAGCCAATTGAAGTTTTAGTATAAATTAAATCGTGCCTATTTGTATTACTGACATAAGAAAAAGTATAATTCTTTTCCTTTTCAATATATTGAATGCCCGATTTTAAATCACTAACCGTATTTTGGTTAGTATTATCATTACATCCGATTAGTGATAATGACGAGGCAAAAATAGCTAAAGAGAAGATTATACTTTTTTTCATAATTAATTATGCGATTTTAACAAATGGGTCATATGATTCAATGATGGTGTATGTTTCATCCACGAATCCTAAAAATGGAGTGTAGTATGTGTTATATTCATCATCTTGTTCTGTTTCTGCTAAGAAAACACCATATTGACCTGTGGTTGGATCATAATAGAAATCCAAATACATGTCACTTAATGCAGGAGTAGTTCCTGTTTCAATGGTCATTGCATAGATAGTGGCATCAATTCTACTTCCATCATATTTGTAATAGAAATAGAAGGTATCTGTGCCGTGATATACACCTTTGTTATCAGTGTAAGGATCGACGATTGAACCTTTATAACAGCCAGGAACAGCTTCATATGCTTCTTCAGTGAAATATAGACGTGTATCTTCATAGTTAAGAGATTTCCATGTTCCAACTGGGTTAGCTTGAGCAGGCATAATATAAATATTAAGGACTGTTGGTTCGGCGCCATTTTCATAACGAGTAGAGTTAAGAGTGATTTTAACTAAAACGTTTTCAGTAATGTCTTTTGCACCTGTAGTGTCCACTACTAAGTCAGAAGCATTTGGAGCAGAAACGACAGTTAAATAAGATGTGTTACTACTAACAGCGGTATAAATGAGTGGTGAGCCACTTGGAGAAGAATTAATCTTAAATTTATATCTTCCGTTAGCGTGTATAGTTGCTTGGTTCCAAGCATCAACGTCGGCGTAACTACTATCGTACATATCTTGAATGTAGAAACTACGAATATCTTTGCCAGCAATAACGTGGCAATTAACATCGATTGTTGCACCTTTAATTGTTTCTCCATTGACGTGATTGGAGAATGTTACAACTGCATCGCCTTCATTACGAGCAGTCATTTGATAATAGACATCAGTAGCAAGATGCGCAATTGCTTCTTCGTTAGTGCTACTGACTGGGCCATATTCCCATAAATCAAGAGCAGTCGCTGGTGAATAAGAAATTGAAATATGATCTTCAATATTTCCGGTTCCATCAGTAATCATTAAAGCGTCACCTAAAGCAATATAACTATCAGAGGCAATGGTTGCTTTTTCGGCGATTGATTTAGAAACATAACGATATGAATCGATAGATGAAATGAAATATGGGCTTGGATCAAAATTACATGTTTCTGTTGGGTTACCATAAGTATAAGAAGCGTTAATTTTGACTTTAACAGAACCTGTTTGTCCAGTTAATGGTCTATGAGCAGTGAAATCCCATTGATCTTTAGAATAAACGGTTTTCTTCATCATTATTGTTTTTAAAGCGCCTCTAACATCAAAGGATAAATCGATGTCGTAAATGACACCTTCGTGGTGATCGGTTGTATATGTTCCCGCTGTTGAATCATATTCAAAACATGAATCAAGTGTAGTTGTAAAGCCATCCGCAGTTTCGGTTGAAACGATTTTAATTTCGGAAGTTGAAATTTCATCCGCAGAAGCAGCAGAACGATAAGCCTGATAGAAGTCTCTTTCAACGATGTAAGCTGGGTTATGGCTTGTGCTATTTAGTTCGCGCATAACGCTTCTAACGTTCTTTGCGTAACGATAACCATAATCATCTTCTTCATCAATAACATCATATTTAGCGGAATAGGCACCATAATTGTTATATGATTCTCTGAAACGATCGTCATTAATGGTCTTTTCACCTTCTTTTAAGTGATATGTATCAACCACTTCATAGGTCTTATTTGTTTCATCGTAATGACGATAGACAAGCATATTGTTATCATCGAGTTTGTCTTCGATGGTCGCATATGTGGTGTTATTTAAATATTTTTTCCAAACAAATCTATGATTGAAGACATCATTTGTGGATTTATCCATGATTTCATAGTCCACTCCAACAAGTCCATCAATATACATTGCTGGTTCACTTCTAACCGCATAACCATCAATAAGGATTGAGGCTAATTCAGAAGCGCTTTGTGGTAAATCATTAACACGGGCTCTTTGAACAGTAAATTCACTAGTGTCTTCATAGAATGTGAAGTCATAAGAACTTCCTCTAGCAATTTCAAAGTTAGTGTCGGAGTTAAAAGTAATAGAAACATCGCCCCAAGAACGTGATTCGTCGAGGTCCAATGCTTTTAATTTTGTTGTACCAACAAGAATGTCAAATCCAGCTTTTTCTCTGCTACCAGCTTCAACTGCAACATTCTTTGCTGTCCAAACATTGCCTTCGCCTTTAGTAAATGTCGCAGCAAAATCACCATCAATAACAACATCTCCATGAACTGAGACACGAATAACGATTGATGCGGATTGGTTTGGCATTAAGAACTTATATGTTTTACCATCTGCTTCTGGGTTTAATGTACGATTTGAATTTAGTACAACGTCTTTAAGAGAAAAACCATTATCAACAGAATTAATTGTTAAAACAATTTCTTCTCCAGCTTGAGCGCGGTCTTTGTTTACTGTGTAATGAACTGAGCTTGGAGCAGTAACCAAAACTTTGTAGTCATCAACAACCACTGGTGGAACATATGGTTCTGGATCATTTCCACCACTAGATGGATTACATCCTGTAAGTAATAATGCTAATGAAGCAACACCAATTAATAAATTTTTCTTTTTCATAAATATGTAACCTCCTATTTAGTTACTAGCGTTTAATATTGCAAGAAGTCCACTATCTTCATAAACATACATAGAATCAGAGCATCTAGTAATAAGGAAATAAATGACCTCTGTTTGTTTTGCGGTTGTTGAGATGGTTGTGACATTGAATAAGTATGCATCAGCCCCTTCAACGAATTCTCCATAAGTTGCAGAGAATGAAATGGTGACATTTTGTTCTAACTCATCTCCACCGGTTAATGAACCAACAAGTCCATCTTCATAGCCGGTAAATGATAATCTCCAACTCCCATACCATCTTTCATATTCCTTAGCGCTTTGGAAATAGTCAATGTTGAATAATCTATTTGGCATGTATTCTGGAGTATAACTTCTTTTAACATGAATGACGTTACGATAAACAAGAATTCCTTGAGCGTTTTCAATTTTAAGAATGAAATCTCCAATCGCTTCAGCGGTGGCAATTGTGAATTCTCTCTCACCAGTTTTATTAGCGGTTGCAAGTCTTGGATTTGAAACAGTTATCTCAAACGATTTATCTGACGAATAACTTGATTCAAAAACGAATTCATATGTTGTGCTATGAGCAATAGCCCTACCAACATTTACTTCTGAAAAGAATCCGCCATAGGTGCCGCCTTTACAAATGTAATCAGCATCTGCAAATTCAAGCGTTCCATAATCTGTTATTTTATAAAAATCAGGATTTTCCGGAGTAGCATCACTAGGTTGATTACACCCCGCTAAGACAGGAGCAGTAAATAATAATAAAGATAATAATTTAAGTTTTTTCATTGACGTTACCTCCTATAAATGGAAATCCGCACAAGTTAATGTGGCGTTTTTTGTCGACATAATATTGTTAAAGTCATCTAAGAATGTCATCTTGCCTTCAGAAAGTCTTGCTCTAACATGTTTAGGAGTGCTAATCCACTTGGTTTCTTGCGCCCCATTATAGAAATATTGCTTTTCAATTGAGAAGGTAATGATGTTTGTATCAGCATCATAAACAACACTCAAGATTGCTGTATAATTAGCGTTTTGTTTGTAGTAAAGTTCTGCTTGGCAATCTTCTTCAGATTCGTAGTTATTAAAGGTAATTCTTAAGTCTTCGTTGACTTCATCAAATCCGTTATAGAATTGACCAGAGAACACTAAACCTTTTAAGTTAGGGAAGGTAGACACTACTTCTTCATCACTAACGACACTAAATGTATTTTTATCTAAATCTAGTGAGACCACTACTTGTCTAGTGGCGTTTTTAAATGTCACGTTATTGCCATTAATTGTGGCAACGAATGAAACACCATCAAGAATTCCAGTATCTTCGTTAGGAATAACAAGAACACTATCGTTATTTGTGTATGCCCCACAAGGAGACACTAATTCTCTTCTAGCGGAGTAGCCGCCTTCTCCAACATATGTAACTCCTAAGAGTAATTGATCATCTTTATCATAAACCTTATACATATTAAATGTATCGTTGACTTTATTCCCGTATATCATTTCTACTTTGACATCTGGGTAGAATGTTTTGGTTCCATAATCAATATAGAAACTAATATATTCATGATTTTCTTTTTGGGTTCTAATGACTACGTGGAAATTGCCATCAATGGCGAATCTTTCTCCATCAACTGTGTAAAGAGAATTGTCATCACTAGAATTTTCTTTTTGAACACAAAGCAAATCATAGTTTGATTTTAATGGTTCGTGGAAGTTAGACATTGTGTCATCACTTGTGAAGAGATATTTATCTCCGTAAGGAAGATTGTGATAACTCTCAGTGTATAAATAGTCATCATAAACAGTTTTGACTTGGTCTTCTCTATTGACTCTATCGCCATCAAATCTCACGATTCTTCCGTTTTGACTGACAACAACAGTCTTGTTGGTATCAAAAGATTCAATCGCTCTAGTGGCGCTTGAAATGGAGATTGGTAAATACTCTCCAACAACCTTATTTCCCTTAAGAAGTGCGTTATTTCCCTCGGTTGGATATATCGCAATTTTCTTTTCAGATGCATATGGCACTTCAAAATAGAAGATGTCTTTAGCCTCATCATAATGAGCTTGGTTGATATCGTTTTTGCCAGGAGTACTACCTTCAACTAATTTGTAGTAGTTAACATCACGACAATAAATATCTTCATCATCACTAGTGGCTTTGACATAGACAGTTTCATATGGATTTGCACTATTGATTTCGTTA
This sequence comes from uncultured Erysipelotrichaceae bacterium, assembly GCA_902800905.1. Lineage (GTDB taxonomy): Bacteria > Bacillota_I > Bacilli_A > RFN20 > CAG-826 > UBA2450. The sequence goes on from CADCGC010000014.1 coordinate 8,776, forward strand.
ATACATCCACTATCTGAATAAATCTTTAAAGAAATATGAGCGCTATCATTAATAGTAAACGCATATTCTTTTGTGATTGGAGTGTCGTCACGATAGTTTGGAGTAATGGAAATGAAATCATAGTCGCCTTTATCAGCAACAAAGGTCACATATCCATCATTGTCTAAACTATGGTCATCACCATTTATATTTAATGAAATAGGAACGAAATATCCATTATTTTCTAATTTCACTCTTATTTCATTACCGAGTGTCACGTTATAGTAAGTTACTCCATCATCTTCTAATTTGTTAGTAAGAGGAGAAAACTCGCCATCAACTTTTTCACTAATTTCTTTAATTAGTTCCTTAGTGTCACAGTAATTGTCACTGTTCCATCTTTTAAAGCTGAAACTACACCATTTGCGACTGTCGCATAATCATTATCGCTACTACTCCAAGTAACATTACTATTTGTTGCATCGCTTGGACTAACAGTGGCTCTTAATGTAAATGAATCACCAACAGTGACAGTTTTTGAAGTCTCATTTAAAGAAACACCAGTAGCATGAACATCAGTGTCAACTGGATCATTGTTCCCTGAACTTGCAGGATTACAGCTAAAGAGCATTCCTAAAGACAATAACGTTGGAATTAAGTATTTAACTGTTTTCATATTGTTTCGCTCCTTTAATGAGATAAGGCGCAAAGGCTTAGCCGTATAGGCCAAGCCCCTGCACCAATAAATTATTTTGATGATAATTAAGCAGCTATGATAACGAGGTTAGAAATAACAACTTTATCTTGGCCAGAGTTACCAGAACTATCCTTTGTATATTCAAATTTAAGGACTGTTCCAGCTGTGTATTGTGTTGCAGCAAAACTCTTACTGACTTCACCAGATTCAGTTAAAACAGTTGAACTATCTGCTTTGAAATAGAATTTATCCCATGAAGCTTCTGAAGAAACAACATAGTCGAAACTGACTGTTGCATCAACCGCTAAAGTGAGATAGATCTTTGAAGTTGTGCTACTAGCGCCAGCGTTACCAGAGGTAAATGAACCTTCGCTATATGTGAATTGATATGCGTTTCCATTTACTTCGATATTGCTAAATAATCCTGGATATAATGCATCAATTTCATTAGCTAAATCGTTTCTATATTTACCAGTTAATTTAGCGTAAACATTAGTGTCGGCATTAATTGTTGCACCACTTTCAATTGACTGAGTTAATTCAGCATCAGTGAACCAACCTTCAAATCCTGTGTAATAGGTTGTATTTAAGTTACTTAATGTGAGCGAAGCACCTTTATCAATAACTTTGGTTTCTGTTGCAGCTGCATCAGGACCATTTGCAAAGATTTGAACGGTAACTGTTTCGACCCAGTGAGCGTGGATTGTTGTATCAACTGTGATACCATTTGCAAACACAAATGGAACATCATAGTTTGTAGTTGTGTACCAACCATCGAAACGATAACCATCTCTTACTGGATCTGCAATCTTAGTAATTGCTTCACCAGCAACAACTTCTGCCACATAATCATCAACATCGTAATCGAAATCATATGTTAATGAGACGTGAGTAAGTTCGGCAAATGATAAATTCTTAATCTTAGCCATATCAATGCCGCCATTACCACCACTATCTTTGCGGTATTCAAATTTAATAACGTTACCTGCGGTTAAGACATATGACTTATGTTCAAATTCAGTCATTGAACTACCACCAACTTTGAATGTTGATGCGTAAGAACTGCCTTTTTGATTGAGGGTATAGACTGCTAAATAGTCCCAATTTTGGCCTTCTGATGTACAGAAGTAATCAAAGCTAACTTGAGCATCTTTTTTAAGTTCAATAGAGAATGAACTTGAAGAACTGCCAATGCCTTTATTTGTACTGATAATTTCATCACTATCTTTAACAAAGTGATATGTATCAGAGGCGAAGATATCGTTAATATATTCACTCCATGTAGAATCTAATTCATTGAAGAGATTGCTTTGATATTTACCAGCTAACTTAGCATAGATGTTTGTGTCAGCATTGATAACATCACCAGAGGTAAATGGAACTGTGCATGCTGCATCAGTGAACCAACCTTCAAATCCGTTATAGTAGGTGTATTCGCCTGAAGTATATGTTGGGTTTGCTAAGTTATATGCTGTACCAGCATCGATTGTTTCTGTGCTTGTTGGATCTGCATCTGGTCCATTTGCATAAACTTTAACTGTGGCTTCTTCAGCGACTTCAGTAAAGTTGAATGTGAATGGAGATGTTCCGGAAGATGTAGAAATCTTGAGGAAGTATTCACCAGCCGCTAAATCATAAACTTTGTCTTTTGCAGTTCTACCAGCGGAGTAGTTAACGATTTCATCACTTGAATTGTATAAAACAAATTGTGGTTTTTGTGATGAATAACCAGTTTGGTTATAAATTGTTGTAGAGCTTGTTAAACGATATTTCTTTGCTTCCGCAGTGAATTTGTACCATCTATCTGTAAATTCAGCAACGTGAGTAACTGTTTCATCTGTTCCGTCAAGAGGAATTTCTTTGGCGGAAGATTTTGCGTATGTAGGTGCAATTTCAGAAGAAATAGTAATTGTTGATGATGTATCATCACTATTACATGTGAATGCAAAGTAATATGTTGTTCCAGCATCAAAATGAACAATTTTGCTTGCTGGAGCACTTGAAGAGTTGAATGAAGATACCACTGCTGTCCATGTGTTTCCGGAAATTGTTCCAATACTTAAACCAGCCCATTTATTTGCTGAGTGAGTAACAAAATAATCACCTGAAACTTCTGGAATATATGTTGCCCAAGTAACGCCTTTTCTTGAAATAGCAACTGGGTTTTCGTCTAAGACTCTTGCAGTTGTAAAGTCTTTGCCATCATTAGCAGAAACTTCACTAAAGGCGACAGTGAATTCGCCATATCTGCTGCTGTAATTTGTTACACCAGTAAATCCAACGACAGCAGATTCGCCATTAGCGATTCTAACTTTCATGAATTCGTTAATACCATATGTGGATGTTGCTGTTGGAGTTGCCTTAACATCATTTGATGCAGTTGATCCTGTTGAAACATTAACTTCACTGCCCTCATTGTTATATGCCTTGAAATAAACATATTCGCTAAATGAACTGGCAGCTGCTGTAATTGTTGCAATTGCAACCATATCATGATCAGCAGAAATTCTGAAATATCCAACTGGCATATCTTCATCGGTTGTAAAGCTATAAGATTGTCCAATTATTGCATCGATTGGGTCTGCAAATGATGCTCCGTTTGGACAATCCTCAAAATGAGCATAGATAGTTACATCGCCAGCAGCGTTGAATGGGAATATAACTTCGTTTCCACCTGTAGCTGCATCGTACCAACCAACGAATTTCTTTGTTGGATCATCTGCAACTGGTTTTCCTGGATTGGAAACTGGTTTTCCTGTAATGACATTAACAACTTTGCTATCATCATCTCCTGTTAAAGAAGCATCAGCAAAGCTGAATGTAATTTGACTAATTGTTGTATCACTACAAATAACACTAGCGTTAGTTGTGAAACTAGAATTAGTCCAATAGTTAGAACTTCCTGGAGCGGAAAGTAAACTTGCCCATTCTGCTTCAGTTCCTTCGTAGTTAACAACTAATCCACTTGGCCAACTGCTACAGATTCCTGGAAGTTTTTCAACATCATAGGAAACATTAATAGTTTTTAAATTTGATGAAAATGAAATAGATGAAGAAACGGTTAAGTTTTTTGAATGAATGTTTAAAGTTGTAACATTCTTTGGAGCTGAATTACTTGTAGCACTTACTAGATTAAGTGGATAAGTGAATTCAGTCATTTGGTTTGCGGTATAGAAGGTGTAATTGCCGAAAGCTGTAACAGTATTTGGAATATACACTTCGCTCATAATTGTATTGTTTTCAAAAACACCGGTTGAGCCTTCTGGGATTAATGCAGTAACAGGGGCAAGGCCGTTGACACCATCGTCGTAGAAATCAGGAACGATAGCCTTTTTAACGGAATTAGTGTTGCTGCTTCTCTTCATTGAATAAGCGCCTGCTGAATATACGAATGTAAATCCGTTTGCAACTTCATTTCCATCTGCGTCTAAAGCGATTGGACCATAGTCTTTTGTTGAACATCCAAATTCAATATTGATTGAGTCAATAGTGACTTCATTTGTAGCAACAATTTTGAAGTAGTTTGCACCTGCAACTTCAACACCTGCTCCACTAGCGGATGCTAAATCAACTTTATTAGGCATATAAGCTGAGGTAGGACCGTAGTACAAGAAAGCGTCATTTGCAACTGCGTTAGATGTTACTTTGATTAAAGTGATGTCATTAATTGGATCTGAGTTAGCGTAGAATCCTTTTGGAAGAATCTTGCCAACTTTGCCAGAAACAACCGCCATGTTCTTATAAACAAAGTTAACAGCGTTACCTAAGTTTGTTCTTACTTCAACTGAATTGGTTTTTAAGGAACCAACTGAAGCTGCACCATTAGTGCTAAGAAGAACTGTACCATAGGTTGGGACATTAGCTCTTAATTTGCTTGCTGTATTGCTAATATCAAAGGCTGGTAAAGCAGCGACAACTAATCCGAAGAAAGTTGTAACAGAAGCAATAAGAATAAACTTTTTAGTTTTTGTCTCCATTTGTTTTTTTCTCCTTTCTGTTATATAGGCGAGCGTGCCTATAAAAATAAAATTTGCCTTAATAATATGCCTAATTATTCGTGCGTGTAAAGATTTTTTGAAATAAAAAATTGAAGTTTTTAATAAACAAATAATGGGTGAAATAAAAAAGGTAACCAAAGGTTACCTAATTTTCAGTTTACTTTTTAGTAGTAGTAAACGTTTACTATTTTTAATGTGAATCCGCTTGTTGAAACAGTAGCAGACGCCACACCAACAGGAGTCTCATATGTGAAGATAACTTTTTTTAATGTTTCTTTCACTTCTTTGGTTGCTCCTTGGAAATTTAATGACTTAAGGTTTTCAAATGATGATGAGATTTTGCTATAGGTCATATCGTCATGAGCGTAGAACTCAAGTTTTGTAACTTTCTTTCCGTTTTCATTAGAAATTTCAATTAATTGATTTTGGAATAAGGCAACTGGATAGAATTTTCCATCATCTTTACCGTCATAAGTGACTGTCGCGTTTTTCATGCCGCTTGTAGAAGTACTTGGAATATTAAAAGTACATTCACTATGAGGAACGGTCTTTGAGGTTCCGTCACTCATATACGCTGTAACAACTAAGCCATTTAAGCTGACTTCTTCGTTGATTTCATATTCTGTCTTAGTTAATCCAGAGGCAGAAATAGAAACAACACTTGCCACCACTTCTCCTGAATCATCTGGATTTATAGGGGTTGAATTTGCAGGTGTACAACTAAAAAGTAGTAACGCCGAGGGTACTAATAATAGAAATTTTGCTTTCATAGGAACATATCCTTTTACGTGTGTGAAACGTAAATACTATATTTATATAAATGTAAGATTGTTTTCTAATTGTTTTTACCGATTCTAGTTTTTTAAAATAAAATAATAATATGCTCGAAAAGTTCAAACACAAACGCCCAATTACTTACATATCACTAGTGATATATGTTCTTTTAACAGCGTTTATTATCGTTGAATCTTGTTTAAGTTCTTCCGTTTCTGGTGGACAGAGTAATTTGTTTGCACAAATATCAGCGTTCTTTGTCAATTTGTTCAAAGGTCCACAAACAGTGGAAGTTATTAAACCAAGCGAATTTGGTGGGATTGATGATAGCAACTATGTTGGAGTTGGAAGTGATGAAATCCCAAATATTGTTATTGGCACCACTACTAGACTTGTCATCAATATTAAATATCCAAACAAAAGCAAGAGTGATGATGCCTATGACAATGAATGGACATACACAAAAGCTCTTGGTAATGGAGACGACTATAACTTAGTGGCTAGTAACCCAGCATTAAAAGAAGGCAACTTTGACTACACGATTAGAATTGTCGCTAACAATATGGGTAGTGAGTTATATTCTGTTAAATTCAAATTCGCAAATAAGATTGATTATGAATACAAGTTCCATATCGTTGATTTAGTCAAACCAAAAGACAATCAATACGAGGCAAAACTCGTAAGAGACCACTTAAATATCAACGAATCAATTAAGATAGACACTAAATTTGTTGATCCTGACGGAGCAAGAAACGATACATATATTAGAAGATATCTTGATGAATCAAAAATCGATAGAGATTCTTCAAATAAAGAAGTAGCGACAATCGATGATAATGGAGTCATCTTTGCTAAAGGAGAAGGCACTACCAATATCACGTTCGGAAAATATACTTTCCCGATTACTGTATCAAGTACAGTTAATGATCTTCCTACATATTTAACGTTAAGTACTGACCCAAACAGTAATGAAAATCCATGCCTATTAGATTACGACTATATCTTTGAAAACGGAGAAGATTCAAATAACTATTCAGCAGTCGTTAAAGCCGATATTAACGATAATTCTGTCTCCTGGTCAATTGACGATGAATTAGGCGCTAAAATTGCACCATATAAATATGATAAAGATGGTTATCCAGTATATTTTGATGAGTTAGGTAAACCCACAATTAGACTAGCGGGGTATCGTAAAGGTGGAAACCTTACTCTAACTTGTACCTCCAATTCAAATCCAGCGTTAATGCAAACAAAATCGTTTAATGTTCAAGAAGCAACTGCAACCGAAATAACCGTTAATGTCATTAATGACATTGAAATAAATGTTAATGACCAGCAAGTTGTTTTCGTTTCTGCAATTAGTCCAAAGAATGTTTTCAATCGTTCAATAAATGTTACCGTTAGTGATACCTCTGTCATTCAAGTTGTTAATAACAATACTGAATCAGTTATCTTAAAGGCAATTAAGTTAGGAACATGCCATGTAACAGTAAAATCATTATCAAATGATTCTTTGATTCAAGAGTTTGACATCACCACTAAAGCAAAACAAGCGATTAATGATGATAACTATACCAATTTCCATAGTTTTGTTAGAAAGTTCTTAGGACACTTCCTCCTATTTATGGTCACTGCAATATTTGGTTCAATCTTCTTTATTACTTTCTTTGAAGATAAAAAGAAGTTTAAGTTGGGTGCTCCTATAGCGTTAGGCATTGGTTTTGTTACTTCTGCTCTTAGTGAACTTATTCAATATTTTGTCCCTACAAGAGCAGGAACTTGGATGGATATCGGAATAGACTTTGCTGGATATTTTGTTGGAGTTCTTGCATGTTATTTAATTCTTTTGTTTGTTATTTGGATTAAGAAAAGAAAGAAAAAAGACCCACAGGAGTGAGTCTAATTAAACTATAAGATTGATACTTTACCAGTTTCAATATCGTAAAGCATTGATGCGATTGTTCCCTTATAATTTGGGAACTTTTCTTTTAAACAATAAGCTTCTTTGATCGAATTTGTTTTGCTTGCTTCAACTTCATCAGTAATATCTAGGATATTATTTTGAATTCTTGAAATAATTGGTCTTAAATATTTTCCGTTCTCTTTATGAATTGAAGCATGGATTGCTCCACAATGAGTATGACCTAAGACAACCACTAATGGGATATGTAAATGTTCAATGCCATATTCAACACTCGCGAGTTCACCTTCATTTATTACGTTGCCTGCGGTTCTAATTACAAATATTTCACCCAAATCACTTTGAAATATAGCTTCTGGCACCACTCTTGAATCCGAACAAGTAATAATTAACGCGTAGGGAGTTTGTCCTTTTGCTAATTTTACTAATTTATCTTTAAGATCGCTTTGGCTTAAATATTTATTATTCTTATCAATCAATTTGTTAATCATTATTATCTTTTCTCAAATTCTAATTCCGCGATGAAATGTAAACTTCCATCAACAACTCCCTTGATACATTCAGGGTTATCACCATCTTTATATAGTTCAACTATATCTGTTGGTTTAATCTCTTTATCGTAGTTAATGGTAATTCTTTTAATTCTTTTATCTTTTAAGAAATCATTGTCATGTAAATTTAAAATATATTCGATATAAGAAGTATTATTTAAATGTCCGTTTAAATCGATATCTGTGTAATTTACTTTTCTCTTCTCTACTAAAGTAGAAGCATTAGACGCTACTTTGAGTGGTAAAGGAATATCTTCTTTAATACTTTCAGCTTTAATAGCAGGGAAGTGAGGAGGTTTAACTGACACTCTTCTAGTATCTTTATCAATTAAAGCCCACATCGAACTAGCGGAAATAATTAAATTCTTATGTTTGTCATATATTTCATAATAACGAGGAAAGATAAATGATTTTTGTTCGCCAGGATGAGTGGTCACTAAAATTTCTTCATCTAATTTAGGGGTACGATATATTTGAACTTCAAATCTAATAACAACCCAAAGCAAATTATGTTTCATTAAATCCGCATGACTTGCTTTTAATGTAGCGACGTGATTAGAGCCAATAACTTGTAGGAACTTAAATAAATTGGATAATCTGAGCTCTAAATTGCTATCAACATCGACAGATGTAATTAATACTTTTTCTTTATACATAATCTATATTTCCTGAGAATAACTTTACTCTAGTTTTGTTACATTAACAACAAACAAAAATGTGATGGAGAATTAACTCCACCACATCGTTTTGTTTAGTTAGTCTCGGATAAATACTTCACCATCAACATAATCAACTTTATGTTTCTTGGTGGTGTCAACTTTTCCTTCAACAATCGCTCTCGCTATTAAAGTTTCAACGTTATTTTGGATGAATCTCTTGATTGGTCTAGCGCCAAATTGAGGAGAATAGGCACTATCGAGAATATACTCTTTAAGTGAATCAGTGAATTCAAAGCTGTAATAAGATTCTTGAAGTCTTCTATTAAGATCGTTAAGCATTTTATCAACAATCTTACCTTGGACTTCTTTAGTTAATGGTGAGAAATAGACAATCTCATCAATTCTATTTAAGAATTCAGGTTTGAATGTTTGATGCAATAATCCTTCAACTTTATCTCTTTGATTGTTGAGGAGATATTCACTACCGAGGTTACTTGTCATAATGATGATTGTGTTTTTAAAATCAACCACTCTTCCTTGAGAGTCTGTTAATCGACCATCATCAAGCATTTGGAGTAACAAATTGAATACTTCAGGATGCGCCTTTTCGATTTCATCAAATAAGACAATTGAATAAGGATTTCTTCTTACTTTTTCAGTAAGCTGTCCTCCTTCTTCGTAACCAACATATCCTGGTGGGGCTCCAATTAGTCTACTAGTCGAATATTTCTCCATATATTCAGACATATCGATTCTAATGATATGAGATTCACTATCAAATAGGGCTTCCGCTAAAGCACGAGCAACTTCGGTTTTACCAACGCCAGTAGGACCTAAAAATAGGAACGAACCAATTGGTCTATTGCTATCTTTAATGCCTGCTCTTTGACGTAAAATCGCATCACTCACAAGGCTTAATGCTTCATCTTGACCAATTACTCTCTTAGATAATGTGTATTTCAAATCTAATACCTTTTCTCTATCACCTTTTTCAATCTTAGAAAGAGGGATATTTGTCATACGAGAAATGATACGTGCGATTTGTTCTTCATCCACTACTTCAGAAAGGAGTTTTCCACCTTCGGTTTTGGTGTCCATCTCTTTGAGCTTTTTCTCTAATTCAGGGATTTTCTTATATTGTAATTCACCTGCTTTTTCATATTCAGAGTGACTCAAAGCGTATTCCAAATCGAATCTCATTTTCTCTAATTGAGTTTTGATTTCTTTGACACTCAAAATGGACTCTTTTTCTTTCTTCCATTGAGCTTGTAATTCTTGATCTTTTTTGTTTAACTCATCGAGTTCTTTATTAACATCCATGAGTCTCTTTTTGCTTGCTTCATCGCTTTCCTTTGAAAGAGCAGACTTTTCAATTTGAAGTTGTCTAATTCTTCTTTCAAGCTCGTCGAGTTCAGCAGGCATACTAGCAAGTTCCACTTTAATAGAGGCACATGCTTCATCAACTAAATCGATTGCCTTATCAGGTAAAAATCTACTTGTGAGGTATCTATTAGATAAAGTTGCCGCTGCGATTAAAGCGTTATCGGTGATTTTAACACCATGGAATGTTTCAAAACGATTCTTTAATCCTCTTAAGATGGTAACTGTATCTTCAACAGAAGGTTCGTTAACCATTACTGGCTGGAATCTTCTTTCTAACGCTCTATCTTTTTCAATATATTCTCTATATTCTTTTAAGGTAGTTGCGCCGATACAATCAATTTCACCTCTAGCGAGCATTGGTTTAAGCATATTGGATGCATCAAGAGCGCCATCAGTTCTACCAGCTCCTACGATAAGATGAATTTCATCGATGAAAAGAATGATTTTGCCATCTGATTCCTTAATTTTATTAAGAACAGCTTTTAATCTCTCTTCAAATTCACCACGATATTTTGCACCCGCTACAAGAGCGCCCATATCTAGTTCATAAATAATCTTATCTTTAAGGATGGTAGGTACATCGTTACGCACAATACGTTCTGCTAATCCTTCAAGAATTGCGGTTTTGCCAACACCTGGTTCGCCTAATAAAATGACGTTATTCTTTGTTTTTCTGGCTAATATTTCAATGATTTTTCTAATCTCTTCATCACGGCCAATAACTGGATCGACTTTGCCTTTTTTGACTTCTTCACAGATATTACGGCCAAATTTTTGAAGGACTTCCTTATCATTTTCATAGTCTGGGACTTGATTCATTTGCATAATTTAAATCCTCCTTTTCTATTTTAATTGTATCACTTTTTTAGCACTCTGCAAGTGTGAGTGCTAATTTTTTTATAAATACTTTGTATTTAATTCTCATATTCAAATCATTTTACTTGTATTTAATACCCTATGGGGGTATATTTATTGCGAGGAAAATCATTATGGAAAATTGCCCACATTGTAAGAAGACACCTCGTGATGAGGAACTAATTAATAACATTCAAAAGAGATTAAAAAAGATATCTGGCCAGATTAATGGAGTCAGCAAAATGATTGATGAAAATAGATATTGTGGAGATATCTTGACTCAAATTGCTGCAGTTGAATCTGCTCTTAAGGAAGTTGGATATATTATTTTAAAGAATCATATGCACACATGCGTTTGTGATGATATTAAAAATAATGATTTAACGTCACTAGATGAAGCATTAGAAATTTGTAAGAAGCTCAAATAAATATGGTAATAGATGAAAAATATATTATTGGAGGAATGAGCTGCGCTGCTTGTAGTGCGAGAGTCGATAAAGCGGTACGCTCTTTAAAAGGCATTAAAGAAGTTAATGTCAATCTTTTGACTAACACTATGGTAGTTAGCTATGATGAAAAAATTCTTAATGATGATAAAATCATCAAGGCTGTCGTTAAATCAGGTTACACCGCTGAATTAGTTAAACAAGAAAATAGCGATACACCAATCTCAAAAGAAGAATTAGAAGATCATGAAACACCTAAATTACTAAAGAGATTAATCATCTCTATTGTTTTGCTTATACCACTATTCTATTTAGGAATGGGTTTCATGCTTAATTGGCCGCTTGGTCTATTACATGAAAATTTATATGTGTTAGCCATTATTGAAACTGTTTTATCTCTAATAATAATGGTTATTAATAATAAATTCTTTATAAGTGGCACAAAAGCAGTCTTACATGGCTCTCCAAATATGGACACATTAGTGATGCTAGGGAGTGGGGTTGCTTTTATTTATTCCTTTGTTTTATCAATTATTCTTTATGTCAACACCGCTAATGGAGCGGATAATGAATCGCTTCATATGATAATGATGAATGTTTCATTTGAAACAGCAGGAATGGTTCCTACATTAATTACAATTGGTAAGACATTAGAAAGTTATTCCAAAGGAAAAACAACAAATTCAATTAAATCACTAATGGACTTAGCACCTAAAACCGCTATTTTATTAGAAAACAATGTCGAAAAAGAAATTATAGTATCAGAAATAAAAATTGATGACTTGTTTATAGTCAAGCCAGGAATGAGTGTTCCTGTAGATGGAGAAGTTACAAAAGGACAATCAAGCATTGATGAATCAATGCTAACTGGTGAATCAATTCCTGTCGAAAAAGAAGTTGGATCAATTGTTAAAAGTGCAACAATTAATCAAAATGGTGTTTTAATCTGTAAAGCAATAAGAGTTGGCAAGGACACTACTATAAATAAAATCATCCAAAGCGTAGAAAAAGCCGCTAATAGTAAAGCAAAAATTAGTAGACTTGCCGATAGGATAAGCGGAATCTTTGTTCCAGTGGTCATTTTGATAGCCTTAATTGTATTCATTTGTTGGTTAATTTTTGGAGCAAATTTTTTAGCCACTCATAATGATATAAAATCATCACTTCTTTCCTATTCAATTGAAAGAGGAATTTCGGTGTTAGTTGTATCCTGTCCGTGCGCTTTAGGACTAGCTACTCCGGTGGCGATTATGGTAGGAAGCGGAAAGGGTGCAAAACACGGTGTTTTATTTAAGAATGCTGAGGTAATTGAAGAAGCTGGAAAGGTAGATTTTTTAGTGTTAGATAAGACCGGCACTATCACTAATGGAAAACCAATCGTTACTGATGTCATAAGTTACATAAAAGAAGAGGAATTGTTGATCCTAGCAGCCTCATTAGAATCAAATAGTTCACACCCTCTTGCTATAGCGATTATGGAGTATGCTTCTCAAAGAGAAATTGAGGCCAGTTTTGTCGAAGAATTTGAAAACGTTCCTGGCAGAGGAATCTCGGCAAAAATCGGCAAAAATATGGTTTTTGCTGGAAATATTGCCTATTTAAATGAGAATAGTATACAATTTACCGACAAAACCCCAATAATTGATTCATTAGCATCACAAGGAAAAACACCACTTTTGTTTGCAAAAAATAATCAACTCATCGGTATAATCGCCGTCAGTGACACGATTAAAGAAGATAGTACTGTTGCTATTGATCACATAAAGAAATTAGGCATCATACCTGTAATGTTAACGGGTGATAACTCTTTAAGTGCTCAATATATCGCAAATCAAGCTGGAATTACGTATGTAGTTTCTGATGTTTTGCCAGAAGGAAAATTAGGCGTAATTAATAAACTAAAAGAATATGGAAAAGTGATGATGGTTGGAGATGGAATTAATGACGCAATTGCATTAACTAGCGCTGATATTGGAGTGAGTATTGGACAAGGTAGCGATATCGCTATTGAAAGTGGAAATATTGTCCTTATGAAATCTTCACTTTTAGATGCATTTTGTGCTATTAGATTATCTCAAGATGTATACCTAAATATTAAGGAAAATTTATTCTGGGCATTTTTCTATAATTTAATTATGATTCCAATAGCTGCTGGCGCTCTTTCAATGGTTGGTTTATATAGATTAATGCCTTGGATGGGAAGTGCTGCTATGGCGTTATCATCTGTTTTTGTTGTTTTAAATGCATTAAGAATTAATTTATTTAATCCTTATAAAGTAAAATATAGAAGAAAAGACATAAAAGTTCCTGAATTATTAATTAATTACAATAAATGTGATATAAAGGAGAATAACTATATGGAAAAAGTTGTTAAAGTCGAAGGAATGATGTGTATGCATTGTGTTGCTCACGTCAAAGAGGCTCTTGAAGGAATCAAGGGAGTTAAATCTGTTGATGTATCTTTAGATAAAGGTGAAGCAGTCATTCATTCAGACAAAGAAATCAAAGATGCTTTAATTGAAAAAGCAATCGTAAAAGCAGGATATAAAGTCGTTAAATAATGAAAGAAAACATCCAAATAATTTTCGTTGATATTGATTGCACTCTTCTTGATTGGTCTATTAGACCATCTGCGTTCGATATTGAATCAATCGAAGAATTGAAGAAAGTTCAAAAGAAAGGTGTAAAAGTTTTTCTTTGTACAGCTAGACCATATCACTCCGTCAAGCAAATTAAATTATTAGAGCTCATTACACCAGACGGAATGATTCTTGCTAATGGCGGAATAGTCATGATTGGTGACAAAGTTGTATTCAAAACAGAAATGCCAGTCAACGAATTTGAAGATCTATGCAAATTAGCCTTATCACTGCACGTAAACATTGAAGGAGTAAGATTACACGACTGCTTCTTAATTGCGGAAAGAGATAAGGCGCTAGACTATTTATTTGAAGCATATCCAGAAGAAGTCCCACCAGTTGAGGACTATCACGGCCAAAAAGTAATTGGGTGTACACTATTCGCTCACAAAGATTTAGACGAAATAATTGTTCCAAAACTTCCAAAAGATTTTTATTATTTTAGATATCACGATTATGGAGTTGATATTGCTTCAGTTCCACACATTAAGGGCGAGGGAATAAAAGTTGCATTAAAAGAATCAGGTATATCAAAGAACAACGCGATGGCAATTGGTGATGATATCGCTGACATAGCAATGTTTGATGAAGTCAAATATAGCGTCGCAATGAAGAATGGAAAGCCAGAAGTAATTGAAGCAGCAAAATACGTTACAGAAACAGTAACAGATCACGGAGTAAAGGCAATACTATTAAAGTTGTTGTAGGTTATCGAAAATGACAATTCAAAGAGCAGTTTTAGAAATTAGCAAAAAATATAAATTAAAATATGAAAACGATAAAATGTATGTCTTTGAAAGCGATGACATGCTTAATTTTTATACATATTATTGGTTTGCTTTAATCGAACATAACGGAAAGGTTTTATTAACTGATTTTGCAGACACCGCTCAAGTTTTTCCTGATTTAGAAGAAAAAGATTTTAAGGAAATATGCGAAAGACACGGCGTATCTTTCAACGATTGGCATATAGAAATTGAATATAGAAGTATCGAAGATGTCGATAGTTATTATAAAGTTTTTGATGAACTCGCTGAGAAATACGGCGATTTAGATTAACTACTCATTGATCGCGTGAGCTGGATCCTTTTTACTAGCAATAATTGCTGGTATTAAAGCCGACACTAAAGCAGTGACAAGACCTAATCCAAGCATTATTGGAGCCACCCACCATTGGAAACCAGGAAGGGTAAATGTTGTTCTTGATAAAACATAGAAATTATATTGATAAATTGCTCTAGTTAGCATCTCGTTAACAGGGTACACCAAGAGAACAGTTATAAGCACACTTAAGAACCCTCCAAGTAATCCACATATTAAAGACTCGGTCTCAACCATAATTCCGATGTCTTTTTTTCTTGCTCCAAGAGATCTTAATAAACCAATTTCGCTTGTTCTTTGATGAATTGAAATATACGTAAGAATTGCATTTAAAATAGCACTAACAAATACAGATATCGCTGCAAAAACATATAAAACACTCGTCATCATCTTGACTGCTCCGTCAAATTGAAGAGCAGCTCTTTCTAAATAGTCATTATATGTTAATGTTCCAAAATCAATTTCTTCATCGCTAACATATTTTTCAAAATAATTAGATATGTTCTTACGAGAATCAAAGTCTTTGGTGAAATAATATAGGGTTGTAATTCTCTCAAAAGACCCATAAGAATATAAAGCGTATTCAAGTTGATATTCCGGTGATAAGCTAGTCGTTCCACTTTGTTTTTGTTCAAAAGGCGCTCCAGTAAGTACGTTTTTACTAACTCCAGCTGTTTTTTGAGCAATTACAATATCTGATGCATTAGCATTTTCAATAACCATGCGTTCAAATGCAGGTGTATAAATAATGCCTGTTCTAAAGAGTGGATTCCCACTATCTTCCTTTTCTCTTAAGATGCCACTAATTTTCAACTCGTAAGTAGAAGAATTATATAATTCTTTTGCCGATTTAGTAGTCACTCCATATCTATCATTTTCGCTATCATAAACGAAATATGTATTGTTACTAACATATTTATATGTTTTGCCGATAATATCAGCGAAATTTATCTTAATCTCACTATAGTGAGAAGTATCGACATCAAAACCTAATGTTCTTAAATAAGTACCATCAACTCTATTATATGTATCAACCACCAACGCTATTTCGTGTTCGTTAGTTGGAAAAGAGCCAGTCAAGCAATCATATTCTCTGTCTAAGAAGTCAATATCATCTATTCCTTTATAAAATAAAGAAGAGGTTGATGAAACTCGTTCATAAACGTTGTTATCTTTATTAACTTCTGCAAATAGCCAAAACGATGTATATGATTGATCGTAACTAATATAGTAATAATCTTGAGGCATTTGTCCCATATAAGTAAGGAACTCATCACTCATATAATTGTAATGCTCTTGAGTTTGGTAACTGCTAAGATCCGCAAACACCACTTGTTCGTCTGTAAATTCTTCATATTCCGTTATACTACCTTGACCTGATTGCTTCGAGTAAGAAGATATAGTTACAGGGTACTGTGACAAAGCTCTACTTTCAGCATCAACAAATGTCGATTCAACGCCTTTGCTAACCGATAAAATAAGTCCAACTCCGGTGAGGCCTAAAGAACACGCAATAATAATTGACAATGTTGAATATTTCTTTAATAGAAGGTTTTTAAAACCCCATTTTAGTGATGTCAAAAATGGGAAAGATACCTTAGCCATTTCTTTTCCGTCAACCACCGCAATTTCTTTAATAGGAGAAGAATCAGAAACTATTTTTCCATCAGCAAGTTCTACAATTCGGTCAGAATAGTTATCGGCGTATTCCCTATTATGAGAAACCATAACAACTAAGTGTTCTTTTGATAATTTTTTCAAAATCTCCATGATTTGCTTGCCATTTTTACTATCAAGTGCACCAGTTGGCTCATCTGCTAATATCATAACTGGTTGTCCAACAACCGCTCTAGCAATGGCGACTCTTTGCTTTTGTCCGCCAGATAGAGTCTTTGGCTTATCAAATCTTCTTTCAAATAATCCAACCTCTTTTAAAGCGTTATCTGCCATCTCTTCAATGTTTTCGTATTTTCTGTTTGAGATTTGAAGTTTGATTAAAACATTATCTCTAATTGATAAGTGTGGTAATAGGTAACAATTTTGAAGAACGAAACCTATTTTTTCGTTACGATAAGCATCCCAATCTTTGTCTTTAAAATTCTCAGTAGAAATGCCATCTACAATCATGTGCCCGCTTGTCGGTGAATCTAACCCACCTAATACGTTTAATAAAGTTGTTTTCCCACTGCCAGAAGCACCGACGATAGTCACGAACCCTTTTTCAGGCAAAGTTAAATTAATGTTATCTAAAGCGACAACATCTTCGCTTGACTTGCTTGTATAAATGCGAGAAATATTCTTTAAAGAAATCATACGATAATTATCTTATATTTTAATTTAAAAATATATAAGAAAAAAAGAAAAGCCCATTAGGGCATTATTCTATTTCCCACATTTCAGGAAGCCCTGTATCTTTATTAAATCTCCAGTGCCTGCCATCGTAATTAGGATTAAGAGAATAGAACACAATTTTACTAGCAATCATTGGCATCAGTTCATCCCTCTTATTAGACAAATATTCTTCTCGCTCCTTGTTGTAATTATCTTCTTCCTCGTCACTCAAAAAATATTGAGATGTATTTGGATCATCAACATAGTCCACAATTATTGAAAGATTTCCTTCAGCAACATCTTCCATTTCACCAAGATAATAAATGAGTCCAATGTCAGCGTTTTCTAAAGACGATGGGTCGAATACGATGTGCGCTTTTTTACTAATACAGAAGCAATCTATTCTATCGTTATAAAATGCAAGCGGTCCAAATTGAACATCCTCACATTTAACTTCGATGTAATTCAAATTATCACATGTGGAAAACGCATATTCTCGAACAAATTTGATGTTTTTTTCTAAATATAATCTATTAACACCACAATGTGAGAAAGCACTTTTTTTAATTTCAACAGCGTTTATAGAAACATCTTTTAGTGAGGAACAATCTCTAAATGCAGACGCCCCAACGGAATATTCGTATAAAAGAATAGAAACATCTTTTAAATTCGTGCATCTACGACATGCTTCGTCTGCTATTTCGACTTCAAGGAAAGTTAAACTTTCAATGGTTGAATTCATGAATAATTGAGGACCATGTGGAATTTTGATAATTAGATATTTGTTATCTATTTTTGCGTTTTTAAAAACAGCGGACCCTAGTTCTTTTAGTTCCCTAGGAAGATCAAAATACTCAAGGGATGAACAATTTTCAAAAGCAGAGTCTCCAATATAGGTAACTTTCCTTTCTTTGTAAATTGCTTGTTGTGCCTCATAGCTTCCTTCATATTCTTCATAATCGTTTTCATCATCAGCAAAAACAATATGTTTTAATTTTGTACAGTTATAAAATGCACGAGTTCCAATTTTATTCGGGCCATCAAAAACAGCCTTTTCTAATCCGACACAGTCATGAAAACATCCTTCAGGAATCTCTTTTAATGTATCGACTAGTTCTAATTCTTTCAATTTGTCACAATGAGCGAATAAATTCTTTCCAAAATGCTCTTCAATTTGGCATTCATCTTCCTCTGGTATCTTTTGTTGTCCTTCTCCATACGCTGAATCATCATCAACATACCAATCATCCTGTAAGGCTTTTAGGTCTTTTTTAAGTAACTCGTTATCAAATTCACCATTTTCATCAGAATAAGATTCATTTAAATTGATATTATCATAATCATCAAAAAGTTCTTGGAGCCTCTTAACGCGTGGAAAAACTATATGTTCCAACTCACAACATCTCTCAAAGGCAGAATCTCCAATATATTTTATATTGGACAAATCTATTTCTTTTAATTGCCTAGCGTCCGCAAAAGCGTAGCTATCAATTTCAATTACATGAGATAAATTTATCTCCTTAAGGTTAGCCATATTGGTGAATGTTGCGTCACCAATGAAATTAACTTCCAAAGGAAGATTTAAACGCATGCAATAAGGATCGTTTACTTGGGTTACCAATTTCCCTTTCGCTTTTCCTCTACTATTGATTAATAAAGGGGAATTGTCATAATTCAAATCTACAATCTCTAATAAATTGGTGTCGTCTCTAAGATTCAAAATATAGTTGAGTTTACTTTTGAATGGGAAACTTGCATCAACCCACAGAGTTCTTTTAGTAAATGATTTTCTAACAATAGATGCTTTTTCATCACTAAGAGACAAGTTCTTAATAAATGTTTCAGCGATATCACCATCGATGATTTCATCCTTATCAATAACGATTGGCATTAATGGCTTATGATAAGTGTTCGCCAACACTATTTCTTCAACAACTGCGTTTGAATGGAAAGAGGCTTTTGATAAGTAAATAACAATTCCTTTACAAGCAAACTGTGAAACGAAATGTTCGGCGTTTTCTAACCAGTCACTTCCAGGCTTCATTCCTCTATCAAACCATACAGAAACCCCTTCTTTTTGCATATTGAAGATGTCTTTGTATATTAATTTGTAGTCATTATGAGAATATGAAATAAAGAAAAATTCATTAGAAAAATTGATAGGCGGGATAGCGTCAATCTCAAATAAATCAGCGATTGATTCACTCTCATCAATTCGCTTAAAAAGCTCTTCAAAATTATCTATGCTCATATATTATTTATCGTCGTTTTTATGGAATTCTTTTTTAGCGATATACATCTCTTTATCTGCTCTTCTAAAGACATCCATATATTCTTTATCATTTTCAAAATTAACAGGAGAATAACCAAACGAGATTGATAAATCAAATGGGTATTCTGGATGAGCTTGTTTGTGTTCTTTAACGTTTTCAAAGAGCTTAGCAAACACTTTGTTAATTCTTTCTTTATTTGAATAATCAAGAATAACAACAAATTCATCACCGCCAATACGGTAGCAACAATTTGCCTCAAAAACACTTAGTAAAATCTTAGCTGTAGCAATAATACTGATGTCACCTGTCTCATGTCCAAATGTATCGTTAATTTGTTTTAATCCGTTAATATCAAACAAGCAGACTGTAAAGTTGCGTGAAAAGTCTTTGTTAATATAGTTAACCTTTTCAAAATATGCAGTTCTATTCCCTAATCCAGTTAGAGAATCGATATACGCTCTTTCTCTAACATATTTAATATATTTTCTAAGTTCAGTTTGAGTAACTTGAATTCTGTCACGCAAATCACCAATCGTGCTTCCGCTATCGCTCTCTTTAACATCAACATTTATTTCTTCGTTTGAACTAATTTCCTTAAGAAGCTCCTTAACATCACCTTCAAGTTCGTTCATTTCAATAGAAAGAATTTCAAAACGTTTTCTTATATTACTAGTAACAATTAACGCTAAAAGGATACCAAAGACAATTGTTAAGACGCCAACGATACCAATCGCAATCGCATCGCTTGCAATTAATTTGTCATACCACGAAGCGTTAACGTCAACAGCAACAACTGATATAACATTCTTTGATGTATCAAAGACTGGACTATACGCTGTATAATATTTTCCCCAACGGTCACCATAAGATTGATCATCAACTGATGGATATCCTTCAAAGGCTCTAGCAAGCGCTGGAGTGTGGATTGTTTCTTCTTCCAAAAATAGACCTGGGTCATCAGAAGGATCTAAAGAGAAAAAGAATTTATCATCTACTTTTTTTAATAGATAAATATAAGCAAATTCAGCGTTTGAACGTTCGTTACTAGTTTTAAATGTAGCAAGAATGTCGATGTTTTTTTCAAAAATACTACTTGAATGAACTAAAACTGGTACAACCGCATTATTTTCATCGATACGTTTTTCTAAAAAACCATTAACAATAACTTTAGTGCCGCTCTTTATTTTAGAATACTCAGCTTTATTATCACTTAAAAATTTGTAATCAATTACATTAATTAAGTTTGTGGAGGTTGAAGTTTCTCCAATTGTAAATGAAATAGAGTCATGCGTCTCTTCATTATAAGTGTCAAGTATCGATACAACAAAACCAGTAATCTCATATTGATCTGTTGTTCTTTCTCCATCCGCTAAAGCATTTAATGTTGTATAAGCTTCATCAGCGGTTACAGAAATAACTCCATCGCGTGGTTGGTGTCTTTCTTCTGCTGGCTTAGATTGTTCTTCATCATAGAAATAGATTTCTCCACCTAAATCATCTCTCTCAAGTTGAGCAATTTCATCTCCATTAAGCATAGAAGAAGCGGAATTTGCAATATCAAGCATCTTTCCTTGGAGAACTTCTTTCATTGAATTGACAGATTTAATCATCATTGTCGTTCCAATTGCCGCTGTTGCAGCAAGCAAAAAAGCGCCAACGCCTAAAATTATTTTAGCGGAAAGCGACATTTTTCTCTTTTTGTTTTCGGTAGCAGCGCTCATATAAAAAGACTATGTTTTTATATATTACTATAATACAGGATTATTCGCAACTCAGTCATTTTGTCATCAACAGCTCCTTAAAACGAAAAAAGAAGCGGTTTCTTATATTGTTTTTTGGCGGTTAGAGATACAGCACACTATATCAATTTTAATAAGTTGATTATTTTTCTGTGATTGAAATTTATTTCAACTTTATCAAAACTTTAATTATTGCTATACTTATTGAAGGTAATTCATATGCTTTTTAGTGTTGTAGTTCCTGTTTATAATGTTGAACAATATGTCTCACAATGTTTGGACTCATTAATTAATCAAACATTTAAAGATTTTGAAATTATTATTGTTAATGATGGCGCAACAGACGGCAGCCTTTTAATATGTCAAGAATATGAAAAGAAAGATTCTCGAATTAGAATCATTACGCAAGAGAATAAAGGGCTTGCTATGGCAAGAAGAACTGGAGCGTTAGACGCAAAAGGTGAATATATCATTAACGTTGATTCAGATGATTATGTTGATACCAATTATTTAGAAGAGATGGCAAAAATCATCAACGAACACCATCCAGATTTAGTGTGTATGAATCACTTTGAAAACGAAGATAAGCTTATTCAGAACCAAAACTTCAACGATGTTTTATTGAATAAAGAAGATATTAAAAGAATCATTTATCCATATTTGATTAGAAATATTAGGTATGAGTATTTCATTCCAACTGCATGGGCAAAAGCGTTTAAAAGAGAATTCTTTACACGCAACACATGTACTACAAGAATTCAAGTTGGCGAAGATGGAGCGGTTATCTGTCCGATTGTTACGCAAATAGATACTTTGTATCTATCAAGTAAAGCACATTATCACTATCGAATTACCGGTGGTTCGATGATTCAAAATAAGAAACCACGGAATTATCAAGATGTGGTAAATACCTTTAATCATTTAAAAGACAAATTAGGTGATAATTATGAAGAATTGAAACTTCAAGTTGATCGCTTAGTGTGCCATCTTGCTTTCAACTGTTCAGTGACTCAATTCTATGGTGGAAGGACATATAAAGAAGCCAAGAAGGTTATCTTAGAGAATCTAGAAAATCCAATTATTAAAGAAGCAATTAAAAACATCGATTCCAAAGGATTTAAGGGGAATCTGATGCGTTATTCGCTTCAACATAGACGAATTTACTTAATGAAACTCTACAGTCACATCATGTAAGGAGACTTAGAAAATGAAGATTATTACTTGCGCAAGTTACTTTGGTAGCGGCAGCAGCGCTGTTACTGATTTAGTGTCAGAATATTCAAACGTACATCCAAATAACGAATTTGAATTTCGTTTTATTCATGACCCAGATGGGATTAGTGATTTGGAATATCACTTAGTTGAAAATCATAACCGTGAATGTTCAGGTTACGCTTTTAAGCGTTTCATAAAGTTTTCTCGCTTCAACAGTGGTACTTGGTTCAACAAAAAATATGAAAGATATTTCCATGGTAATTATCGCAAACTCACCCAGGAGTACGTTGATAATCTAACTGATTTCAAATTCAAAGGTTTCTGGCAATACGATTTAGCAGCAAAAGGAAGATTTAGATATTACTTCCTTGGTGTTTTCAATAAAATCTTTATTAAATTAAAAGCCAAAGAGGCATGCATTCTTCCTAAAGAAATCACTTATTGTTCTAATCCAGGCAAAGAAAAATTCTTATCGCTTACTCAGGACTATGTTTCTAAATTGATGTCTTGCTTAAATGAAGAGAACAAACCATATATGGTCATCGACCAAGTTCTTCCTTCTTCAAATATTGAAAAAGGGATGAGATATTTTAAGGATGACATCAATGTCATAGTTATTGATAGAGATCCTAGAGATGTCTATATGTTATGCAAAACCATTTGGAGATGGGATCACATCTTCCCACACGATTCAGTAGAAACTTGGTGTAAATGGTTTAAATATGTAAGAGAAAGCGCTGGAGAAAGAAGTAAGAACAAGAATGTTTTGTATCTACAATTTGAAGATTTTATCTTCAACTATGAAAAAGTTAATAAACAGATTGAAGAATTAACAGGCTTAAAGCCAGAAGACCACACCGCTAAATTCTCAAGAATGAATCCTAAGAGAAGTGTTCATAATACTCAGATTTGGAAAAAGAACACTAAGTGGGCAGACGATATTAAAAAGATAGAAGAATTACTTCCTGAATATCTTTATGACTTTAGCAAAGTTAAAGAAGAAGACGTTGTTGGAATTGACACTAAGGAAAACGGGATTTTCTAATGAAAAAAGTTTTAATCGCTACTAACCATTTGCAATATGGCGATGGAGTGTGTCGCACACTCATCTCTTTTGCTAATCTTTTATCCGAAATAGAAGGATATGAAGTAACTATTTCTTTCATGCTTCGTTTTGATAAAGCTCTTTTACCATTATTCAACAAAAACATCAAAATCCAAAGAGCGTTCTCTATCCCTTGTTTTAAAGGATGGGATAGATTGATGTCATGTCTTCCTGGAAAATTCCTTTATAACAAAGTTTCTAAAAAAGAAAAATACGATATTGAGATTGGCTATTGTTGGAGAAACCCTACCATTGCGATTTCAAACTCTACCAACAAAGAGGCAAAACATATCATCATTACACACGGACAAAATCCAGGCAAAGAATACTACGTTAAAAATGATGCAATGCTTGCTTGTTCAACATAT
Organism: uncultured Erysipelotrichaceae bacterium; assembly: GCA_902800905.1. GTDB lineage: Bacteria > Bacillota_I > Bacilli_A > RFN20 > CAG-826 > UBA2450. The sequence goes on from CADCGC010000014.1 coordinate 32,810, forward strand.
AACATGAACTATTTTGGAGAGATGATAGAGCACAAAATTCCTATCTATCGTTTCTCTAATGTTTTTGATGAAAAGAGCATTATTGAACAATCAAACATTGAGCCATCTTTAAAAAAGAACAAAGATAGATTCCTTTTCATTACAGTTGGAAGACTAACTATTGAAAAGGGATTAGATAGAATGGAAAGAGCAATCAAACGATTATTCGACGAAGGATATGACTTTGATGTGTGGCATGTTGGAGAAGGAAAAGATAGAAAATTATTAGAAGATTTTATTCAAGAAAACAATTTAGGAAATAGAGTAAAACTTGTAGGAAGTCAATCCAATCCTTTTAATTTTATGAAACAAGCTGATTGTTTTGTATGCCCATCTTTATTTGAAGGATACTCCACTACTTGTGTTGAATCGTGCATCTTAGAAGTTCCGTTTATCTCTACCGATATCAGTGGCGCTTCAGATATTGCTGAAGAGTCAAAAGCAGGTAAAGTATTCCCAAATACTGAAGATGGAATTTATGAAGGGATGAAATATGTTTTAAATCATCCAGAAGAATTAAAGAAATGGAAGAATAATTTAAAAGAAACAAGCAAAGTTTTCTATAAAGAAAATCGTAAAAAAATACTTTTAGAAATCCTCAATAAAATCGATACGCTCTAATCAAAAAGTTATTTTGCTTTACTGATTGGACCGTTACATATATAATCTATTAAGAATTTTTTAGCAAAAAAATTATGAGCAAATTAAAGATTAGCGACGAGACGAATATTAATCGAATCGAACATAAAAGTAAGAAGAATATGGCCATTGGTACAATCATTGGCTATCTTGCAATTTTAGTCAGTGTTGCCCACGGCTTAATCTTAACCCCAATGATTATCACCAGTGTTGGGGTCAATGACTACGGACTATATGGCATTGCTACAACCTTAGCCGCTCTTTTCTTAATGGATTTCGGTCTAAACACAACTGCCGAAACATATTTAGCAAAGCTAAGAGCAAGCGGAAATAAAGATAAAGTTCAAAGATTCCTAGCAACTATTTTTAGAATTTACTTATTGCTCTCTTTACTCTTTATTGCTGCCATCACAGCGCTATATTTCTTAGCGCCAATCATTTACCGTTCTTCATATACACCAGAAGAGATTGATATCCTAAAGATATTAATCATCATTGTCGGTGGATATTCTTTAGTCAGCTTCCCAACCAACACATTCTCAAGTGTTATTACTACTTATGAAAAATTTGGTTGGAACAAATTTGCAGATTTAGTTCAAAAGCTCATATATATGGGCTTAACAATTGCCTGTATTAAGCTCAATTGGGGAATTATTGGTATTACCGCAGTTAACGCTGGAAGTGGCGTAGTTGCTATTATCATGAGATTCTTCTATATGCGATTCTATCTTGGAATTAAGCTTGATGTTAGACTCAAGATGGACGCTGATAAGAAAGAGATTAAATCAATCTTATTATTCTCCGCTTGGGGGCTAATTATCGCGGTTCTTACACGTTTAGTGTTCAATATCACTCCTTCAATCTTAGGTGCTGTTTCTAGTAGTGACCAAGTTTCTATGTTCATGCTAGTTAACACAATCGAAGGATACGTCTATATGTTTGGAGCAATGACTGGCACATTCTTTATGGCGAAGGTTGCTCGATTAGAATCAACTGGAACACCAGAAGAAAGAAGAAACAAACTTCAAGCCCTAGCAGGAAAGATTGGTAAGCTTCAATTCTTTGTTATTGCTTTAATTATCTTTGGCTTTGCTACAGTTGGTCATGAATTCATTACTTTCTGGCTTAAAGACACGCTTGTTGACTACCCTGAATTCATTAACATCTATTGGTGTATTCTCGCTATATGCGCTTACGAACTTGTTCGTATTCCAGAGTTGCCAATTTATAATGCGATGTTAACAGAAGGACATATTAAGCCTCTTGCTATCAACACTATTATTAAGGCAACAGTCAATATTGGTTTGTCATTTGTTTTATCTTCATATTATGGCGCCGTTGGTGCGTGTGCGGCTATCGCGGCTGCTCGTATCATCGATGTTACTTTAAATAACTTTATGTACAAGAAATACCTTGGTATTTCAATTGTTAAATTCTTTAAAGATGTCTACGCTCGTGGATCAATCACCATAATCATTTCATTCGGTATTGGTCTACTTTGTCACTTCTTCTTACCAATTGATAATACAATTGGCAAATTCTTAGTTGATGGAACAATCTTTGTTCTTCTTTACATATTCTGTACTCTCTTTATCACATTCACTAAAGATGAAAGACATTACTATGTAAATATTGCTTTTGAAATCTTACATATTAAAAAGCGTTTAGAAGTTAACGGAGTTGTCCCAGAAGTTCCAGGACCTTTCCCAGAAATCGAAGATCAACAAAAAGAAGAGGCAAACGTCACAGAAGAAAATGCTTCTGAAGAGACAAAAGAAGAAAGTGAAAATAATGGACAAGATTAATATTTTACAAATCGTTGGTAGTATGAATAACGGAGGAGTTGAATCTTTTGTTATGAGTTACTACCGTCAACTCCACGATAGATGTAAATTCACATTCTTATGTTTTGATGATTCAAAAATGATTCCAAAAGAAGAAATCGAATCATTAGGTGGAGAAGTAATTATCGTTCCTCATGTCAAACATTTAAAAGCTTTCAACAAAGAATTAATAAAGGTATTTAGAGAGAATAATTTTGATATTATTCATTCTCACTTAAATACACTAAGTGTCTTCCCTTTAAGAGTGGCGAAGAAATGCCATCAAAAGATTAGAATCGCTCACTCTCACTCAATCAGTAGTAAGAAGGAAATCAAAAGACATATTGCTAAATCAATTCTTAAACTATTCTCTAAAAAGTATTCAAACGTCTATTTCTCTTGTAGTGAGTTAACTGGAAGATATCAATTTGGTGATAAAACCTATGATGAAGGCAAAGTAACAGTTATTAAAAACGCGATTAACCTTGAAAGGTTCAAATATAACATAGAGAGCCGAAAACGCGTCAGAAACGCCTTAAATTTCAAAGAAGACGATATTGTTATCGGCACGATTGGAAGATTTGTTGAAACCAAAAACCAAAAATATATTCTCGAAATTGCCAAAGAAAATAGAAACCTCAAATTCCTTATTGTTGGTAATGGACCACTTCAAGAAGAATATGAGTCATTTATCAAAGAAAACAACTTAGATAATGTCTACGTCATCGTCCCTGAAATTGATGTCGCTAATTACTATTCAGCGTTTGATACATTCATTCTTCCTTCTTTCTATGAAGGATTCCCAATCACTTCATTAGAAGCGCAGACAAGCGGATTATATATCGTATATAGTAGTTCCGTTCCTAAAGAAGGATTAATTACTGGATATGGTGAGTTTATCCAAATTGACGAAGAAGGAATTAAACTCTGGGGAGAAGCATTAAATAAAAAGCACGAAAGAAAACCAGAACTAATTAAAGTCGTCAAAGAAAAAGGATATGAGATTAGTGACGCTGCTAACGAGCTATATCAAAAATATCTAGATTTAATAGAAGAATACAAGTAAGAGTGGTCACCACTCTTTTTTTAACAAAGAAAAAGCGTGTTTCCACGCTCTTTCGTCTATTTTATGTCTTAATACTTAAGTCCGTATTTTTCTTCTTCCTCAGGAGTCAATTCGCCTCTCATTGGAACAAGATCAACTTCGCCTTTATATGAAGCAACGGAAACGGCGATTGAATCGAAGATCGCGGCTTTAATATCGTCTTCAGTAACGCCTAAATCTTTCGCATACTTGTTATCAATGAACAAATTAAGGTTCATGATATATGGAAGATAATAAACATCTAAGCCACTTTCAATGCCTTTTTCTTTGTATTCCTTAAGAACACCTTTCATCCCCAACTTCATCATCCATGCAGGAACTCCAACAATTTTTCTGTTGTTTCCCATTCCTCTCGCATCATAAACGATCTTTAAGAATTCATTCCAAGTTTGGTTATACATCGCGATTGGCCAAGCATAAAAACCTTTAAATTCATTCCCTAGTTTCTCCGCTGCACCCGCAAGAGCTTCACCAACTTGTCTAACAGTTAACATCGCGGTACCACCTTTTGGATACATGGTGAATTTCATCTTATCCATTCCAGCGATTTGTTCAATTAAAACTGTCCAAACTGGTTTTCTACCTTTTTGAGTTCCAAAGATATATGGAAGTTCAAGAACTGCCGCATCAAAGTTATCATCAACAAATGATTTAACAGTTTCTTCTTGTTTTACTCTTGCTAAAATGTATGGGTTACGCATTAAAACACCAGCAGGAATCTTCTTACTATATCCCCATTCATCTTTATGAAGCATTGAGAAATATGAGCCACAGACAACCGCTTTTTTAATTCCAACTTTTTTAGCGATTGGGAATAATCTTTCAATCGGTTTGATATTGTATTTGTCATACCAATCATAAACTGGAGGTGGACATTCTTGTCTTTCATCAATACCAGACGCAAAGATGAAACAATCGCATCCTTTCATCAATTCTTCGACTTTTTCATCGCTAACTTTATTTATATCACAGAAAGTTAAATCCATTCCTTTTGGTAATTCTGCACCAACAGGATTTGGAGGTAACGCTACTGCTTTTACTTGATGTCCTCTACTAATTAAAACTTCAGCAGCTTTGCTTCCAAGTAAGCCATTGCCACCAACAATAAATACTTTCATGTTGTTTGTCTCCTAAATTAACACTTGTGCTTATTATATTAAATATAAAGACTCATTGAAACAAAAAGAATTATCAGGTAGTAAACAAATCACCTTATAATGTTAACAAGAGGAAAACATATATGAATTTAGTTGAAGTATATCATAATCCTAAAAGTAGATATAAAGGTGATAATTACATCCTTGTAGGATCAAAAATTGAAAGCACCATTAATCCAGTTTATATAGACCAATTTGGAAATTTATATGTTCCTTTTGGAACATTGAAATTCGACTATTATGGTCGATACTGGTATGTTGGCGACATGCTTATATTCTATGGTGGCTCCTCTAATCCTAAGGCACCTCCTGTATCAATAGGATTCACAGAAATCAAATATGATGAAAAAGGTCGACCACAATATGTCGGCAAAATGAGAATCGGCTATGACTATTACGAGCGAGTTAGTTATCTTGGTGGTATTATGTCGGTAAATTACTATGGCGAAGGATTCACTACCCGAATATCGACTATCGGTGGTTATACTTATTTTGATGGTTTCAACGCAAGCGATAAATTTTATAGTCAATATTAAGAAGGTTTACCTTCTTTTTTATACTAAAAGAAATAAAAACCCTTGTAGTGGATGTCCAGAATTTGGGGTACACCTCAATGAGGTGTACACTAAGCAAGGGATTTTTTCATATGTTCAAGTCTCTTGGGTGATTTGCATTTGTGTTTAACCAATGATGTCCTCACACCAAACTCTTATAATGAGACCCACTTTTACAAATAAACAAAAAAGGGTCTTTTACAAGACCCAATTTGGCTCCAATGATTGTATTGGATGTTATCCTTTCTTATCAAGATGAGGACTTAAGAATGCAAATCACTCAAGACACTCTTCTCAACTAAGACACAAATAAAGTGTGGCATTGTAATACTACTTTAATACAATGTTACACTTATGAGCAGTTTTAGGCAATTTTTGTTACACCAACCACGACTTAGGAACAATTTCTGTTACACTTTTGTAACAAACTCGTAATTTTCCAAAAACTATATCTATTTTTGGCTCATAAATCTAGATGCTAAGTTCGATTTTGGAACCATCTGTTGACCAACCTATTCTTTTCTCTTCAAACGTTTTGTCTTCTTTAAGAATTCCAAAGTCTTTCAACAATTCTGTAACACCGCTGATAAATTTTCTAGTCGGGTTAAAAGAAGCATCATATTCCTTTGTGCCATTAACTTTCACTTTCAAACTATGCTTTTCTTGATTGTTTTCAATCTTTTCAACTATCGAAGTAGGTACGGAGATAATTCTTGCTCTGATGTCATTTGATGTTATGTTTTTGTAAATGATATCTTTTTGAATATCTGGGAGCTCTTTTTCATTGGCCATGATATTATTGTTTGAAAATTCATTTAAAGCCTCGGCACTAAAGACAGGTTTATAACTAAATCCAATTCCTTTATCAATCAAAATAGAAATCAAATCCAGTCCATCTAAAACAATCACAGGTCGGTGTTCATCTTTTAGCAACGCATCTTCTTTCGCCTTTTTAGAGACGTGGCCAGTAGTAATAAATAGACCCTTTTCATTCGTTAAAAGCGTTCCACGAAGAGCGTCTATTTTTTCAGGAGCAATAGATTTTCCTGGCTTATATCTCTTTGCTTGAACCTTGTATTTAACGACATCATTACCATTCAATTCAACTAAACCATTTTTAACAGCTTTTAAGTCAATACCACCATCACCAGTTTTTTTAGTTACTTCAACTTCTGATAAGCCAATTGCCTCTAAAAAAGGTTTTAGAAATTCTTCAAAATCAAAACCAGTTTCAAATTGATTGTAAAACTCAAGCAGTATCGCTTCTAATTCATTTTTATCTAGTTCTTTGATCGTTCTCATGTTTTACTAATTGTCGTCTGCGTTATTATCTTGTTCTATCATTTCTCGTATGGCAGGTATTGCCATTAATTGCTGATAGAAATATTCAATATTCGCTTTTGCGTCTTTTTTTCGTTCTTCAATAATCTCTTCATATGAAATATTTAATATTTCACATAGCTCTCTACCAGTCATGACATGTTCTATTTCAAAAGCATTTTTAAATCCTTTAACTATTTCTTCTTTGCTAGACTGATTAAAACAGCATACATAATAATCGCAGACAAATGGTATTTTTGCTCCAATGTGCTGATTAAATCTTTCGAGGTGTTCCAATTCACCCCATGATTTTTTTGTATCGAAATATTCACCATCTTTAAGTTCGATGATTTTGCAGACCCTTCTTTGCTGAACAATAAAAATAAGAAGATCCGGTTCATTCTTTTCTAACTTATATGAACTTTTCTTTAATATTTTTTTGGTGCACACATAGGTGCCATTTGGTATGTTACCGTCTGTTACATTATCAATGTATTCATCTAGATTGGTAATATTTTGTGTTTTGGAAAGGATAATTTTTTCTAATTCGCTTCCATTAGAGATAACTGTAGATTGAACTTTTGCCATTAATCTACCCATTTCATCGTTGTTAAATACCCGATTGTATCCACCACTTGATGATTTAACCTGAGCATTACATATTTTTGCCATGTTATTCCTCCCCAAATTCAATATCGCCACCTAAAAATGTGCGATTGGTTAATTTGCATGCTTCGAAAACTGAGTAACCACCAGATGCGGGATCCACTACGATATCACCTTTATTGGTTACTGATTTTATAAGTTCGCTTTGTAATTCGATTGGTTTTGAATGTGGATGATTTTTTACTGCTTTTTCTGACCAAACATCAGGAATAGCATGATTTGTCCACGTGCTCTTGGCCTTTAATGGAGCTTTTTGAACAACAACCAGATATTCAGATTTTCTTCTTGTTCTATAGCCCATCCCTATTTTTGTTTTATCCCAAACAATCATATCTACGCATTGAAGACTGGTGCCTTTAAACCACGGATTTACCCCTTCAACTAGATGAAATTTATCAACCCATAAAAACAAATAGCCACTTGGGCAAAGACACTTATCTATTTTCTTAATAAAATTCAGGATGGTTTTCTCATCCATCTGTGTTAACGAGCTTCTTCCCTTTCCTCTAGACACTCCCTCGTTTCCATAGGAAAGTTTGTCTAAAACCCCTCTATATTGGGGATCGAAAAAAACGCATTTAATTGAATTAAGTTCAATGTTATCTAAAAGAACAAGACCATCAATTTTATTCTTGCGATTAATTTTTATATTTAATTTGCATCCCTGCTTAATACTCATGAACGAATCCAATACAACCCAAATGTATATTAATTATATTTCAGGTGGGTTTTATATGCAACGCAGATGTATATTACAATGCACACATGAACGTATTAGAAAAAGTTAAAAAGTTACAAAAAGAGAGAGGCTGGTCAACGTACAAACTTGCTTATGAAGCGGGTTTAACACAATCAACTTTATCGAATATGTTCGCTAGAGGTACATGCCCAACCGTAGATACACTAGAAAAGATATGCGATGCTTTTGGCATTTCGCTGTCTGAATTCTTTGAAGAAGACGAAAAGAAAATGCATGTTTCCAAAGAAGAACTAGAATTGCTCAACAAATACAGAGCATTAAACGATAAAGAAAAAGACGCTGTCACATCAATGATCAACGCCTTGTTTAAAAAATAAATTTTTAGATTTTATAATGTATTCTAAATATTGATTTTTCATTCAAACTGTACTTGCCTGCAAGGTACTTTTCTATTTTAATATAATCATCTTTATCGATAATGCCTTGCTTGAGTATTTCAACAACCACCAACATTGTTTGATGGTATCCAAGATACTTTTCTAATTTGCTTAGTTTCATCATTTGACCCCTCCTATTAATTCAACTAATTGCTCTGTTTTAGTCTTTATTCAAATAAAAGGGGAAATCATTTATATTGCTCTAGACTTTTTGTACGCCTTATCTCTACATAATTTAGAACAATACTTAGCACTCAAATGATATGGATTGATAAATTCCTTACCACATAACTGACATACATGTTTAGCTGTTGAAGAGAAAACGTGTGCTTTTCTCCACTTCCTATAACACGCTGGAGAACAGAATTCTTTTTGTCTATGCCCAAGAGTTTGTTTCAATTCTTTTCCGCAATATAGACAGTGGCTTGTTTGTTCTCTTTTTTCCACTATTGCAGCGACAGTTCTTTCTTTCATTCTAAATTGTTTAGCAATCATTTCGATTGTCCATTCATGTTCTTTATATAGAATGATAAACATTTGTCGCATATACTTTTGAATCTCTGCCATTCGATTTGCTCCTTTCACCATTTGCAGAAAAACTAGATATTTTTTACCCTCTCTTTTCAGCATTTGTAGAAGAAACAAGAGTTCCAGACACAAAAAAACACGTATTACTGAGATACGTGCATTTTAGTTATTTGTCTCCATTTAACCATTTTGATACAATTGCACCCAATCGCTATGTGAAGTTGCACCCAATCAAGGCATTTGCACCCAATTTTGCACCCAATTATT
>CADCGC010000015.1 GCA_902800905.1 uncultured Erysipelotrichaceae bacterium
TAATTCATTAACTACAATTTCTTATCAATATAATTTGCTTTATAAAGACGAACTTAAAAAATATAACGGAATAACAATTAGCTATAATAGTGCGAGATACCCAACTAGCTATGGCAACAACATTTCTTTTACTTGGGATAATTTCTTCCATTTATCTAGTTACACAAAAGATAACGATACAACTTCATATACATATAACTATCAAGGAATTAGAACTAAGAAAACATTGCCTGATGGAACAATTCGCGAATATATTCTTGAAGGAAAACGAATCGTCGCAGAAAAGATAACATCTAACAATACTTCTACATATATTACTTATCTATACGGACAAGATGGTGTTTTAGGAATGTATTACAACAATAGCTTTTACTATTTTAGAAAAAATATCTTAGGAGACATAATAGAAATTTATAGTGGAGAGACTTTAAAAGCAAGATATTCGTACACTGCTTATGGAGAAACAAAAGTCTTTAATGGAAGCGGAATTGATATCACAAATGATTCCACTCAAATTAATCATATTGGAAGAATTAATCCATTTAGATATCGTGGGTATTATTATGATGAAGAAAGTGGAATGTATTATTGTAACGCTAGATATTATGTTCCTGAGTGGTGTAGATGGCTTTCTAAAGATGAATCAGAATATTTAGATCCAAACACAATCGATGGACTTAATCTTTACGCTTATTGTTTGAATAATCCAATAATGTATAGGGATGAAAACGGGAATAGTTTGATATTAATAATCCTCCTCTTAATAGCAGTTGTTGCTACTGAAACAGTAATTGGAATAAATGCCTATGATAGTTGGGCAAGTGGCAATTTGATTGAACAATATTCAATAAATGGTATGGAAGTCACAGAAATAAAAAATGGTTATTTAATACCGGGTTTTTTATCCAAAATTGTGTTCTTAATTCGTGCAAGGCATGATAATAAAATAGCGACAAATAGATCTTTAATTGGACAAGCAATTGAGTGGTGGGGACATAACGCTATTTCGTATATATCTTTGTATTGTATGTCATCTGGCTTATTTAAAGATTACGCTTATGAACTATTCGAGAACCACACAAAAGATGTCGATATTGAAGATGATTTGGAATGGTGGGACAAGTTTGTTGAGGACTTTTTATGCTTACTAAAAAGACTTTTTGGATATATTTGATTATTATTGTGTGCGTAGCTGCCATTGCTTATGGCACATGGTCGGGAATAGTTCATTACATTATTTCAAACAACCCGTATTCACTAGAATATGTATGTTTTCTTCATGGATACGATTTATCTTTGATTCAAGGAAAGCCTACCGCTATTAGCAAAGAAAAATATGCTACCAAGATAAAAACAATAAAAGAAGAAACGCCATTTTTACCTGTTGAGTACTTATTCCCAGATGAGATTTCTAATAATGAAGCTATTTTTTTCTATTTTGCTGAAACCATCACGCCACGTAGCGTCAGTTTTTATCGCATTGAATTGTACGTTGAGTGCAGGTGGAATTTTGAAGAATTTGAAGAAGAAAAAGAAAGACTTGAAACAATAGAAGCTGATCAAGGGAACTCAATTTTAAGTAATTCTCTTTTTCAACTTCCATCATATATTTTGGTTTATAACTCCATAAGCCATTTTCATTATGCATTAATAGATGAAGATAATTATTTAATTCGCTATATATCGTTGGTAGAGATAGGAAATTTAGATAATATTGTGTTTGACATGGAATTTGCTCCGACAAAACGCATTCAAGATTCAGATGTTGCTGATTATTCAAAATTTGGTAAGTATTCTATAGTTTAATCACCGGTTTCAACAAACATTATAATTTATAAAATTGTTCTTTTTTAAAAGGCTAGATTTTAGTGTGCTTGTAACAACTATCAATTAGTCTATTCATAGATTTAATAGTAAGAACATTAGATTTGTTTTATATAGAAAACGGTTAAAAGCAATAATGATGTAAAAAATTCTTTTATTTCATTTATTTAAATAAACGTTTGCCATATATTCTTTCTCTTAACAATTAAATATGTTAAGATAAACACGCTTAGAGATATGATAGAGAAAACAAGACACATCAAAGACACAAAGAAATTGGTCGGCATGTTGCCTGCTATTAGATATACAGAACCAAAATATCTTTTTATTGCGACTGCAAATGCGAGATGTCCAAAAGCGGATTTATATATTAAAGAAGGAGACCATGTTAATTCTTGCCAAGTAATTGGAATGCGTCATGGTCCGTTTTTTGAACAACCAATCCATGCGACTTGTTCTGGAACCTATCTAGGATTAGAAAAACACTATCATAGAAACGGTAAACTCACTGACTTCATTAAGTTAGAGAACGATTTTAAAGATACAATCGATCCATCTGTTAAAGAAAGAACACCTGAAGAAATCGCCGCTCTTACAAAAGAAGAGATGACCGAAATCATTAAACAAACTGCGAATGTTGGTTTAGGCGGTTCATCTTTCCCAACTTATATTAAGTTCCAAACTGATAAACCAATTAATTTGATTTTAATCAATGGCATTGAATGTGAGCCATATATTACCGCTGACCATAGATTGATGCTTGAATTCCCATATCGTATTATGGAAGGCATTAAATATGTGATGCAGGCTTTTAACTGTAAACACGCGAAGATTTGTATCAAATCCAAATACAAAGACATCAAAGAAGTCTACACCCAAATGGTCAAAGAATACGCTGGTAGTGGAATTGAATTATGCTTAGTTGGTAATTACTACCCACAAGGTTGGGAAGTGGAAATGATTAAAAACGCGACAGGCATTCAACTTAAACCAGGAGAACTACCATCTAATAGAGGAATCATTAATTTCAACGTTTCCACAATGGTGGGTATCTATAAGGCAATTAAATATAACATGCCAGTTATTAAACGTTTCATTACTATTACTGGTGATGGAATTAACTTCCCTAAAAACTTCAGAGTACGTGTAGGAACTCCAGTAAAAGAGTTAATTCCTATGTGTGGTGGATATAAGAATCCTGATAAAGAAAAAGTCTTTATTATGGGTGGTCCAATGATGGGAGCGTCTGTTCCTAGCGATGATATTATTGTCACTAAGACTGTTACCTCTATTATTGTTTTAGACAAAGTTACCGACAAAGAAGAACCATGCGTTAGATGTGGTAGTTGCGTTTTAACTTGTCCAGTCCATTTAGAGCCAGTTCAAATCATGAACGCAGTAAAGACTTTAGATAAAGAAAGAATTAAATCCCTCAATCCTTTAAGATGTATCGAATGTGGATTATGCACATATACATGTACCTCAAAGATTCAAGTTACAGACTATGTTAGAAAGGCTAAGATGATCGCGAAGTTATGACGATTACAAAAGAAAGTGCTCCTCATTTACGAAGAAAAGCGACCGTCGCCCGCATGATGGCGGATGTTTTAATCGCGCTTGCCCCAACCCTTATCTTTTCTTGTGTCGTCTATCCAATTAATACGATTGTTGACTTAGTCATTTCTCTTGCCATCATGATTGGAGCGGAATTCGTCTTTGTCGGTTTAAAGAACATGTATCCGAAAGATGATGTTAAGAGAACCTTTAAAGACAAATTTGAACATTCCTATAAAGGAAACTTTACAATTAATAATGTCTTATCTCCTGCAATTAGTGCAGTTATCTTTACTTTAATTATGCCCGCTGGCGCTCCAATATATGCAGTTATCGTTGGCGCTCTTGTGGGTATTATCGTTGGTAAACTTGTTTTTGGTGGATTAGGAAGCAATGTCTTTAATCCTGCCGCAGTAGGAATGCTATTTGCAAAACTTTGTTTTGGTTCACAATATGTGAGTTATGTTCCTACTTGGTTTTATCAAGCACCTGACGCAATGGCAGGAGCAACCGCCTTATCAGGAGGAATGAAATATTCTCTCCTCAATGTTGTTAACAACATGAATTATTATTCACTTGAGAATATGTTCTTAGGACGAATTCCAGGAACACTCGGTGAAGTATATAAAATTACAATTATTGTTGGACTTATCTATTTATTAATTAGAAGAAGTTGTGATTATCGCATTGTTGTTTCCTATTTAGGAACATTTACACTTTTATCATTAATTATTGGATTATCAATCTTTGGTTTAAATAACGATGTTAATCCATTTAAGTTCACCGCTTATAGCTTACTTAGTGGTGGTGTTCTTTTTGGAGCGACATTTATGTTGACGGATCCAGTAACGAGTCCGATTAATTCGCCGTCCCGTTACATATACGGCATGGTGGCAGCGGTAGCAACAATCTTTATTCGTTATTATGCCGCTCTTCCAGAAGGTGTTGGTTTCTCAATTATTATTGCTAACATGGTAGCGGTTGTTTTAGATCACTATGAATGGAGCAATCCAAGATATACATGGAAGAAATTCTTAGCGATGGGATTATTATTTGTTATTCCAGCGTTAGTGGTCTTCTTAGCAACTTATTATGGAGGATTCTATTATGCCTCTTAATAAGAAATACATTATTACTTCAATTACCTTAGGAACAATTGCCGCAAGTAGTGCAGTTCTTATTGGTTTAGCTAACTTATTAACCAAAGACAAGATTGCTCAAAATGAAAGAGAAAAAGTCCTCAATGGTATTGTCGAAATATTTGGTGAAGGAACTGAAATTGCCTCAGAAGGAGCGGTTTCTTACGGCAAATATATCAATTATCAATACGATGTTAATGGTGGTTACGCCTTTAAAGCAACAGGCTCAAATACGTATGGCAAAATCACAATTTTAGTTGGCTTTAGTAACGCTAATGGTAACTATGCATATAAAGGATTAACAATGATTGTTGATGAACAAACATATGCTTCAACACTTGAAGACAATTATATTACTCAAGTGAGTCACACGGATGACTTTGATAGTGTTGATGTGAAGTGTGGCGCGACTTATGGAGCAACCCTTGTTAGCGATATGGTTCATGAAGCCAAAGAGTTTATAGAAAGTTGGAAAAACGATTAACGATGGAAAAAGGAAAGACAAAAGCTAATTTTCTTAAGGGCATTACGATAGAAAATCCACTCTTTGTTTCTATCTTAGGTACTTGTCCTGCTTTAGCGACCACTAAATCAATCGAAGCAGCGATTGGTATGGGTCTACTTTTCACTATCGTCTTAATTTGCTCTAACGTTTTAGTTTCTTTGTTAAGAAAACTTATTCCTGAAGAGATTAGAACCCCAGCTTATATCGTAATTATTGCGACATTCGTTACTATCGTGAAGATGTTAACAAACGCCTTCTTACCAGAACTATATTCAACCTTAGGTGTCTTTATCTCTCTTATTGTTGTTAACTGTATTGTTCTAGGAAGAGCAGAAGCTTATGCTTCTAAAAACAAAGTTTTTGATTCCTTTATCGATGCGTTAGGTATGGGAGTTGGATATACACTCGCTCTTATTTGCATGGCGTTCTTTAGAGAATTCTTAGGAACTGGTGCTTTTACATTTGGAAAGATCTTTACATTCATCCCACTCACCAAATTACAAATCATCCCAGTTGGATATGAAATTTCATTATTCCAAACCCCAGTTGGAGCGTTCATTGTCTTTGGTGTGATTTTAGCGGTTATCGCTTTCATTCAAAATAGAAAAGCTGAATTCAAGGCTTACAAAGATAGACAAGAAAAGATTAGAAAAGCTCAAGAGGCAAAGGCCTCTCAAGCTGCTAGTGGAGTAGGAGGAAATAAATAATGGAAATCTTTATTTCGTTCCTGATGGCTATTTTAAGTAGCATGCTCATTGATAATGTCGTCTTATCAAAATTCTATGGAATATGCCCGTTCTTGGGGGTTTCTAAGAAAGTTAAGTCCTCTTTAGGCATGGGCATCGCTGTTGTCTTTGTCATCCTTTTAGCAACTTTAATTTGTTGGCCATTATATAACTATGTTTTAATCCCTGCTGGTATTCCATATATGGACACTGTGGCCTATATCTTAGTCATCGCCTCTTTAGTCCAACTCGTTGGATTATTCATTAAGAAATATTCACCTTCTTTATATAAATCACTTGGTATCTATCTACCTTTAATCACTACGAACTGTGCAGTTTTAGGTGTTGTTCAAGGTAATACAGATCAAGGTTTATCATTCTTAGAAGCTTTAGGAAGTGGCTTAGGAACTTCAATTGGATTCTTAATTGTTATTGTCACATTCAGTTGCATTAGAGTGAGATTAGAATCTGCGAACACTCCAAAAGCTTTTAAAGGACTTCCAATTGCGTTAATCACTGCGGCGATTATGGCGATCGCTTTAATGGGATTAAGAGGATTATTTTATCAGGGTTAATAATATGAGTCAGACTGGTTATTTAATTCTTGCAATATCAATCCTAGTTGCCTTAGCAATTGTCTTTGTTGTGAGCTTTGTGATTTATAAAAAGACTCCAGTTCCAGCAGGATGCGAAGACATTATGGCAAATGAAGAAAAATGCGCTGGATGTAACAAAGAGTGTATGTTTAAAAATAGGGAAGAGAAATAATTATGGATATTCTTTACGCATTTCTTATTCTTCTTGGATTAGGCCTCTTATTAGGTCTTGGTTTAGTAATTGCCGCGAAAGTCCTTCACGTTAAAGAAGATGAAAGAATTGAAGAAGTCGCGAAGAAACTTCCTAACTATAACTGTGGTAGTTGCGGCTTTGCTGGTTGTCACGATATGGCGGAGGCCATCGTTACTGGTAAAGAAACCAACTTAAGAAAATGTAAACCTGGTAAAGAAGATCAAAACTTCAAACCAATCATTGAATATTTAGACGCTCATCCAAATAAAGATGGATCTAAAGTGAATGTTCATCTTTAATTATGAAACATAAATTTCTTTTGCCTTTATTATTGGTAACTCTATCGTCATGTAACACAAATGCCTTTGTTCTTCAAAAACAAGGTTTTTTGTTTAATACCCCAGGAATTGTTTTAAAACTCTTTGAAGGAGAAGAAAAGAATCTTCAAGATGTCTATGACATTCTTTCATATTATGACAGGTTGTCTGATAACTATTTAGCTAGAGACATTTCCAATGTCTATACAATTAACCAGACTAATGATGAAGTAACAGTGGAGCCTGGACTATATCAACTACTTCAAACATCGATCTCTGTTAGTGAGGTGGCAAAAAACTATAATGCCTTATGTGGTTCATTAAGCAAGAAATGGAAAGAGTCTTTAGCGAAGAAAGAAGTATTGTCTCAAACAGTTATTGATGAAGAATTAAACAAGATGAATCTAACAAGCATTTCATTTTTAGACGATAACAAAGTTAAAAGAAGTGGTGAATCTGAAATTGATTTGGGAGGTATCGCTAAAGGGTACGCTTTAGATAAAACACTTGACTACCTACAAGAAAACGAGTTGAAACATTACCTTTTAAACGCTGGATCATCAAGCATTCTACTAGGTGAAAAGACAAGCGATAATGGTTTTTTCACAATTCAACTAGAAGAAATTCCTTCTAAGTTTTTAAAACTCAAAAACTGTTTTATCTCTACATCTTCTATTTCTAAACAAGGAGTGAAAATTGGAGATACAACCTATTCTCATATCATTAATCCTAGTAATGGCAGTGCGATTAATGTTAATGATGCGGTTATAGTAGTCACTCAAAGTGGATATTTAGGTGACGCTTTGTCGACTTCAATGATGAATAACACAATTGAAGAGATTGAAATATTAGAATCAACACTTGATGTTAAGACGATTGTTATTAAGAACAAAGCAATCATCCACAACACAATCGAGGAATAAGAATGGACAAGAGAAAAGTAATAAGAAACGACCTAATTCTGATTCTTTCTCTTTTAGTTGTGGCCGCAGTTGCTCTTATATTAACCACTGTTTTATCTAAGCGAGAAAATTTAACCGCGAAGATAATTGTTAAAAATGAAGTCGTTGAAGTAATCGACTTGTCTCAAAAAGAAGAAAGAGATTACATCATTGATGGAATAAATGGAAAACTCAAAGTTCATACCCATAATGGTGGGATTGCAGTGACTGAATCGAATTGTCCCCATCAAGACTGTGTCAATATGGGTTATGTCTATCAAACAAATAGACCAATTATTTGTGCATATAACGCAGTATATATCGTGATTGAGGGAGCGTCATCCACTGACGTCATTATTTAAGATGAAAGTACAGAAGATTGCTCTTATCGCGGTACTTACTGCCGCAGCGATAGTTATAGGAATATTAGAATCGTTCATTCCTAGTGTTGGCATTCCTGGAGTGAAATTAGGTCTCACTAATATTGTGATTTTAGTCATTCTTTATGAACTAGGCATTGTTGAGGCTATCTTTGTTAATTTAGCAAGAGTAGTGGTTGTTGGATTAGTGAGAGGAACGATCTTTTCAATGGGCTTCTTGATGTCTTTAACAGGAGCGGTTCTATCACTAGGAATAATGATTCTTTTCTATATTATAATAAAGAAGTTCTCGATTATTGGTGTCTCAGTTATTGGGGCGATTTTCCACGTTGTTGGACAGATAATTATCGCGATGATTTTCTTAGGAACAGGATACGTTGTTTTCTATCTTCCAATCATCGGACTATCAGCGATTGTCACTGGAGTTTTGGTGGGCATCACTGCAAAACTTGTGATAAAAACTGGCGCGATAAAAAAGTTAAGAGAGAGATACAATTTTTGATTTTATTTCGCACATAAGCATGATATTATAATGGTGGGAATTCCCACGGAGGTGCTTATGGAAGCAATTTTAAAATCCTATGATGCTAAATTGGATTCCAAAAAAAGAATCACCATTAGGAATCCATTGTTTGAGTATTATCATGTTGTCGAACAAGAAAACGGAGTGGTTGTTCTTGAACCACGCGAACTAGTTGATCCATTTACCATTTCTAAGAAAACATTAGAAGATATGGACAAATCGATGGAAAACATCGAAAAAGGCATTGTTTACGGACCTATTAAACTTAAATGACTTTTGATATTTGGTTTGGAATTCCTGAAATAAGGGATTTCTGGATTGAATTGGAAGGAAAGGTCAAAAGTAACACTGCCAACAAAGATGAGAAAGCTCTCTATAAAAAGATATACAAGGTTATCCGCTTGTTAAGTAAAAACCCAAGATATCCTAGTTTGCATTCTCACGAGATAAAAGTCCTTACTGATAGATATGGTAAGAAAGTTTGGGAATCATATCTGGAAAATCGAAAGCCTGCTGCTGGAAGGATTTTCTGGATATATTATCCACCAGGATCAATTACGATAATTGGCATTGAACAGCATCCAAACGACGACAAACACTCATACGACAAGATTACTCTCTCAAGCACATAGTTTAATGAAAAAGCACGAAAAGACGCGTGCTTTTTCATTTGTGGCAAACTCACTAATTTTTGATTTCTTCCCATATAGAAATGAAATGTAAACAACTTTTATTAACAAATTAATTTGTTACGAAAAGTAAACAATTCAGAATGTATTCTAAAACTGAAACCCCATATACATCATAAATGATGGGTATTATTTTATTCGAACAAAATAAGAACCTAACATATAATGTTGCAACTCAAAAAATCGAGTTCTATAATTTTTATAACAAAGCGTTATCTTTAGAATAACGCAAATACTTTAGAAAAGTAGGAATGACTTATGAGGAAAAAAGTACTATTTTTAAGTTTTTTGCCTGTTTTTCTGTTGGTCGGAGCAACAGCTGTTGCGGCCGCTTTTACCTCGTTTGCACAAAACCAAACTGAGATAAAGGCTGCAGTGGATGATGATCCTAACCAATATGATTATTGGCTAAACAGTATCTCAAAGCCAGGTCATCTCTACCTTCACTACAACAGAGGAAGCGAAACAAACTACAAAGATTATTGTTTGTGGATTTGGCAATCTTCCCCTCAAGATCTTGAAGGAAGCCTTTGGGGTTTTAGTGCGAACCCACGTGTTTCGGACAACTTAACCCTAATCCCAATGTCAACCAGCTGGATGAAAGGCGCTGACGTTGGTGAAAGTGGCTCAGACATCTATGTTGACAAGTATGGTGCAATTATGGATGTTGACCTTAACAAGGCAAACTTGGTTGGCGGTAAAACCGGCGAACCAACAACATTTGAGGGAATGGAAGAAATTGGCTTCTTGCTTGTCCGTCAAGATTCAATGGACGGATCCGCTAACTGGGTTAGTGATGGTGGCAGAGAAACCTATATTGATGATATTGCTGATGAAGACAATTGGAGAAATGTTGAAGGCGGAAAAGCCGTCCACTTATTTGTCTCCAAAGGTCAATTATCAAAATACTCTTACTACGCTGGAGACGGAACTGCTGAAGTCAAGACCAATCCAATTGACAAGGATGAGACTGGAAAATACAGTTCCAAGATTGAAACCTACACCAACGACACATTCATGAATGCCACTTCAACATCTGAAGCATTCAAGAAATTAGGTGTTGGCTATCAAATCTTTGTTGCATCATTTAGAGATAGCAATGGAGATGGCACTGGCGATTTAAGAGGTGTTATCGATTCTCTTGATTATTTGAAAGATCTTGGTGTTGATGTTTTGTGGTTAACACCTATCCAAAAATCAGATTCCTATCACGGCTATGATATTAGTGATTATTTTGCCGTTGATAAGAGATTTGGCACGATTAGTGATTATCGTGAACTCATCTACAAAGCTCACAAGTTAGGAATGAAAGTCATCATGGACTTAGTTCTTAACCACACTTCCAAAGGAAACCCATGGTTTATTAATTCTCAATGGGGCGACAATGGAAACGGTGAAAAGAATGAGTGGAGAGATGTCTATACTTGGAAATATAAGACTGATTATATCGATAAATACATTAATGGTAGTTATCAAAGAATCACCGTTGAACAAGATGCGACAAGTAAGAATCCATCTTGGTATAGAGATGGTGAATCCAATTATTACTACTACGGCAAATTTGGTAGTGGTATGCCAGAAATTAACTATCAAAACGCTAAGACAAGACAACTCGTCATCAACATGGCGAAGTATTGGTTGTCATTTGGCTTAGACGGCTATCGTCTTGACGCTGTCAAACACATCTTCATGAGAGATGAATGCTATCAAGAAGGCGACCAAATCATTACTGATGTCGGTTCTAAGAGAGCATACGATGATGAAAAAGGCGAATATGTCACAAAAGATTTCGACTATTCAAGTAACTTAACTAAGAACGTTACATGGTGGAAAGAATTTGCTAACGCATTAAAAGCGGATTATCCAAACTGCTTCTTAGTTGGTGAAAACTTTGATGGATGGGGAACAAGAACTGCTCCTTATTATCAAGCTTTAGATAGCCAATTCTCATTCTCAACTTATTACCACATTTGTTCACAAATTTATTGTGGTGGTGGTTTTGCTTATGGGCAAGCAGCAGAAACATTTGTTCCATATAGCTCAGATGTCGCTATCCTTTATGAAGGCAAACCAGAAGAAATGAGAATTCCTGGTGGAAGAAGACCAGACTTCATTGATGGCGCATTCACATCTAACCACGACGTTATGAGAGCCATTAACCAAGTGAATGGTGTGGCTGGAGAAAAAGCTGGTGACACAGTTGCAATGAACAATGTTAATGGTTCAGGCAATCAAGTCAACAAAGCAAAGATCCACGCAGCGATCACAATGTTAAATAGAGGTATTTCTTGGATTTATTATGGCGATGAACTCGGTATGTCCAGTAATACTGATCAACATATTACAAAATATGGAAATGAAAACTGTGAAGATATTTGGTATCGTCAACCATTCTTATGGCAAGACACTTCAATTAGACCAAATTATAAATCTGGTCAATATGTCTTTGAATTAGATAGCTATAACAAGACATTAAAGACAATGGAAGAGCAAAAAGCCGATAAGAATTCAATGTACAACTGGTATAAAGCGTTGAATCAACTCAAACACTTATATCCAGAAGATGCAAGAATTTCTTATATCGATGGTGGACACGTTATCGGTATTAGAGTTGATGACAACAAAGGCGATTGCAAACTTGTTATCTATATTAATACCGGAACACAAAGCTCTTCATGGCAAGTCAATCCTGATTTCCATGCAGGAAAAGCCATGAATCACACACCAGTTGCGGCTTTAGGCGACTTAACAAACATTGGCGGAGGAGATATCGGCGTTTGCCCATTCGCACTTCTCGCCTTTGCAGAATAGGAGGCATTGAAGATGAAAAAGTTTAGATCACTCCTATTAATGGCATTGCCATTATTCGCACTTGCCTTATCAGGCTGTGTTAAATATAACGGAAGAGAATCAAGCAACCCATCTGCGGGCGCCTCTGTTGTTATATCACAAGATAGTATTACCTTAGAAGAAGGCAAGACATCTATCTTAACTGCCTCTTGTAGTAGAGCAGTTGAACTTATGTGGGAAAGTGGAAATGATGAAATTGTTTCGTTAAGTAGCTTAACAGGCTCACAAGTCACCGTTACCGCTGTCAAACAAGGAAAAACTACAGTCTCAGCATATGTTAATTACAATAGTAAGAAATATAGTGCTTCCTGTAGTGTCACCGTAACAAGAAAAGGTGCGGTTGATCCTGAAAATCCTGATAAACCAGACCCAAGTGATCCAGTTACAGGTGAAACAGTTACAACATACTTAGTTATTGGTGAAAATGGAAGATATAAAGGCGAACCTGGTAAAGATATCGCATCCTTATATCTTGAATATACAGTCGAATTTACAGCAGAAGTTGGCACCGCATTACCAACAAACGAAGATGTCACTTCTACCGTTACAGGTTCCAAATTCCAATATTGGCAATCTTATGAAGGCGACGGAGCTTTAACAAAATGGGAAAAAGTTCCTAACGCAAGAGGCAAGATTTTATATGCTTGCTTTGGTGGTGGAGATGGTTCACAACCTGTGACACCAGAACCAGAACCAGAACCACAAGGTACAGTTACGCTTTACTTTGCCGGTATTAATAACTGGGAAGATGAAACCGTTGTTAATTTGGGTATCAACGCTAAATTCACGGCTGCTACAAAACAAGCAAACGGAAATTACAAAGCTAGTATTGCTGTTACAGGCGCAATTCAATCAGTTAATGCCTATCTCAACCAAGGTGGACAAGATGGTAAATACTTCCATCCAACAACTGGTACGGTTGACTATAACAGAATGAATTCTGCAATCAACACTGGCGATGTTAAAGTTGAACTTGGCAAGACATACACAATCACATTTATTGATTGGGCATATGCTGAAGAGTCTTGGGAACATGCATGGTTCAGTTACAGTTTTACTGAAGGCGAACCAAGCGAAGTTACTCCAGGACCAACCCCTGTTGATACTGGCAAAATTACTTTAATCTTTGCTGGTATTGAAATTTGGGAAGACCCAACAGATGTCCATTTTGCGAT
The DNA here is from genome assembly GCA_902800905.1 of uncultured Erysipelotrichaceae bacterium. Classification (GTDB taxonomy): domain Bacteria; phylum Bacillota_I; class Bacilli_A; order RFN20; family CAG-826; genus UBA2450. Next base: position 13,412 of record CADCGC010000015.1, read on the forward strand.
TAACAGCAATTGGAAGAAAGCTGAAAAACAAAATGACGGCAAATACAAGGTTGAATTTTCATTTGTCACCGTCACAACACTTTCATGCTATATGCATCAAGCTGATGCACATAAATACTTCCACCCAACTAAAGGTGACGGAACATATGATAGATTCTATTCCGATGTAAATATGGGAGAAGTCACAATTGAAAAAGATTGCACATATGTTTTGACATATACAGGTTGGGACAACAACCATTTCGAAACACATGATGGTGATGAACATGGTTGGTTTACATACTCATTTGCCAAATTAGCATAATAAATTAACGACATTGTTTAGTTTACTAAACGGAAATAGAAGTGAGGATTAGCTTATGAAGAAAATCAAAAAAGCAGTATTAGCTATGATGCCTTCTTTCCTATTGTTTGGAGCTGTGGCAGGAGCTTTATCATTTAAAGCTACTTCCCAAGCCCTAAAAGACGCTGGTGAAGACACCGCGCTTTATGATGATAGTCTAGAACACGCTAGATTAGATCATCCAGACATCGTTGATGGCCGCTATGTCAATAGAGCGCCAGAAGACGAAGAAGAGGAAGAAGCTGCAATTTTAGTTAATAAAGTCATTCTCCATTACTATAACGAAGCAGGCGGTAACGATGGTAGAGCATTCTACCTTTGGGTTACTGGTCAAGATGGCGTTGAATATAACCTTGAAAACGCCTCCGACATTATGTCTGTCTCCGAAGATAGAACGATGATGACAATCATTATTGATTTTACAGATTCAAGATTCACTGCCTTTGCCGGTAAATCCAAATTATTCTTTATTATTAAATATAAGATGATAAGCGAAATGAACCTCAACTGGGGCGGACAATCAGATGATATGCAACTCGTATATTCTGAATTCCCTCCACAAGAAGGCTCTGATGTTTGCGAAGTTTGGACTATGCCAGCCGCTGGTGGTGGAATTGCTATCTTAGATAGCGAAAACAAAACTAGAGTGCATGGTGTTGCTCTAGCCCAATTTAGTGATTGGAAAACCATCAAATGTAAATTAACAAGCGATACTTCAAGTGTTAATTGGCAATTATATGCATTTGATGAAACATATTACAAAATCAAACCTAAAAAACGTGAAGACTACAAAAAGTGGTATTTGGTTAAAGAAGGCGTTGGAACAGGAAACGCGAATGGCGAATTTGATATCAAATTCAAATATGACGCACATGTTAATGTTGTCTATTCATTAGTGTCTCATGATCCAAGCACTGATTCTGATCCAGATATGGCCTCTTTAAGTAAGACCGTTACTGTGAGGTTTGATCAACTTTACGATAGTGCGAAGTTCACTCAATACTATGAACCAACTAATTCAGATAAAGCATTAGGAATGACTTATTCCGCTGAGAGCACTACATTTAGAGTGTGGTCTCCTGTCTCCGCTAATTTAACAGTTATGTTATATGACACAGATACATCAGCTGAATTTGGTGGCGATGATAAATATAAAGGTTACCATATGCATTACACCAGTGGTGGTGTTTGGGAACTCACAATCGATGGAGATATCAAAGGCAAATATTACAATTACCAAGTTGATAACACTCTTGGAACAAACGTTACAATGGACCCATACGCTACTACAGCAGGTGCTTGTGGTGTTCGTGGTCTTGTTTATGACAAAGCAGAAACCAATCCTGATGGTTGGGATGCCTTACCACTTAAGTGGGATGGACAAGAAGGTTATGATATTGCCTCTCCACAAGATTTATCAATTTATGAAGTTCATATGCAAGACTTCACAGGCGATGAATCTTGGAATGGTACTGAAAAGAACGGAACATATAATGCCTTCGTTGAAGGTGGAACTCATTTATTAGGACATGAAGATGTTTCTACTGGTTATGACCACCTCAAAGATTTAGGTGTTGAAGCTGTTCAATTATTGCCAGTCTTTGATAGCGATAATGATGAAAGTACTGAAGTACTCAAATATAACTGGGGATACAACCCACTCAACTACAACTGTGTTGAAGGTGGATATTCCTCTAACGCTCACGATGGATTAGCAAGAGTTACAGAATTCAAAAACTTAGTCTTGCAACTCTCTAAGAAAAGAGCAGGACACGATGATGACACTCACACTCGTGTAATTATGGACGTTGTTTATAATCACGTCAGTTCTGCAACTGGTAGTAATTTCCACAAATTAATGCCACGTTATTATTTCAGATATGACGAAAACGGCGAACTCCATGATGGTTCTGGATGCCATAACGAAGTGGCTTCAGAAAGACCAATGATGAGAAAATTCATTGTCGATTCTCTTTGCATGTGGGCAATAGAATACAAGATTAAAGGATTCCGTTTCGACTTAATGGGATTAATCGACTTCCAAACCATGATTGCCGCTAAAGAGGCCTTATATGAAATCGATCCAGATATTTATATGTATGGTGAAGGCTGGACCAGTGGTGGATATCACGGACCAGACGGAAACAATTACGGCACAATGAGCTGGCAAGTCTATAACGAATGTAATAATTTCAAAACTCAAGGCGTTTATCTTGGTGGATTTAACGACGCTATTAGAAATGCCATTAGAGGTGAAAATAACGTTAATGGTTATCCAGGAGCAGGATATGTTCAAACTGGTAATTCAAATAGCTATGCTTGGACAATCGCTGCTGGATTATGGGGCGTTAACGCTGGAGTAAGAACTGGTGAAGAAATTACTGGTTACTATCCAGAACAAACAGTTAACTATGCTTCATGTCACGATAACTGGACTGTTAGAGATCAACTCTACAACACCCTTGTTAGTGGAAATCACCCAACCGGTGGTCAATTAGCACACGGCGTTCTCCAAGCACATGGATTAATCTTTGCTAGTAACTCAGCAGCATTCATGTATGGTGGAGAAGAATTATTAAGAACAAAAGAATTATCAGTTAACGATTTAAGCGCAGTTACTGCTGATTCTTATCAAGAAATGCATGGTCATTACATTTCTCACAACTCATATAATGCTCCACTTCATGTCAACACATTCAAGTGGGGAAATAAACTTGAGGTGAAATTTGATGATCAAACAATTGATACATCTGCCGCTGGATACAACTTATCAGGTTGCTTTGCATCATTAATTAGAATGCATAGAAGCCTTGCTAAGAAGCGTGGAGTTAATACTGGATATAATTCTTTTGTTGGCTCAACTTCAAGCAACAAAAACGTTAATAATATCGTTTGGGGCGGTGGCGATTGGGGTGCTTTCGATAGCACATCAATTGGTATCCAAATTAATGAAACATTTATCTATATGTGTACAGGTGCACAACAAGAGGCTGTTTGGGGCGATGAAAGAATCGACAACGGCCAATGGACACTTGCATGGGATTATGGCGGAGTTCATATGGAAGACGGAAAACTTCACTTCCATCAACTCAATACAATCGCCATCTATAATTCCAATGGACATTGCTAGGAGGGTATGAAGATGAAAAAGAAATTAATCTTATTACCATTACTCATTCTACCGATGTTAGTAGTGGGATGTACTTCAAAAGCATATTCACCAAAGCTTCCATATCCTGGAATTCCTGATGATCCAGGTGGAGGAGGCGGAGGAGGAGAAGATCCAGATGTTCCAACCGAATTCAATATGGTGGTCCGCTTCTACTTGAGCTACTCCAATTCAGATGAACTATTATGCTCAATGGAATGGTATAGTTTAAGACCGATTACAAACGAAAATGTTCCAGCAGAAGTTAAAGCATATGTTGCAGGAACAAACTACAAGAACAATGGAGCTCCTGATGATTTATATCCGGTGTTCCTTGGCTGGTCAGAATATCCTTCTTCAATCGATGAAGAAAAACTCTGGGATTTCGAAAATGACTACAAACAAAGCAATATCCTAAGCCTCTATGGCATTTGGGTAAGTGAGAGCTAGAAAGGAGAATAACATGAATAGAAAAGTAAAATACTTAGCATTCTTGCCAGTTCTCTTACTAGCAAGTTGTAACTTCAAATTCTCATATGTTTTACCTGATGGTGTTTCCTTCTTCTCAGAAGGTGGCGCTTGGGAAGGCGATAGTGATTTTGATGATTCAGGAAGTTACAATATCAAAGTTTGGGTCGACACAAAAATCGCTAACTTAACTGAAGCCCAAATTAATAACTTTGCTGCAACTAGTGGTGGAAAATACACCATTACAGCGCAAGTTCAACCTATGTCTGAAGGCGAATCTGCCACTAAGATGCTTCAAGACGTCCAAAGTGGTGCTGACATCTTCATCTTTGCTCAAGACCAATTATCAAGATTAAAGACATCAAATGCTTTATCACCTCTTGGTTCTTCTCTTGAAAGCCATTTGAAAGATGTTCATAGTGAAGATTCTGTTAACGCTGCAAGTTTAGATGGAAAGATGTATGCTTTTCCAACTACAAGTGATAATGGATATTTCCTTTACTATGATAGTTCAATCTTATCTGCAGAAGATGTTAAAGACATGGATACAATGCTAGCAAAATTGAAATCAGCAAAGAAGAAACTCAATTTCGATAGAAAGAATGGTTTCTATGCGGCAAGTTATTTCTTAGCAACTGGTTGTCATTCTACTTGGACAATCGATTCGACAGGAAGTTTCTTGGACTACGATGACAATTTCAATAGTGATGCTGGTGTTAAAGCAGGTATGGCGTATCGTTCTTTAGCAGACAACTCAGTCGTTGCTACTAAATCAACATGGACCAACTCTGCTGGTGCGATTATCACTGGTGTTTGGGAATATGAATATATTAAATCCCAATTCGGTGACAAATTGGTTTGTGCTGAACTTCCAAGTTTCAAATCAGGTAATGAAACCATTCATATGTCTTCATTTGATGGATATAAACTCATGGGTGTTAAGCCACAAGCCGACAAAAAGAAAGTTAGTGTTTGCCGTAAACTCGCAGAATATCTCACTAACGCAGACAACCAACTTGCAAGATTTAAACAAAATGCATGGGGCCCAACAGCAAAAGCTGCTTCTGAAAACGAAGAAGTTAAAGCTCATCCAGCTTTAGCTGCTCTTGCCGCTCAACACGCTCATGCAACTCAACAAACTCAGTGCCCAGGCGCATGGTTTAACTCTTTAGGTGGTTTAGCAGGTAGTATTGCTACAAATAGTACTGAAGCTGATATTCGTGATCTTTTAGCAAACTATGAAGCTGGATTACCAACATTATTAGATGATTAAGGAGGGAATATGGGAAATTCAAACGATTTGGAAATGTTGAAGAAAACAAAATTCCAGAGATTTGGTATTAACTTTGTTGCCTTCTTCAAATCAATTCCACAAAAATTTAAAAATCTCGGATTAGCCATCTGGGGTGGACTCAAAAAACTCTTCTGGGGATTTGTCAATTTCTTCAAGACCATCGGACTTACGTTCTGGCACGGAGATTGGAAAACAAAAGTTTCCTACTTCGTTATGGGATTTGGCTCTATCGCTAGAGGACAATGGCTTAGAGGAATTCTCTTCCTATTATTTGAAGTAGTATTCTTCGTCTATATGATTTGCTTCGGTGGAAGTTATTTCTCTCAACTCTATATTTTAGGTACTAAAGAGCAAATAATTGATGAAGCCACTGGCGCAATTGTTCAACAAGGTGATAATTCATTTAACATCTTACTTTATGGTGTCTTATCTTTATTCTTCATCGTCGCATTTATTTACACTTGGTATCTCAATATTAAACAAAACAAAATTGCTGAAGAGATTCTTAAAGATGAAAAACGCTTAGACACAGCGAAAGATGACTTAAGAGCGATTGTTGATAAGAACTTCCATAAGACATTACTTGCTTTACCAACTTTAGGTATTGTCATCTTTACAATCTTACCAATCTTCTTCATGGTCCTTGTTGCCTTTACTGATTATGACAAGCAACACGCTTTATTATTCGGATGGGTTGGACTAGATAACTTTAAGCAAATCTTTACTTGGACCGCTGGAGGTAAATCATTCTCCGCAACATTTGGACAAATCTTACTTTGGACTTTAGTGTGGGCCTTCTTTGCAACATTCACCAACTACTTCTTAGGTATGTTAGTGGCGATGTTAATTAACAAGAAAGGCATTAAATTGAAGAAATTATGGAGAACTGTCTTAGTCTTCTCTATCGCTATTCCTCAATTTATTTCCATCCTTTATGTTTCACAAATGTTTGCGACTGATGGATTAATCAATGGTTTATTTGATGGTATTGCTCGTTTGTTCGGCAATAACAACTTCCAACCAATTGACTTCTGGGGTGATCCATGGCTTGCAAGAATCACTGTTATTATCATTAATATCTGGATTGGTGTTCCATACTTGATGTTGGTTGTTACAGGTATCTTAATGAACATTCCTGCAGATTTATATGAATCCGCTAATATTGATGGCGCAAGTGCCTGGCAACAATATTCGAAGATTACTCTTCCATATATGTTGTTCGTTACTGGACCATACTTACTTACAAGTTTCACCGGCAATATGAATAACTTCAACGTTATTTATCTATTAACTGGTGGTGGACCAATTAACACTGAAATGTATGGAAACGCTGGTAGTACAGACTTACTTATCACTTGGCTTTATTCCTTAGCGGTTAATGAAGCTGACTATAAGTTCGCTGCTGTTATCGGTATCATGGTCTTTATCGTTGTTGCGGTTGTTTCTCTTGTAGTTTATAACATCATCCCATCAACTAAGAATGAGGAGGAATTCCAATAATATGGCAACTGAAAAACACTCAATGTCGATGAGCAAAAAGAGAACGATTGTTAACACTCTTAGCTATATTGTCCTCGGTCTCATTTCGATTATATGGATCCTTCCATTTATCTTCTTAGTACTTCAATCATTTAGATGTGAAAATACCGGTATTGTTAACTATGTTTTCCCAAAGAGCTTTGGATTTGATAACTATATCTATCTATTCTCGGCGGAGACAAACTTCTTACAATGGTATTTCAACACCTTCATCATTGCCTTATTCGTTTGTGTACTTCAAACAATTATGCAATTTATGATGAGCTATACTTTATCAAGATTTAGATTCAAACTTCGTAAACCATTGATGAACGTTATGCTTGTTCTTGGTATGTTCCCTGGCTTCTTAACAATGATTGTTCTATATCAAGTTTTGAAGACAATTGGACTTACTGGAGACAACGCTGTTCCTGGCTTAATCTTAGTTTCTGTCGCAAGTAGTGGTATGGGCTATTACGTCTCTAAAGGCTTCTTAGATACCTTACCAAAATCACTCGACGAAGCCGCAACAGTTGATGGTGCTACTAAGTTCCAAATCTTCTATAAAGTTATTCTTCCACTTTGTAAACCAATTCTTATTTACACAGTGTTGACCTCCTTCATGGGCCCATGGGGTGACTACATCTTTGCATCAGTCATCGCGATTGGTTCTGAAACAGGTCTTAACGTCGCTGCTGGTTTATATACCTGGTTAAGCGCAGCGATGATCTCTGATAACTTCACCCATTTCTGTGCCGGTGGTGTTATCGTAGCAATTCCAGTCATGGTCTTATTCATGTTCCTTCAAAAATACTATGTTGAAGGTGTTACTGGTGGCGCAGTTAAAGGATAGTAGGAGGCTAGTTTATGGCTACTGTAAAATTAACAAATGTAAAGAAAATTTATTCAGGCAATGTTACTGCGGTTCATGATTTCAACCTTGACATTGCCGACAAAGAATTCATCGTCTTCGTTGGACCATCTGGATGTGGTAAATCAACAACTTTAAGAATGGTTGCTGGACTTGAAGACATCTCAGAAGGTACTTGTGAAATTGATGGCGAAGTCGTCAACGATCTTCAACCAAAAGACCGTCATATTTCCATGGTCTTCCAAAACTACGCCTTATATCCTCACTTAACAGTTTACGAAAACATCGCATTCCCACTTCGACTCCAAAAGAATCCAAAAATGAGTCAAGATGAGATTTATGAAAGAGTAACAAGCGCTGCTCAAGTATTAGGAATTACTCAATACTTAACACGTAAACCAAAAGCTTTATCTGGTGGTCAAAGACAACGTGTCGCTATCGGTAGAGCAATGGTTAAGGATTGTAAGGTCTTCTTGATGGACGAACCATTATCAAACCTTGACGCAAAATTGCGTAACCAAATGAGAGCGGAAATTATTCTTTTAAGAAAGAGAATTAATACCACCTTCATTTATGTTACCCACGATCAAACTGAAGCTATGACTTTAGGTGATAGAATCGTTTGTATGAAAGACGGCTATATCATGCAAGTTGGTACTCCAACTGAATTATTTGATTGGCCAGCCAACTTATTCGTTGCTCAATTCATTGGCGCTCCAATGATGAACACAATTAAGGCTCAACTCACCAAAGAAGGAAACAAATATTTTGTTTCACCATTTGGTTACAAACTCGAAGTTACTGGCGACAAAGGTAAACTCTTAGCGGAAAGAAACGTTGAACCAAAAGAGATTTACTTAGGTGTTAGACCAGAACACGTCACACTTCTTCCAGAAGGGCAAAAAGGCGGATTCCCAGTTACTATCTTGGTTAATGAAATGATGGGTAGTGAATATCACCTCCACGTTCAAACTGAAGACGGAACAAAACTTGTTGTTAGAATTCCAACCATCAACTTGTCTGAAGAAGAAAGAGCAAAGATGGTATCTGGAACAGTTATTAATGTGACATTCGAAGGAAAAGCAATGCACTTCTTTGATATTGAAACAGAATACAACTTATTAACTGATAACCAATATCACGGTAACGACGATCCTGAAGCTCCAATTAAATCTGATGAAGCTAAAGACGAACTTCATCCAGAAAATAATGAGTCAGCCCCAGCTGAAGAAGAAAAGCCAATAGAGGAATCTCCAAAAGCTGAGGAAGAAGCTAAGGTTGAGGAACAACCAGGAGAAGAAAAACCTCAAGAATAGAAAGGAGTAAGCAGTATGTTTAAGTTGGATAAGAAAAAGAAAAGATCACTTGCATACGTTGGTATCATCGGTGGATGTGCTGTTTTAGCGCTTACATTCTTCTCTATTTGTCAATTTGAAAAGGCAAAATATAAAGCATCTGAAACAATGAGAAGCTCATGCCAAATGAGTTTAGACAATGTTAAAGCGAAAGATGCAGACGCCTTAACAGATGAAGCAAGCGTCTGGCATGATTTGGCGGTATTCTGGGATTCAGCTACAACTGATTTCACAAATATCTCTAATCAAAACGCCGGCGCATATAAAGGAACCGCAATTCCAGCGTATATCTTCTCAATGGCAACCCTTGTCTCCTTTGGCTTAGTCCTTAAGGACGCTGAAAAAGTCAAAGAGCAAGAAGAAAAAGAAGTTGCCTAATTAATTAAAGTCAATTCAATCGGACTAGGGAAACCTAGTCCTTTTGTTTTATATATAATATAAATATTTTGTATATTGCTAGATTTGGTCTTATAATATAGTTAACAAACATTCATTTAAAAATAAGAAAGGATTTTTAATTATGAAGAAAGGATTAATTTTTGGAACCGCTTTGGCTATGGTTTTAAGTGTGGGTGTTGCCGTTGGTGCGCATCAAAACATTAAAGAAGCTAAAGCATTTGGAGATACAGTACTTTACTGCAAAATGACCTATGACTGGTGGAAAGCAGATGGTGCTGCTATTGGTTGCTATTATTGGATATCTTCTAATGACTCTGACAATAATGCATGGCCAGGAGATAGAATGACTCCAGTCGAGAACGATACTGATGTTTGGAAGTTTGCAATCCCAGAAGGATATGATCGTGTTATTTTCACTAGAATTAATGGAACTGGAGGTGTAAGTGACTGGGGTGCAAAAACCGGTGACTTAACTATTCCAACAGATGGAAAGAATTTATACACGATTACATCCAAAGATGCTGTTTGGGGAGATCCAGGCGTTACTGGTGAGTGGAGTGTATACGAAGAACCAGAAGATCCAAATTACACCGTCTATATTGGTGGTAACGGTTTTGCTTTGGAACCAGAGCTTCCAGGTGATCATTTAGCACAATATCACGGTAAAGCTAATGTTGCAAAAGGTGAAGTTGTCTCATTCAAAGCTGATGATAACGTACTTGGAGCGATTGCAGATAGTACAGATTCTAATAACGTCTTCCGCCCATCATCTACTATTTTAGAAGATGGGGAAAACGTTGACGTCTGGCTAAAGAAAGACAGAGTTGAAAGTGCTATTATATGGACTTATTGGATTGGTGGAAGAGATGAAGCTCATCACTATTATTTAATAGTTGGAAATAAGCTAATTGCTCTTGCTAGATACGAAGAACAAACTCAATACGAAGAATATTACGCGACAGGCGTTGCACTTGAAGCAGGCCAACAAGTTAAACTATATGTTACTGAACTTTATAACGGAGAAGTTAAAGAAGGAAGTAGTGGCGTCTCGATGAATGAAGGTGTTATGACTGTTGATGAAGATGGTGTTTACGACATTTATTATGCACCTAGCGCAAATAACTATGTCTATTTTGGATTACCAGTTGTTGAGCATACATATAAATTCAAAGTTGGTGTTTCAGGTTCATATAATGAATATGAATTCGTAGAAGTTGATAAAGGCGAATATGATGCACAATATAAAACTGTAGCGGATGTCAATTCATTTGATGAAATTCATGCTCTTGATATTTATAACGAGGAAGAACATTTACTTTCACTCTCAGGCGATTATGATCAATATAATAACGTTTATGCTGGATCATTTATTATGTTCAGTGCAAAACAAGTTGATGTCTATTTAAAATTAAAGAATTCTCAATGGTTTATTTATGTTGGTGGAAGACAAAGCGAATATGTTTTAATTCATTCTTCTCAATCTTCTCCAAAACCAATTTTCGAACCATTAATTTCAAATCCTTCTGAAGAAAAAGAAGTGATGATGACAGGTGTTGAATTAGTTCAAGGTGAAGCATTAGCGTACTATTACAAAACACCAGAATACTTAACTAGCTGTGATAGTAAGACAGTAGGCGTCATTGAAATGGTTAACACTCAAGTAGGACCAGAGATGTTTACTGAACTTCCAATTGTTCAAATTGCAGGAACCTACAATATCTATATCAACACAGAAGCAAAATCAGTTTATCTTGATGATCCAAGTGATGCTGATGTCGATGCCAATGCATACATTGATACATTCTTAGATAAATTATCAACAGGTGAAGGTGCTGTTTGTAAGGCGGATGGCACAACTACATTAGCAGATTTACAAACCGCTTGGGGCGAACTCAAAACTGCATTTGCTGATCTTAGTGCTGACGCAAAAGCAATTCTTAAGAATGCAAGTGCATCTGCAAATAATGTCAGAGGACAATTTGCAAAACTATATGACTATATTGTTAAAAAATATGGATCCGCAGTCTGCGAAGACTTCGTAAATAGATTTAATGGTGAAGTAATTCTGCCAAATTCAAATATTGGACAGCTATTAGATAACTCTACTCCATTTATGGCACCAGTTGTGGCTATTATTGCTTTAGCAACTATTACTGCTATTGGTGCTGGATTATATTTCCAATTAAGAAAAAAAGAAAAAAATCTAACTAAATAAAAATAACTGACCTTGGATTTTCAATTAGACTAGAGTCAAATCTAGTCTTTTTGTTTTGGGTATTTTTTCAAAATATGTATAATGATTATTGTTCATTTATGAAGAAGACAAAATCATTTTTCCTAGGACTTTGTATTGCTACGGTAATATCTTTCTTTTTAGCAGGTTATTCGCTCATTGTGTGCTTTGTTTATGGACCTGTTGATGAAAATAGTGCCGGTTCACATTTCCTAGAAATTAGCTATCTTTTTATTCATATAATTGCCTGTGGTATTCTTTTCTATTTGTTCTTTAGAGCGATGAAATTTGGATCATTTTTTATTGAAAACGTCACTCTTGATGAAGAGAAAAATCCATATAAAGGCAAGAGAATTTTATTCATCGTTTTATCAGTTATTTTCTTATTTATAGCGGTGTATTCTACTATGCAAATTAGTGGGATGAATCTTCCATTATCTAGCGAGCTTGGATATGTTATTTGGCACGATTTAATGAATGCGATGTATCTTTTAACAATTATTTTTGCATCATTTGTCATTTACCCATTTATGTACGATAAAAACTCCGCAAAAGCAAATTGAGAGGGTTTCTTATATTGTTTTAATTATGTAGTGGTATGAATTGCCACTTCTTTTTTTGTTTTGTGTAGTGCAAAAAAAGATGTTGTTTTCATCTTTGGATATTATGTTTTTAAAGTTTTATTTTTATTAAATAAAAAAATTAAGTGACTGAGAAATAAAATTTTATCATTTTTGTGTAGAAAAAACTCTATTATAAAGCGCCAAAGGCGCTTTTTTGTTATATTTCCCATTTACTATTTTTATTAAATAAAAAAAGTATTGAGTGATTAATTGTATTAGTGTATATTTTTCATAATTTCATATATTTCGCTTTTGGGAGGTAAAATTTATGAAAAATGTCAAGAAATTGTTATTAACAACCGTTTTTGCAACTCTTTTAGGCGTTGGTGCTTTTGCTGGCTTCAGTGCTGTTAAAGATGAAGCAAAAGTTGAACAAGCTCAAGCATTATCAGACACTGGATCTATTGGTGACTATTTGTTTTTCACTCCATCAACCCATTGGGCAGAAGCGGGCGCAACATTTAAAATGCAATGGTATAAAAACGGAGCTTATCAAGATTCCGCCTTTATGGATAAAGTAACTCTTTCATCTGGTAGTATGGCTGAAAATGATACATACTACGCTGTTGCTCCAGTTGCTTTTGATGCAGTTCAAATTTTAAGATTTAATCCAGGAAAAAATGAACAATGGAACTATTCTAACAATTCTAGTGTTAGCGGTTCTTATAGATGGATTTATATGGATCCATCATGCAACTGGGACAACACTTGGACAACATCAAGCGGCAGCAATGTTGCTTATTGGAAAGGACCACTTGATGTCGTTTATAAATATAGCGATCAATCAGCATCATTAAACACAGGCAGAGTATTTGTTAATAATTCAAATTCTCACTATTCATTAGTTGGAGTGAGAGCATGGGGTGGTAGTGCATCCACAACAATTGCTGGAACCCAAAAATCTGAAGGATCTATCTATTTATGTGAATGGTTCCAAGATGATAATGGATGCTGGTATGGCTATGCTGACATACCAACCGATGTTACAGGTTATAATTTTATTAAATTAACTGAAGATGATAGCTATAATGCCAAAGCCAGTTATACATCTTCAAATAGCTTTATTCCTGATTCCTTTGCCTATGTTAGATATGCTCCAGGCGAAGGAGATGAATTTACAACTGGTGGCGCACACGATAAAGTTGCTGGTGCAAATTTAATGAAAAAAGTCATTGAGGCTTATAGCACTTGCAATTCAAGCGTCTTAAATGGATATGGTGCTTATAACGCATTGAATAGTAGTTTCTATTCGTTTGCAACAGCAGCAGCAAAAGCTGCAACTCACACATCCTTAGGCGGTCAAAGCAGAAGCATTCAAGTTCACTTTGAAGCCATGGCTGCAAGAAGCACTGGAAAAACTTATGTTGGCGCTGCAATCTTAGGAAATAATATCAATTCAACTAGTGGATCAACCGCAGCAATTATCGTTGCAGTCTCTGCAGTTATCGCAGCATCAGGATTCTTCTTCTTCAAAAAGAAAAGAATTTCTAAATAATTATTATTAATTAAGATATAAGGGAGTTCGCTCCCTTTTTCTTATGGGAAATTCCCATATAAATAAAGTGAATATTGAAAACGAAAAAAACGTGTTTTATTATAAATATAAATTTATATAAGGACAATTTGACTTATGAACAAACACTTAGGTATTTTGCTTGCGGTTTCATCATTACCAGGAAATCACGGAATCGGTGATTTTGGTGAATCGTGCTACAAGTTCATTGATTGGCTTAGTGACAACCATTATGAATATTGGCAAACCCTTCCTTTAAACCCATTAGGACCAGGATATTCACCATATATGTCTACATGTTCCAAAGCTTTGGAATATAGATATATTTCTCTTGATTTAGTAGCGAAAATGGGACTTATCCAAAAAGTTCCTGCTCATAATAAAGACTGTATCAAAGTTGATTATTATGATGTTGGCGAATTCAAGAAAAGAGAACTCGGTTTAGCGTATCGTAAATTTATGAAAAACCATAGTGAGGTCCTTCATAAATTCAAAACCCTTAACCCCTGGGTTAAAGAATACGCGACATTCGAAGTCTTCAAAGAAATGAATGACAACAAGCAGTGGAATGAATGGGATGAAGAATATCTTGATTATTTCAAGACCCATAACAAGCCACCAAGAAGATATAAAGATCAAATTAACTTTATTGTATTCTTACAATATCTCGCTTTAAAACAATGGAATAGAGTAAGAAGATATGCCGCTAAAAAAGGTATCAAGATTATTTGTGATATGCCTTTCTATGTTGGCTTTGATGGAGTGGAATGTTGGCTTAATAGAGACCAATTTCAAATTGGTCCGGATAACAAGTTATTTGAAGTTGGTGGAGTTGGACCAGACGCTTTCAGCGATGTTGGACAATTATGGGGCTCACCAATCTATAACTTTGAAAGAATGAAAGAAACTGGATATCAATTATTTATTGATAGAGTTGGCTATCTTGCTAGTATGTGTGACTATTTACGTATTGATCACTTTAGAGCGTTCGACACCTATTATGTCATTCCAGCAGGAGAAGAAACCGCTCGTAATGGAGTGTGGAAGATTGGGCCAAGAGAAGACTTCTTCAATAAACTCTATGAGAAATATCCAAACATCAACTTAATTGCAGAAGACTTAGGTGATCTTAGACCCGAAGTTCTTGAATTAAGAGATGAATATAATCTTCCAGGAATGTTCATTTGTGAATTCACAATCTTTGACTTAAAACAAGAGTCCACTGATAGACAAATTGTCTATCCAGGAACTCACGATAATGAAACATTATATGGCTGGTATCTCAATCTAAATGATGAACAAAAAAGATTCATCGCTAATAGATTAGGTGTTCCTTATGATGAGAAGCTATATGATGTCATTGTTAAATATATTTATACAATGCCTTCTCTTATGACTATCTTTCAATTACAAGACATTATCAAACTTGATAATTCAGGAAGAATGAACTGGCCAGGAACAGTAGGAGATCCAAACTGGACATGGAAATTAAAAGACTTTTCCTTCATGGATGAAGTCAAATATCCAGACTGGAATTGGTTCAAATAATTAATCAAAATAGACCCAATCGAACAAATCGAAAGGGTCTTTTTCTATACATATTTACATAAATATGTAAAATGTTATTATCTGCTCAATTAATAAAAAAATGATATTTAAATATAAAAAATATTAGAATCGACGTAAAACTAATAAAATTTTGATGTTTAAACAGTGACATACTACCACCGCTTAAAGAAGTGGGGGCTTCTTGCTCGATGACTCTAGTGAGCCAAGCATAAACAAGCTATCCGGATGTGTCCCATCCTTTGTAAGCATTTCAATTCCCTTACTTAGAATATTTTTAGCAGCGTTCTTATCCCGATCATGTTGACTATTACAATTAGGGCAAGTCCATTTCCTAACTTTTAAGTCTCTAGTGATTGGGTTTTTATATCCACATATTGAACATAACTGACTACTCGGATAATCAGAAGGAACTTTAATTACTATATTCCCATACCAATTAGCCTTATATATGAGCATAGAAACAAATCTAGACAAAGATGCATCGTTAATACTTCTAGCTAATTTATCATTCTTAGTCATGTTCTTCACTTTCAAATCTTCAATACAAATGACTTGGTTTTCATCAATTATATGACGCGAAAGCTTATGGAGATAATCGTTTCTTTGGCTATTAATTTTTTTATGTAATCTAGCAATTTTAACTCTCTGCTTGCTATAGTTATTACTACCCTTTTTCATAAGAGATAATTTTCTTTGTTCTCTAGAAAGTTTATATTGCGATTTAGTTAAGTATTTATGGTTTTTATATTTATGACCATTACTATCAATAATCAAATCCTTAAGACCTAAATCTAACCCAATCGCATTGTCACATAGATTAATTGATTCAGAACATTCTTCTACTAATAAAGAGATGTAATACTTTTCATCAGTGGTTTTACTAACTGTTATAGATTTAATTACTCCAGAAAAGTCACGATGTTTCTTAATTCTAATACGAGGACATTTAGGAATAGAGATATATCTATTGTTATTAGAGAATTTAACACTTCCCTGATTATTAGTGGTGTAGCTTTGATCATTCCTTTTGGATTTATATTTAGGAAAGCTATTTTGTTTTCTAAAGAATGCCTTAAATGCAGCGTTCCTACTTAACTGCGCATTACATAAAGCTAAAGAATCAACATCTTTTAAAAATGGATATTCTTTTTTATATGTTGCAGGAGTAATATTTTTTGTTTTACCCGTAGTTTTATATAACTCACACATATCAGAAAGGGATTTATTGTAAAAGAAGCGTACACATCCAAAAACTTTAGCAAAGTATTCTCTTTGACTAGTGTTTGGATAGATACGATATTTATAGGCTTTTCTAATCATAATTCAGTAAATATAAAAGGAAGAAAATTGCACCTTTACGGTACTTTTCTCTCCCTTATAATTCCCATCTAAATTATATCATTATT
>CADCGC010000016.1:0-15532 GCA_902800905.1 uncultured Erysipelotrichaceae bacterium
GCTCTAGAAGCAGAGTTAATTAGTCGAGGATATAAAGGAGAAATTATTGTTAGATGTGTTCCAACTATCTTTGTTAAACAGGCTTCAATTGATGAACAAAGAAAAGAATTTGGCTTAGCAGTAGAAGACATCATTGCATTAATATAAATATTAATTATGGTTAAGAATTTAAGCTTTTCATTTTTAAAAGGAATTGCCGCTGGTGCAAGTATCGGTGTTGGTGGTTTCCTATATATCTTAATGGTCTTTGCAGTTCCTGGTGAAATTGGGAAAGTGCTAGGATCAATTCTTTTTGCAGTTGGCCTATTCACTGTCTGCTCTTTGTCTTTGCATCTATATACCGGAAAGATTGGTCTCATCTATGAGAAGAAGCAAGAAAAGGAATTCTATTTCTCTTTGCCAGTGATGTTAATTGGTAACGCAGTAGGAGCAGTCGGATTAGGTTATATCTGCTATTTCATATTTAAAGATCTTGATATTTATCAAGTCGCTCTTAATACAAGTGCAATTAGACTATCTTTATATACCTTTGAAGACTATTTATCCTGCATGGTTAAATCATTCTTATGTGGCTTATGCGTTTATCTCGCTGTTAAATCATTTGCCTATAAGAGGATTTCCATTATCGGAACATTGCTTTTAGTCCTATTTGTGTTTGTCTTTGTCTACGCGGGATTCCAACACTGTATCGCCAATATGTTTTATTTCTCGTTTGCAAACTCTTGGGGTTGGGAAGCATGCGTTAACCTCATCTTCTGTATCCTCTTTAATTCGCTTGGTCCTGTGGTAGGAGTTTTACTCATTAAAGCCGTCCAAAAACAAGAAACAAAATAAGATAAAAGTTAACATAATAAAAGAAAGCATTATATAATAATGATATGGCGAAAGTAATTGTCCATATCGATTTAAATGCTTTTTTTGTTCGCTGCGAAGAAATACGTGACCCATCTTTAGAAAATAAGGCAGTCGCGATTGGTCATGTTGGAAGAGCAGGTATCGTTTCAACGTGCTCCTATGAAGCGAGAAAATTCGGTGTTAGAAGTGGAATGCCGATGAATAAAGCAGTCAAACTTTGTCCACATTTACTAGTAATCCACCCTGATTATCATTTCTACGTTTCAATGAGCCATCAATTTAGAAACTATATCCGATCAATCACTCCAAATATCGAAATGGCGTCAGTGGACGAACTATTCGCAGATTTCACCGATGTGATTAAAAAAGAAAAGGACGCTGAAAAATATTTCAGAATGATTCAAAACACTCTATTTGAAACAACAGGCTTAAAGTGTTCTATTGGAGTGGCACCAACAAAGTTTTTAGCGAAAATGGGTAGCGATTATCAAAAGCCGATGGGCTTAACAATCATCCGTAGAAGAGACATCAAAAGGACATTATATCCTTTACCGATCGAAGATATGTTTGGAGTTGGGAAGAAAACCGCTCCAAGATTAAAAGCGATAGGAATAAACACAATTGGTGATTTAGCAACTTCTTTAAATAATGATGATCCAAAAGTATTAGCCATTGTTGGCAAATTCTCAGAAGAATTAAAAGACTGGGTGAACGGCAAAGGCTCAGATAAAATCATCACTGAATATGAAGATCCAAAATCAGTTGGGAATTCAACGACCTTAAAAGAAGACACCG
The DNA here is from genome assembly GCA_902800905.1 of uncultured Erysipelotrichaceae bacterium. Lineage (GTDB taxonomy): Bacteria > Bacillota_I > Bacilli_A > RFN20 > CAG-826 > UBA2450. The sequence continues at coordinate 1,651 of CADCGC010000016.1, forward strand.
ATCGATATGATGAGATTAGACCAGTTATTGAAATGTTATCGATGGAAGTATCTGAAAGAGCAAAAAGAGATAATAGAATCGGTAACACGATTCAAATCATGGTCAAAGATACTTCATATAAAGCTCATAACAAATCCATTACCTTTGGTAATCATACAAACAACGCGAAAGATATATTCAAATACGCGATTAAACTATACGAAGAGAATTTCTTAGACATGACCATTAGGGCGATCGGTGTTACTCTACAAAATCTCATCGATGTTAAAGATATGAAAGTACAGATGACTTTCTTTGATTATGAGATGCACGAAGAAGAGAGTAAAACTAAGTTACTAATTAACGATTTAAATAGAAAGATGAAGGGAAAACCTTTAAAAAGAGCGAGTGAGGTGAAGAAAAGTGGAAATCATTGATGCGATTGATTTATATCGACAATATTTGCTCGTTGAAAAAGGATTATCCACTAATACAGTGGCTTCTTATGAAGATGATTTAAATAGCTTCTTTGCTTTTTATAAAAGCATTGAAAATGAAAAGAAGAACGTTGACGACTTATTAAGCAGTGATCTTCAATCTTATCTTAATCACGAATTAAGTGAAGGTAGACACGCTTCAACAGCTTTAAGAAGATTATCTTCAATTAGAGGTTTTTACGCTTTCTTAAGCAAAGAAGGATATTATCACGGAGAGATGCCTGATATCGACCCTCCAAAGATGGAGCAAAGGCTTCCAAATTGTCTATCAGTAGAAGAGGTTGATTTGTTATTAGACGCGCCTAATATGGAATCTCCAAGTGGAATTAGAGATAAAGCAATGCTTGAGTTAATGTATGCGAGTGGGCTTCGTGTTTCTGAATTAGTGTCTTTAGAAAAGAAAAACGTCAACCTTCAAAAAGGGATTGTTACCATATTTGGTAAAGGGGCTAAAGAAAGAAAAGTTCCGATGGGGGATTTTGCGTTAGAATATGTTGTTAAATATATTAACGAAGTTAGAGACCAATTCCACGGGAGTAAATCTAAATATCTATTTTTAAATAGAAGCGGAAAGCCAATCAGTAGAATTTATTTCTTTAAGCAAGTCAAAAAATACGCGGAGCAAGTTGGGATTGATCCAACAACAATTTCTCCTCATACATTAAGACACTGCTTTGCAACCCATATGTTAGAAGGCGGGGCTCAATTAAGAATGGTGCAAGAAATGCTTGGTCACACAAATATTGCGACCACTCAGATATACACTCACATATCAACAAAACGAATTATGAGTGCATATGATTTGTTTATAAACAAAAAATAAGATAGAATAAAAAATTGAGAGAAAGGAGACATTCAAAATGTCATTTCCATATAAAAGAATATTTGTAATTGTTGCTGATTCTGCTGGAATTGGTTATCTTCCCGACGCCGATAGATTCTTTAACGGCGATAGCAATGATGTTGGAGCAAATACCTTTGTTCATATCGGAGAAAAAATGCCTAATGGCTTAAATATCCCAAATATGAACGCGATGGGTATTGCTGATTTAGCGGATATCCGTGGCACACATAAAGTTAGTCATCCACATTCCTATGTTGCTAGAGCTAGAGAAGCAAGTAACGGTAAAGACACAATGACCGGTCACTGGGAAATGATGGGTATTAATACCCAAGTTCCATTTAAGACCTTTACAGACACCGGATTTCCAAAAGAATTAATTGATGAACTTGAAAGAAGAACTGGTCATAAAGTTATCGGTAACTGCGCTGCTAGTGGAACAGAGATCATTAAAGAATTAGGTGAAGAACAAATTAGAGATAATTCTCTAATCGTCTATACCTCAAGTGATTCAGTCCTTCAAATCGCGGCTAGTGAAGAAGTTACTGGTTTAGAAGAATTATATCGCTGCTGTGAGATTGCACGTGAAATCTGTATGAAACCAGAATGGATGGTGGGAAGAGTTATCGCCCGTCCATATGTCGGAAAGACCAAAGAGACTTTTAAGAGAACAAGTAATCGTCACGATTTAGCACTTAAACCAACATTACCAACAGTTATGAATGTCCTTCAAGAAAATGGTTTCCTTACCAATTGTGTTGGTAAAATTGGAGATATCTTCGATGGCTATGGTGTTGGAAAGACTCAAAAGACTGTCTCTAATGAAGATGGAATGGACAAGACCATTAAAGAATTAACTGATGTTGATTTCAAAGGCTTATGTTTCGTTAATCTCGTCGAATTCGATAGTGAATACGGCCATAGAAGAGACCCAATCGGCTATGGTGAATGCTTAGAAAGATTTGATAAGAGAGTGGGAGAATTTATTTCTCATATGAACGATGATGATTTATTAATCATCACTGCTGACCATGGTAACGACCCAACTTGGGCAGGAACCGATCACACAAGAGAAAAGATACCTCTACTTATGTATTCTCCATCAATTAAAAACGGTAAATATCTTGAAGAGAGAGAATGCTTCGGTGATATCGGAGCAACAGTCTTAAAGAATTTCGATTTGAAATTACCAAATAACTTAATCGGTAACCCAATTGAAGAACTATTAGATGATAACCGTTAATTCATAGAATTAAAAAACAAGCTTAGGAATTTCCTAAGCTTTTAATTTGAACACTTTTTTGAGTATATCCATTAGTAGTGTCACAATTAGCATTATCAATATCGCAATGAATGAATACGCGAATGTTGGAACTAATCCATTAGTGGAATTAGTGTAGACATTATTAATCGCATTACCAATTCCAGGAGTAGAACTACCAGAGATGACTTCCGCCATAATTTCTATTTTAAATGAAAGAGCAAAGCTACTTACTAAGCCTAATCCGATAGTGGGTAATGCTAATGGGAATCTGACATAAACATTATCTTGTATTCTGCTAGAACCATCTACTCTACTCGCCATTAAGTATTGTTCTTCTATAGAAGAATATCCAGCGACAGTAGCTTCATAGACGATTGGAAAGACAATAATTGTAACAATATATATTGGAGCGTTCTTTAACCCTGCTAGAACTAAGAATAAGAAAGTTAAAGCAGCGGTGGGAATCGCTTTTAACGCAACCATTGTTGGATTAAAAACATATTTGAGTTTAGTGAAGTTACCAACAATAACTCCAATAACAATTGCAGCTACCGCTCCAATAGAAAATCCAATAAGCATTCTATAGAATGAACCCCAAATGCATTCATAGGTAAATGGATCTCCTAAATAGATAAATGCTTGCTCTATTGTTTCAATAGGAGAAGGGAATACCGATTGTCTTTGACCCGCAACAAGATATATAAGATACCAAAGAAGAAAAAAGAAAAGGATTCCAACAGTAGTTAGAAGATATTTATTGGAAATGATTTTCTTTACTATTTTCATTAGAGTTTAAGATATCCGTTATTTTCAATGATGTTTTTAGTTGCAGCAGCGTCTTTAACATCATATGTATCAAGTTCTAAATCTCCGTAGAGATAATTAAAGACTTTGCCTGGACTCTACCAGTAGAAATGATATACATATTACCAAAGGTAATAGTCGCTGCAATTTGATAGTTAGCACCTTCATCAATAATCTTTTTAAGACCATCGTTTGTTGGTGCAACAATGATGTCATAATTATTTGTTAAGAATTGAGATAGTGGGGCACCTGTAGTGAAATTCTCATCAGTAGCGTGGTTATAAAAAGCAACTGCAGGAGCACCAGCTGGACAGATAACTTTAATGTCACTAATATCAGTGGTTTGTTCGTGACCAGTATTATCAAAGATATATTGATTATCTATACTTTGTATAGATGGTTCGACAACATTCATGAAATTCTCAACGCTAGATTTAATAGTGGCTGTCCATTCAAACCCTAAAGAGAATCCGTTTCCATCTTTAGTAACATTAAAGGCCGCTCCAGCAGCAACACCGAATTTTGCAGATTGTGCTTCAGTAGAACCAGCTTGTTCAATGCCATTTTTAATTAATACAGGGCTACCAAGACCAGCAGCAATGCTAGAAGATAATAATTCTAAATATGAATAAACTTTATCTTGATCAGAACTCTTATTAACAAACACAGACGCTTGAATAATTCTCTTTTGAGTTTTTGCCATGAAATCTTCTTGGACATTTTTATAAACAGGGAAACCTTTTGCTTTAGTTGCAAAGACAACAGGCTGCGCTGTAAAGATATAATCAAAATAAATTTCATTTGGTTGATTGTTACATCCTACTAAACCAAATAACATAGCAGGAATTAATAGTGTGGCTTTTTTCATTTTCTTTTTACCTCAGTTGATATTCTATATAAATAAATTTATAATATATGTGATTTAAATCACGAATATGGAACAAAACATCTTAAAATTCATAAAAAAGAATAATAGTGTGAAGCTCGAGGAGATTAACGCTCCAAAAAACAAAACTCTTCATTTTGAGGACGATGAATGTAAAAAAGTTGGCTTAATTATCTCAGGGAAGGTTAATATTGTATCATACTTTTCAGGCGGACAAGAAGTCATCTATAACGAGCTAAGCAAAGGCCAAATGTTTGGCAGTAACCTAATTTTCTCAAGCTCTCCATTTTTTAGAGGAGACGTCGTCGCCATAGAAGATTCCATTATCGGATACATCTCAAAAGAAGAATTATTAAGAGCGTTATCAAGTAACCAGGAATTTCTCGAACTATATTTGAAACAGCAATCAGATTTTAGTAAGCAACTCAACTTTAAGATCAAACTTCTAACAATAAGCTCCGCAAGAGACAGAATTCTCTATTATCTTACATTTTATAAGAATTCTATATCATATAAGTCAGTTACAAAGCTCGCTAAAGAATTATATTTGACCAGAGAATCCTTAAGTCGAACCATGTATAAAATGGCAAAAGATAATGAGATCATAATCGAAAACAAAACTATCACGATAAAAGCATAAACAAAAATTAGTAGATAATTAGTAGGTGGAAAACTCACATAAATGTGGATAATCCAGATGTGGATTTAAATGTTGATAACTAATAATTATCTATTTTTTATTTGATTAAATCTAATTAAAACTATTACAAGTTAACATAATGGACATTATTCGAAGTTATCATTTTATCAAAAATAAAGGAGATGGGGGAATCTCCAATATGTTCAGTGTATAAGACACTTCACTATTTTACTTAAGATAGAAATTTAAGCACTCTTGGGTGAGCCTATTTTTATAATCGATGCCTTTTTCTTTAAAATATTCAACATTAGCTTTTAGGACTGTGACAAAACCATCAGTTATACTACAAAGCATAGCATTTATCAGGTCTGTCGAGTCAAATCCACGACCTGGTTCTATTTTATCAGCGGCATAAACTATCTTTGCAATGTCGCTCATATTAGCCTTGCCAGTAGAGTGATATTTGACCGCATCCACTATCTCTGGATCAGTAATCTTGTATTCTTTTTGAACCTTATCAGCGCCAATTATTTGGTGGTATAAAGGTGGCTGCAAATCACTAAATTCCTCTTTATACGAAGCAAATTCCACCACTTCTCTACTCTTATCTTTGTATTTTGCAACATCATGAAGTAATGCTGCTATAAGCGCCTTTTTCGGCTCTTTAATTTTGTTTGTTTTTGCAATAATGTAGGCTAATTTTGCCACTCTTTTGCTATGTTCGTACCTATTTTGGGCCATTTCACTGCCGATTTTCTTCATGAAATAGAGGTCATTTTCGATTATGTAGTCGATGACAGAATCAAAAGTGTCGAGTGATTGGAGTTCTCTAATTTTGGTCGAACTAAAATCATTTGTCTCTCCAGCAATATTTGTCATTCCATAAGTTTTGATATTCTCTTGATTTAGATTTTCGTCTAATCGGCCGAAATAGACAATCTTAGCGAGTTTAGAAAGTTCAAGAGCCTCTTTCCAAAGATGGAACTTATCTACTTGGTCTTGGCCAATTAAAAGATAGATATTGTCGTTTGGATATGTTTCCTTATAATGCCTTACCGTATCGATTGTGTAAGACACTTCATCACCACTTTTATCAATCTCGTATGTTGAAATAGAAAATCTATCTTTAAGTTTGCTCTCGCTTATTGCGAGCTTAATCATATTGAACTTATGCTCTGGCGATACAGAATCATTTTTCCACACTGAAATCTTGGCAGGAATAAAAACAACGTCAGCGTTCAATTGTTTGCTGGCTTGTTCTGCCATATTTATATGACCAAAATGAATCGGATCAAATCCTCCACCAAAAAGGACTATGTTTTTCATTTTAATTTGATTTTTGGATTCTCTTTATTCCTACGGAATAACACTATTACTCTTCCTACAACAGAAACAACATCTGCATGGAGTTTACTTGATAAATCAAGTGTTAGTTCCATGATTGGAGTTGCTGCGCTATTGAGGACATCAATTTTAATTAGTTCTCTAGCTTCTAAAGCCTTATCTAACATCGTGATTAAAGATTCAGTAATTTCGTTCTTACCGATTTGGTATTTGGTTTTATCTTTATCACTAAGGGCCTTAAGAAGCTTCTTTTGCTCTTTGTTAATCATTTATCTCACCTTAGATAAGCATTCCTTGATTGCGACACCTTTTGGTAAAAGAACTCTAAGTTTTTGTCCTTTGCCTCTTGTTGAGAACCAACAAAGTCCTTCAACAGAGATGTCATGTCTTAAATCGTCATCTTCAAGTTCATATTCAAATAAGTCGTAATCTCTAAATGAAAGGAATCTTTCACTAACAGGACGACAGAACTTTTTACGTCTATTTTCTTCTAAAGCTTGGTCGACTCTATTATTAGCGACAACTTTAACTTCGGTTTTCTCACCCATGAACACACGAATAGAGGCGTGCTTGCCGCTTAATACGTATAAGCAGGCGAGGTTTCCAACCATAATCGCGCTTCCTTCACCGATAAATCTTCTTGTCATAACAATCTCTTTCTTTGGAGTGATTTGTTTGACTAATTCTTTTTCAACTTTGGAAACCACTGATGTTGAGTTGCTTAAATCTGGAAGTTGATATAAGAATGAGGAATTAGAAAGAGGAATTTCTAAAACATCAGAATTGGTTCCTGGATATAATTCAGTCTTAATTTGCCATTTGGTTTTGTTGACATAAGTTTTCAAAAACTTATTGACGAATGTGGTTTTACCGCTATTGACTTCGCCAATAAGGTAAATATCACGATATTTTCTTTGATTCTTAACTTCTTGAATGATTGGATTGATATCAATTGTGTTATCATCACTACCAATTAATTTAATTGCGACTGGATTAATACCTTCTTCAGCAAATCTTTCATCGAGGTATCTAATTAACATTTCATCAGTGACACCGGAGGAGAATAAGTCTCTTTTTGAGCCAACAACGATAACGTTGAGCTTCTTAACTTTTTTAACAACATCTGGATTTAATGTTCCATTAAAAGAGAAAAGATCAACCATCCAGACGATTAATGAATCAGTTGCGACTGCGTCATTAAGAATCTTAATGATATCCTTATCTGTTTCATGTTGAAGATCACTTGTGTTAAGTTCAAGCATCTTTTCATAACAACTGTTACAATATGGAATCTTTGGAACTCCATTCTCAACGATGGCTTTAGAAATAAAGCCGACTTCTTTCTTACTAGTTGTTTGTAAGATTGCGCCACAATTGTGACATCTTAATACTCTTTTTGCTGTTGCCATTATTTATTCCTCCAATCAACAAGATTGCCTTTTTTTCTATGATGTTTTCTTATTGGACGATCGAATATTCGATTAATATGTGTCGTCCATTGGTCTTCCTTGACGATTTTTTCAGTAAGCACTACGCGTATCTTTGCGCCTTTAGCCGCAAGCACATCCGTCATCATTTGATCGCCTACGAGCATGACATCCTCAGGTGTTAGGCCTCTACGCGCTATTTCATTGCGTAGGCGCTTAGGAAACGGCTTCATCGCGCTACTAAGGAATTCAATTCCTAGTAGATTAGCGTAACCAGACACCCTTTTGGCTTTATTATTACTAATAATAACTGGTGTAATACCTTTCTCTTTAAGAGTATTCACATAGTCAATTGTTCTTTGCTGTGGTTCTCTAGCTTTGTAACTATCGAGTGTGTTATCTAAATCCATGAATAAGACTTTTACGTGGTTTCTTATATAGAATTCGGGTTCAATTTCATAAATTGATTGACTGTGAGCGAACGGGATAAATCTCTTAAACATATTTCGATACATGATAATTCTAAACGAAAAAGTCAATATTATATAGACTTTTATTATAATATTTCGTTTTTAGTTTCTTTTTAAAAGAAAAAAGTAGTCATTTAATTAATACTAAATAACTACTAATTTTCTACTATATTTTAATATTATATAACTATGTTATATTTTAGTCTAAATCATCAAAGATTGAGATTTGTTCATAACTGCCTGGCTCTTTATCGTTTTCTTCTTCATTCTTTTCCTCTTCAACAGGCTCGATTATTTGAGTTTCTGCAGGCGGAAGTTCCTTTTCGATAATTGGATGTGAGACATTATGTTTTCCAACATTCACAATCGTTGTATCAAAGATGAAACTGATGTGTTGCTTGAGTGTCATTCCATCAATATTCTTCTTCGCATATTGCGCTTCAGTATTTCTTAAGTCATTTACCTCATAAGGTAAAATTGTGTGATCGTTAAGATAGAGATTTAATGTGAATGTTTCTCTATTTTCTGGCTTCATAGCGAATATCACGTTATGTGGATCGCCTTTGAAGCTTTGAAGAATGGTTTGAACCTTGCCTAAACGGTTGGTTCTGAAGAATTTAGTACTATCAGTGACGCGTATGTGTCCTTTATTAGTAATTAAGACAATCTTACTTCTTTCATCTCTTTCAAATTCAAGAAGGCCAACTGCTTGATTGCTTCCTAATCCAGAGATAGATTTCACGCCACCAGCTTTGTTACCGATGATTGATAATTCGTTCTCGTTATAGAGTGAGCAGTTACCGTTATTAGTTATAACTAATAAGTCACTATCACCAGTAATAAGTCTAAGGTCTGCAACTTGGTCATTAGTGAGAAGTTTCATGTACTTAGCAGGTCTACTTCTCTTAATGAGTTCGATTTGATTGAGATTCATTCTCTTAATTTGACCGAATTTAGTTAAAATCGCTAAATAGAGGTCGTTTCTCATCTCGCTAATAGTCATTGCTCTAATGATTTTTTCTCCACTAGCAAGAGTTACAAACTCATTAATATGAGTTCCTTCATCTCTCCACTTGTTGTCGGTGAGATTATGAACACCAATACAGATATAGTTACCTAAATTTGTAAAACAAATTAGGTAATCAGTGGTAAATGCTGAGCCAATGCCCACCATCATATCGCCATCTTTTAATCCTGGCATTGAACCATTTGAACTGCCGTAGCTTCTTAAGGAGCTACGTTTTAAATAGCCATCATAGCTAACCGCAATCATCACTTCTTCTTTAGCGATTAATTCACGTTTATCGATTTCACGTGTTTCACCTTTTTCAACGATTTGAGTTCTTCTCTCATCACCATATTTATTTGCGATTGCTTTTAAATCGCGAACTAAAACGCGATTGAGTTTTTCTGGGTCTTCAATGATTCCTCTTAAGGTTTCAATATCATTTTGAAGTTGAACTTTCTCTTTTTCTAAGATTAATTCATCAGTGTGGCTCAATTTGTATAAAGGCATAGTAACAATCGCTTCTGCTTGAGCGTCAGTTAGTTCGTATCTCTTAATCAAATTGACCTTAGAATCGGCTTTATCCTTGCTCTTTCTAATGATTTCAACGATTTCATTGATGTTAAGAGCCGCTAAGATTAAGCCTTCAACGATATGGAGTCGATCACTATATTTTTTGAGATCGAATTTGCTCTTTCTAGTTATAACATCGACTTGGTGAGCAATATAAGCGTCAACGAAATCTAATAAATTTAAGGTTTTTGGTCTTCCATTAACAATCGCCACCATATTAGCGGTATAGCCAGTCATAAGATTGGTTTTCTTCATTAAATATTGAAGAATAAGGTCTGCTTTTGCGTTCTTTTTAACATCAACAACAATACGAATTCCTTTGTAGTCAGATTCATCTCTTACTTCAATAATGCCATCAATGGCTTTAGAGTGCCTAATTTTGTCTATTTCATAGACAAGCTGAATTTTCACCACTTTATAAGGAATTTCTGTGATGATAATTTGGTTGATATCCTTTTTTTCAACAATTTCAGCTTTTCCACTAACTTCAATTCTTCCTCTACCAGTTTGATAGATGCTATCTAATCCAGCGGATTTATAAATATATCCGCCTCCTGGGAAGTCTGGACCTTGAACAAATTGCATTAAATCTTCAATTGTTGCAGTCTTGTGACCAATACGATAAATGGTCGCATCGATGACTTCTTTAAGGTTATGTGGAGGAATTTCAGTTGCTAAAGCAACTGCAATACCTTCAGTGCCATTAACTAGTAAGTTTGGAAAACGAGATGGTAAAACGATTGGCTCAAGTTCTGTATCATCGAAATTGAGCTGCATATCTACTGTCTGTTTTTCAATATCGCTAATGAGTTCATTTGATAATTCAGAAAGTCTACTTTCTGTATAACGATACGCCGCTGGAGAATCACCATCGATTGAACCATTATTTCCTTGGAAGTCAATTAATGGATATCTAACTTTCCAATCTTGGCTCATTCTCGCTAAAGCTTCATAAATTGATGTATCGCCATGAGGGTGATAGGTTCCCATAACCGCTCCAACGGTATGAGCGCACTTCTTTGTCGGTTTATTAAAAGTGTTACCACTTTTATACATTGAAAAAATGATTCTTCTTTGAACAGGTTTTAAACCGTCTCTCACATCAGGAATAGCACGATCTTGAATGACGTATTTCGCATATGTTGCGTATCTATCACTCATCACATCTTCAAGAGGTTCAACTGAAATATTTTCGTTAATAATTTCTTCTTCGACGATTTCTTTTTTCTTCGCCATATTACTTGACCTCCTTCATGAATGTATCAACACTGTTGAAGTCAACATTTTCTTCAACCCATTTTCTTCTGATCGAGGCATCGTTACCCATTAATATTTTGACTCTTTTCTCTACGAGAAATGGGTCATTAATATCGACTTGAATAAGGAACCTTGTCTTTGGATCCATGGTTGTTTCTTTAAGTTGAATCGCATCCATTTCACCAAGACCTTTATAACGTTGGACTTTGCTAGCAGCACCCATCTTCTTTTTGGCTTTTGCTAAAGTTTCATCATCCCAAGCATATTCGTGAATGACACGTTTTCCGTCTTGTTTTGAAACGCTATAAAGAGGTGGAACCGCAATATAGATGTGCCCGCTTGTGATAAGCTGTCTCATGTAGTGATAGAAGAACGTCAAAAGTAAAGTTTGAATATGAGCACCATCGGTATCAGCATCGGTCATGATGATGATTTTTCCATATTTGATGTCTTCGATATCAAAACTTTGTCCAAATCCAGCTCCGATTGTATTGATAATCGTTGCAATTTCTTCATTGTGAAGTAATTTGTCTAAAGAAATAGAATCTGTATTTAGTGGTTTACCACGTAGTGGTAAGATTGCTTGGTGGATTCTGTCTCTTCCTTTTTTTGCTGTTCCACCAGCGGAATCACCTTCAACGATGAATAATTCGTTTTTGAGGTAATCTTTGCTTTGTGCTGGAGTGAGTTTATCCGAAAGGATAACTTCTTGTTTATTGGCTTTCTTGCTGCTTCTCGCTTCTTCTTTAGCTTTTCTAGCAGCAATACGTGCTTGTTGAGAATCGACACATTTCTTGATGATTCTCATTGCCATTTCTTTGTTCTCGGTTAGATAATAAGTAAACTTATTATAAATGAGGTTACTAACTACTGAGTTAGCGACTGGGGTTCCAAGTTTTCCTTTGGTTTGTCCTTCAAATTCAAGGAGTTCTTCTGGAACTTTTAAAGAAATAATTGCTGTCAATCCTTCTCTAACATCAGATCCTTCTAGTTTCTTTCCTTTGAGCATTCCAACCATTTCGGCAAAATCATTAACCGCTCTAGTGATACCGGTTCTAAAACCAGATTCATGAGTACCACCATCAGATGTTTTTACGTTATTAACGTAAGAGTAGATTGTTTCATTATAATCTTCATAGCAAAATTGCAAAGCAATTTCGGTTTCAATATTTGTTACTGCGTCAACTTCGGAAAAGTTCACAACATCAATAATTGGTTTCTTTTCTTCGTTGAGGTTTGTGATATATTCAACAAGGCCATTTTGATAGAAGAATTCTTGTTTATCTCCGCTTCTTTCATCGATGATAATGAAGCGTACACCCTTCATTAAAAAGGCACTTTCTTGTAAGTGGGAGGCAATAGTATCGTATTTAAAATCGACAGTTGAAAAGATAGTAGCGTCAGGTTTAAATCTCACGAGTGTACCATGCTTTTTTGAGTCTCCGATTTGCTCTAATGGAGTTACTAAATGACCACCATTTTCAAATCTTAAATGGTAAATTCCACCATTTTGATAAACAGTAACATCGCACCATTCGCTTAATGCGTTGGTAACTGATGCACCGACACCATGAAGACCACCAGCACTTTTGTAAACTTGTGAATTGAATTTTCCACCAGCGTGAAGTTCAGTAAAAACAATCTCGACACCTGGTCGACCTGTTTCTTTATTTATTCCAACCGGAATTCCGCGTCCTTCATCAAGTACTGAGCAGCTTCCATCTTTATGGAGTGTGACAGTAATATTCTTACCATAACCGCTTAATGCTTCGTCGACTGCATTGTCAACTACTTCCCAGACTAGATGATGTAGACCGCTTGAGTTTGTGCTTCCGATATACATTGCAGGTCTTTTACGAACACCTTCAAGGCCTTGCAAAATATGGATATCATTCGCAGTATATTGTCTCTCCGCCATACTATACCATCCTTTTCGCAAGACATTATAAACGAAAAATATTGAAAATATAAAGCAATTCAGTAGAATATATAGGGGTCAAAAATGGATATTATAATATATAATATTTTAATTGCAATTTCTGTCACTTTAATCGGTTACATCTTCGGATCAATCCCAAATGGTATTTGGATTGGAAAGGTGTTTTTTCACAAAGATCCTCGTGATTTTGGAAGTGGAAATTCCGGTGGCACGAACGTCGGAAGGGTTTTTGGCAAGAAAGTTGGCTTAATTGTCATTATTTTGGATGCCGCAAAAGCAATCGTTCCAATCTACATGATTTGGCTATTCATGGTTAAAGTGCCACTATATAATAACTTGCCTTTAATGGCCGACATGGTTACCAAATATTGTGGAGGAGATACCTCAGCATATTTAGTTCAATGGCCAGTTTATTGGTTATCTTTCATCGGCGCTACATTTGGTCACTGCTATCCAATCTTCTACAAATTCAACGGCGGAAAGAATGTTTCGGTCTATTATGGAACCGCTGCAGCAGCTGGATGGCTCTTTGGAATCGTTCCAGGAGTTTTCTTCTTCATCGTTTTAAAAGCAAAGAAATGGGTGTCTCTCGCCAGTGTCTCTTGTGCATGGTTCTCAGTTCTTCTTTCCTGGATTTGGGCAATCTTAATGCTTACTGGAGTAGTGAGTGGATCAAACACTTGGCTTGCTTGTTATGGACCTGCTCTAGAATGCAATTATGTCTTCGCAATAGTGATGACAATTGGTGCAACAGTTTTAACCATCAAACATAAATCCAATTTTGAGAGAATTAAGGCTGGAACAGAGAGCAAAATCAAATGGATGAAATAATCTACTAGTATAAAATTAGTAGATAATTAGTATATTTAGGTATTTGTGAATAGAGTTTTCCACACATCAGGGAAACTCTTATTTTTATTTGATTATATCAAACGTTTTTCATTGACTTTGATAT
>CADCGC010000016.1:15543-45241 GCA_902800905.1 uncultured Erysipelotrichaceae bacterium
TTTTTAATTGATGTGGATTGTTAAATGGCTGAACACTACTGCTTTTGTTAAATGCAAAATAAAACGCCGATATACATTCATCGACGTTGTTATTTATTAACCTATGATTATAAGTTATTTTTGTTGTCTTCTGACGGCGTTCATTGTGCGTTGGATGTCAGCTTCACTTGGCTTTCTTCCGACGCTTTGATAGAGCGCTCTAATCATTTTTTCATTGATTGGTGGGTTCTTCTCGAGTTGTCTCTTGAATAAGAATCTTGCTCCGAAGAATCCAGCTGCTGCCGCAGCAATAACTGCTGCGGCGAGGATTCCTCCCCATGCTGCATCTGCTAATAAAATCAACATAAGTTACTCCTATGCTCTTCCGTCGTAATCACCATTATCGGTTCTTACTAAGACAACTTCGCCTTCTTCAATGAATAATGGGACTCTGACTTTAAGTCCTGTTTCAAGTTCAGCATCTTTCATTGCCTTGTTAACTGTATCGCCTCTAATAGCTGGTTCGCAGTGTATAATTTTTAAAGCAACTTTGGCTGGTAAGTTGATGCCAAGGACTTCACCATCATAACTTGTGATTTCAACGATTTCTTCGCCTTTGAGGAATTGTTTTTCCCATTCGAGTCTATCTTTAGAAATCTCGATTTGTTCATATGTTTCTTGATCCATGAAGCATAATGCATCGCCTGTATCATAGAGATATTGCATTTGACGTTTTTCTAATCTGATAGTTTCGATTCCATATCCACTATTACGAGCCATTTCTGTAACAGCGCCAGAACGTAAGTTCTTAACTTTGACTTTAGCAACCATCTTTCTCATCGCAGTCTTATTTAATAAGATGTCTAATACTTGATAAATGTTGCCTTCTTCAATGAAGTAGTTTCCTGGTCTTAATTCAGTAACGTTAACCATTTCTAATTTCCTTTCTTTTTTTAAAATCTTATGTATTATATCAAATAATTAATTTCTTAAAAAGTGATTTAATTCAAGTTCAGTCTTTAAGACTGTGTTTGGTCCATGACCTGGATAGATTTTTGTCTCTAATGGGAGCTTTTTAATTTTTTCTAAAGACTCTCTTCTTTTAGAAGGAATTGCTCCAGGTAAATCATCTCTTCCAACACTCATTTTAAAGATAGTGTCTCCACTAAAAAGAAGTTTATTATTTATAAAATAATAGCAGACAGACCCTCTTGTGTGGAATGGAGTGTGTATCACTCTTATTTCATCTTCATCTAATAGTTTTAATGTCTCATTATCCACTACGGTTATCGGATTTGACTCCACTATGAATTCATTTTCATAACATGAGCAGTTTAATTGTGAATCTTTTAAATAGTCTTCTTCATCAAAATGAATGTAAAGAGGCACATTATACTTTTTAACAAGTCGATCCACACCTCTAATATGGTCAAAATGACCATGAGTTAATAAAATTGCTTTTGGTGTTAAGTTATGACGATCAAGAAAACCACTAACAGAGTCATTATCTACTGATGGGTCAATAACTACTGCGTTATTATTCTCATCATAGACGACATACGTATTAGCATTTAAGTCGTCGTAATCGTTATATAAGAACTTTTCTACCTTAATCATAATTTAAATAAGAAAAAAATAGGATAAACCTATTTCTTTTTCTCACGATGTAATGTTCTTTTTTGGCAACGTGGGCAATATTTCATTTTCTCTAAACGATCTGGATTGTGTTTTTTATTTTTAGAGGTGAGATAATTTTCCTCGCCGCATTCTGTACACTTTAATGTGAGTGAGATTCTTTCTTCTTTGGCCATAGATAGTTTCTCCTTAAATTGCTAAGTAATACTAACACAACAAAACGAATAATAAAAGTATATTTTATTTAAAATAATAGAGTAAAATGATTGTGATATGAAAAGAAATGAAACAAGACAAATAAAAGTTGGCAATCTTTTGATTGGTGGACAAAACAAAGTTGTCATCCAATCAATGTGTAACATTAAGACCGAGAATTATATTGAAGTCAGTAATCAAATCAACGAATGCGCAAAACTAGGCGCTGAGATGATGCGCGTATCCGTAATGGATGAAAAAGACGCTCTAGCGATTAAAGAAATTAAGAAAAGAATTTCAATTCCTTTAGTGGCAGACATCCATTTTGATTATCGTCTAGCTTTGCTAGCTATGGAAAATGGAGTTGATAAAATTAGAATCAATCCAGGAAATATTGGTGATATTGAGAACGTCAAAAAAGTCGTCTTAATGGCTAAAGAAAAACACATCCCAATTCGTATTGGAGTCAACTCTGGATCTTTAGATAAAACAGTCCATGATTATTCGACCGCTTACACCGCCGAAAAGCTTGTCGCATCAGCAAAGAAACACGTTGATATATTAGAATCATTAGGATTTTATGACACAGTCATATCTTTAAAAGGCAGTAACGTGTTAGAAACAATTGCCGCTTATCGCTTAGCGAGTGAGACTTTCCCATATCCACTTCATTTAGGCATTACTGAAGCCGGATTTAAAGACATCGCTGTTATTAGAAGTTCAGCCGGATTAGCGCCTCTTCTATTAGAAGGAATTGGAGACACAATCAGAATTTCAATCTCTGGAAGCGTTAAAGATGAAATCATAACATGTAAAAGACTTCTTCATGATTGTGGCTTATATCCAAACTATCCAACTTTAGTAGCGTGTCCAACTTGTGGCAGAACTCAAGTTGACGTTGAATCGCTCGCAAGAAAAGTCATGGATTATCTTGAAACAGTCAATAAGCCAATTCATGTTGCAGTTATGGGCTGTGTCGTCAACGGACCAGGAGAAGCAAAAAACGCTGACATAGGCATCGCTGGTGGCCATCATGAATTTGTTATCTTTAAAAAAGATAAAGTAATTAAAAAGGTTCCAGAAGCCGAAGCCTTTGAAACCTTAATAGAAGAAATTAATAAACTCTAGTCTCTCCAATTATCAACATACTTACCGCTCCTTAGCATTTCAATTTCTTGCTTATAAGGAGCTTTTTCATTGTAATAAGGAGTCTCTAATATCATAGGAATGCCACCAAGTTTAGGATGATGAACGATGTTATATAAAACATCGAACCCTAAATAACCATAGCCAATATTCTCATGTCTATCTTTATGAGCACCAATTGGATTCTTGGAATCGTTAACGTGGACTACAAGAAGTCTATCTAATCCAACAACTCGATCAAATTCATCAAGAACCTTATCAAAATTATTTTTGATATCATATCCAGCGTCAGAGATGTGACATGTATCTAGGCACACACCTAAACGTTCTTTGTGGTTACATTTATCAATAATTGCTCTTATTTGTTCGAAGGTGATTCCGATTTCATGGCCCTTACCCGCCATAGTTTCTATAGCAATCTTAACGTCAGTGCCGTCGACTTCAAAAACTAAATCTAACGCTTTGGCTAAAGCCAAGATACCACTAGGAGCGCCCATGCCAACATGACTTCCTGGATGGAGAACGAGTATATGAGCACCAAAGCCAGCCGTTCTTCTAAGTTCACTGACAATCGTGTTAATTGACATCTCATATAAATCTTGTCTAGAGAAGTTTGCAGCATTAATTATGTATGGAGCGTGAACAATTAATTTGTTTTCATCAATTCCAGCTTCTTGAAGAAGCTTTCTTCCTTCCTGAATTTTTAATTCAGACAAAGGTTTTCTAAATGAATTTTGTGGAGCACCTGTATAAAACATAAATGTGTTCGCGCCGTAGGAAAGAGCTTCCTTAACGCTTCCTAAATAAAAATCAGGGGCATTCATCCCAACATGACTTCCAATGTATATATCTTCTTTTTTCATATTTAAATACCTTCAAATATGTTAACATATTTTCATGGAAGTTGCATTAATCAAACCACAAGGATTTTGTTCAGGTGTTACTCTAGCGGTCAAGACCGCCAAGAAAGCAAAAGAAGAAAACCCAGAAAAGAATATTTATATTCTTGGAATGCTCGCACATAATCAAATTCTCATTGATGATTTAACTAAAGAAGGTTTCATAACTCTCTCTGGTAATGAATTTGAAGAAATCAATAAACTCAATAAAGGTGATGTTTTAGTATTTACCGCACACGGGCACGATTCAAAATTAGATGAAATTGCTAAAGAAAAAGGCTTAATTACATATGACGCGACATGTTTTAAGGTCAAAGATAACTTGAACAAGATTAAAGAAGAAGTTAGAAGCGGTCATCAAGTGATTTATATCGGTCAACAAGGTCATAAAGAGGCAAATGCTGCTTTAGCGGTTTCTAAAAATGTATCATTATATGATACAAAACTACTAATTAACTACTATTTAATTACTGATGAATCTCCACTTGTTATCAACCAAACCACTCTTAATTTTTATGAGTTGCATAAGTATCATGAAGACATATTAAGGCACTTTCCTAAGGCTAGAATCGAAAACGAAATCTGTAACGCTACTAGATTAAGACAAGAAGCAATCCTTAAGATTGAAAATGATACTGATTTAATTGTGATAGTCGGCCATCAAAAGTCTAGTAACACCAATAAACTATATGACATTGCTTTAGCAAATTATCCAAACGCTCAAGTAATTATGGTAAATAAACTTGATGAACTCAAAGAGATAAACATTGAAGGAAAAAGAAAAGCCGCTGTTGGATCAGGGGCTTCTACTCCACAATACATTGTGGATGAAATTTATAACTATTTGGTTAACAAATAACTTTTGGTTCTTTCTCGTGATCAATACACACGATTTCAATCGACTCATCTAATTTGTGGATGAGTTTTTTCATTGTTGGGATGAAGATTTTTTCAATTTCATGTGGCATATCTAAATAATTATATTTAGCGTTAACGATTTCTCTTCTCATATGATGTGGTGCATCTCCAGAAATAAAGATATCATATCCTGCTTCTTTTGCTACTGGCCAATATCCACTTCCGGCTCCTCCAATGATTGCAGCGCTTTCAATAATGTCTTTGCCTTTATTTATCAATAAACAGTAATTAACATGTAAGCATTCTTTTGCGTATCTAGCAAATTCTTCAACTTTCATTGGTGTTGGAAGTTTTCCTCCACGCATCATAATGTTATTTTCAATCACTTTTACATCATTAAGATGTAATGCTTCTGCTAAAGCATCATTCATGCCACCTAATGCGGTATCAAAATTAGTGTGCATGCTATAAACAGGAACTCCAATTTGATCTAACGCATCACAAAGCTCTTTTTTCGATGGATCTCTTTTAAAGACTCTTGATCTAAGACCATACACTAACGGATGATGTGTCAAAACCAAATCTGGTTTTTCTTTTTTGATTAAATCAAAAATTTCCCAGTCACAATCAAGGCAAAGAACAATCTTATTGACTTCATTAGGAAGTTTGCCAGTCATTAAACCGACAAAGTCATGATTCATCTTGGCGTATTTCTTTGGAAACCTCTTGCCAAGTTTATTTAATAAACTTTTAGTGTTCATAGGATGGTTCTAATCCTCTCTTTTTCCATATTGAGTTTCTTGATTTTCTCGTTTGGAATATTTTCCTTCTTAAGAAGTTTATCAATCTCCTCAATTCTAGAATTATATTTTGCTTTGAATGTTACTGATTTTTCATTTCTAAGGATTGGGCCAAATTCAATATCTGGATCATCAAGATAAATAGCTTCTCCTCTAATGAACTTTATTATTTCATAATATATTCCGGCTTCAAACACCATATCTTCATCGGCAATGACAAAGCCCATCTTTGAGACTTGTCTTCTTAATTCCGGAACCGCATTATGTGCGTCAACAATAATTGTTGAAACATTTTTAAGTTTTCCAGGGTGTTTCTTTAGGATTTCGATAACATTAAAACCGCCCATACCAGCAATCACTACAGTATCTACATCAGTAGGAAGTTCGCTAATTCCATCAGATAACATTGGAATCACGTTATTTTGAACTCCGTGGCTATTAATCGCTTTAACGAGACGGTTATAAGGTCCTTGTTTGTTTTCTATCGCATATCCTTTTGTGATTACACCATTTTCAAAGAGGGAAATAATTAATTTCCCATGATCGCTTCCAACATCAGCGGTAACGCCGGAAGGAACCATATCATAAATGGATTGTAATCTCTTGGATAATTTCATTATGAGTTACGATAGTCTCCTAATTTCTTTCTTCTAGTTGGGTGTTTAAGCTTTTTAATTGCTTTTGCTTCGATTTGACGAATACGTTCACGAGTAACACCAAATTCTTTTCCGACTTCTTCAAGAGTTCTTGGACGATTGTCATCAAGTCCATAACGAAGTCTTAAAACTCTTTCTTCTCTATCAGTTAAATCTTTAAGAATCGAGTCTAATTCTTCTTTAAGAAGAATCTTAGTTGTGTAATCAACTGGAGATTCATTATCTTTATCTTCAATAAAGTCAATTAAATGAGAATCATCTTCTTCACCGATTGGAGTTTCAAATGAAACTGGCTCTAAAGCGATTCTTTGAATCTCTCTAATTCTTTTTGGAGTAAGTTCTCCACCCATAGCTTCAGAAATTTCTTCAGCGGTTGGGTCTCTATCCAAGTCTTGAACGAGTTGACGTTGGACACGGGTCATTTTATTGATGGTTTCAACCATGTGAACTGGAATACGAATGGTTCTTGCTTGGTCCGCAATCGCTCTTGTGATAGCTTGACGAATCCACCATGTCGCATAAGTTGAAAACTTAAATCCTTTAGTGTAGTCGAATTTATCAACAGCTTTCATCAAGCCAAGGTTACCTTCTTGGATTAAATCTAAGAAGAGCATACCTCTACCAACATAATGCTTAGCAATATTAACAACCAAACGTAAGTTTGCGTTGATGAGTCTTTGTTTAGCTTCTTCATCGCCTTCTAAGATTTTAGCAGCGAGAATTGGCTCTTCTTCTGGTTTTAATAATTCGTATTTGCCAATTTCTTTAAGATAAATCTTAACAGAGTCATTAACCTTAACATCTCCACCAATTGTAGCATCTAGATGATCGATATCGAAGTCGATCTCTTCTTCTTCCATATCGCTATCGGTGGCATAGAAATCATCGTCATCGTCTTCTAATGCCGCCATTTTGCTTTCATCGAAATCTTCGTCATCAATTTCTTCGTCTTCGTCGGTTCCATCTTCAGACACAACTTCGATTTTTTGCTTTGCAAAATATTCAATTAAATCATCGACAACATCATCTTCTAATTCATAATTATTAAGGGCATCATAGATATCGCTTTGATCAAGCGAGTCACCATTTGCCTTAGCTTTTTTTAGAAGTTTAGCCTCGATTTCGGCTAATGTAGCAAGAGTCTCATTATCTCTTTTCTTTGCTTTTGATGTTTTTGCAGTTTTGGCTGGTGCATCAGCGTTTTTTCTTGGTCTTCCCATTGTTTCGTTCTCCCTACCAACAATTTTTCAACTCTATTTTTATTTTTTAGCCATCTTGCGTTTTCTAAATTCAGCAATGATTCTCGCTTGCTCTAATTCAGACTTTCCTTTTAAGGAATCCGCCAAGATATCCTCATCTGTAATACGATTTTTTTCATCGTTTATCGTTCCTAATAGATTATCTAGCAACTCACCATCACATTTTTGAGGATGAGTTTCCACCATCAATGATGTTAAATCATCAATGATTTCATCTTTATTTTCTAAATCGCTATTTTCAACTAAAACGATAACACCATTAACATCCATATCTTCATGCGTTTCTGCGTATTCAACCATGAACATTGCAATTTGACGGTAGATGTCATCATAGAATCCACCAATTTTATCTTCATAAAAGCTCACTGCAGACTTATTCTGACTCATTTGGTATAAAAGTTCGCGCTCAGCAGTTACGAGCTTCTGAAGAGCTTCTCTTTCAGGATGGAATGTCTTAAATACATTACGAGTAATCCCCTCTCCAGATTGAACACTACGTTGAGTCCTTTTAAGTAAGTCTCTAATTGATTCGACATCATATCCAGTAATCTTCTCTAACTTACGTAGATAATTATCAAGTTCAATTTGACTATTAATTCTTAATAGAACTGGTAAAAATTCTTTAATGAGTGTCTTTTTCTCTTCGTTTGTTTTAAGTGGATTGCTTCTTAAATAATAATTAAGAGCAAAATCATTATGATCCACTAATCTATTTAAATAAGATTCAAGGGCTTCCTTACCATCTTGATTCAATATTTCATCAGGATCACGGTCGCTTCCTTGATTATCCACAACCCTAAATTTAAGCCCATTTTTAGCAAAGTCTTTAGCTATTTTCATCATAGCTTTTTGACCAGGAAGGTCACCGTCTAGGCAAAGCCTAACTTCAACATTAAGACTCTTCAATATACGAATATGTTCGACGGTCAAGGCTGTTCCCATAATCGCTACCGCGGCATCTATTCCAATTTTTCCAAGCGCATAGACATCCATAAAGCCTTCACATACATAAATATAGCCTTTAATCTTCGCGGCATCTTTGGCGATATGAATGTTGTATAAGTTGCTTGTTTTATGAAATAAATATGTCTCGCCGGTATTCATATACTTAGCAGTATCATCGTTAATAAGTCTTCTAGCACTAAAGCCTATAACGTTGCCATCAATATCGCAAATTGGGAAAATAACTCTTCCTTCGTTCATATCGCGATAGTTTCCAGCTGATATAGTTTTAAGCACACCAGTATCTTCGATAGTCACAATCGAATGTTTCTTCTTTAATAAGAAGTCTACTGTTGCCTTTCCATCTTTAGGAGCATAGCCAAGCTTATATTTATTTCTCAATGAAGCATCAAGGTTTCTAGATTCAAAATAATCAAGTCCAGCCTTTCCTTCAGGAGTGTTTAAGTAAAGTTGATAATATAGCGTTAAATCATATAAGCATTTAAGCAAAGCTTCTTTCTTTTGATCAACTACTGCAGGACGTGAAATATTTTCTAATCCCTGAGGATGATAGTCACAAATGTCTGCAACTTTTTTTACAGCTTCCCAGAAAGAAACGTGTTCATATTTTTGAACAAACGTAAACACATTACCTCCGGTACCGCAGACAAAACATTTAAAAAATTGTTTTTCTGGAGATATGGTTAAAGAAGGATTTGTGTCATCATGAAACGGACAAACCGCTTTATAGTTTTTTCCTTGCTTAACTAAAGTAAGGTATGAACCGATAACTTTAACAATATCCGAATGTTTTAATACATCATCTGCAATTGAACTGTTAAATGCCATATAATAGAATTATAAACCTACTAATTAATTACTAATTTGATACTAATAGAATAGTTTGTCTGATAAGTATTGTTTTAACTCATCAATAGATATACGTACTTGTTCCATTGTATCCCTGTCTCTGATTGTCACTTGATTATCTTCAAGTGTTTGGAAGTCAACTGTCACGCAGAATGGGGTTCCAACTGCATCTTGACGGCGATATCTCTTTCCGATACTTCCAGTATCATCATAAAGAACTGGGAAGTGTTTATTTAACATCGCTTCCACTTCGCGAGCTTTATCTTCGAGTTTTTTACTTAAAGGAAGAATCGCGGCTTTAACAGGAGCAACAAATGGAGAAAGATGCATAACGATACGAGTATCGTTTTCACCAACTGTTTCTTCATCGTATGCATTACATAAGCACATAAGAACTAAGCGGTCCAAACCAACTGATGGTTCAATACAATATGGAATGTATCTTTCATTTGTTTCTGGATCAAGATAGTCAAGTGATTCACCACTATAGGATGAATGACGCTTTAAATCATAATCTGTTCGATCAGCAATGCCCCAGACTTCACCCCAACCAAATGGGAATTTAAATTCAATATCAGTTGTTGCTTTTGAATAAAAAGCAAGCTCTTCTGGGTCATGGTCACGATAACGGAGATTTTCTTCTTTAATGCCTAAGTCTTCAATGAATTTTAGGCATTGCTTTTTCCAGTGTTCAAACCATTCTAAGTCTGTTCCTGGTTTGCAGAAGAACTCCATCTCCATTTGATCAAATTCACGCATTCTAAAAGTCATTTGACCTGGAGTGATTTCGTTTCTGAAAGCTTTTCCGGTATTACAAATACCAATCGGGAGTTTTCTTCTTGTTGTTCTAATAACATTTTTGAAATTAACAAATACGCCTTGAGCGGTTTCTGGTCTAAGATAGACAGTTGATTTGCTATCTTCTGTCACACCAATATGTGTTTTAAACATCATATTGAATTGACGAATATCGGTGAAATTCTCAGAGCCACAATTTGGGCAAGCGATATGATGGGAACGAATATATTCCATCATTTGATCGTTTGTCATAGATGTAACTGGGGCGTTTGGATCAGCTTCTTCAATTAATTGATCGGCTCTAAAACGTTGTTTACAGTGTTTACAGTCAATCAAAGGATCGTTGAATGTTTGAACGTGTCCAGTTGCTTCCCACACTTTTGGGTTCATTAAGATTGCGGCATCAATTCCTACATTAGTAGGACTTTCTTGAACAAACTTCTTCCACCACATCTTCCTAATGTTATTTTTAATTTCGCTTCCTAAAGGACCATAGTCCCATGTATTAGACAAACCACCATAAATCTCGCTTCCTTGAAAATAATATCCAGACGAGATGAAATGACTACATAATTTATCAAAACTAAATTCACTCATTTTGAGTTGCCTCCAATAATTGCACGCATAAAAGAATAATGTTTTTTTGGTATTTTTGTCAACCCACTATGAGTGTATTATTGTTTTTTTATTGGAATTTATTCTAATAAGTTGCTTATTGTTTTTAAGTTAACACCATTCATATCAGAAACATAATGAACTAAGTTGTTTAATACAACTTTTTTATCTTCTGCTTTATATTTTTCGCTCTCTGGACAATCATAATTTGGCGCTTTAAAAACATACCTAATAAGTTTCATCTGCGTCGCCGATAAATCGGCTATCATAGAATCTGCCAAGCAATTACGGCATACGAACCCGCCATCAGCAAATGAAAAAGCAACAATATCGCTCGTTGCACCGCAAAAGACACATTGATCAACTTCCAATTCTCCTCCAGCAAGTCGAGCTGCATTAGCGAGTAAAATAGATATAACCATCAAATGGTCTTTGTTGTTTTGTAATGCGATAATTGCCTTTTCAATATGAGAAAACAATTTGTGTCTTTCTTCTTCCGGTAGAACATTATTTGCAATTTCAGTTATTGCTGCAATTGAATATAGATATTCAAGTTGATTATCGCCTTTTAAAGGTGATGCTATAAGTTTGGCTTCTTTTAATGTTGGATATTTATATCTTCTATCAGCAAATTCCACATCCGCAATAACAAGCGGATTATTAAGCCAAAGATATTGTGACTTATTATCTTGTCCACGATAAGCTTTAAAAGAAAGTGAACTTTCTTCTGAAATTGCATTATAAATGACATCACTTTCTTTAAAATTGCTTAGTGATAACACTATTACTTTCATAGTTACTGTTTTTTGCTTTTATATCCGTATAGTTCGAGCAATTCGTCATTGTCCCTCCAATCATTTTGGACTTTAACAAAGAGCTCTAAATAAATATGTTTATTTAATAATTTTTCAATGTCTCGGCGAGCCTTTTGGCCAATGTCTTTGATACGTTTTCCACCCGCGCCAATAACGATTCCTTTTTGAGAATCTTTCTCAACAATGATTGTCGCGCGAATATGGAGAGGGTCATCATCCCATTCGATATGGTTGACATATATAGCGATGGAATGTGGAACTTCATCTCTAAGAGTTTTTAAAACTTTCTCACGAATGATTTCTTTGATTTGGAAAACCTCATCTTTATCAGTGACTTCTCCATCAGGATAATATTCTGGTCCTTCTGGGAGGAGTTTTTCCACTAGAGCGATTAATTCCTCTAAATTGAACTTTTCGCTCGCTACAGTGTCAATAAAGTGGCTTTCTGGTAGTTTTTCCTTATACACTGCCTTCAGCTTTTCAACTTCTGTAATACGAGCTTGATCAATTTTGTTAAAAACGATGATTAATGGCACCTTATGTATATCAAGGTGATTTAATAGGAATTCATCACCATCATTAAATGGCTTAGAAGCATCCACCACTAAAACGTTAACATCGGCTTCATGAGCGCTAGAATACGCCATAGTGTTCATTTCAACACCGAGTTTAGCGTGTGGCTTATGAATCCCAGGAGTGTCAATAAAGATGATTTGACTATTTTCACCACGATATATGCCTCTTATCACATTACGTGTGGTTTGGCTCTTATCGGTAACGATAGAAATCTTTTTATTGATGATTCCGTTTAAAATCGTTGATTTTCCAACGTTTGGATGGCCTAAGATGGCAACAAATCCTGATTTCATTATTTCAAATCATCCTCACTAAAAGCGTATGGTAATAGCTCTTCAATGTTGGTTTCTTGATATGCACCTTTAAGGTTAGTCATTATAATGACTCCGTCTTTTGGGAAGAGCTCACTAATGACTTGACGGCACGCCCCACAAGGAGAGCATGGTCCATCTGTATCAGCGGATAACGCTAAAGCGACAAAGTCCTTTTTTGTATATCCATGCATATAAGCGTTATAAAGTGCGTTTCTTTCAGCACACATGCACAAAGGATAAGACGAGTTTTCTACGTTTGCGCCAACAAAAACTTTTCCATCCTTTGTTAAAAGTGCTGCGCCAACTGCGAAGTGGCTATATGGTGAGTATGAGAGTTTTCTTGCCTCAATCGCTGATTTTACTAATTCTTTCTTATCCATAATTAAATTCCTTTTTCTTTCAATATCGCTTCTTGTAATGTGAACATTACTTCTTCATCTTCTTTCGTCATATGGTCATATCCTAGTAGATGGAGAAGACCATGAACGAATAGAAATGACAATTCTCTTTTAATCGAGTGGTCATATTCATTAGCCTGCTCAATGGCTTTTTCTACTGAGATATAAATATCTCCAAGAGCCACCATTCCTTCTTGATGAAGAACTTTTTCATATTGATGTCCATCATCAAGGAACGCAAAGCTTATGACATCTGTCGGTCGATCAATTCCGCGATATTTCTTATTTATCCGATGGATGTATCGATTATCCACTAAAGAAACTGAAACAATTGGGTCACACTTTATCTTTAACTTCGATAAAGTAATCTTCATTAATGAGAGGTATTCCTCTTCATATGATTCGTATTCTTCAAACTTTGAATTAAAATCGAGTTCCATCTTGATTAGTTTATCATAGATAAGGTTATATAATCTACGAATTCTTATTGTCGAGGTCTAAAGAATTGATTAATTTCGCTCTCACAAAATCAAATTCTTCATCTTTTGAGGAGTTTTCGATTATCTTTACAAATTGTTGTTTTAAGAACACTGCAATGCATAAATAGAAGACAACATAAGTGATATTAAAAGTCTTTGATAATGTTGTAGTTAGAATAATTGCTATAAGCAAAATTCCAATTTCGAAATATGTAATAAGGTTTTTTCTAAAGCCTAATTTGTAAGACTCATCACGTGCCTTTGTGACCAAAAGTTTAAATTGTTGGTCATTCTCCGCTTCTAAAATGTCACCCTCTTTGTCCACGACTTCCATTTCTTTGTTTTTGAAATATGGTCCGTAGAAAAAGACTTGAAAAGCCGCTAAAATCAAGGGCAAGAACACATAGATAGCGTTCAAAGAATCATTCATCACCAAAATAATTGAGATAAATATAACAATTAAACATGAATAGATGAAATTCGGCATGATTGTCAAAGATATTACGCGATATTTTTCGATATTAATAAATATTTCACTATAATCCTTGAATACAGCATCTTTAAATTGATAAGAGAAGATGTTTTCATCCATTCGTTTCATCGCTCCAACAAGGTTTCTTCTAAACAGCAGTTCAAACACTAAAAACAGTGAAAAGAAGATAATTGGTAAATAAATTCGACTGTCACTAATGAAATATGTGCCGAGAAGAAGACTTATTCCACTAAGGACTTGAAATATAGGGAGAGATATTTTGTCCTGTCTTGAAATAAAATCTGGAAACACATTTTTACATTTTGTTTTAACAAAATCGAATACTATTAGCGCTCGTTGGTTCCATTCTTTGAAGAATAGTTCAGTGTTAATCTTCCTTTTTCCAATAGCGGGGTCATACACATACACGTATTTGGGATTCGCTTTTATTACGAGTACGCAATGGCGAATCTTTTTTCTTTGAAGCGTGACAATGATTGGAAACGAACTACATTTAAATAGCTCATCTGGTTGAGAAATCTTAATTCCTCTTAAGGTCATTTGATGTTCTTTTGCAATATTAGACAAATCTTGAAAACTATAAGCGTTTCCTTTAGGAGAAGTAAGATAAAGATAGTTTCGATCTTTGTGATAATTTGCAAGCATCATTTTTAGGCAAGCAAATGCGCAATCTTGCTCACCGAGTTGGGATATAAAATACATTTTTCCTCCTTCTGAAGAGAAAAGTCCCTTCACTATACTAAGAGTCGAAAAATGCGATTTTTTTGAAATTTTTTTTGAAATTTTTTAAAAATAATTAAAAAAGACCTAAAAGGTCTTTATTTTTTGAACATTTTTTTGAATTTCTCGAACAGTGAGTCATCTTTTTTGCTCGCTTCTCGATAAGCTTCAAGGGCTTCTCTTTGTTTCTTGCTTAGAGTTGTTGGACCTTTGATATCGAGATGAATATATTGATCTCCAGGCTTACCAGTTCGTAAATCTTTGATGCCTTGTCCTTTTAAGCGAAGGATCTGCCCAGGCTGAGTTCCTTCAGGAACAGTCATTGTCATATCTCCATTCACTGTTGGGACATCAATCTTTGTTCCTAATATCGCATCAACGAAATCTAATGGAACATTAAGGTGGATATCATTTCTTTCGCGTTTGAAGAATGGGTGTTCCTTAATATTGATTTCAATAAAGAGATCACCATGTCCTCCTCCATTTTTACCAGCACCACCCATGCCTGCTAAGCGGATTTGTTGACCATCGTTAATGCCAACTGGAATATGAATCTTTTGAACTCTTTTGATACGTTTATATCCATTTCCGTTACAAACGGAACATTTCTTGGAAATAATCTTTCCAGTTCCACCACAATCTGGACAAACAGATTGAGTGCTTACCATTCCAAAGATGCTTCTTGTTTGGCGAGTAACAGTGCCAAGTCCTTTACAAGTTGGACATGTTTTAACGTCACTAGGCGAATCAGCGCCACTACCATGACAATGTGGACAATCATCATCGAAATCAAATGAAACTTCTTCATCTTTTCCATTAACTGCGTCCATAAAATCAACGCGTAGGTGCATTAAGATATCATCACCACGAATTGGTCCGGTTTGACGTCTAGAACGTGATGAGCCACCACCAAAGAAGCTACCAAAGATATCTCCTAGATTGATGTCTTCACCACCAAATCCGAATCCACCAAATGGGTTGCCACCAGCTGGTCCACCACCTGTTTGATCAAACGCTGCATGACCAAATTGGTCATAAGCGCTTCTTTTTTGGTCATCAAAAAGGATGTCATATGCTTCTTGAATCTCTTTAAACTTCGCTTCATCACCAGTTTCTTTATTGTCTGGATGATACTTTTTAGCAAGTTTACGATAAGCTGACTTGATTTCATCTTTAGATGCGCCTTTCGCGACGCCTAAGACTTCATAGTAATCTCGTTTTGTTGCCATATTAGTCCCTTTCTACCACCAAAGAGGGCATTTGCCCTCCTTGTGGAAATTGTCGTTATTTTTATGCTTTATTCTTGTCTGAATAGTCAGCGTCAACAACATCATCTGGGTTGCTGCCTGGAGTACCGTTACCTGGGTTGCCACCTTGAGCACCTTGTTGTCCGCCTTGTTGACCTTGCATATACGCAGCGGCTTGTTCTAATTCAGAGATACGTTTCTTAAGAGTTTCAATATCGTTAGTATCTAACGCAGCCTTGAGTTCATCTCTTAATTTTTGAGTTTGTTCTTTTTGAGTTGGGTCGATGCTATCGCCTTTTTCTTGTAAAGAAAGGTCAATATCATTGATTAAGGTTTCAGCCTTATTTTTGATTTCAGTTTCTTCTTTACGCTTAGCATCGGCTTCAGCGTTTTCTTCAGCTTCTCTCACCATTCTATCAATATCTTCTTTAGATAATCCGTTAGAACCACTAATAGTGATTTGTTGTTCTTTTTGAGTATCTAAGTCTTTTGCGGTAACTTTAACGATACCGTTAACGTCGATTGAGAATGTAACTTCAATTCTTGGTTCACCACGTCTTGCTGGTTTAATACCAGTTAATTGGAAGTGACCGAGTAATTTGTTGTCATGAGCCATTGGTCTTTCGCCTTGATAAACGGAGATATCAACAGCAGGTTGATTGTCCGCAGCGGTTGAGAAGATTTGGCTTTGAGTGGTTGGAATTGTGGTATTTCTCTTAATAAGAGGAGTGAGAACTCCACCTAAAGTTTCAATACCTAAGGTTAATGGAGTAACGTCGAGAAGGACAACGTCCTTGACATCACCACTAACGACACCACCTTGATAAGCAGCACCGATAGAGACAGCTTCATCTGGGTTAACAGATAAGTTTGGTTTCTTTCCGGTTAATTGTGCGACTAATTCTTGGACGGCTGGCATACGGATAGATCCACCAATTAATAAGACTTGGTCTAATTCACTAGCGGACATATTAGCATCTGCTAAAGCACGTCTAACTGGTTCTTCACATCTCTTTAAGAGGTGTCTTGTTAAGTCTTGGAATTTCGCTCTTGTTAAAGTATATTCAAAGTGGACTGGTCCATTAGCATTCATTGAGATGAATGGAAGAGAGATTGTTGTGTCTAAGGAAGAAGATAATTCAATCTTTGCCTTTTCAGCAGCTTCTCTAATTCTTTGCATGCTACCTTTATCGGTAATAGTCACACCACTTTGTTCTTTGATTTGGGCTTTGATATATTGATCGACGACTTCATCCCAGTCATCACCACCTAAGTGGTTATCACCTGCGGTAGAAACGACTTCGAAGGTGCCATCACCGATATCAAGAATAGAAACATCAAATGTTCCGCCACCTAAGTCAAAGACTAAGATTTTTTCAGATTTGTCAGTTTGTAAGCCATAGGCTAACGCTGCTGCTGTTGGTTCGTTAATGATACGGACAACATCAAGACCAGCGATTTGGCC
The DNA here is from genome assembly GCA_902800905.1 of uncultured Erysipelotrichaceae bacterium. Taxonomy (GTDB): domain Bacteria; phylum Bacillota_I; class Bacilli_A; order RFN20; family CAG-826; genus UBA2450. The sequence goes on from CADCGC010000016.1 coordinate 32,703, forward strand.
AGCGTCTTTAGTAGCTTGTCTTTGTGAGTCATTGAAGTAAGCAGGAACAGTAATAACTGCCTTTTTCACTTCGTGACCGATATGGGCTTCAGCATATTTCTTCATGTAAGCAAGAATCTTTGCGGAGATTTCTTGTGGAGTGAAGTCTTTATTCACACAGTTGATGTGAACTTTTTCCGCACTACCCATTTTTCTTTTAATAGAAGCGACTGTATCTGGGTTAGTACTCGCTTGTCTTTTGGCAGCGTTACCAACGATTTCTTCACCACTTGCTTTAAAAGCAACGACTGATGGAGTGGTCATTGTTCCTTCTGGTGAAGGGATGACTTTCACAGTGCCATCTGCTTGTAAATAGGAAACAACTGAGTTAGTTGTACCAAGGTCAATACCTAAGATAATTTCTTTTGCCATAATTTTTATTCCTCCTATGCATCAGATTCTTCTGATTGCTCGTTGTTATCTTTATTTTCCTCTTTATGAACGCTCACTTGAACCCCGGCAGGTCTAATGATACGATCATGAAGTTTGTATCCTTTTGTGTATAGTTTGACAACTTTGTTGTCTTCTTCTCCTTCGACTGTGTCGACAGCGTTCATCGTCAATGGTGAGAAGGTTTCTCCGATTTGAGGAGAGACTTCACTCACGCCTTCATTCTCTAAAACAGAGACGAGGTTACGATAGATGAATTGGAAGCCGATGAGATAGTTCTTTAAGGTTGGATCTTCTGGTTCATTTCCTAACGCCATATGGAAGCTATCTAGGATTGGGAGAAGCTCTTCAATGAACCCTTCGGTTCGATACTTTAACGATTCACGGTAATCTTTTTCAAGATTATTTCTAAGGTTTTTCGTATCAGCGTAGGCTCGATAATATTCATTTTTCCAGTGTTCAACATCCGCTTGTAACTTTTCCAGTTCCTCCTGGAGTTTCTCGACTTTCTTTTTTTCTTTTTTGTTTAATTCTTCGGTTTCTTTAGTTTTCTCCACCATCAGATTGACCTCCTTTGTCGTTAAAATATTTTTCTAATTCTTGAGAGAGATATTCTAGGGCAGACAAGGCTTTGTCATAGTCCATTCTCTTTGGTCCCACTAAAGTGATTGTGTTTTCACTATCTGGTCCAATTTTGATTTTGGTTTTGACAATAGCGACATCTGGGTTTCCTTCAACATCTCCGATGTTAATCGCGGTATCAGAGTTACTTTCAAGTTGATAATCAACTTTTCTTAAGAGTGAGGCATCATCAAGAAGTCTCATAACTCTCATAAGTGCTTCTGTATCGTTTTTGAATTCTGGGTGATTGAACAATTCATTTCTTCCATATAATGAGAGACGGTCACCTGCGAATCTAAGGAGCGATTCGAGAATCGCTTGATAGACGACATCATGGGAAACAATGTAATCAGAGAGAACAGGTTTTAAAGATTCCATCTTCTCTACGAGTTCACTGACAGGTGTTCCTTTAAGTCGATCGTTAAGAAGTTGTACACATTTAACAATTTCGTCTTGTTTGACATTCTCATCTAAGATGAAGGTCTTGTTTTGGACATAGCCTTTATCAGTAACAAAGATTGCAGTGATGGTGTTTTCATTGATTGGGATGAGTTGAACGCTCGCTAAATGCTCAGCGTTTTCATCAGGACCCATAATGATACTGACTAAGTTAGTCATATGAGATATAATCTCACAACTTCTTTTAATCACTTCTTCCACTGATTGAACTTTGGAATCAAGGACTGATTGAAGTGAATAACGAATGCTTTCATTTAATTCCTTATCTCTAAGGTGTTGGCAGTAATATTCATATCCTTTTGAAGAAGGAACACGTCCTGCGCTTGTATGAGGCTTTTCGATATATCCCATTTTTTCTAGAGCAGACATTTCATTTCTGATAGTCGCACTACTATATGGAAGATTGTATTCTTCAATAAGGGTGTGGCTTCCAACTGGTTCAGCGGTTTTGATGAAGTATTCAACAATCATCTTAAGAATCATCTCACTACGAGTTAATGACATAACCTGCTCCTCTCTTTTAGCACTATACACTCTCAAGTGCTAATTCTATTATATGCTTAGTGTTAGCACTGTCAACAAATAAGTGCTAAAAATAAAAATTACCTTATAGGTAACTTTTTGAATTATTGTTGTTTTTTCTATTAATTAGTTGATTAAATCGAGGATTATTTTATCCAAAATCATCATTCCTTCAAAGGTTGGAATGAGGTGATTGTTCTTTAAAGCTAAGTGTTTAGAAGAAATGTAGGAATCAATTTCTTTCTTCTTTTCTTGATATAGATCCTTATTAAATATTTTATTAAAGCTCGTTAAATCTAGGCCTTCAATGGTTCTGAGATTGAGCATGATTTGATATTCTTCCAAGTCAGAAGAAGTTACAATCTCTTCTTCTTTTTTGTTTTTACCTTTTAGGTAATTTGACAAATTCTTCGTGTTAGTGTATCTAATATTATCGAGGTAACCCGCTGCCCCTAGACCAATTCCATAATAATGGTCATTTCTCCAATAAGTGAGGTTATGCTCGCTCCTATAGCCAGGCTTTGACCAGTTGGATACTTCGTAGTGTTCATATCCGTTTTTACAAAGTAAATCATTCACCATTTTATAGGCTTCATAGGAGAAATCATCGCTTGGAGGATTGATTCCGTTAATATAGAACACTGTGTGCTCATGAACGGTTAAGGAATAGCATGAAATATGATTTGGATTTAAAGATAAGATATTTTTAATATCTTTTTCTAACATTTTAAGAGAAACGTTTGGGAGCCCTAAGATTAAATCAAGGTTGATGTTATTGATACCGTTTTCTCTTAGTAAGCCCATTACTTTTTTAACATCACTAAAAGTGTGATGACGATTAATCATCTTTAAAACTTCGTCGTCTGTAGATTCAACTCCAATAGAAACACGATTGACTCCGAATTGTTTCATCATTTCTATCTTTTTTAAAGATAATGATTCAGGATTACACTCAAACGTGTATTCTTGAACACTCTTGGAATAAGGTTCAATCATCTTTAAAAGCTCTAAGAATAAATCATCTTCTAAAGAAGTTGGAGTTCCTCCTCCAACATAGATGGTTTTAAGATTGATGTCCACTACTTCGTTTTGTAGTTGCTCTTTGAGCCTAATCAAATAGTCTTTTGCGAAAATACGAAAATACTGCAACTTTGTAAAGTCACAGTAATCGCATATAGATTCGCAAAAAGGAATATGAATATATAAGGAATTAGCCTTATTCTTCTTCATCCTTATATTCTTCTACCGCTTTAGCGGTTTCTTCATCTTCGATTGGTTTAAGAACACGATCCATCTCTTCGTGAAGAATTTGTTCTTCAGTTGGTTTATCGTCGTGTTTTAAACGTGGTTTTAAGTATAAGTAAATTAAGAAAGCGACAACGGCGATGAGGACAGCGGCTCCAAGAACCACTAAGAAGGCAATTAATTCAGTTGACATAATTTATTCTCACTTTCTTTCTACAGGTGTGTAGACAAATTTCTTTCCAACTTGTTCTTTTCGGTAATAACCGAACTCCACAAGCTGATCCATTGATGTACGAGCGGTTTCATAGACACATTTAACGGCTTTCTTATATTGATCAATCGTATAATACATGCCAAGAGTGCAGTGTCTAGCATAGAAATATGCTTGTCCTTTTTTAAGACGCACGTCTAATTCTAATAAATGTTTCTCTAATCTTAAAGCAGTTTTTTCATCAAGTTCTGGTGGAATGAAGCTCACTGCTAATCCTTGAGGGTTGTTAACAGGAAGTTGCACAACTTGTTGTGGCTTCTCTATTTTCTTTTCCTCGACTGGAGTTACTTGAACTGGAACTTCTCTAATGATTTCTCTAACAACTTCTCTGACCACTTGAGGTTGTGGTTCAACTGATTGAACCTCTGGTTCTTCTTTCTTTTCTTCAACTGGTTCAGTGAATAGTGAGAGCTGTTCCGCTCCGTCTTTATGAGTTTCATCTTGAGGCTCATCATCTAAACGATAGAAATCTTTTTTAAGCATCTCGGTAGAGAACTCTGCTACACCATCAATCATCTTATTGATGATTCTTTCTACTGAATCAAGAGCGTATGTCAAATAATAAGTGACATCAGAAGTTGATTGAACTTCATCAAATAAACGATGAACTTCGTTAGCGTTATCATTTATTAATGATTCAAGAGGAATATTAACAGCGAATTCACCTAAACGGTCATGCGCTAAAACGGATTTAGCGAGTAATACCGCTATTTCATCATTGTAATCTTTGAATGGCCTAACGAATTCTACATAGTAGAAAGTGACAATCGCTTTATTTAATGAACTTAATTGTTGTCTAGCAATAAAGTTGAATAATCCATCCATCATTTGGGAAATAAGAGCGGCTGGCGCTTTCTTATATAGACGGGAAATAACCGCGGTTAAATTAGGATCTTCATTATCAACTTGGCGATAAAAATAGGTTAATTCGTAGTTTCCAGTAACCGCACTATATAAATCGGACAAATAATCAACATCAATCGTCTTTGAGAAATTGTGTTTAACATATTTGAGGGCTTCATAATAGTTTGCTATATCAGCATTTGTCTTCTTGCCTTGGATGATGCCTCTGATGATGTCTTCATCACTGACAAGATTCTTTTTAACAGCGACATTTTGTAAACATTTTATAATGTTTGTTTGTTCGTAATATCCTGCATCGCCATTGATTTTATTGAGTTTATTATATTCATTGATAAGATTTAAAATCCTACCATCAACTCGATCGCTTTTATTAGCGATTGTTGGGCATAAGCAAACTCTTAATTGATTTTTATCAATTCCCTTAATCAAAAGATACGTATTGAACCCAGAACGGTACGCCAAAACCTTATCCCAAATTCCATCTATGACTGAAATCTTTAATTCGTTTCTGACTTCATTTTTTGTGGCGTATTTCTTTTCTGTGAAACGCACACCAAGTTCATTATTTACCATATTTAAGCACCTACTGCTTTTATTATATTTGAGTTTTTCTTGTAAAACAAGTTAATAACTAAAAATCTACTAATTTTCTACTATTCATCTTCATCATCAATTGAAAGGATTGACATAAAGGCTTCTTGAGGAACTTCGACAGAACCAACTTTCTTCATTCTCTTTTTGCCTTCTTTTTGCTTCTCTAAAAGCTTTTTCTTACGTGAGATGTCTCCACCATAGCATTTAGCTAAAACGTCTTTTCTAACAGCTTTAACATCAACTCTAGCGATAATCTTACCACCTATTGCGGCTTGAATTGGAATCTCGAATTGTTGTCTAGGAATGACTGTTTTAATTCTACGAATGATGCCTAGGCCTCTATTATATGCATGTGGGCGATACACTATACTACTAAGCGCATCGACTACTTGTCCGTTAAGCAAAACATCCATCTTGATTAAGTCACTCGCTCTATAAATAGATGGCTCATAATCAAATGAAGCATACCCTTTAGTGCAACTTTTAAGTTTATCAAAGAAATTGTAAACAATTTCAGATAGAGGCATATCATAGACAAGAATCATTCTTGTGTCATCAAAATATTGAAGGTCTTCATAAATGCCTCTTTTTTCTTGACAGAGTTCCATGATTGGACCAACATACTCCTTTGGAGTCATGATATTAGCCTTCACATATGGTTCTTCAATACGGCTAATCTTTGAAGAATCAGGTAGTTTTGAAGGGTTATCAATTGGTAAAAGCTCACCGTTAGTGAGATAGACATGATAGATAACTGATGGAGCAGTCAAGATGAGATCGATGTTATATTCTCTTTCAAGTCTCTCTTGAATGACATCCATATGTAAAAGTCCTAAGAAGCCACATCTAAAGCCAAAGCCTAAGGCTTGTGATGTTTCTGGAACAAAATGTAATGATGCATCATTAAGTGTTAACTTTTCTAAAGCGTCTTTTAGATCTTGGTAATCATCACTATCGACTGGGTAAAGGCCACAGAACACCATCGGATTGATATTTCTATATCCTGGAAGAGCTTCTAAAGCAGGTCTATCAAAGATAGTCACTGTATCGCCAGGCCTAACATCTTTAATGTCTTTAATCTGAGCGCAGATATATCCAACCTGTCCACACCTAAGTTCTTTTAACTTAATTTCATTAGGAGTTCTAATTCCGAGTTCAGTAACAAGGTAATCCTTGTTTGATTGCATGAGTTTAATGTGGTCGCCAACTTTAACAGAACCTTCTTTGATTCTCACCATAATGACCACTCCACGATACGAATCGTAGAAACTATCAAAGATAAGAGCTTTAAGAGGAGCGTTTTCGTCTCCGCTTGGTGCTGGAATATATTTAACAATCGCTTCTAGTAAATCATGGACGTGATATCCAGTCTTAGCGGATACCTCAACAGCTTGATCACTAGGAATTCCGATTCTCTTTTCAATTTCTTCTTTAGCCCATTCTGGCATCGCGCTTGGTAAATCAACTTTGTTGATAACTGGTAAAATCTCTAAGTTATTATCAATCGCTAAATAGACATTAGCGAGTGTTTGAGCTTCCACTCCTTGAGTCGCATCCACCACTAAAACCGCTCCTTCACAAGCTGCGAGTGAGCGTGATACTTCATAGGTGAAGTCGACGTGCCCCGGAGTGTCAATTAAGTTAAAAATATACTCGTGTCCATCATCGCTCTTGTAGGATATTGTCACTGCGTTGAGTTTGATGGTGATTCCTCTTTCTCTTTCAAGGTCCATGGAGTCAAGAATTTGGTCTTTCATTTCTCTTTCAGAGATGGCACCAGTCAATTCTAAAATACGATCTGCAAGTGTGCTCTTGCCGTGATCGATATGGGCGATGATTGAGAAGTTACGTGTATATTTTTGATTAAAATCCATAATTTCTAAGTGATTATAACATTATTGTTATTTTTTGAAAAACTTTTGTAATGAGTTGTTAATGTCTTCTTCTGAAAGGACGATTTCATAATTCTCCCATTCTTTTTTAAAAAGAATACGGTAATCGTTCCAAGTGTATCTTTCATCAATCAAAAGAGCGGCTCCTTTATCAGTTTCACTTCTAATGAGTCTACCAACCGCCTGCATGACTTTGTTCATGCCTGGATATGTATAAGCGTAATTAAAGCCATCAATCTCTTGATTCTTGTAGTATTCAACTATTTGATTACTCTCATAATTGATTTTTGGTAAACCAATTCCGACAATAACAACACCGATAAGAGAATCACCAACTAAATCGATTCCTTCTCCGAAGGCTCCTCCAATAATCGCGAGCCCCACGACTGTTCTTTCATTGTCTTCTTTGAAGTGAGAAATGAATTCGTTCTTATCTTTCTCACTCATATCGCGATTTTGAACATAAACATCAATATCTTTTGGGAATTCTATAACACTTAAGAGGTTGTTTAAATATTCATAACTAGGTAGATAAATGAAGTAGTTACCTTTCTTAGCGTTAATAAACGCTAGAATGTATTTTGCAACCTCTCCATATGTTTTATCTCTATTTCTATATCTCGTAGAGATTTTAGGAGCAATGAGTAGCTTCAAGTTCTCTTTTGGGAACGGAGAGTTTAACACTATTGCAGGATTGTTCTCTTTGTTGCCACCTAGTAAATCAACATAGTATGAAATAGGCGACAAAGTCGCAGAGAACATAATTGTCGAGTTGACCATCGACATTGTTCCCTTAAGATATCTAGAAGCATCCATGCAGTAAAGCTTAATAATCGTGTCTTCTTCAGAGATGTCGACATAAAAATGGAAGTTCTCTGATAATAATTCAGAGATTTTCATGAATCGATTGAGTTCGATATACAGATTGGTGAGTTCTTTAGAAACATCTTTATTGTGTTCTTTAGAAACTTCTTGATACATGGTGATAAACTTGTTTATTGCTTTATAGTCTTCATCTCCTAAATCATCAATTGGATTTTGACCAGGTTTCATAGTCAAATCATATCGTTCAAACATTAGTTTGAGATTTGATAATTGAGTTTTGATTTTGCGATTAGAAATATGTCTTTGAGCTTCAAAAGCCTTAAGAAGTCCACTCTTTTTGAGTGACGCACTATACATGTCTTTACTTCTATCCACTAAGTTATGGGCTTCGTCAACTAAAACAACATAGTGAGTTGCGTCTTCATCGAAGTAACGTTTCATATATGAAATCGGATCAAAAACATAGTTGTAGTCACAGACAATAACATCACAGAATAGACTTAAGTCTAATTCTAATTCGAAAGGACAAATTGAATATTTGGTAGCAAGATACGTAATTGTATCATAATCAAAGTCATCATATCTAAGAACTGATTCTCTTAAGACATTTTTGATTTTGTCGTAGTAGCCTTTCGCATAAATACATTCATCAGGGTTACAAGAACAATCTTTACAAAAACAAATCTTCTCTTTTGATGTGATGATGATATCAGTTAAAGATAGTCCTTTATCCTTTAGGATAGATAACGCTTTATGAGCGTTTTCTTTCCCTGTTGCTTTCGCAGTTAAGTAGAAAATTTTTGAATCAGGATCAATTGTGAAATATTTAATCGCTGGATAGACCGTTGACATGGTCTTACCAATTCCAGTAGGAGCCTCAATAAAAAGTTTCTCTTTGTTCTTGATTGTCCCGTAAGCGTATTTAACTAGCTCTCTTTGGCCTTTACGATATTTGTTAAATGGAAAACCAAGGTTATTAATGCTTTCGTTTCTTTCTTGATTGAGCCTAAAAACAATCTTTTCAAATTCAAGATAGTCTTCCATCATCTTATAGATGTCTTGCTCTAATTCTTGAATTGAGAATGTATATTCATCAATCAGTTTCTTACTTTCTTTTCCTTGACGGATATAAGTGAGCCTTACTCCAATAAAGTCAAGTTTTAAAGCATAGGCAAACATATAGGCGTAACATTTTGCTTGCCCTAAGTGCCATGCAAGGTTTTCTTTTCTAAATTCATCAAGTTCAACGATTGTGGTTTTGATTTCATCAATGATATAGTCTTTATCACTTTTTTTAATGATCCCATCCGCTCTTCCCTGAAGAGTGATTTCAACTTCATCAACCACAAATGTTTGTTTTAATGGATATTCAGAAATATAGTTCTTTCCTTGCTTAGACTGATAGACCGAGTGTAATCGACTTCCTTCAGTTTGAGAGGAACGATTAAAAACGCGATTATCAATATCGCCACTTCTTAAAAGAAAATCCACCAATTGATGGACGGAAAGAACAATTTTCTTTTTCATCTTATTTGAGTTTTTGGCCTAATATATTTTGATTGCCGTTAATAAACGACTTGTAGTCCATGCGATTTTTTCCTTCTTTTTGAAGGTCTAAAAGCGCAAGAAGTCCATTATTTGCTTGTAAATATAAGCCACCTTTGTCGGCTTTAATAATCTCTCCAACTTCACCTACTATTTCATCAGAGACTATTCTAGCTTTATATATCTTAATCTTAAGATTATCTAAATAAAGATACGCTCCTGGAACATCAGATAAGGCTCTAATTTGTCCAAAGATTTCTTCTTTAGTTTTGTTTAAATCAATTTTCTCTTCTTCTGGTTTGATTGAAGGAGCAAAAGTCACTAAAGATTCATCTTGTGGAGTTCCTGGTAATTTACCTTCTAAATATAAAGGAAGTGCTTTTAAAGCGAGTCTAAGAGCAGCATCACCCATCTTTATAAATAAAGAAGTTGAATTGTCTTCTTCATCAATAGTTACTTCTTCTGTCATATACATTTCACCAGCGTCCATCTCTTTGACCATTTTCATAAGAGTCATGCCAGTGACTTTGTCATTATTTAATAAAGCATATTGTATTGGGGCGGCGCCTCGATACTTTGGGAGCAAACTTCCATGAAGATTGATGCAGCCAAGAGTAGGAATATCTAAAAGTCCTTGAGGAACGATTTGTCCATAGGCAAGGGTAAGGATTAAATCTGGTTTTAATTCGTATACGAATTCAAATTCTTTTCTAATCTTAATTGGTTGATAAACTGGAATGTTATATTTTTCCGCGACTACTTTAGTAGGTACTGGTGTTAAAATTTTTTTTCTTCCAACAGGTCGATCTGGTTGAGCGATAACCGCGACAATGTTATAGCCATCTAAAATGAGCCCTTCTAACACTCGAGAAGAGATTTCTGGAGTTCCCATAAAGATGATTCGACTAGTTTTCTTATCCATAGCATTAATATCATAATCGAAATTGTCTCTTATTCCTATATATAAATATATCTTTTCTAAAAAAGTTAAGTTGTGATAACATTCCTTTGATGAAAATTTTAGTGGTTAGCGATTCGCACGGAAACGATGGAGTCCTCAAAGACTTATTAAAAGAATACCCAAAGATGGATTATTATTTGCACGCTGGAGACTCACAAAGCACTTCATATGCTTTATTTCCATTTGATTCCGTGAGAGGCAACTGCGATTACTTTGATTTTGATAACGTAAGAAGAATCAATACTCCGATGGGTTACTTAGTAATGAAGCATTACCCAGTTCTTAATTCTAATGAAGAAAAAACCACCAAAATCTTCATTCATGGTCACACTCATAGGTACGCTGTGTATAAGGAAAATGGCCACATCACAATATGTCCTGGAAGTATCACTCATCCTCGTGATGGGAGTCTAGGAACATATGCAATCTTAGAAATTGAGAGAGACCACATCAACATATTTATTGTTGAGTTAGGTACAAAAAATATATTGTTAAAGAACAATTTATAGTATTATAAATAATTGGAAAGTAGGAATTAATATGTATCCTGAATACAACAAAGTTAAAGCAAAATGTGCTGAAGCTAACTTAATCTTCAATACGTCAAGAACGATGGAAGACATCTTTGTTCTCTCCACAAAAAGAAATGAAAAGAGAACTGCGGTTACTTACATCGATCAAAAGGGAAAGAGAAAAAACTACAAATATTCATTATTTAGAAAACACGCATTTGAAATCGCTTCGATTCTATCGAATTTCATGATTCAAATCCCAAAAAATGTTCCAATCGTCTTAAAAGCTGCGAATGGACCACACTGGGGAGAAATCTTCTGGGCAATTTTAATGTGTGGTTATAAACCACTTTTAGTGGACGCTAGAACATCAAAAGAAGGAACTGACAACTTAATCAAACAAGGTAAAGCTGTCGCCATCATCACCGATGATAACTATAACTATGATGTTCCTAAATTCTCCTTAAGAGATATCTTAGAAGAAAAACACAGTTATGACTTTGCTCCAAATTGGGAAAACGAAGTCATCTTCTGTTCCAGTGGAACAACTGGTAACGTTAAACTTATGGTCTTTAACGGTGAAAATCTTTGTAACCAAATCGGTGCCGCTCTTGATTTCCAAGAAACAAGTAAAGATTTGCTTTATCCAAAATCAATGGGACCATTAAGAGTCTTGGCAATGATTCCATTCCATCATATCTTTGGATTTATCGCGACCTTCCTATGGTACTTCTATTTTGGTGCAAACTTTGTTTTCGTTAGATCACTCGCACCAAGCGAAGTTCAATCTGCAGCTCAAAAATTCAAAGTCACTCACGTCTTCTCAGTCCCACTATTCTGGGATTCTATTGCTCAAGGTTTAGAGAGAAAACGTGCTCTTGAACCACAAAACAAACAAGAATTAATGGACAAATTAATCGGTTATAACACTGGCAAGATTTCAAGAGAAGAAGCTGGACCATATAAGACAGTTCAAAAAATTATTCAAAAGAACTTACTCGGTACACATATTCGTTTCTGTATCTCTGGTGGCGGATATCTTGATAGCAAAACTCAAACAGTGATTAATGGTATCGGTTATCCATTATATAATGGATATGGTATGACAGAAATCGGTATCACATCTGTTGAACTATCACCACAAGTTGAATTAAGACTTAAAGGTAGTATCGGCATTCCATTCCACGGAGTCGAATATAAGATTAAATCAAATGGCAAAGCACCAAATACTGGTGAGTTATTTGTTAAATCAAAAATCACCCACATTCGTGAAATTATCGGTGGAGAAGAAAAGGCTACAACTTTAGATGAAGATGGCTATTTCGCAACTGGCGATATCGCTGAAGTCGACCCAACAAATAGATTCTATTTGAAAGGACGTATCAAAGACGTCATCATTAACGCGGATGGAGAAAACATCTTCCCAGACGAACTTGAAATCTTCTTCAAAGGTTTACCACACACTCAAAACGTTTGTGTCTTAGGTGTTGACCAAAAAGGTAAGAGAGATCAAAAGGTTGTCTGTGTTGTCGAAGTCGATAACAGCGCTTCCGAAGAAGAAATCGAAGATCTTAAGAAGAAGATGAAAGAAATCGGCCAAGATCTTCCAAAAGGTACAAAGATTACTGAATTCTATTTCTGCAGAAAGAAACTCCCTGTCGCTAACAACATGAAAGTTAAACGTTTCGTTGTTAAAGAAGGTATCGAATCTAAATCAAAAGATTATATTTCTTTTGACTTCAAGAAAGAAAGTAAACCAACTAGAAACTTCGATGCTGAAACAGTGTCGAAGATTTTAG
>CADCGC010000017.1 GCA_902800905.1 uncultured Erysipelotrichaceae bacterium
TTCTTTAAAAAGTTTTTATCAGCGTTTGCGAGTTGACCAACTGTAAAAATACCGTATTTGTTAAGTCTTCTTTCAAAATTCGTGGATATTCCCCACATTTTAGATAAAGGTGTAATTGGCCATAGCTTAGTTGGAACATCTTCTTTGGTCCAAACTGAAATATAAGGTGGATTCTTCTTTCCATCTAGATCTAACGCTAACTTGGCTAAAAGCATGTTATCGCCAATTCCTGCCGTGGATACTAATCTTGTCTTTTCAAATATTTTCTCTTTTATCGTATTAACTAACTCATAAGGAGTCATCTTATACATCTTTAAATAAGGACTTAAATTGATAAATAACTCATCGATAGAGTAGATATGAATATCATCTTCTCCAACATAATCTAAGACAATTGAGACGACTTCTGCGGACTTTTTGATATAAAGTTCCATTCTAGGTGTCGCAAAAATCATTCCTGGAATATCAGGTAATTCTCTTTTCCTACATCTAGAAGGAACACCCATTTCTTTTAAATATGGGCTAACTGATAAAACGATTGTTCCATCGCCTCTAGAAGCATCACAAACCGCTAGTGGGGTGGTTAAAGGGTTTAATCCTCTTTCAACACACTCAACAAAGGAATAAAAAGCTTTAAGATCGATGACAGCAATTTTAGAATCCATAGCACTATAAATTCTATTATAAAAATCAGCTTAGTTTAATCTATTTGTTCGATTTGTTTTGTAGTGTTTCTGTGCTAGAATTTATCTAAGTTTTAAAGGGATAATATTATGGGAAATAATCTCTATAAAGCAATAAAAAGTGGGTAAATATTACTACTTTGATTTGATTTTCATCACAATTGTAATTAATATTATTACTCACGGGCCTGTAGCTCAGTTGGGAGAGCGCCTCGTTCGCAACGAGGAGGTCGCCAGTTCGATCCTGGTCAGGTCCACCATTTGTAGCCAAGTTGTCGTTGTCCAAAGTCACTTATCCAAAGTTGGATAAAACGACTTATCCAAGATAGAGCCGTGTAATAATAGCGGCTTTTTTTCTTTTTTTGTTTACTCGTATTCGAGCCATTTGATGCATTTCTTTTATAAATATATTTTATTAATAATTCCTTATTTAACTATTAAGTTGCTTTAATAATATTAAGTTCTTAAAAACATTAATTAGCATATTTATTTTTAATAAAGTCGATGAAATTCTCTTCGAGAGTGGATAGTTGATGACCCTTTCTCCAGACGAATAAGTAGTCGACTTTTTTATCTTCGCCTTCAATTTCTTTAGTAATCAAAGAATTATTCATAATATAAGCGGTTTTAGGGAATATAGAGATGCCTACACCTCTACCCGCCATCGCCGCTGCATCTAAATAATTATCCATTTCACAAACAATGTTTGGATCAACATGGATTTTTCTAAACCATTTACTAATGCCGTCGACATAGATTTTTCTACTAGGAACAATAATCTTTTCATCTTTTAATTCTTCAATTGAAATCTTTTCTTTTGGGGATTTAGCTAATGGATGGTCTTTATTCATAAAAGCGACCATCTTTTCTTCGCCAACTTTAAAACTGTTTAATAAGATTTGATCATATGGAGAAGTAATAACGGCGAGAGAAATTAATCCGGCGCGCATCTTTTCAATTAAATCATCGCTATTACCATCAAGAATTCTAAATTTAACATGCGGATGAATCATTAAGAATTCAGAAATCCATTCCGCAGCGATATCAGGAGCGGTACCTTCCACTAAACCGATAGCAATCGTGCCACTTAAACCCTTATTCATTAATAAGATTTCATTAACAGTCTTATCATTTAAGTTAATGATATCTTTAGCCTTTTGATAGAGGAATTTGCCTTCTTCAGTTAATTCTAAATGCCTTTTTCCTCTGATAAACAAAGTCGTATTCAACTCTTCTTCTAAATTCTTAATTTGATTAGAAAGTGGTGGTTGGCTCATCATCAAAATCTTAGCCGCTCTTGTAATATTTAATTCCTCGGCGACCACAATGAAGTAGCGAAGTGTCTTAATGTCCATATGATCTCCTATTATACGAAAAACGTATTATTACTATTCAATTATATGTATTTATGTATAACTAGTTCAATGTGCTAGTATACTTTTGTTAAAGGAATTTAATGCGATGTTTAATAAGAAAATGTTAGAAATTGGATATAGCCAATCCACAATTAGAGATTTATATACATATGGCTTACAAAGAAAAGCGGAAATTGGGGAAGATAAAGTCTTTGACTTTAGTATTGGTAATCCTTCCATTCCGGCACCAAGTATAGTCAATGAAACATTAGTAAAAATATTAACGGAAGAAGATTCGGTTAAAATACATGGCTATACAGTAAGTGCTGGTGAAAAAAATGTGAGAGATTCTATCGCTTCTTATTTAAACAAGACATATGAGACTAAATTAGATGGTAGATATATCTTTTTAACTTGTGGTGCAGCGGCTTCGTTAGCGATAGTTATTAAAGCTTTAATTACTCCATATGAAGAAATGATAGTGTTTGCTCCGCATTTTCCTGAATATCGCACATATGTAGAAGCAATGGGTGGTGTTTTAGTGCCCGTTCTTCCCGACCAAGATTTCTTACCTGATTTTATTGATTTAGAAAAGAAAATTACTCATAAAACTAAAATAGTACTTTATAATTCCCCTAATAATCCTACAGGGGCCTTTTATAATGAAGAAATTATTAAGAAATTAGTGGATATTCTTTCAAAGAAAGAAAAAGAATATGGCCATCCCATTTATTTAGTTTCCGATGAACCATATCGAGAACTATTATATAAAGAAGAGAAATATCCGTTTATCACTAATTATTATGATAATTCTTTAGTGTGCTATTCATTTTCTAAATGTTTATCTCTCCCTGGCGAAAGAATTGGCTATATTGTCGTTAATCCAAAATGTGAAGATGTTAATGATATCTATGCGCTTATTTGTGGCGCGGCATCAATGCTTGGTTATATATGCGCGCCTGCATTATTTCAACATCTCATACCTTATGTTTTAGGTTATACCAGTAATTTAGATGAATATAAAAAGAATCAAGAACTTCTCTATCGCTCGTTAAAAGAAATCGGCTATGAGGTAGTAAAACCAACAGGGGCTTTCTATTTATTCGTTAAAGCTTTAGAAGAAGATGCCGAGAAATTTAGTGAGACCGCTAAAAAGTTTGAATTACTGTTAGTTCCTAGCGATCCATTTGATTATAAGGGCTATGTAAGAATTGCTTATTGTGTCTCTTATCAACAAATTGTAAACTCTTTACCTGCCTTTAAAAAACTGTATAACTATTATAAATAGGGCATTATTTATTAATAACAAGTAAGTAAAAGTTAACATACAAAAAATATATGATAACCATAATGTTATATGTATTTCATTGTTGATAATTATACGTGGTAGTATATCGCCATAGTTGGTTGTCGAATATGAAATATATCTTTGTCACAGGCGGTGTTGTTTCTGGGTTAGGTAAAGGGATTTGTGCCGCTTCTTTAGCCCGTTTATTAAAACAAAGAGGCTATAGTGTTAAAAATCAAAAATTTGATCCTTATTTAAATGTTGACCCAGGGACAATGTCTCCTTATCAACATGGTGAAGTGTTTGTCACTGATGATGGAGCGGAAACAGATTTAGACTTAGGTCACTATGAAAGATTCGCTAATGTTTCTTTAGATGCATCTTGCTCAGTTTCTTCTGGCAAGATTTATTGGAATGTCATCAATAGAGAAAGAACTGGTGGCTATTTAGGAAGAACTGTTCAAATCATTCCTGATGTTATTGATGAAATAAAGAATTGGATTTATATTTCTGAAAAGCAAAACATTGATATCGCCATATGCGAGATTGGTGGTACTGTTGGAGATATTGAATCATTACCATTTTTAGAAGCGATTAGACAAGTTGGTCAAGATAAGGGTAGAGAAAACGTTATTTATATTCACGTCCCACTTATTGTTGAAATTCCTGGTAGTGGTGAACTCAAGAGTAAACCAGTCCAACATTCCGTTAGAGAACTTAATTCCTTAGGCATTCAACCAGATGTCCTAGTGTGCCGTTCCACTCAACCATTAACCCAAGAAATCAAAGATAAGATTGCTTTATTATGCGATATTGATAAAAGAGCGATTATTGAGAATTTAACCGCTAGTAGTATTTATGAAGTACCTCTTCTTTTAGAAAAAGAGGGCCTTTCTGATATTGTTTGCGAAAAACTACATCTTCCAATTACTAAACCAGATTTAGAAAAATGGACTGCAATGGTGGATAAAATCAAAAATGCCCATAGAAAAGTGAAAATCGCTCTTGTTGGTAAATATACAGAATTGCACGACGCTTATTTAAGCGTTGAAGAATCAATCTTCCATGCTGCTTCATTACTAGATGCGAAAGCGGAAATCCTTTGGATTAACTCCGAAGAACTAACCGTTAAAAACGTTAAAGAAAAGCTCAAAGCCGCTGATGGAATAATTATTCCTGGTGGTTTCGGTGTGCGCGGCATTGAAGGGATGATTGATGCAGCCAAATATGCAAGAGAAAACAATCTACCATGTTTAGGCATTTGTTTAGGCATGCAAGTGATGGTTATTGAATACGCTAGACACGTGCTAGGTTATAAGGACGCTAACTCCAGTGAATTCAATCCAAATACAGCGCACGCTGTCATTGATTTATTACCTGAACAAGTTAATATCGTCGCCAAAGGTGCCACTATGAGACTAGGTAGCTACCCTTGTTCTTTACAAAAAGATAGCCTAGCAAAATCGCTATACGGCAAAGACATGATTAACGAGCGCCATAGACATAGATATGAGTTCAATAACATCTATCGTCAAGAATTCATCGATAAAGGATTAGTCTTAAGTGGCTTATCCCCAAATAAAAATTTAGTGGAAATCGTGGAATGCCCAGCTTGCAAATATCATATAGGTTCACAGTTCCATCCAGAATTTAAATCTAGACCTACCAAACCACATCCATTATTCGTGGGTTTAATATCATCAGCTTTAGAAGGTAAATATCAGAAGATAAATTAAATATCTTAAAGGATGCCGATTATATCTTTAGAGAAGTCATTGCTAAAAATGAATATCAAAACAAAATCAGTCAGTATTTCGCTGTCTTAACTAATATTCGAAGCGTTGATGTGATGGGAGACAATATACGATAGCCTTAAGAGCGGTTTCTACAGCTGACTTCATGACTGCTAATTATGTCAAATTGCCTTATAAGATTCTTGATGAGGCAAGTCAAAGAATAGTGAATGAGGCTCAAGGTGTTAATATAGTGGTCTATGACATTACTAGTAAACCTCCAGCCACGATTGAATACGAATAAAGGAGAAAATGATTATGAAAATAGTTCCAGAAGAATTTGGAAAACTCGTCTTTAACGAAATAGCGATGAAAAAAGCGCTTAGTCAAGATGTTTTCGATAAATTAGAACAAACAATTAAAAATGGTGAGTCTTTAGACTCAACACTAGCGAGCGCTGTAGCGGAAGCCATGAAAGATTGGGCCATCGCTAATGGTGCAACTCACTATACACACTGGTTCCAACCATTAACGGGTATTACCGCTGAAAAACACGAAAGTTTCTTAACTACTGTTTCCTCTGGTAATCCAATCTTAGAATTATCAGGCAAAGAATTAATTAAAGGTGAACCAGATGCTTCATCTTTCCCATCTGGTGGTTTAAGAAGCACATTCGAAGCTAGAGGTTATACTGCTTGGGATCCGACAAGCTATGCCTTTATTAAGGGCAATACATTATGCATTCCAACAGCATTCTGCTCCTATGGTGGTTACGCTTTAGATAAGAAGACTCCATTATTAAGAAGTATTGATGCTTTGAACAAGCAAGCCTTAAGAGTTTTTAAAGTCTTAAAGATGAATGATGTTAAACATATCGTCACAAATGTTGGTCCAGAACAAGAATATTTCCTTGTTGATAAAACGATGTTTGGAAAAAGACTTGACCTTGTTTTAACCGGTCGAACTCTATTTGGTGCGCCATCTCCAAAAGGTCAGGAATTGGATGACCATTATTTTGGTGTCATTAAACCACGTGTCGCCTCTTTTATGGAAGAAGTTGATAGAGAACTTTGGAAATTAGGCATCTCTGCAAAAACCGAACATAATGAAGTCGCTCCCGCACAACACGAGTTAGCAACTATTTATACAACATGTAATTTAGCGTGTGACCAAAACCAATTAGTGATGGAAATGATGACTAAGATTGCTGATAAACATAACTTTGTTATCTTATTCCATGAAAAGCCATTTGAAGGCGTTAATGGAAGTGGTAAACACAATAACTGGTCTATCTCTACAGATACAGGAATTAATCTTTTATCCCCTGGAGACACACCATTTAAAAACCAAGTTTTCTTATTATTCTTAGCAGCAGTTATTAAAGCGGTTGATGATTATCAAGATTTATTAAGAATTAGTGTTGCTTCCGCTTCTAATGACCATCGTTTAGGCAAAAATGAAGCGCCACCAGCGATTATCTCTATTTTCTTAGGTGACGAATTAGATAAAGTCTTAAAAGCAATCGCTAATGACGATGAAGAGTTTGAGTCACATAAAGAAAGAATCTTATTAGGTAGTGGCGTTTTACCAAGTCTTGTTAAAGATAATACCGATAGAAATAGAACATCCCCATTCGCCTATACTGGCAATAAATTCGAATTTAGAATGCCGGGTAGCAATAAAGGTGTTAGTGACGCTAATACAGTTTTAAATACGGCAGTGGCGGAATCTTTAAGAACATTCTCTGATCTGTTAGAGACTAGTGATAATGTCGATAAAGCCATACATGCTATCGTTAAACATACGATCAAAGAGCATCAAAAAATCTTGTTCTCTGGTAATGGTTATAACGACACTTGGGTGGAAGAGGCTAAAGAACGCGGTTTGTGTAATTTCCCAACTACACCAGATGCTCTTGCGCATTTAATGGACGAAAAGAATGTCAAATTATTTGGCGAGCATAATGTCTTAAACGATATCGAGCTTAAAGCGAGACAAGAAATTGATTTTGAAAACTATGTCAAATCCTTAGATATCGAAGTTAAAACAATGGTGCATCTTGCTAAAAGAAATATCATGCCAGCGATTAATAAATACATTGGTAAATTAGCTAACAATATTACTAACTTAATCGCTATTGATAAATCAATCTCCATCAATTATCAAAAAAATACACTTGATAAATTGTGCAATAATCTCACAAAAATTGATGAGCTAACCACCGCTTTAAATGATAAATATTTGGAAGCTAATAAAATTGATTGTTTTGAAAAGCAAGCTTTCATTATCAAAGATACATTATTGCCGCTTATGGCTAAACTCAGAGCAGTAGTGGACGAATGTGAAACATTGATGCCAAAGAATTACTGGCCAATGCCAACATACGAAGAATTATTATTCTCAGAACATTAATAAGAGCGAGGCCTAACTATGATTAAGAGATACTCATCAAAAGAATTTGAAAATGTCTTTTCCGATAAAAATTGATTCCACAATTACTTATTAATTGAAGAAGCCGTTATCGAAGCGTATTTTAAGTTAGGCCTTATTCCTGAAAAAGATTATTTAAATATCGTTAAAAAAGCTCATGTTGATTTAAAAGCGATTGAAGAACTTGAAGGACAAGCTTAATTGTCTCTTGAGCAGGGACCAAATCAACTTAAATAAATGTCATAATAGTTGCGTAAGATGTGGGTTGTCTGTGTCCATCTTACATGGTAATAGTGGATGATGCGAGAGTACCATCTATTACAAATTACTCCTTTTATAGCATATTCCAACCTCTACTTTATTTTTTACCTCTCACATCGCATATGGCTACCTCACTTTTAACAGTTTTCATGGGTAGCCTTTTATTTTGCTTTAGGAACCCCGTGTCGCTTGTTTTTGTTAAAAGTAGATAAATTATCAAAGATTTAAAAATGTCTCCCCAGGTGCGACCTTTTGAGTTTCTAAAAATTACATAATAAAAGCATAAAAGGAGGACTTTGTATGAGCAAATGTAAGTTTGAACCAGGAAAGAAGTATTGGTATGGCGATTTAGAAAAATTCGGTTTCTATGCGGTTGTGTTTTGTACCAAGAGAGTTAATCACAGAGATGGGTATTCAACTTTAAAATTTGTTATTACTGATCTAAAAATCAACGAGTTCAATATTGGAGCTAGAGAATTTATTGCATGGCTTAATAATGAAAACCCAATAACCATAGAAAGTAGTGAATATGAGTCAATTGATACCTGGTATTTTACTTTAGATGCAGAAAATGAATTGTCTCAGTAGAAAGCCGAGTGAAATATCTCGGTTTTTTCTTATTCGCGAAAGATTATAAACACGACATAATACGAATAGACAAAATTGTCCAAAAGCGGATAAATGAGTTCAGCCAACTACAGTATGCTGAACGTTTTACATAGTCTTGGTGACTTCTCCTGTCACTGGATGACGATACCGATCAGTGAATATAAAAAGTCGAAGAAGAAGGAATAAAGCCTTCTTTTTCTTTGCTTCTATAACTTTACATGTTGCTATTTAAGTTTCTATCTTATACAATAAAATCGAAAAAAATGTGTATTTACACAAAAAAGGAGAAAATATGATTGAAAGGCCAAAGTATTTAAAGCAACTAATAGATGCTAAAGAAAACGGTTTTCCTAAAGTCATAACTGGAATTCGCAGATGTGGAAAATCATATCTTCTTAAAGATATTTACAAAAAGTATTTACTAGATAATGGGATTAAGAAAGAAAACATTATTGTTTTAGAACTTGATGATGACAAAAATGAAAAATTAAGAAACCCAATTGAATTAGGCAAGTATATTAGATCAATATGTACCAATAGTGAGATTCATTATGTTTTTTTAGATGAAATACAAAAGGTATATACAATCATCAATCCGACATTGACAGAAGAAAAGATTATTTTAGCTAAAGATAGTGACAAAGAAGTGATTTCTTTTGTTGATGTGGTGTTAGGACTATCAAGAGAACCAAATATTGACCTATACGTGACTGGCAGCAATTCAAAAATGCTATCTAGTGACATCATTACTGAATTTAGAGACAAGGCTACAGAAATTCACATGTGCCCGCTTTCTTTTGAAGAGTTTTACAACTATGTTGGTGGCAGCAAAGTTGATGCGTTTGATGAATACATGATGCATGGAGGAATGCCTCTTGCAGTGCTTTCTTCTAAGCAAGAAAAAGAAACATACCTTAAAAAACTTTTCCAAAAGACATATTTTGCAGATATTTTAGAGAGAAACAATGTAAACAAAAGCGAATCATTTGATGAACTATGCAAAATCTTAAGTTCATCTGTTGGTGATTTGTTAAATTCTGATAAAATTGCTGGTTCGTATCAATCTGTTAAACACGAAAAAATAGACAAAGACACCGTTTCAAAATATCTCGGCTTCTTCAAAGATGCGTTCATCATCAACGAAGTATCTAGATACGATATTAAAGGAAGAGAAAACGTTGGTGCGACAAGAAAATACTATTTTACTGATATCGGCTTAAGAAACGCTTTATTGGATTTTACATTTTTTGATGAGGGTAAGGTGTTAGAAAATATTATCCACAACGAACTAGTTTATCGTGGCTTTAACTTTACCGTTGGTACTTTTGAATCATACGAAAAAGATAAGAATGGTAAGACCATAAGAGTTAATTACGAAATGGATTTTTATGCCACAAGAGGTGCTGAAGCTTATTATTTTCAAATAGCAGCAGATGTCAATGATTTAAAAACCAAGAATAGGGAAATCAAACCTTTTACCAAAATAAATGATGGTGTTCAAAAAGTTTTAATCATCAAAAGAAACAATCCTGCAATGAGAGATGAAAACGGGTATACAATCATCGGGGCAATCGATTTTATTTTGAATTTTATCAAGGATTAATTCTTACATTGATGCAATCAAAAAGATCGAATCCACTTCAACCCACCAGAATTGTTTCTAATTGTCGTTGTCCAAAGTCGCTTATCCGAAGTTGGACAAAACGACGTATCCATAGACGGCCGTCCGAAAGGGCGGTTTTCATGTCTTTAGAGCTTTTGATGAGGGGTTTTGAGGCAAGGAAAATGCCTAAAGAAATAGAACGATTTCTTGAAAGCGTTTCCTGGAAGCACTTCCAATCTTACATTGGTTTTGCCGAAGACTATCATATTGCCGTACCGATAGGAGGTACGCGAAAATGAAAAAAGAAAAATCCAAATACATGCTTAATAAGGAACGTGCGAACAAAGTGAACGCCTATGGAGAAGAAGGGGAAGAGAAGTCCTCTTGCGATAAAACGCTGCTCTCTCGCTGGGGAATCGCCGCCTTCATGCAGACCCACCTTGCCTAAAACGAAATAACATATTGTTGGTCCGTTCCCGCGGCCGCCTTGAGCGGCAGCTGGTACCAGAGGGCTATGTTGCCCGAAAACGCAAAACCACCGGATTGTCCGGTGGATAATTATTCTGTAATAGCATATAATCATTCGCATGAGCAATTACGGATTTTTTGATGATTCTTATACCTTAGCGGAAAAAGGATATACCGGTTCTGACAGAATGTCCCCAAAACAATTCATTGTTATGGGTGTTTTATTGGTGCTCATTATTATTGGCTCTATTCTTTTAAGAAAAATCAAGAAAGAGAAGATGTTTACCATTTACAGAGTAATTGCTATATTCATGCCAATATTTGAAGTAGCAAAAATTACTTTCTCTTCCTATGCCGATATTACTCATGGTGCACCATTTAATTTAGGTGGCATCCTTCCTTTATACTCCTGCTCAATGCTTTTATATTTCTTACCATTTGTCGCTTGGGGCAAAGGACATATGAAAAAATTCTCAATGGCCTTTTTCTGTTCAATCGGTTTAGTGGCAGGTTTATCTAACTTTGTTTACTTAAGCGCTGCTGGATGGTATCCAATATTTACCTTTGGTGGTCTTTATTCCGTTATCTTCCATGGTGTCATTGTGTTTGTCGGTGTTTCACTATTAGCAACCGAACTATACACTCCTTCATTTAAAACAATTTATGAAGGTATGGTTCCGATCGTGCTATTCAGTGCGTTTGTTATCCCTGCTAACTTCATCATTAAATACATTCCAAACAATGGTTCTAACCCTGACTATATGATGCTAATGGATGCAAACGGATTCATTCCATTCATTTCTGATTTCTTTATTGAACACAATATACAATTGCTATTCTCATTCCTAATGCTTTTTGTGGCGTATCCAATTGCCACTGCATTAATCACACTTCTATTGATGGGCATATTTAAGCTAGCAAACAAGATTGCAAATAAGAATAAAAATGAAGAAGTAAAAGACCGAGCGTAATTGAAGTGTCCAATTTGGGGTTCACTTCAACTCAGGGTTTTTTTATTCTTGTTAAACTACTCGCGTGTAAAGAATAATTTAGATAACAAATGACAATACAGGCGCATAAGTATAACATATTATTTATCATAGGGAGATAAGAGATATGACCACGGTATTTAATGACCCAGAAATAGGTAACATTGAATTTTCATATAACTCTTTTACTGGACGCTATAACGCATGCATTAATGGCATTAAAGCAACACGAATTGAAAAGAAAGTTCTATTAGTTTCCTTACCACAAAATTCATACAAAATTTATATTTATGGCAATTTGTTTTCCGGAATTCAGTTTTCAGTTAAAGAAAAGACGTTTGTCGTCACAGAAAAATGTCCTTGGTATGTATATGTATTAGGAGTCATTCCATTTGTAATGACCATGGTATTAGGGAATCTTCCGATGTTAGTAGATGCTGGTTTCTATTATGTTGGTGGCGCTATCGGAGGCGGCATCAGTGGTTTATTTTCTGGCCTTGCTATTGTCTTTGCCGCATTTACAAGGAAACCTATTTTCCGTTTATTAATTCTTCTTTTAGCAATAGTTTTGACATTCTTAGCGTGTTGGGGCATAGGGAGCGCGATTGTTTCTCGCCACTAATGCTTAGAATAGATAAGGTTTTTTCTTTTTCTTTTCTATACTCGTATTTGAGCCGTGTGTATAGATAATGTGATTTAAAGCCTAATTTGGTAGCAAATATAATCTTGTTTTTGGTAAACTTTATTTCTTCTTTTTTCATTTCACTAAGTATTTCCTTGGCTACTGAAATAATAAGGATTCCACAATAAAAAATAATGTGCAAATGCACAAATGTTATCTAAAAACAGTTTGTATATGAACAAATATCCCACCATTCTTTTTTAAAACTAATCTATATGGTATATTTGACAATAGCTTAGTCTTTGAACTTAGGAGGTTCGAAAATGAATAAAAAGGAATTAGCAGTTGTTTTTAGTGTCTTTGGCGCCGCGACATTAGGTATCGTTTGCATGGCTGGTTTCGCAGCATCTCAGAAACAAGAAGTTGCTTTTAGACAAGTCGAAGCAGCTAGATTCAATACATTAACATTTGAGGTCAGAAATGATCCAGCCGGAAATCCAGCGACAACAATGACTTATACTTCTGAATATACCGCTGATGGATTAGCTCTTCATGTCACAGATGGGCATTTTGAAAATTTTGCGTTCGGTTTAGTTAACTGGCACATTCCTGTTGAAATAGGTTCAACTTATTGGTGTGAATTTAATTTAAAAATTGATAGTTATGGCTCAAACGCTGAAGGATTAGATGATGCGGCAAAAAAACACTATGAATTTAGTGATATCAGAATTGAAACCAAGGATAAAGCGGATACTGCTTATAATAACATTTTTACCAAGAATAACTGGTTTGTATTTGGCGGAACATTCACAGCAACTCACGATGAAACATTCGTCTTGTTAAGACTTGGTGGAATTAGAGCCGAAGAAGATCGTAATTTCACAGTCACAGTTAGAGATTTCCAACTCAAAGCCGAAACGAATAAAGGCAATCTATTGGAACGTGTCAGTTTTGAATCTGGTGAAGCGTTTGCCGCAAGATGGAACGCAGCCAATGCAGGTATGGCGCTTTGTTCCGCTAACGAAGATGATGTCAAAGAATTAATTTATGGATATTGTGATTTAGTTCCTGCGGAAAGAACAATTGCTGCTGCTGTTGCTGCCAATCCAACAACAGATTATCCAACAAGCACAGTTGGTGAATCCGTTGCATACTTCGCAAGTTTATACGGAATCCCACTAGCGGCTTAGTTGAAACAACAAAAATAAAGACTGAGAAATCAAATCTCGGTCTTTTTTATATACTTTGTATATAATATCTATTTAATCGTAGATTCTCTTTCCACTAAATCGCTATGAATGTACATGATTCTTGTTGGACAATTACGGTTTCTGATTCTGCCAATAAGTAATCTAATTGCCTCTTCGCCAAGGAATGTTTTATCAACATAGAATGTGGTGATTTTTGGATCACCTTCTTCTGATTCTATGACCCCATCATATCCGATTATTGTTGTGTCTTTTGGAATTTCATATCCTAATTCTTTTATCGCGGTTGCAACTTTTCTAGCGACGAAATCATTGCAACAAACAAAGCAATCTGGAAGCCTGGAGAATTCTTTTAATTTACTCTTTAATAGTTCGATATTGCCATAATCAAATATCTTATCATCTTCCAATATGTCATCCTTTGTGGAATGAGTTAAGTTACATCTACCTAAACCTCTGAGCATCCCCATATATCTTTCATGGAAGCTTAAGCAATGCCTGAAATCTCCCACAAAAGAGAAATACTTGAAACTATATTTGGTTATAAGTGATTTGATATAATCACAAACATTCTTTTGATCAGTTGAACTAATAAGATCGAAATTGTCTTCGATTTCAAAAGCGTGACCAGCAAAATCGATAAAGCATGTTGGAAGTTTGAGTTTTAATAACTTCTTAATGAATTCGATTTCAAAACATTCGATTGCCACTATTCCATCGACATTTAAATTTCTGATATATGTTGCAACTTTATCAAACGCATTTCCATCAGGTTTATAGGTATAGCCAAAGAAATCATAATTGTTATCAAAACAATACGTTTCAAGGCTGTTAACTAAAGGGAGATAGAAATTCATATTAAAAATTGGTTTTCCCGTTAAAAGTAAAATACGATATTTTTTTGATTTTAATAATTCACTATTAAAGGACTTGTAGTTCATTTGTTGAGCTTTTTTCAAAACTAGCTCACGAGTCTTATTTGGAACATATTGCCCATTTAATGCTTTTGAAACGGTATTTCTAGATAAACCCAATTCTTCAGCGATATCTTTAATTGTTATAGCCTTTTTCATATGTTTTCCTATCATTTTCTATTTCAAATATAGTCTAAACCAATTTGTTCATTTGCACAAATATGTTTTTTTTCTAATTTCTATTTGCACAATTTAAATGTGGGCAATTGACACCATAAAATGCATTTTATACCATGAAGTAGAAGTTTATTTTTATTGATGCTTTATCAATTTATTTGATGCAACTTTTTAGGAGAGCAGTATATGAAAAAAAGTGTCTCGATTTTATTAGCTTTACCAGCGTTCCTTTTTTCCATGCTTAGTGTTTCATGTGGAGGAAGAACCGTCCCTGAACACGATCATACTTGGAACGAGGGAACAGTAACTACGGAACCAACATGCCATTCGGAAGGCGTTAAAACTTTCAAATGTACATTCGAAGGCTGCAGCCAAACCAAAACCGAAAACATCACCATGCTTCCTCATACTTGGGATGAGGGCACTATTACAACTCAGCCAACCTGCCACTCCACAGGAATTAAAACGTATACCTGCATCAACGAAGGATGCAATAAAACAAAAGAAGTTGTCATAGAAAAGTTAGAACATGAATTCGCTGAAGGTGAATTAGTGAAAATACCTGATTTATTAGAAGGCGGAGAAAGAGAAGACCATTGTGTTCATCCAGGATGCGACGAAACTAAACACGTTGATGTTCCTGCTCATGCTGACTTTGAAGAACAATTTGGTAAATTTGAAAACAATTGGACCTATGGATATTTAGAAACATTCGATCCAAGCGCTCTTAATATAAATCCTCATGCATTAACAAAGGGTGAAGGAAAATACACTCATGAAGGCGTAGAAATCTCAAAAGGCAATGTTTATGCAAGTGGAATTGCTGTTTTAGGTTATTCATTAATCCAAGAAGAAGAGAAAATCACTGTTAAAGCCAAAGTTTCTTTTAAAGGAATTGAAACTAATACTAGATTAGTGGGCTATTTAGTGGTTGCGGATAGTCATGGAAACGTTATTTCAAATAATAGAATTGATGAAGACGCACAGAATTGGGCTTATGAATCTGAAAATCATTTTGCCTTTAATAAAGGCGATTTTGTCTATTTAGTTTTATACAAAACTGGCGAATGCCAAGCAAAAGGACAATTATCATTCACATTAACTCCTAAGTGTGTTCACATTTGGGATAATGGTGAAGTCACTCTTGAACCAACCGCATACGAAGAAGGTGAACGTACCTATAAATGTATCGTTTGTAATGAAACAAAAGTGGAAAAGATTCCAACTATTGAGCCAGAAGTTAAATATTTTGATTTCACTGATAAATTAATCGGAAGATTTGATTCTCCATGTGTTGGTAATACTTGGGTTGTCAACCACACCGACGCTCACGTTGAAGTTACTACTCCAGGAAATGACATCTGGAATGGCGGAATGTTTGTTGATACCGGCCTTGATTTAGAAAACGGAAAAACATATTCGGTCACCTTTGATATTTGGCGTAAAGCAGATCGTCCTTTCAAAGTGATGATTCAAAATAAACAATGGGATGCCCATGTGTTTGATTCATTTGAATCATTTGAAGGCCATGTTGGTTCTGAATTTAAAGTCGATAACAGTAGTGCTGGTAAACTCTGGATCTCATTTGAAATGGGTACTGCTGTTAATGAAGTTTCTATCTTTAACTTATTAATTGAAGAAGTTGAATACTTTGATTTCACCGGTAAATTACGTGATAGATTTGATTCCCCATGCGCAGGCGAAACCTCTATGGTTAATAAGACAGAGGCACACGTTAAGGTTACTAATCCAGGTGCTGAAATCTATAACGGTGGAATGTTCGTGGAAACCGGATTTGAACTTGAAGCGGATAAATCGTATATGGTGAGTTTTAGTCTTGCTCATGAAACCGATGGTGATTACAAAGTGATGCTACAAAATAAACAATGGGATGCCGTTCCATTTGTCACATACGAAAATCAAGAAGGACATATCGTTGCTTATATTGATGTTACTGATGAAACTAAAGGTTTCTTATGGATTTCAATTGAAATGGGAACCGCTGTTAATGAATTAACTCTTTCTGAACTCCTCATTAAAGAATCAAGTTATTTCAACTTCAATGGTCGTATTATCAAAAGATTTGATCCAGGAGTTGAAGGAAATACTTGGGTTAATGATGGTGGAATAGATGCTCACGTCGAAGTTACTACTCCAGGAAGCGATATCTGGAATGGCGGAATGTTTATCAACACCGGTATCAAACTCGAAGTAGGAAAAACATATAATATTAGCTTTGATTTATGGCATAAAGAAGATGACAAAGAATATAAGGTCATGCTTCAAAATAAGCAATGGGATGCCGTTCCATTTGCGACCTACGGGCCAAACGATGAACACGTGGAAGAAACAGTAGAAATCACGACTTCCGAAGAAGCGGGTGTTTTATGGATCTCATTTGAAATGGGAACTGAAATTAACGAAGTATCTATTTCTCACTTGCTTGTTAGAGAAATGATGTAAGGAGGATAGGCTTATGGCAGCACCTGTAAGTGAACACGTTTATCACGACTTTATTTACTCCGTGACTTTGAAAAAAGTTAATAGCGACGCAAAAACGTTTCAACTACTTTTCGGAGCAAGCCAAAACCTTGAAGAGTATCAATTATTAACGATTGATTTTGCGGAAGGAAAGATCTCTTTTGGAAATCACGAAAAAGAAATCAAATCAGTGAGCCAGGAATTTGAATCTGACCGCGAATATAAAGTCAATCTTATCGTTAATGATGGCATTGCCAAATTA
This sequence comes from uncultured Erysipelotrichaceae bacterium, assembly GCA_902800905.1. Lineage (GTDB taxonomy): Bacteria > Bacillota_I > Bacilli_A > RFN20 > CAG-826 > UBA2450. Next base: position 17,084 of record CADCGC010000017.1, read on the forward strand.
TATCTGGATGGTAATGATGTTGCTTCTTTGGTCTATGGCTTATCCGATTATGAAGGAGGAAAAGTCGCTTCTAATTTAGAAGAAAGTCATTTTGATTATTCAAAAACCTCTTTAAAAAGCTTAAACACTAACACAGGAGACTTTAATTGTTTAGGTTATGAAGTCTTAAGAGTGGTTAATTTAGGCGATGGAAATTACCGTTTAAAAGATACCGAATATAGCGTTTCTGATGGGGTTATCACTATCGATAGAGATTATTTAAAAACATTAGAAACCAATTCTGATTACAAATTTAGAGCGATTACCGATTTAACCGATTTTGATTTTTATGTGTCCACACCAAGCGTTGGAGTTCAAGTCATCTCTTCGGTTGAAAAGTATTATCGTGGGGATAGCTTAAGATTTGAATTTAGTGAAGACACTGTAGTTAGTAAAACATATATCGATAACGAGGAGTTTGAATTTGTATATACTACCTCTAATAACGTCCTCACCGTTGATAAAGAAGCCGCTAATAGATTAGTAAGTGGTAAACATACCGCTAAATTCTTTACAAATAATGGACGTCCGGAAGCTGAATTCTCATTATATGAATCCGTAGAAATCATTCCTGAGGTTCAGCCAGCACCAAATCACACATTTTTCTTCATTGATATTGGAATATTTGGCGTTCTCATTTTGGGATATGTTTTATTCTCCAAAATTTTGAAACGCTAATAATAGATAGGAGGTATGAATATGGCCGAAAAAGCATTAGTGGATGAATCCTTTAGTCCCGAGCAATTCGAAGAAAAGCCGCATTCTAAATGGGAAGAATGGAAAGCCAATTTCAAACGTAGAGGATGGATTTTACTATTCATCTTACCGGCTTTAATCTACGTCATCATTTTCTGTTATATCCCAATGTATGGAATTCTGGTGGCTTTCCAAAATTATATGCCAGGAGACCAAATCATTGGTGCTTCAACACAATGGATCGGATTTAATAACTTCCTGACATTCTTCTCTAATCCAAACTTCTGGGAGTACTTCACGAATACATTCCTACTTTGTATTCTTGGATTTATCGTTGGATTCCCACTGCCGATTATTGTTGCTTTATTACTAAACTCTGTCCGCAGTCATAAAGTGAAAAAAGGCTTACAAATCTTATTCTATGCCCCTCACTTCATTTCTCTTGTCGTCTTGGTTGGTATGCTCAGACTCTTATTTGACTCAGGCGGATTAATCGATCAATTAAGTATTAGATTAGGCGGAGATGCGAATGGTCTTAAGTTATTCTTATCTCCAGAAGCCTTTAGACCTTTATTTATCTTCTCAGGAAACTGGCAAGATTTTGGATGGTCCGCAATTATTTATTTAGCAGCTTTATCAGGTGTTGATCCTTCGTTACACGAAGCCGCCAAAATTGATGGCGCTTCTCGCTTTAGAAGAATCTTCAGCGTTGATTTACCAGCAATTGCCCCGACCATCGTTATGTTAATGATTCTTTCAGTTGGAAACTTGATGAGCTGTGGTTATGAGAAAGTCTTGCTTATGCAAACACCAGGAAACTTAGCCACCAGTGAAATCTTATCAACTTATGTTTACACCTTTGGTTTAATCGGCGGTCAATATGGCGTTGGTACCGCAGCAGGTTTATTTAACTCTGTTATCAATGTCGGATTATTAGTTATCGCTAATTTCACATCAAAGAAAATATCCGGAAATGGAATGTTCTAGTAGGAGGGTATCAAATTATGGAAATTAGTGAATTAAAAAAATTAAAGAAACAAAACAAGATTAAAGAAAGTAAGAAAGATTACATTTATTACGTTATCTGTGGAGTTATTTTAACAATCTTGGCTTTAGTGGTTATCTATCCTCTTTATTACATTGTTATCGCTTCTATTTCTAATGCGGATTCCGTTATGAGAGGTGATGTTTGGCTTTATCCAATTAAATTAACATTCTCAGGCTATCAAACATTATTTAATAACGAAGATGTTTGGAGAGGCTACTTTAATACCTTGGCTTACACTGTTTTAGGTACGGTATTTAACGTAGCTTTAACCATTCCTGCTGGATGGGCATTATCAAGAAAATATTTACCATTTAGAAAATTAATTATGGCTTTACTAATTATCACGATGTTCTTCGGTGGTGGACTAGTTCCATATATCATTCTCTGTCGTTCATTAGGCTTATATCAAAACCCATTAATCCTCATTATTGGTGGTGGCGTTTCTGTTTATAACGTCTTTATGTGCAAATCGTTCTTTGAAAGCAATGTTCCAAAGGAAGTATTAGAGGCCGCAGAAATTGATGGAGCAGGTGAAGTGAGAGTCTTCTTTGACTTAATTCTTCCAATTGCTAGTTCTATTATCAGCGTTATGGTCCTATTCTACGCAGTCGGACACTGGAACAACTATATTGATGCTTATATTTTCAATATTGATAAGAGTTTCTATCCACTTCAAACCGTTATTAACGGAATGCTTAATTCCACCACAACTGGTGAAGGTGAAGTGGTTATTGAACAAATGCGTATGGCCACGCAAATCAAATTTACATCGATTATTGTTGCGACATTGCCAATCTTAATCTTATATCCAATGATTGAGAAACACTTCGGTCAAGGCGTGCTCGTTGGTTCGTTCAAATAGGAGATGATGATATGAAGAAATTAATTATCGGAATATCGGTTGCTCTTGTTTGGCTAGTAGCATCCGCCGCATTTGCGGTACTGGGCACAAATCAAAATACATCCGGAGATGGATTTGTCGTTCTTACAGTTAAAGAAGATTCCGTCAAAGACTATAACACAATGCCAGTTTTTAAGGATTTAGCTAATGAAACCGGTATCGATGTGAAATGGATTTATAACACTTCCGCACAATATTCAAACAATACTGACCCAGTTGGTATTAAAGGAATTGATGCAATTTACCATTCCGGTTTCTCAAATCTTAAGTTATATGATTATGGCCGTCGTGGAAGAATCGTGGCTATTGATCAATATTTATCAAGCATGCCTAATTTCAAAAAGATATTAGATGAAAGAAAAGATATCTTAGAGGCACTTAAATCACCAGATGGACACATCTATTCCCTCCCTAGAGTGGAAGAAATGGGTCTAAAAGCATACCCTAATATTCTTTATTTAAATAAGAAATGGGTGAAGAAGTTAATTGATGAGAACAAATTACCCGCTGGATTAACTTTAACGGAAGCAGATTTAAAAGATGGCCTTGATTTATCAAGAAATGAATTCAAAGGCATCTTACAACAGTTCTACGCTAACGATATGGATGGAGATGGTTCAACATCTAATGAAGTTCCATTATCGTTCGTCACTGGTAACTGGCAAGGAAATGAGGCGGATTTAATCGCTTCCTTTGGTTTACCAGAAAATCGTGAACACAAAACCATTATTGAAGATAAAGTAACATTTACCTTCACTGATGAGAAATGGTTCAATGCGGTCAGAGAACTCGCAACTTGGTTTAATTCGAAGCTCATTAAAGCAACTTCCTATACCCAAGGAGATAACGACTTCTTAGCAAAAGGTCAAGATGGCCGTTATGGTTCCTTCTATTGGTGGGAAAAGAATACCGTTCTTTCTAAAGAACTTAGAGATGATTATGTGATCGTCTTACCACTTAGAAATGATGATGATATCGACCCGGAAACAGGAAAAGGAAGAAGATATGTTGGTGTTTCTAATGAACAAGAAATCGAAAAAGGCGAATGTGTCATTCTGGAAACTTGCCAAGATAAAGAAGGTTTATTGAGTTATTTTGATAAATTCTTTGAACCAATTTATTCCGCACAGTTAAACTATGGTTCTATCAAATCAGGAGCCTTCTTACCAGAAAAAGTAAATGGAAAGCTCATTCCAAACGACGATCATGGCAATCAAAGCGCTGATGACTTCAGAATGAAAAACGCTCCATATGGTGTGGTCTATTTAACAGAAAAAGTCTGGGAAGAAAGCGTGGAAATGGAATCTAGAGCGAAACAACGTCTTGAAGATTTGAAAAACTATGTAAAGCCATATTCGTATGAAAACGCTAAGGCAATTCCAAATCTTAACTACACACAAGATGAACTAGTGACTCTTAATGTTTACGAATCTTCTTTATCAAATAATGTGAAGAGCTGGTATGTCACAAGCGTGACAAATGGAGGAATCCCTTCAAAAGAATCTTGGCAAAATTTCTTGAACACTAACAAAGGATCTATTGAAAAGGTTCTTGAAATCAACCAAGCAGCATATGACCGCTACTTAGCGGCTACCCAAGACAAATAACAAAGGAGACTTATGAAAGGAATAAGGATTTTAGGTGATTATATTCTTGAAATATTAGTCATTACTATACTTGTTGCTGTTTCAGCCGCGAGTGTTATCTTCTTTATTCCAATGATGGTTGGTCTAACGGGATATTTCAAAAATAAAAAAGACGTTCGTTTATTTAGAGATATCTTCATAACGATAAAAGAGAATTGGAAAATATTGATTCCCTATTCATTATTCCAATTAGCGATTATTGTAGCTCCAACCCTAAATATCTATTTCTTAAACACACATCCAGAAAGTATGAATTATTTCTTTCTTGGAATTAGCTATGCCGCATTAGTTTTTGGAAGCATTTACTTTGTAACCGCTCCAACAATTATTGTGAATATGAACGTCAACTTCTTTCAACTATTGCGGAATGGCTTCATGCTCCTATTTGGTTCTTTCTTTAGAACCTTACTAGCCTTAGCTATCGTCGCTGGAGTGATTGCAGCCATACTTCTATATCCGTATGTAGTAATTGCCACATTATATTTAGCTCCGCTACTCATCACTAAGTTGATGATTGAAAACTTCTATGTCTTAAAAGCAAGAGTGTTAGGAATAAACGTCTATCAATTAAAACAAAAAGAACTCTCAGATAATTATCTAGATGAAAATGGAAACATTAACCATTCTGAGGGTGAAGGAGGAAACAAATGAGAAAAAGTAAATATTTAGTCGGTTCGTTACTATCGATATTTGCTCTAGCAAGTTGTAATAACAATACCGCTTCAACTTCTAACTCAGCTCCGTCAATCATGGGAGTTAAAGGTTTTCAATGCATCGTTAACACCACTGTCGATTTTCTTGATGGAGTTGTGGCATTAGATAAAGAAGATGGAGATATTACTCCTAATTTAAACATAACTGTTTCCCCTTCTATTGAAGTTTCCGAAGATGGATACGCTACTTTTACTAAACCCGGCGAATATCAAGTACTTTATAAAGTCACTGATAGCGAAGGTAGAACCGCCCAAAAGAATTCTTATATCGAAGTCTTAACTAGAGAAGAATATCTTAACTTTGCTATGCCATCTGGATTCTATTCGGAAGTAAATGGACTAGCAAAGTTTACAGAATGTGGAATGATTAACGGCAAATTCGTCGTCAAAGGAGAAGGACATCAAATCGCAGAAGATTTAAAAGTTAATCGTCAATTCTCCTTAAAATCAAATACCTTATATACATTTAAATACACAATTGATTCCCAATGTGCGGGAAAAGTTAAAGTTTTAGCGAATAACGAATATTGTGGAGAAGCCAAATTAGTGGTTGGCGATAATATTCTCTCATTTGGTCATATCGTCCAATCAGATGAAGATTATGAAGATGTCGTAATTTCCTTGTGCTTTGGCAATATTACGGGAAATGTCGATTTAGTCATTGAAGCTGTTGAAACCACATATCCACAAAACGAAGGAGAAGAAATCGATTTAACTGGCGATTTTGATTTTGGTGGAAGAGTTGAACCTAACTTCAATACCTCTTTACCAGTTAGAGGAAATGCTTTCTCCACACTTGATGGTAAAGAAGGTGTTCTCGAGGTTACCGCATCTTGCACCGACATTTGGGAAGGTGGAATGTTTGTTAATACCGGCGTCACTTTAAAAGAAGGGACAAAATACACCATTTCTTTCGATATGGATGTCGAAGAAGAAAAATATTATGAAATCGTCTTCAGATGTGGCAAATGGGGTGGAGAAAATAACTACACAACCGAATATATGAATCCAGAATATGTTGATGTAAAAGGACATATGGTTGTGGAAATTGAAGCTTCCATTGCTAAATTAGATACCTTATTTATCTACGTTCAATCTGGAACAGAGACTAATACGATTAGAATGAGCAATCTCAAAATCATCGAACATTTGAATGCTTATGGTCGCGATACTTATCCAATTCAAGATTATGAAGAATACCATGATTCCACGATTGGAGAAGCCACTTTTACATCCACACTCGGTGCATTTAAATATCATATTAATAAATTTGGTTCCGTTGATAGTAATGAAAAAGTAACTAGTCCTGCTTTCTTTGTTAATGGTAGCGGTGGTAACTATGTTTTGACCTTCAAGGCAAAGGCTAGTGCACCAATTGAAGCGGTTGTTGCCGCTCCTGTTAAAGGTGGATGGGATCCAACTATTTTATGGCAAAGAATCTACTTAAATAGCGAAGAACAAGTTTTCACTTTCTTCATGAACGCTAGTGGAGCGGATCGTGATTATACATTTGTTTGGCAATTCGGTTCTGATAAAAACCAAGCTTTTGAAAATGTCGATATCGATGTATACGATGTTTCAATTTGCTTAAGAAATAGAGAGTTAGATGGTTAATTAAAATGATTTTAGAAGAAATAAATCAATATATCCGCGAGAAGGAGAATAAAATCAACAATCAATATCGACTCAAATATCATATGAGTCCTCGCGTTGGTTGGATGAATGACCCTAATGGTCTAGTGTTTTATCATGGCCAATATCATTTATATTACCAAGCCAATCCTTATCGCACTCGCCCTGGACAAATGATGTGGGGACACTTTGTCTCTAGCGATTTAATATCCTTTAAAGACGAAGGAATAGCTTTAGCATTAGAAAAAGAGGGAGAAAATGCCTATTCTGGTGGTGCTATTGTTGATGAAGATAAGATTAATATCTTCTATACATTACACTTAGAAAAGCAATCTCAAGGAATAAGATATGATGGCGATATCCTTGAAGGTGTGGAAATCTTAACTGAAAAAGAAAATGAAAAAAGAAAGACTGCTCCTCATCCAATCGAAGGATTAGATGTCAAATGTGAAGAAGTTTATCACTCTATTAGCGATGGTTATTCTTTTGATAAAGGTGAATTGGTATTTGATAACGAATCTTTACCAAGAAACATTAGCCGCGCTGATTTCAGAGATCCATGTCCCGTCAGAATTAAAGATACATATTATATCTTTGTTGGTGGAAAAGACTTAAACACCAATAAAGGTGTGATTATTGTGCTTAAGAGTAAGAACTTACATAGATTTGAATATGCCTTCTTATTAGGTCCATATTACGAACTCGGTGATATGGCGGAATGCCCATGTTACTTCAAAGTGGATGATAAAGATGTCCTACTCGTTTCAGGAAGTAACACAGTGAGAAGAGATAATGATTTTAAAAACATCAATTGTTCTGTCTTTATCGTTGGTGATTTAGATTTTGAAAAAGGAACGATGAAAGTTGATTTCATTAAAGAAATTGATAAAGGACCTTCCTTCTATGCTCCACAATTTATTAGAGATATCAATAAGCCTATTATGGTTGGTTGGTTAGAAATGTGGTCCAAGAAATATCCAACTTCCATATTCAAACACGGCTATGTTGGTGCGTTTTCAATTCCAAGATTAATCTCCATCAAAAATAATGATGTTTACCAATGGCCAATTGATGAACTAGAAAAATATGAAAAGGAAATAGATGGCGATATCATTCCTCGTACATCCGATATATATCTCGAGTTAGAAAAAGGCTCTTCTTTGATATTAAAAGGTGGGAACGGGAGTTTATTCATCGGTAACGATGAAAGAGGCGTATACTTCGATAATCGCAACGGAAATAGCATGTACGAATCAATTCGTCATACGAATAACCAATACGACAATGCTTCTTTAAGGATTTTACTCGATACATCAAGTATTGAAATATTCGTGGAAAATGGAAAAGAAGTTATAAGCGATAGATTCTATATCGATGGAAAATGGACATTAGAAACAAATGGAATAGTCAAAAATATCAAAGTAAAGGAAATAGGTGATAAGCAATGAGAAAAACAAATTTATTAGCTTTATTAGCGGCGTTATTACTCTCCGCATGTCAAGAAAGTGGAATCAATCAAACGGGAGCCACTGTTTTCCCAGCGTCCACAATTGATGATTCCGTCGCCATTACAATGGGCGACGTTATGCCTTTTTATGATAATGGGACAATGAACATTTACCATTTAAGAAATATCACCGGTTCTAATAGCCTTTTCTATCACCCAATTGCTAGATTAACCACCTCCGACTATATCCATTATAAAGACGAGGGAGTCGTTTTAGATTACGAAGAAGATATTTCCTCAATCGATGCAGCGTTAGGAACTGGATCATTTATAAAAGATGATAATGGCCTATATCACTGTTTCTATACTGGCCATAACGGAAACGCTCATGATGAAGATGTCCAACTACCACATGTTGAAGCTATTAGACATGCGACAAGTCCTGACCAAGTTAGTTGGACAAAAGATGAAGAATTTATGATTTTTGGTTACGAAGATGATTTCCGTGATCCATACGTTTATAAAGATGTCGAATCAGGCAAATATTGCATGTTAATAACCACTAGACACGCTGGAAATGCTGTTATTAAAAGATATCAAGCAGATTCATTATCAGTAAACAAAGATGGCTGGGTTGCAGATGAAGGATTCTTCTTCATCAATGATGATGGTAGTTACAACATGGAATGTCCATCTTATGTTGAATATAATGGCAAATTCTATTTAGCCTATAGTGAACAAGGCGAAAACCGCGTAACTCACTACCGTTATAGAAACACTAATACAGGCGATTGGATTAGACCAAGTAGAGATGCTATCGATGCAAGTGGATTCTACGCTGGAAGATTAGAAAAAGCGGGAGAAAAATTAATGGCCTTTGCTTGGTGCGCACGTCTTACTGGTGGTAACACTGGTAGCTTTGACTGGGCAGGAAATTTAGTTTCTCATGAATTAAAGCAAAACGAGAATGGTGAATTGTCTCCAATTATGCCACAAACATATAAAGATTATTTCTCACATAAAGTTAGTTATGGAGAGCAAGAACAATATAGTTTTGCCGGGGAAAAATTTGAAGCTCACGCTTTGAATAAAAAATCCACTAACGTCACAAGAATGGCCATGACATTATCTAATTTAGGTGACGATGGTGACTTTGGCATTTCTTTTGGACTTAATAATCAATACAACAATTGTTTAGGAGATGGAATGATTTCCTTTGATTTAAAAGAAGACCGTATCATTTGTTACAACAACGTCTCAAGTATCGTAAGATATGGTTCCGCATTAACAAGCATTTATTATAATTTTGAAGAAAATAAAGAATACTCCGTGAACGCAATTATCGATGATGAAATTATTTCCGTTTATGTGAATGATGAAGTCGCTTTGACTTGTCGCTTAGTGAATATGGAAAATAATTCCTTCACCATTTATTCAAATAAAGCAAAAGTAGAAATTAAAGGAATGGAATTCTATGAGTAAATTATATTCAGTTGGTGAACTATTAATCGATTTCCAATCCGTTGGAACTGGTTCGTTAAAAGATACCGATCAATTTGTGAAAAAAGCCGGTGGTGCACCCGCAAATGTATGTGCTCAGGCAGTAAAGCTTGGAAATCAAGCAATATACCTCACAAAGGTTGGCGATGATGGATTCGGAGATTTCTTAATTGAAACTCTAAAGAAGATTGGAATTGATACAAGGTTCATCTTAAAAGATAAAAAATATAATACTTCGTTAGCCTTTGTCAGTTTCCAAAGCGATGGAGAAAGAGAATTTAGTTTCTATCGTAAAGCGGCTGCTGATCTCTATTTCACAGAAGAAGACTTCAAATCAGTAGAATTCCACAAAGATGATATCTTAGAATTCGGAAGCGTTGCCTTACAAAGTGAAGTAGCAAGAAACACTCATAAATATCTCATTAAAAAAGCGAAAGAAGCTGGTTCAATTATCGCCTTTGATCCAAATCTTCGATTCAACTTATGGGATGACTTAGAAGAACTCAGAAGAGTGGTTAATGAATATGCTAAATTTGCTGATGTGATAAAAATCGGAAAAGATGAATTGGAATTTGTCACTGGCAAAACTGGAGAAGAAGCCATTAAAGAATTCTTTACCAGCAATATAAAAATTCTCTTGCTCACCGATGGATCAAAAGGAGCAAAACTATTAGTAAAAGATAAATGCTTCTACTGTCCTGGATATAAAGTTAAAACCGTGGACACAACAGGAGCAGGAGATTCATTCTTCGGAGCATTCCTAGGACTGCTATTAAGAAAGAATGTCAAAAAGGAACTCTTGGATAATGATGATAATAATTATCAAACGATGTTAGAGTTCGCCTGTAAGGCAGGAGCATACACAACAATGAATTATGGCGCTATACAAGCGATGGGTGATTTAGAAAGTATCGAAAGGACGGTTAAATAATATGGCATCTGTAAGATTAGTTAATGTAAACAAGGTTTATGATGGTGGGGTACATGCAGTTCATGATTTCTCCATCGATATTAAAGATAAGGAATTTATAGCCTTCGTTGGACCATCTGGCTGTGGCAAATCAACAACTTTAAGAATGGTTGCTGGATTAGAAGAAATATCCTATGGTGAATTCTATATCGATGATGTTTTGATGAACACCACTGCACCAAAAGACAGGGATATTGCTATGGTTTTCCAATCTTACGCCTTATATCCTCAAATGACCGTTTACGATAATATGGCCTATGCTTTGAAACTTAGAAAAGTGCCAAAAGCCGAAATTGATCGCCGTGTTCGTGCCGCTGCGGATATCTTGAGATTAACTCCATATTTATATAGAAAACCACGTGCTATGTCTGGTGGCCAAAGACAAAGAGTGGCCCTTGGTAGAGCAATTGTTAGACGTCCAAAAGTCTTCCTTATGGACGAACCATTATCTAACCTCGATGCAAAACTCAGAGTGGCGATGCGTAGTGAAATCGTTCGTATTCATAAAGAAGTCGGTGCAACTACCATTTATGTTACCCACGACCAAATCGAAGCGATGACAATGGCTAATCGTATCGTTGTCATGAAAGATGGATTCATTCAACAAATCGGTGAACCAAATGAGATTTATCATTATCCAGTCAATATGTTTGTCGCTGGATTTATCGGTACCCCGGCAATGAACTTCTTATATGGTAAGCTTGAAAACGGTTATTTTGTTCCAAATGAAACCGATATGAAAATCAAGATGACCAAAGAACAAATGAATCTTCTAAAGGATTATGTTGGACATGGTATGGTCTATGGTATTAGACCAGAAAACTTAATCTATGAAAAAGATGAAAGATTTGAAAATCATAAAGAATATTCCTTTGAAATGACTATTGAAATCATTGAATTACTGGGTGATATTCTCAATGTCTATGGCAAAATCGGTAAAGCCAATGTCATTCTCAAGATGCCAAACAAACACGATTTGAAGGTTGGAGATAAAATTAAAGTGGCAATCGAAACTGATTACGCAAGATTCTTCAACGAAACCACCACCAAGGCAATTACTCCAGAATATAATTATTTTGAAGAAGTTGAAGTAACCAAATCTCTTGATAACGATAATGTGACAATTATCGAAACCAAGAAAAAAGGTTTATTCAGTCGATTCAAAAAGAAGGAAGAAGAAAAGAAATAAGATTTAAGGGGCTGTTAAGAAACCTACAAGGTGATTTAGCCCTTTTTTCTTATGACCAATTCTACTTTTTAACAGATAAACTGTTAAGAAACAAATAAAATCACCTATTATTTATACTATAGTATAAGTTTTAATTAAACATTTGTCTTATCACACTTAACAGATAAACTGTTAAGAAACCATAAATTGCAATTCCTACTAAAAGCGACGGAAGGAAAAATAATAAAATGATAAAAAGTGATTAAAATGAGTTAAAAAAGAGCTGTTTTACTTCGCAGGTTTCTTAACAGCCCCTTTTCTTATGTCTCAAACTCCCAACCTTCTCGTGAGGTCTTTTTCATTGTTCGAAACATTGTATAATTTCTATTGAAAGCAAAATGATTAGATTTGAAAAGTTTCAACATAGTTATTATCAACAAGTGTGTGATTTTTTAATTGAAATTAATAAAGAGAATAATTATCACAACAATTGGAATTGGGCTAGATTTGAATGGATGTATGAGCATCCTTTAACCAACAAAGAATTATTAAATGAAATGGGGCTATGGTTTGATGATAATCATCTTGTGGGTGCGGCTCTATGGGTGCGGCTCTAATTGATATGTTTTTTGGTGAAGCGTTCGTTAGTGTGTTAAATGACTATCAAAGCTTATATGGAGAAGTATTAAAATACGCTTTTGATAATTTAAAAGATGATCAAGGCTTAGGCATATCTTTCCACGATGGAAATATAGATGAAATTAATGAAGCAATTAAACAAGGCTTTAGTAAAGTTGAAGCAGAAGAAATAGATTGTGAAATTAATCTTGATAAGGAATTTGCTATTTCCTTACCTGAAGGATTTAGTGCTAAAACGTTTGACGCTGAAAAGAATTCACAAGAAATAGAATGGTTATTTTGGCAAGGATTTGATCATGGAAATGATAAAGAAGAATTCTTAAAACAATATAAGGAATCAACTGGAACTAGACCTCATTTTAATCCATATCTATGTATTGTTATTAAAAATAAACAAGGTGAACTGGTGGCTAGTGCCTCAACTTGGTATGATACAAGAACTGATTACGCTTATGTAGAACCAGTTTGTGTTATTCCTGAATGTCGAAAGATGGGCTTAGGAAAGGTTGTGGTCTACACCGCGATTGATCACGCTAGAGAATTAGGTGCAAAAAGAGCAATAGTTAATTCTGGACAAGAATTCTATCAAAGGATAGGTTTTAAAAAGAAAAACCATTACTCCTTCTATTGGAAAAAAGAAGAGAGAATCGTTAATGGTGTCACTTATAAATTAGAAAGATTATTAGGAAAAGGAAAAGGTGGATATTCATATCTAGCAAAAGTTGGTGATAAAGAATATGTTTTAAAACAAATCCATCATGAACCTTGCGAATATTATCAATTTGGCAACAAAATTGAAGCAGAGAACAATGACTATCAAAGATTGTTAGATGCTGGAATTCGCATTCCTAAAATGATTGATATTGATGTAGAAAAAGAAATCATCATCAAAGAATATATTGAAGGTGATGTTATTTCGGATTTAATTAAGGAAAAACATTCAATAAAAGAATATATTCCTCAATTAAAAGAAATGGCAAAATTAGCGAAAGAAAAGGGATTAAATATTGACTATTACCCCACTAATTTTGTGGTAAAAAATAAGTTGCTTTATTATATAGATTACGAATGTAACTCTTATACGGATGAATGGAATTTGGATAATTGGGGAATAAAATATTGGAACGGGGAAAAAGAACTATAAAGTCACCCTTAAACATTTCTTCATTTTATACTTTATTTTTTAATCCACTTTTATCCTAGCGCTTCACGTGAGGTCTTTTCTTGTGTCTCAGACCAGACTCGAATTCCCGGCCTCTTGCGAACCATGGCTTTTTGCATCTATATCATTGTGACAAATCATCACATGTGATAAAATATCAACATGAAGTTAGAATTAATTAAATTTGAGCAGGATAATTTAACTCTTGAAGTAACTGTGTCACCATTGGAAGAAACAGTTTGGCTGTCGCTCGATGATATGGCAATCCTTTTTGCTCGAGACAGGTCGGTAATTGGAAAGCATGTTAAAAACGCTCTTTTAGAAGAATGTGATAAAAACTCAGTATGGGCAAAATTTGCCCGAACTGGATCTGATGGGAAGACATATTATGTAGATTATTATAATCTAGATGTCATTATTTCTGTTGGTTATCGAGTTAAGTCACGAAATGGTATTGTATTTAGAAAGTGGGCTACAAACGTTCTTAGGGAATATTTATTAAAAGGTTATATTATTGACACTGATAGGACATTGGTTACCAACGAGAATTATGTAGCATTAATCAATAAAGTTGACTCTCTTGATTTGAGAATTAAAAAACTGGAAAAAGATCAAAATTATTATTTCAAAGATCAAGTTGTTTTTGAGGGCCATGTTTTTGATGCGCTATCTCTTATCGATGATTTAATTTGCAGGGCGAGAATGCAAATTGCTTTAATTGATCCATATTGTGATGTAAAAACACTCAATTGCTTTAAAGGTAAAGCTAACGATGTTGTATTGAAAATCATAACTTCTTCCAAAGCACAGATATCACAAGCAGATATAGCATTGTTTAATCAACAAAATGGAAATTTGATAGTTACTTGTGATGATAATTACCATGATAGGTATTTGATTATAGATGATGCTTATTTTTATCATCTTGGTGCATCAATAAATCACTTAGGAAAAAGGTTTAGCCAAATTACACTTATTGAGGACGAAGATGTTAAAAGAATCTTAAAGAATCGAGTTTGATTATGAACAAAACAAAGAAAGAAATTGGGAGAACAATTAGGGAAGTTAGAAAAGAAAGAGGCCTTTCGCAAGAAGAACTTTCTAAAAAAATGGGATTCAAAGACCGCTCTGGACTAACTAAAATCGAAACTGGCGTTAATGATATTTCAGGAGAGGCACTCGCTCAATTAGCAGAATTATTGGAAGTACACGTAGGAATATTTTTTACTGGGAAAACTTGTGAATTGCCCAAGTTTAGAATCGTTCGTTATGATGAGTGTTACCGTGACGATATGATATTTATGGTGCTATCGGCAAAGGATGCATTGGGTAAAATCCCGTCGATTAATCTAGACTTGCTTGATATTACCTCAAATTATCTTGATAAAGGAGACATGTTTTGGGTTGCATTAAACGGCGCACGGGTTATTGGATGTGTTGGATATGAAACAATCAATCCTGGTGAAGCAAGAGTCCATAGATTATACATTAAACCAGAATTAAAGAGACAAGGGGTTGGGTCTGCTTTGATGCAAACTCTAGAAAAACATATTAGAGCAAAGGGCTATACAAAGATATCCATTCATACTGGAGATGAAAAGTATTGGGAGTCAAAGCTGTTTTATAAAGCGAAAGGATTCATTGAAACACAACCAAATATATTAGAAAGAAATCTTGATTAAGGCTATATTGGTTGGCTAGTAAAAATTTAGAGTTCGCGAATAATTATAAACACGACATAATACGAATAGGCATAATTGTCCAAAAGCGGATAAGTGAGTTCAGCCAACTACAGATTCTTAACTCATTAAATACACCAGAGGAATTCTCATGTCTATGGATGGAAGTCCCGATAGTGCGAAAACCTCGCAAAGGAAAGAAAAGATTGAATGGTTGAGTTGACCATTCTTTTTTTGTTTATATGACAATTGATAAACATTGTATTATGGCTAAAATCAAATTGAATTTGAAAATGGTCAGAGATTGTTTATAACTTCATAGTTGTGCTTTAATATAATTAAAATTAAGGATTTATAACATGAAAAGAAGTGCAATTTTATTTATTTTTGCTACTAGTTTGCTTTTAGCTAGTTGTGAGAACGGTTCTGGTGGTAGTAATGAACCTAAAGTTGAAAATGATGCTATGTATCACGGAGAAGGAATACCAGATAATTCTTTAGGTGAAGAATATAGTCATTATTATGATGAGACTTCAAGGCTGGTGTATGAAAAAAGAAATGGAGTGTGGATTAATGAGTTCACAATTGGCTCTCCTTCTTTATATTCTTCAATGCCGAAAAATAACCGTTATTTAAGAAGTTTAGCCGAAAACACTGATGATATTAGAAATGCGCTAATTAATACATTATATTCCACTAATTATACTTGCTTGCTTTATCCAGTATTTGAGAACGCTGATTATACATATGATATGCTTGTTAAAGTTGACAAAGGGTATACAGAAATTACTGACATTGTTGACGAAAAACCAATCGGTACCAATTATGGTAAGATTGATGAGGATGGTAAATGTTATGGTTATACAGAAGGTGAATATTATGCTTTAGAAGATGGTAGTAATTGGTACTGCACAATGCCATTCCCAACATTAGAAAATATTCTTTACCAAAATTTCTTATTAATTGATGATGATTTTGGTCAATTGACATCAATTGTATGTAGTGAATTAAATAATCTTGTTATTGAAGATGGATATTATGTTATGAAAGACTTTGTGGCGCATCATGGTCCAAGATCTTCTCATTATTATGGCGAAACATCTAAAGAAGGAAACATTAATATCACTTATAAATTCAAACTAGATGATAATAATGAATTCTTAAAAGAAGCGGAAATAACATTCAATTGTGATTATATTCCTGCTGATGCATATGGTTATGATACGATTCATTATGATTTCTCAGATGTTCACACAACAACTTTTGAACATCCTTAAAGATCAGAAGTAATCTAATTTGGTATATCATTTCTTTTTTATAAAAATTTATAAGATAATAGTTGTATGAATGATGTTTTAGAAACAATAAAAAGCAGATTTGATCAACATTTATATAGACATGAAGGCATCAAACGGGATGATGTTTTAACTAAAATCAATAATCCCAAAACACTAGCGTCAATTAAGTATATGGAAGAAACTGGTGGAGAAGTAGATGTTGCTTTTATTACACCATTAAATCTATTAATCCTTTGTGATTTTTCTAAAGAAACACCTAAAGGTAGAAGAAGTCTTTGTTATGATGAGATGGCTAGATTAAATAGAAAGAAAAACGCTCCTATATCTAGTGCGATAGAAGAAGCGAACAAAAACGGCATTTTATTAATGGATTTAGATATTTATAATTTTTTACAAAATATCGAAGAATTTGATTTAGCAACATCAAGTTGGATAAAAACCCCGGAGAGTATTCGAAACAAAGGTGGTGCTTTATTTTGTGAAAAAAGATATGGCCACATCTTCTATTTTCATAATAGCGCGGATTCATATTATTCAGTCCGTGGCTTTAGAGGATATATCCTTTTAAATTAATAAATATATAGATAAAAATATATAAAAGAAACTTGATAATGCTACGATGTATAATTATCAGGCTCTTTAAGCCAAAAACAAAAACTCGCAGTTGTTGCGTAATTGTTCGGTAGTTATTAAGTATTTTCTTTTTTGATTTGGGATATAATATCTTTTGATATTTGGAGAGAAATAAAATGAAAGAAATTAACGGAAAGAAAAATGCCGCGTATGTCATTGGCCTTATCAGTGGCATATTAGCGATTGTCTCTTGTATAACAGCGATTATATTCGCGGTTAATAATAGCTACATATCTATTTATACACTTTCGATTGCCCTTATTCTTTTAGGTATTAATCGCATCGGATTCCATCTAAGCAATTTTAAAGAAAATATGTTAGAGAACATTTTACTTACCGCCTTCATATTTGTTTTAGCCATTTTAATGGGCTTTACCAAATATAGTATTTATTTCCTCACCTCAACGATGTTTTTATATTCATTAACCATCATTGTTTCACGTTTATTAAAAATAAAAGAAGATCGTTCTATACAATCGATTATTTTTAATATCCTCTGTATGGTATTTGTCTTTTTATTCTCTTTTGTCTTTTTCTTCCCTCCTATATACGAAAAACACGCGACATCTGTCTCTAACTCTAACTTTATTATTATTTGCTTCAGTGTGATGATTCTTATTTCTAGTAGTAAAAATGTCATTTTCCCTTACCACAAAACACTTAGGCTTAATGTTGTTTCTCGAATCATTAAAAAATCGATGGTTTATGAAATCATATTAGCTCTATTGATTTTAGTTATTCTCTGTTCCATTTATTTCACCATTGTTGAACCTTCGATGACTAGCTATGTCGATTCTTTATGGTATTCTTTCGCTGTCATCACCACAATCGGATTTGGTGATGTCACCGTTTCCACGACACTAGGAAGAATATTATCCGTTATCCTCGGCATAAGCGGTATTGTTGTCGTCGCTTTATTTACCTCTATCATCGTCAATTTCTATAATGAAATGAATAAGAAAAGAGATGAAGCTGAGATAAGAAGAGTGATAAAAAAGATTGACGAATTAGAAAGAATAGAAAAAGAAAAAGAAGATAATAAATAATAGATAACGTATGGTATTGAAAAAGGGGCTAAGTCACCTCATAGGTTTCTTAATAGCCCCTTTTCTTGTGTTATAGGACAAAATGGCCTATTAATATATGTTCCATAGGACAAAATACTTATCCAGCATAGATTTGACCTCTTTAGAGGTCGTTCTTTATTTGTGGCACATTTGTGACAAACATTATGATAGTATGTAGCTAACAAAGGAGATACCGTGTATATGAAAAACGAATTATTAAAAGGTTTAACTGAAGAACAAATCGCTAAAGTTAAAGGATGCAAAAATCATGAAGAACTTTTAGCCTTAGCAAAAGCCGAAGGCATTGAATTATCTGATGAACAACTTGCCGCTGTAAGTGGCGGTGGTGCTTGCTCCGTTATTTCTGATGTCGGAGATAAAATTAATCCATGGGATTGCCCAAAATGTGGTGCTAATCGCCCTGTAAAAGATGGCAAAACGTACACTTGCGAAAAGTGCGGCTATGTTTGGACTGATAACAGTTCCCCTATTTAATTTAATAGTTAATATCTTTTAATGGTCACCCATTTAGGTGGCCTTTTCTTGTGGCACATCTGTGACACATGATTTGTTAACATTAAGGCGTTCAAGGAGAATATCGAATATGAAACAAGAATTACTTAAAGGCCTAACTGAAGAACAAATTACAAAAATAAAAGAATGTAAAAGCTTTGAAGAAATAGTAGCAATAGCAAAACAAGAAGGAATTCAACTTACCGATGAGCAATTACAAGCTGTTAACGGTGGTGGATGTAACTCTGCAGAAAAGCCAACTCAATGTCCAAGATGTGGTTCCACAAATATTCGTGTCGAAAGTATGAAGCACGAATTCACCTTTACCGATTATTACTATAAGTGCAAATGTAAAGATTGCAGCTATAAGTGGGATGCTGAATAATAATTGTTAAACGTATGATTATAGCCGTGTAAAAGCGGCTTTTTAAATCTTTAAAAAACATCTGTTAATGATATAATTATGATATAACGAGGTATTTTTATGGCAATTATCAGACCAAGTGCGGATTTAAGAAATAGATATAAAGAAATAAGCGAACTATGTAAAACTACTGGCCAACCAGTTTATATAACGGTTAATGGTAGAGAAGATACAGCAATCATTGATTCAAATGTTTTAGATGAGCTTTATCAAACAATCAAACTCATGCAAGAAATAAACCAAGGAATTGCGGACGTTAATTCTGGAAGGGTTATGTCCTTAGAAGACGCAAAAAAGAAATTACTATGACATATAAAATCATTATCACTGATAGTGCTTTTTCTGATCTTGAAAGCATTAAACTTTTTATTGATAAAGATAATTTAGAAATCGCTAAACAACATATCCTTAAAATATTTGATAGATTCGAACAATTAGAAACTTTCTCTTATAGCGGGCTTAAGATATCTAATTCAATTTTCGATTATGCAAAAGCGTACTATTTAATTTGTGTAAATCACGTTGCTATTTATCAAGTCAATGAACCTACAAAATGTGTTTATATTTTAAGAGTCTTATCTCATTATCAAGATTGGAAAAATATCGTTAACAAAGATTGTCTTTGTAATAAACAAATCATTATTGAAAACGATAGATTGCAAATTGTCAGAATGAATCAATCAATGATTTACGATGTTTATAAAAACTCGCAAGATGATAATAATCGTAAATTTGTTCCCGATGAAGTTTTTAATTCATTAGAAGAAACTAGTGAAGTAGTTAATCAAATTATCAATAGTTACGATAATGAGGAAGGCCCATTTGTCTACGCGGTTATTAGAAAGAAAGATAATGCTAATCTAGGCTATGTTCAACTTATAAAAATAGAAGAAGGATGGGAAATCGGTTATCACATCGCTGAGATTTATACCGGTAATGGCTACGCCACTGAAGCTGCTAATCTATTTTTGGATTACATCAAAAACAACATGAGTCTCAAACAAATAATCGGTATCGCACTAGCGGCTAATAAAGCCAGCAGAAGAGTGTTAGAGAAATGTGGATTTGAATTGATATATGAAGGCACTGGATTATATCAAGGAAGAAAAAGGAAAATCATTAAAACAATTAAACATTTATAAGCCGAGTGAAATAACTCGGTTTTTCTTATTAATTAAAAACACATAGGAAGTCATAAATTTGAGAATAATTTTCCCAAAGGGCTAAGAACCTATGTGTTTTTATTTGCAAAGACTTATCCATCATAAATTAGGCCTCTTATGAGGTTTTTTGTGGCACATTTGTGGCAGATACTGTGATAGCATAAAATCAACAAAGGAGAGCTTTGAATATGAAAAAAGACTTATTAAATGGTTTAACTGAAGAACAAATCGCTAAAGTTAAAAAATGTAAAACCCAAGAAGAATTATTAAAACTCGCAAAAGATGAAGGATTAAAACTCGCAAAAGATGAAGGTGTTGAATTAACTAGTGAACAAATTGAAGCCGTCAATGGTGGTGGATGCCTCTCAAGTTTTAAATGCCCAAATTGTGATTCAAAAGACTATAGAAAATTACCAATTTACCAAGTAAGCGGATGTAGTACCTATAAATGTAATAACTGTGGTCACGAGTGGTCTCTATAATATAATTTTTTTCTAAAATAGATCTACCCTATATTTATCATTAAGATATGGGGTATTTTTATTTTTTAGAAGGGTGTGGCACTTTTGTGACAAGTATTATGTTAGTATAACGTTGTCAAAGGAGACATTGTATATATGAAAAAAGAATTATTAAAAGGTCTAAGTGAAGAACAAATCGCTAAAGTCAAAGCGTGCAAAAATCATGAAGAATTACTAGCCTTAGCAAAAGCTGAGGGAATCGAACTTACAGACGAACAACTTGCTGCTATCAGTGGTGGTGGTGCCTGTAGTGTTGTTTCAGATGTCGGAGATTTTTTAAATCCTTTTGATTGCCCTGAATGCGGAAGCAACAAAGTTGAAGCGGTAAAAGGTAAAGGC
>CADCGC010000018.1 GCA_902800905.1 uncultured Erysipelotrichaceae bacterium
TATCGTAAATATGGAACTCAAGCTCAAATCACCGTCTCCATTGATGAATTTGTCAAATTAATCAAAGAAGAGATTGATTCTAAAGCAAGACTAAATTAAGTCAAAGACCCTTTGGGTCTTTTTCTTACTAATAAAATTATTATAAATAATTCTTTACACCACAAAGAGAATAATGTAATATTATTCACGCAAATAAAAGGTAGAAAGTAGAGGCACCCGCTTCTCGCCAGACCGATAATTAAGTTGGTTGGCTCATTACTACGAATCTTGGGGTTAAGACTAGTACGGGTGCAATTCGCTTGCATCCGTTTTATTAACAAAAAGGAGATGATTGTTATCCAAGACCAAAATAATGGCAAAAAGCCAAATCAACCAAAAGAATTACTAAATGAACTCATCAGATTCCAACAAGTCCGTGTTATTGGACCTACAGGAGAACAACTTGGCATCATGTCAAGTAGAGAAGCACAACTTAAAGCTAACGAATATAATCTCGACTTATACTGCGTGAGCGCTCAAAGCAATCCACCAGTGTGTAAGATTATTAACTATGGCAAGTTCCGTTATGAACAACAGAAGAAAGCCAAAGAAAATCGTAAGAATCAAGTGAGAATTGAAGTTAAAGAAATTCAGCTTACTCCTCAAATTGGTTTACATGATATGGAAACCAAAGCGAGAGCAGCAGTTAAATTCTTAGAACAAGGAAACAAGATTAAAGTTGGAGTGAGATTCAGAGGTCGTCAAATGACGCACTTAGAGGTTGGTGAAGAGGCCTTGAATAAATTCATCGAATTACTTGGCGACACCGCTCAGATTGAAAAACCTGCAGCAATGGAAGGTCGCTGGATGATCGCTATATTAGCACCAAAAAGAAAGTAGGAGGAAATTACAATGCCAAAAATGAAAAGCAAACGTGCTTTAATGAAAAGAATTAAAGTCACTGGCAGCGGAAAAGTCACAAGACATCACGCTTACACATCACATTTAGCCCCACACAAAACGCTTACACATCACATTTAGCCCCACACAAAACAACAAAACAAAAGAGACACTTAATGAAAGGTGCAGCCTTACACAAGACTGACTACAAGAGAGTTAAGTACCTCATCGTAAAGTAAGGAGGAAGTAATCATGAGAGTTAAAGGCGGAACAGTTACACACGCAAGACGCAAAAGAATGCTCAAGAGAGCAAAGGGTTACTTCGGAAGTAAACACTTACTCTACAAGACAGCGAAAGAACAAGTTATGCACAGCTTACGCTATGCGTACATCTCTCGTAGAACAGTCAAAAGAGACTATCGTAAACTCTGGATTAGACGTATCAACGCTGCATGCAGAATGAATGACATCTCTTACAGCAAATTCATGTACGGATTAAAAGTTGCTAACATTCAAGTTAACAGAAAAATGTTATCTGAACTCGCAATCAATGATCCAAGCGCATTTGCCGACTTAGTCAAAACAGCAAAGCAAAACATTAAATAATCAGATTTAGTGTTTAATTAAAACCAGGAAAATCAGTTCCCGGTTTTTCTTTACTTTTCTATTAAAGCATTGACTACTTGATAGTATAATTTTATAATTATTTTAGTAAAATTTAGTAATGGAGGTAAATTATGACTATTTTAGCATCTGCAGATATTAGACTAAATTACAACGAAGTTGTAAAAAAATGCAAAGAAAGCGGAGAACCAATTTATTTAACTAAAAATGGGCAAGGTGAACTCGTTGTTATGGATATAGAATCATTTGAAAAGAGAGAGCAAGAATTAAGAGCACAACAAATGGTGCTAGAATCATATGCCGCAAGATTATCTGGAAGCAAAGATTACTCTCTTGAAGAGTCCAAATCTATGATGGAAAATATGCTAAAAGGTGACAAGCAATGAATAATTACGTAGTCACCATTACATCAAAAGCAAACGAAGATATTGCGGAATGTATTAACTTTGTTAACAAAGTATCTTCTGAAGCGGCAAAAACATTGCTAGACGATATATATTCATCTTTACAATCACTTACTACATTTCCTGAGAGATTCCCAATATTTTCAATGCCAAAGTCTTTCCCATTCGAAATTAGAAAACAAGTGATAGATGTGAGATATATTGCGTTATATTCAATTGAAGATAATAAAATCGTAGTATATCGTGTACTTGATTCAAGAAGAAAATTTGATTATTTAGTATAGTAAAACCAGGTGATTCCTGGTTTTTCTTTATTTAATTATCTTAACTTCGACATTATTAATCGCATCATTAATTAACGATTCAAAGTCGAACTTCTCTTCAAACTTCTTTGCTTCGTTTAAATCAGGAGCGGTCTTAGGAGCTTTTGGAGTAAAGATTGTACAACAATCTTCATATGGTCTGATTGATATCTCATAGGTATCAATCTTTTTACTAATTTGAATGATTTCTAATTTGTCCATCACGGCACATGGTCTAATGACTGGCATATTAGTCACTTCATTAATGACATGAATTGATTGAAGCGTTTGAGACGCAACTTGTCCAACCGATTCACCACTACTGATGACTGGACAATTTCTTCTTTTAGCGAGTCTATCCGCTAAACGGTACATCATCCTTCTCATAAGGGTGATGCAATAGCTTTCAGGCGCGTTATCATAGATTGCTTCTTGAATCTTAGTAAATGGAACAATATTTAATCTAATTTCTGGTTGATATCGATTAAGTTTATGTAATAAATCTTCTAATTTATAGATCACTGCTTCTTGAGTGTATGGAGGAGAGGCAAAATGGATGCATTCTATTTTTACTCCTCTTTTCATGAGTAAATAGGCTGCTACTGGAGAATCAATTCCTCCAGAAAGCATATGCATGCTCTTACCACCTACTCCAAGAGGATATCCTCCTGCTCCTGGATAGGTTCTAACAAAGATATATGTTCCTTCATCTCTAACTTCAATAGAAAGAGTGATATCAGGATTATGAACATCAACCTTTAAATTGGTGTTTTTTAAAATAACAGGAGCGACAAGTCGAGTAATCTCATCAGAGATGAGAGGGAATCTTTTATTGCTTCTTTTACATTTAACCTTAAAGGTTTTACCTTCTTCTAATTTGATTAATTCTAGTGACGCTGACTTAATTTGCTCGATATCATTGTCGACTTTGTGGACTAAAGAAAGGCCTTGAATTCCACTAACATCTTGGAGTCGAGAAATAATTGGTTCATAGTCTTCACCGTTAAGATGAACATAGATATGATCATAACGAGACTCAACTTCAAGATTAGAAAAATCTTTTAAAGCGTTTTTGATATTTAAATGTAATCGATGGATGAAATCTGATTTGTTTTTTCCTTTAGTGGAAAGTTCACCAAATCTCACCATGATGTGATCATAACTAATCATCTTATTTCTCCAATTATTCTTTCTAATGTGGAAATAAATATTTCCATTTCTTCCATAGTGTTTGTGTAATCAAGCGACACTCTGATAGTGTTATTTGCGATTTTGTCATCTTTTCCTAAAGATTTAACAACATAGCTACCTTTTTCTTTTGAAGAATGGCAAGCACTTGTTGAGGACACCATAATGTTGTTATTACTTAAAGCTTCGACCACTACACTTCCTTTTCTAGTTTTAGTGGAGAAGTTAATTATATAAGGATTATATATTGTAGGAATATTTAACTCGTATAAGTCTTCTCTACTTCTTAAATAGTCCACTAATCTATTTGCGAGCTCTTTTACATGTAGGAAGTTATCTCTTTCGCTATTAATAGCGATTTTAATAGCTTCCACTAAAGCGGTCGCGTTAGCGAGATCTTCAGTTCCACTACGGTATCCATTTTCTTGCCCACCTCCACTATTTAGAGGTAATAAATCAATTTTCTTCTTTTTCATAAGAGCGCCAAAGCCAACTAATCCATGGACCTTATGTCCAGTAATTGTTAATAAGTCAACTTTTGAATAGTTGATTTCTTTTTCAACTTTTCCAATTGCCTGGCAAGCATCAACATGGAAGACCACTTTTGGATATTTTTCTAATAAATTAGAAATTTCATAGATTGGATTAACTGCGCCTATTTCATTATTGACTGCCATAAGGGAGACTAAAATCGTCTTATCGGTCAATGCTTTTTCAACTTCTTCTACGGTAATGATTTCTTCTTTATTTGGATAAAGATAAGTAACTTTATATCCAAAATCTTTTTCAAGTTGTCTAAAAGCTTCTAGAACAGAAGGATGTTCATATATAGATGTAATGATGTGGTTACCACGATTCTTATATCTAAACGCTGCACCTTTAATTGCTAAGTTATTAGCTTCAGTTGCCCCACTTAGATAGATAACTTCGTATTCTTTAAGATTTAATAATCTTAATAATTCCTCTCTAGTCCTATTTAAAAGATAAATAGATTTTTGTCCTTCTTTATGAATTGAAGATGGATTAGCAAAATATTCAAGATGAACCTTGTTATAAGTCGCTAAAATGCGACTATCAATTCTAGTCGTTGAAGCATTATCAAAATATATGATTTTGTTATCAATTGTCATTTTCTGTATGGCGATTTCTATATAAGGAGTTCGCTTGAGAGTAGACGTTTTGGAAGTCTCCTTTTAAGAAACTCAAGTCTAATTGATTAGCGGTTTGATTGACATCTTGTTCATCTCTATCTCTATTTAAAATCACAAGTGATTTTTCCGCTACTCTAGCGCTTCTTACTTTATTTTCAATGTCTTCAAACATTGGGTTAGCAATGTTCTTTAAGCTATTGATTTTGTTATTAATATCTTCGACATCAATTGGTTGATGTTGAACACATTCATGAATGTCGTTTAAAACATCATAAACTGCATCCAATTTTTCTTTATATAACGCAGTGAATGATTCGACGTTAATCTCATATAGAGATTGTTCTGCTTCTTTAAGTTGATAATAGTAAACAGAAATTAAGTTATATGCTTCTTCTGCGGTATTCTTTAATGAGTCGATATAAGCTTTAAAATTAGTGACACCTTCATTAACGATGCTATAGTTTGCTTCAAGTTCATCTAATTTTCCTTTTAACAAAGAGAATGGTTGACGAGTACCACTATGAACAAAACCATCAAGGAATCTCTTGGAATTTCCTAAATCATCAACGGATTTACCTAAACTCTTAATCTTTTCTTCCTCTTGAGGAGAAATGATATAGATTTCTTTGATCTCAGGTAAAAGAGCGCAGATTCTTAAGAAAACTTTTTCAACATTGTTAACAGCTTGATAGACCGCATCATAATGCGATTTAAAATAATCACGGGCTTCAACTTCTTCTTCGAGCTTTTTGCCCATCATATTTATTTCAACTAAGATAAGTTCACATTCAGATTTGATACCACCGATTTGAAGGTTAACAATTCTCTTTGTGATATCCGCTGCTTTTTTCTTCCATTCTTCGATGTGAGATTTGAAGGCTAAATGATATAGAGGAACACCTTGTTTTTCGGTTTCTTTATATTTGTTTTGAAGCTCATTAAGAGCGTTTGGAATATCAGTTTTAACAAGATCACAGAGTTTTGGAAGTTCGATTAAGACATGTCCTAACGCCGTAAGGACATTGTTTAAAGAAGTGATTTCTGAATTGATTTCTTCGTATTCTGCTCCTTCAAGTTGTTCATCAAAACGAGCAAAAGAAGCATCAATTTTATCAAACATTTTATTAAATGTTGCAGCGACCATTTCTAACTCATTACTTTCTGCGTAATATGTTTGTTTAACGTGACGATAAACTTCACGTAAGTGATCGATAGAACGGCGGCATTCTTCTTCGAGTTTAATGATTTCATATAAATCATGGTCTAAAGAATTAATGCTATCGGTGAGGTTCTCAACCGCTTTTCTAGCTTCGCTAATAACGGATTTAATGTTCTTGTACTGTTTAGCGGCTAATAAAGATTTGAGTTGTTTTAGTAATGAATCTGCATATGCATCTTCATTATCATGGATAGATTTAAAACGACGATAAAATTGCTCATATTTAGATAAATATAGGAGGTTGGTTCTAGAGATGATTTCTAAACGATGGATGTATTGAGTGTCTTGTCCTAAAAGTAAAGCATCACAATGTGAAAATTGCTTTTCTAAATTACTAACTTGCTTACGATATCTGATACGAGAAATAACTAAAAAATAGAGAAGTAATCCAAGCGCAACTAGGACGATTGCCCCAACTACAGAAAGGATTACGATTTCATTCACTCCCAAGGTGTAAATCATCCTAATACCTCCAACTTAATCTAAGATTAATTACATATATTATACTGAAAAACTTATATGATACGAAACGATTTTGATTTTTTATCAAAATAAGTTGATTTATTTGCTAAAAATTTAGATACATATTTTTATTGTTAGTAGGTTATATTTATGTTTTAGAATTTCTTAATTTTTCATTCGAATTATCTCTCCTACATCATTAATGAAAAAATAATTAATTTTTTTATTGTCATAAAGTCTCATTTCCTGTATATTAGATACTGCATGTAATGCAGCACATTAATACTGCTCGTCCGACGTTTGGTACTATTTGTGACAGAGTAACCTAAGCTACATTGGTGAAATGATTAATCAAACATCCGGGGTAAGGAATTAATGCCTATTCATTATTTTGCGAAAAATAAAGGAAAGGAAGTACGAAGTCATGAGATATACTGGATCAGACTGGAAAAGAAGTCGTAGATTAGGTTTTTCAACACTTGAGACTAACAAGGAACTTCAAAAACGTCCTTACGGTCCTGGCCAACACGGCGCATCCCGTAAGAAAAAACCATCAGAATATGGTAAACAATTAGTTGAAAAACAAAAACTAAGACAAATGTATGGTGTCAACGAAAGACAATTCAGAAGATTATTCATGATTGCCTTAGCTAGTAAAGAAGTTACTGGTTTCGCATTTATGAAATTGCTCGAATCTCGTTTAGATAACCTCGTCTACCGTATGGGTTTCGCCCGTACTCGTAGAGGTGCTAGACAACTCGTCAATCACGGACACATCGAAGTTAACGGTAAGAAAGTTGATATTCCAAGTTACTTATGTTCTATCAATGATGTCATCGCTGTTAGAGAAAACTCTAAAGATATGAAGGTCATTAAAGAATCACTCGATTCAATCGCTACAAAAGTCGGCTGGGTTGAAGTTGATGCTGAAAAACTCTCAGGTAAATATATCAGAGAACCAGAACGTAGTGAATTAACTCAACAAATCACCGAATCACAAATCGTTGAATACTACAACCGTAAACTCTAATTCATGCATTACGCAAAAGACTCACAAAATTGTGGGTCTTTTTTCTTTAAAGTACACTGCTCTTATGATAAACTCTACTAAGTAGGAGGAATCATAATATGGGCATATATGAAGAATTACAAGCACGTGGCTTAATTGCTCAAGTTACAGATGAAAAAGAAATACGCGAACTAATCAATAACGGTGGCGCGAAATTTTATATTGGCTTTGATCCTACCGCTGATTCATTACATGTTGGTCACTTTATGGCGTTATGCCTTATGAAGAGACTTCAACTTGCTGGTAACACCCCAATCGTTTTACTTGGTGGAGGAACTGGACACGTTGGAGATCCATCAGGAAGAAGTGATTTAAGAAAAATGTTAGATGCTGAACAAATCAATCACAACGTTCAATGCTTTATGAAACAAATGAGTAGATTTATTGATTTTGATAAGGCTCTTGTTGTTGATAATAAAGATTGGTTACTTAATCTCAACTATGTTGAGTTCCTTAGAGATGTCGGTCCACATTTCTCTGTTAACAATATGTTAAGAGCGGAATGTTACAAGCAAAGAATGGAAAGAGGTCTATCTTTCTTAGAATTCAACTACATGATTATGCAGGCTTATGATTTCTACTATCTCAATCAACATTACGGCTGCAATATGCAATTCGGTGGAGATGACCAATGGTCAAACATGCTTGCTGGTACTGAATTAATCAGAAAGAAAACCGGTAAAGACGCTTATGCAATGACCATCACTCTTCTCCTTAATAGTGAAGGAAAGAAAATGGGCAAGACCGCAAATGGCGCGGTTTGGCTTGATGAAAATAAGACCACTCCATTTGAATTCTTCCAATATTGGAGAAATATTGAAGACGCTGATGTTATTAAATGTTTCAAATTATTAACATTCTTACCTTTAGACAAGATTAACGAAATCGAATCTTGGGATGATTCTCGTATTAACGAGAAAAAAGAAATTCTTGCTTATGAATTAACTAAGTTAGTCCATGGAGAAGAAAAAGCTAACCAAGTATTAGAAGCTGCTAGAAGTTTATTTGCTGGAACTGGTAGCGATGAAAATATGCCTTCGTTTGAATACGAAGGAAGCGAAAAAGAACTAGGCGTCATTGACATCCTTGTCGTTAGTGGTCTTTGTACCTCTAAGAGTGAAGCTCGTCGATTAATTGAACAAGGTGGAGTTTCTGTTGATGGAAATAAAGTTAGTTCAGTTAACGAAGTGATTAATATCACCGAACCAAGAAAAATCAAAAAAGGAAAGAAAGTATTCCTTAAATTCATCAAAAAGTAAAATGCAAAATAAAAGATCTCATTCGTCAGTGTTTGAGATCTTTTTTTATATTTATTTATAAATAGGATAAGGAACTTTTTGTAATCTAGTAGAAGGATAGTTTGCTCTTCCTTCTTTTGCTTGAGGTTTGCCGTCAAGCATCACAAGATCACCAGTAAATCCACAAGTCATATTGTTAACAAAATAAGTGCCAACACCATATAGATTAACTGGAACACCTAGTTTCTTCCATTCTTTGATTTTTTCTGGAGAGAATGAAGAAGAAACAACGATATTAACATAGTTAAATCCTTCTTTATCAAGTGCTTCTCTTAACGCGAAGATTAATTCTTTACACACTCCATGAGGATCAAATCCACTGGTGTCTTTATCATCAAAATAATGGTCGATTAATGATTTAGAAGTATCGACTCTCACAGCTTTTAAGTCTTCTTTTAGGACTCTTGCTAATTTAAGAGTGTCGGTAACAACATCATTATTATAATCAATAAGCGCGGTTACTTTTTCTTCTGGGAAGGTCTTATGATAAATTTGAGCAGCTTTAATGACATCTCCATCACATACTTGAATTAAAGCATGAGGCATAGTTCCCATGCCTTTTCCACCCCACCACTTTCCTTGAGCGTCAGTACTTACTTTAGTAATACCCGCTACATAAGTGGCATAGCCGTCCCCAACTTGAGTGTGATAATCATCTTGACGGTCCGCCATAGAGAAGACTGGTGTATCTCCTGCTACTCTTAAGACTTCTCTAACATTAGTGGCAACACTAGTTCTTCTTGCTAGGACTCCATCGATAACGCTTTCTAAGAAACCAAAGTTTTCATATTTACCAGTAACTTTTAAAACTGGTTCCATGTTGTTAATGATATCTCCATCATTAAGAGCTTCAATTTCTAATTCTTCTGGGTGAATCGCAAAGGTGTGTAAAATAGCGATTGCTTCATCAACACCACAAAGCATTGAATCGTCTCTTCTTTGGAACCACTGCATGGTGACAATATGGTTTGGAGCGTGTCTTTTTACGATTTCATTACTTTTTAAAAAGTAATTAGCTGCGTAAAAACCTTCTCCTAATTCTTTTTCAAATTGGAATGTTTTGTTAGTAAGTCTAGAGATCTTACCTTGCTTTTTAAGTTCAACTTCTAACATCTTAGTTGACCTCCGTTTTAAAGAAATCTATTCCCTCTAATACTTGTTCTTTAATTTCCACTAAAGCATCAGGGGTTTCATTTTCAATATATAAATCGTGATATGTACAGAATCTTCCTTTAGAGATTGTTCCATCTCTTAAGAAAGTTCCTTCTTTTGCATAGACACCCATCACTCCACCATTCATCTTGGTGACATAACCCGAACCAGTCTTATATTCTAAGCGATTAAGGTTGTTATCGGTAAGAATAGAATTGATTACATCAATTAATGGATCTGCAGGAAGGAAGATAATTCCAGAATATTTGATTTTCGCGTAGCGGATAAAGTTCCTAATACGATATCCACAAATATCTTCGTTATGATATAAAACTTCTACTTCTTTATTCAAAGAATTAGTTGATGTAGCTTTTTCATCAGAAAGAAGAATTAGCAAAGTATTGTCTAATTCATGATTGTTAAAAATGCCATAATTCTTAATCATTTTTCGAATATTACCCGATTAATTGGGATACCTTCTTTCCTCTTTTTAGTTTCGTACTCTGTTTGAGTGTCAAATATATCATCACCTTGATAGTTATTAGTGACATTAACAAGGGTGAAGTCAGAATTTTGGAAATACTCTAATGAGTCATTAAACAAATCTAAGTTATCTGTTTTAAAGATTAGTCTTCCACCTTTAATTATAACTCTTTGATATTCTTTTAAGAATACATCACTAGTTAATCTTCTTTTATGATGTCTCTTTTTTGGCCATGGATCTGAAAAATTTAGAAAGATAGTATTAACGCTTCCATCCTTAAGAAGAGGAAGAATATTAATCGCATCAGCGAATAATAATTTCGCGTTAGTTTCTTTCGATTCAACGAGTTTCTTAGCGGTTATTCCACTACAAGTGACGTTCTTTTCAACTCCGACAAAGAATTTGTCTGGGTTAACTTTTGCCATGTTAATGAGGAAGTCACCTTTTCCTGAACCGATTTCTAGATAGAAATCTTTTAGTTCTCCTAACTCTTCATTAGTTAAAGAAATTTCAGGATGCTCGTTTAAATATGGCTCAGCCCAAGGTTTGAATTTTGTTCTCATTGTTTAAGTATTTTTCCTAAATCAACAATGGCACGAGCGTAGACCGCCATACCTTTAAATAAATCAGCTTTCTTAACTGCTTCTCCTGGAGAGTGCATATTACTCTCCCAACCTGGGAATTGCATGCCAAAGGCTACTGTATTTGAAGTTTCTTTAGCATACGTTCCTCCTCCAATTGCGAGTGGTTCGCTATCAAAGTCACCAGTTTCTTCAGCGTAGCTTTGAAGTAATGTTTTAATTAAAACACTTTCTTTAGAGAAATATAGTAATGGAGCTTCTCCCACTACTTTAACTGATAATGGTTTATTAACTTCTTTAATTGTGCTTAATAGAACTTTCTTATCGCATGTATCAACATATCTGAAGTTACATGTTAAAGAGATTTCATTTCCATCATAAGACACTAAGCCAACATTTGAGGAGTTATGGCCCATGTCTTTACTATTTCCGACACATTTAAAGCCACTAGCATCTAAAGGTGTGTATAACTTCTTAAGTTGGACTAAAGTTGGATCTTTGGTGAATTCCGCTAAAGCGGAAATCGTCATCATACCAGCGTTAACGCCAAGTTCTGGAAGTGCTCCATGAGCAGCTTTTCCGTGAAATGTCACAGTTGTAATGTCATCAGCGGTACGAATCTCAGCTTCATCTCTTTTATATTTCTTCATGATGAAGTTTAAGAAGTCATTATTGAGTTCAAATTTAACAACACATTTTTCAATGACCGCATTACTAGCAACACCACCACTAATAGAAATTAGTCCTGGAACTTTTAGTTTTCCTTTAACTTCAAAAGTACAAATTCCCTTTTCAGCATAAATTAGAGGGAAATCACTATCAGGAGAGAATCCAAGTGTTGGTTCAGGTTTCTTTAAGGTGTGGAAATAATGTTCCATACATAAGGAGCCGCTTTCTTCATTTCCTCCAACAAGGAATCTGATTTGATAGCCACCTAATTCACCATTATCTCTTAAAGCCTTCATAGCGTAATAAGTAGCAAGTAATGGTCCTTTATCATCAGCGACACCACGACCATATAAAACGCCTTTCTTTTCAACCATCTTGAACGGAGGTTCTTTCCATCCACTTCCAGCTGGTACGACATCAGCGTGCGCCATAATGGTAAGATTATTTTTTCCTCTTCCAAATAATATTTCGACGACTTTATTGTCGTAATTGGTAACTTCAAATCCATCTTTAGTAGCTAAATCAGTAATATAAGTTAAGGCTGCTGATACACCAACACCAAAAGGATCTTTTTCGCTAACTGAGCTTTCATCATACGCTGAATTAATCGCGATGAATTCAGATAATGATTTTAATAATGGCTTTTGATATTTAGCGGTTAATTTGTCATAAATAGTTTTCTTTTTCATGTCGTTAGTTCCTTTCTATAAGGATGTGTAATCCCTTCAAAAGAAGGAATTCATCATAGTTTTCTTTTCCTAATTCTTGTAGGAAGTCAATCGAATTGCCTCCAGTGACCACAATTTTAAGTTTGTAGCCAACTTCTTCTTCATACTTTTTAATTAGTCCTTTGACTGTAAAAAGTTGAGAATAATAAGCACTACTATTGATTACATCAATCGTGTTATGGCAATCACTAATTGGCTTGATTTTTATATTTTCAACATCTGGTAGTAATTCTGTAGAATTCGCTAAGATGTTTTTACTCTTCTCATACCCTAAGAATATTGCGCAGCTAGAGAAGACATTATCTTTATTGATAAAGAGAATTTTTGTAGCGGTTCCAAAGTCAATAACTGCGGTCTTTGGACCATAAAGAATTCTCGCTGCCACAATATCTGCGTATAAGTCATCTCCAAGTTCATCTTTGTTATCAATTTGAATGAAATTATCAGTGTCATCTATCAATATTGTTCGAGGGACAATTTGATATAAATCCATCAATATTTTCGATAAAGAAACAAAGACTTTAGGAGCAACAGAAGATATTAAAATATCTTCAACATCCTTAACATCCTTTGTTAATTCCTTAATAGAATCATTAGAGATATCTTTGTTATACATTCTTCCAAGATAAAGGAACTCACCATTTGATGAGATTCCAAATTTAGAAGCAGTATTTCCGATATCAATTAATAATTTCATTAGGCTACCACAATGTTAACAATCTTGTTTTTAACAACGATAATCTTTCTAATTGTCTTTCCTTCAGTGTGTCTTTTAACAGCCTCAATGTCTAACGCTAAAGCCTCAACTTCTTTATCATCTAAGTCTGGTTTAACGTCTAAAGTTGCTCTTAATTTGCCGTTAACAGAAACTGCCACTTTAATTAAATCTAAGACAATCTTGCTTTCGTCATAAGTTGGCCAAGGTTCGAAATCAATGATGTCCCTATGGCCAAGCATTTCCCAAATTTCTTCACCTAAATGAGGTACAATACACGCAAGAGCCTTAATGAATCCCTCTAAATATGGGATGTAAAGCTTCTCACTCTTATAGAGTTCGTTGGTGAAAACCATCATTTGAGAAATAGCGGTATTAAATTTTAAAGCTTCAAAATCTTGAGTAATCTTTCTAATTGTGAAGTTATAAAGGTAATCAAGTTTGCCGTCATTTTCATTAGTGAATTTACTTGTAAATTCTTCTTCAGAGAATAGACGATACACTCTATCTAAATATTTCTTAGCACCATCTAAGCCAGTATCACTCCATGGTAAAGAGGCTTCAAGTGGTCCCATAAACATTTCATATAGTCTAAGAGCGTCCGCTCCATAGGCTTCAACAACATCATCAGGATTGATGACATTACCACGGGATTTAGACATCTTTTCACCATTGCTTCCTAAAATCATTCCTTGGTGGAATAACTTTTTGAATGGCTCTTTGCAAGAAACAATTCCTTGATCATATAAGAATTTGTGCCAGAATCTAGCATATAAAAGGTGAAGAACAGCGTGTTCTGCTCCACCGATATATAAATCAACTGGTAGCCAGTGATCTAATAATTTTTTATCAGCAATTTCTTTATCATTATGTGGATCAATATAGCGGATATAATACCAACAGCTTCCTGCCCATTGAGGCATAGTGTTAGTTTCTCTTAAGCCATGGCTTCCATCACTTAAAGTGACATTTAACCATTCTTTAGCATTTGCTAAAGGAGATTCTCCTGTTCCACTTGGCTTATATTCTTCCATTTCTGGTAAGACTAAAGGTAAATCATATGTATCGAGTGGCACTAATGATTTATCATCTTTGATAATAATTGGGATTGGCTCTCCCCAATATCTTTGACGTGAGAATAACCAGTCACGGAGTTTATAGTTAACTTGTCTACTTCCATTACCTTCAGCAATTAACTTGTTAATAATTGCTTCTTTAGCGTCTTTGATATTCATTCCATTAGCGATATCACTATTGATATGTGGAGCGTCACCAGTGAAAGCATTTTCACTAATATCACCTTCTAAGACTTGATGGATTGGCAAGTTATATTTTTTAGCGAAAGCGTAGTCTCTTTCATCGTGAGCAGGAACCGCCATAACAGCTCCACTACCATAACTTGCTAAAACATAGTCACCAATATAGATTGGAACTTCTTGTCCGTTGATTGGATTAATCGCATATCTTCCAGTAAAGACACCGGTTTTATCTTTGTTGAGTTCAGTTCTTTCCATATCTGACTTGCTCTCAACGAGTTTAAGATATGCTTCAACAGCGTCTTTTTGTTCTTTGGTTGTAATTTCCTTCACTAAAGGATGCTCAGGAGCTAAAACACAGTAAGAACAGCCATAAAGTGTATCGACACGAGTGGTAAAGACTTCAAAAGATAAGTCTGAATCTTTGATTTTGAATGTGACTTTTGCGCCTTCACTTCTTCCAATCCAATTCTTTTGCATCTCTAAAGTAGAGACTGGCCAATCTAATCCTTCTAAACCTTCAAGTAATTTGTCAGCATAGTTCGTGATTTTTAGTAGCCATTGTCTCATTGGCTTTCTAATAACTGGGAAACCACCAACTTCGCTCTTACCATCAATAACTTCTTCGTTAGCGAGAACTGTTCCAAGCGTTGGACAGAAGTTGACTGGACGATAATCGATATATGCTAAATCATTATCGTAGAGTTTTAAGAAGATCCACTGTGTCCACTTATAGTAAGTTGGATCACTTGTGGCGAATTCTCTATCCCAATCGTATGAAAATCCTAAGGATTTAATTTGTTTACGGAAATTGTTGATATTCTTTTCGGTGATGATTGATGGGTGTTGATTGGTTTTCATCGCATATTGTTCAGCAGGTAAACCAAAAGAATCCCAACCCATTGGGTGGAGAACATTAAATCCTTGCATTCTTTTCATTCTTGCTAAAACATCACTCGCTGTATATCCTTCTGGATGTCCAACGTGTAAACCTTGTCCACTTGGATAAGGGAACATATCAAGAATGTAATATTTTGGTTTTGAAAAGTCATAGGTATCACATTTATATGTCTTATTGTCTTCCCAGACTTTTTGCCATTTTGGTTCTATTTTTTTATAATCGTATCCCATATTAAAATCACCTCAATGTCGTTAAATGACGTAAAAATATATTTTTGTTGAACTAACTAAATGATTGATTTATATAGTTCGTGATAACACTCGCCACTTCTTTGCCAACTGTTATCGGTATTCAGGGCGTTTCTTACTAGTTTTCGGAATGTTTCTTTATGATTCCAATAAATATCATGAGCATATAAACAAGTTCTATTCATATCCCAAGTAGAGAAATCATCAAAGCCAAATCCGTTACTGCAATCATCATTATGCCCATCATAATTGATGACCGAATCTTTTAAGCCACCAGTTCTTCGAACAATCGGAAGAGCACCATATCTTTGAGCAATCATTTGGCCTAAGCCACATGGTTCAAATAAGGATGGCATTAAGAAGAAATCGCTACCTGCGTAAATTTGGTGAGCAAGTTGGTTATTATACCCAACATAAATTCCAACATGATCAGGAAATTCTTTATGGAGTTTTTCCATCTCTTGTTCACAAGCATATTCGCCACTACCAAGAAGAACAACATTAGCGCCTCTATTCACTAATTCTCTAACTGCAGAGAAGACAAGGTTCATACCTTTTTGCCATGTCACTCTACTCACAAGTGAATAAAGCGGCGCATTCTCATCTTTTAAGCTAAAGTGTTTTAAAACAGCGAGTTTGTTCTCTTGTTTGCCTGAAAGATAGTTTTTGACATTAAATTCTTTAGCGATAAATTTATCTTTGCTTGGATTGAATTCTTCATAATCAATTCCATTAAGGATTCCACAGAAATCATATTCGCGGAAACGAAGAACTTCGTTTAATCCCATACTTCCTTCAGGAGTTAGTAGTTCGTTCCTGTGGTTAGGAGAAACAGTTGTTACTTTATTCGCATAAATAATTGCAGATTTAAGAGTAGACACCCTTCCTCCAAATTCAACTTGTCCACTATAGAAGAGACGATCTGGTAAGTTATATAAGTTACCTAACGCATATCTATCTAAGATTCCTTGGAAAGCAGGATTATGAATTGTGAAAACAAATTTAGTATTTTTGTAGAAGTCCATTCCGTTTTCTCTGATATAGCAGAATAACATTCCGGGTTGCCAGTCATGGGCGTGGATGATATCTGGTTTGAAGTTGATGATTGGCATTATATTAGCAACCGCCATTGTGTAGAACGCAAAACGTTCACCATCATCGTCAAATCCATATATCGCATCGCGTTCAAAATAATGTTGGTTTTCAATGAAATAGTAATGAATTCCATCCTTTAAAAGATATAAAACATTAGCGCTTTCTTTTCTCCAACTTAAATTGATATTCACTGTAGCGACATATTTGTAATCAAGTCCTAAAGACTTAATTTTGTTATATAAAGGAAGGAAGATTGCTACTTCTTCTCCTAAATTCACCATTTCTTTGCTTAATGCATAGGTGACATCTGCTAATCCACCAGTTTTGATGAAAGGATTAGCTTCGCTACAAGCCATTGCGATTTTCATATTAGATTTTCGCTCCTTGAGAGATAACGACAAAGTCGTCATCAGTGCCAGTTAATTTCTTGATGTTAACAATTGTTACGCCTTTGTCAGAGAGAACGTGATCAAGTTTGACATCTCTTCCAACAACGGTCTTTGTAAAGATGATGGAGTTTTTAACTTCAGCACCTTTTTCAATCACTACTTCTCTGGAGATAATGCAGTTGTGAACTTTTCCTTTGATGACCGCACCATTAGAGATGAAGCTGTTTTTAACATCAGCGTCTTTTCCATATAGTGCTGGAGGAGTGCTATGTGTTGTTGTGTAGATTGGCCAATCTTCGATAAATAAGCGGTTTCTTACATGATAATTGAGTAAATCAAGGGAATGAGTTACATAATTATCTAAAGATAAGATTGGGACAACAAAGCCATCAAATTGATAGCCATGAACATCCATCATATTCTCTTCAATAAAGAAGTTGATAACATCTTGTAATGAGAAGAATTGTGAAATTTTTGGCGCTTCGTTTAGAAGCTTTTTTAATGTTCTCTTGTTGATAATAAATGTATCAAGAGAAACATCAGCTTCAGAAGCTCTTCCAATATTCTTGCTGACTTTTGAAACATTTCCTGCAGCGTTAAATTTGTATTTATCGCAACGGAGATATTCTTTATCAGCGTCTTCAACATGCTTATAAACAGTTGTAATTTGCGCTCCACTAGCAATATGAGCTTCGATAATTGGACGATAATCGATGCTTGAAAGCATATATGTTGGAGCGATAACTGCGCATTCAAAGTCAACTTCGTCTAAGTCAAGACTTTGTCTTAAGTTATTAACATCGGTGTTAAATGCCTTGTTAGTAAAACCTTTTTCATTGAATAATAACTCAATATGTCCAAGTTTGGTGTTTCTTGTGTAAATAGCACCACTACCAATATGTCTTCTTAAAGCAGTAATACCTTTTCTAACAAGAACATAGACTTTTTCAATTCCTGAATTTGAGAAATTTGATAATGTGAAATCAATGATTCCATATCTTCCTAAAAAGGTCACTGAACCGAGAGGACGATTTTTTGTGATTTCGCCTAAATGTGGTTCGTTATGTAAATTACAAATTCCAATAACTTTATTCATCGTTACACCCTCCTATTTCTTAGCGTTATCAATGAGAACGACTTTGTCGTTTCCTAAATTGATTTCGCTTCCTTCATCAATGACACTGTTAGGGGCAATAATGGCGTTATGAACTTTTGCACCTCTTTTAATAGTAGCGCCTTCCATAACAACACATCTTGTTAACTTAGCATCTGTCTCAATCATTGCGCCACTAGAAACAACACAGGAATCAATGTTTCCTAAAATAATTGCGCCTTGGTTAGCGATACTTCTAGTAACTGAGCCTTTCTTTCCAACGTATTGAGGAACACAATAAACATCTTCCGTATAAATACGAGTGGAATTATCGTGGTCGTAAAGATTGAGTTCGCCTTTATCTAAAGCGATATCCATATTTGCTTCATGTAATGAGGCGAGTGTTCCAACATCTCTCCAATATCCTTTGAAGCGATACGCTTTGAGTTTCTTTTTGTCTTTGAGCATATTTGGAATGATATTCTTTCCAAAGTCATGGTCACTGTCTTCGTCTTTCGCGTCTTTCTTTAGATAATTTCTTAATGCTTTCCATGAGAACACGTAGACACCCATTGACGCTAAATTACTGATAGGGTTCTTAGGTTTTTCTTGGAAGTTAATGATATTGTCATCTTCATCACAAACCATAATTCCAAATCTACTAGCTTCGCTTGGATCAACTTCAATGACAGAAATTGTGACATCTGCTCCACTCTTCTCATGGAGTTCAATCATTTCTGTATAACTTGTTTTATAAATATGGTCACCAGAAAGAATGACAACATATTCAGGATCAGCATTATCAAGGAAATCGATGTTTTGAGTAATTGCATCCGCTGTTCCTTTGTACCAGTTAGCGCCTTCTTCAGTTTGTTTAGGAGCTAAGGTTGACATTAAACAGTGAACACCGTTTAATCCCCATTTTTCACCATTACCAATGTACGAATCAAGAATTGTAGATTCATATTGAAGCAAAACTCCAACTACGTTAATTCCAGAATTCGCGCAGTTTGATAAAGGGAAATCAATAATGCGATATTTTGCAGCGAATGAAACAGCAGGTTTTGCGGTTTTCTTTGTTAAAGACTCAAGTCTTGTTCCTTTTCCACCCGCAAGAATCATTGCAACAACTTTGTTTTTACTAGGCATATATAACCCTCCGCAATTAAATCATACTACTTACTGAAGATTTTTAGAAACAAATAAATTTTTATTTATTTATATAGAAAATTGATACTTTAGTGATTTTTCAACACAAAAATTCAGTTTAGTAGGTTATATTTAGGTTATTATTTATCTTTTAACACATTTGTTCTATAATATCTAACATGAGAGTTAGACCATCAATCTGGAGCATTACCTGGAGATACTTAATTGTTTCTCTTGTGATTATCGCTATTATGTTTGGCTTTTTCTTTTCTTTATTCATTGGTTTTAACAAAGACACAGGCCAAGCCTATCTTATGCCTTGGGGTGTCTCTCAAACGATCTTTGTTATCATCTTAGGTGTTGCCTTAATTGCGATTTATATCGCAAGCATAATGTTTTACTACTACATTATTGAAGACAAATACTTCACTATTGTTAGATATGGGAAGCAGCTTTCTTTCGAATATAAAAACATCGAATTTATTGATATAGAAACAAGCAAGAGAAAGCATCAAGTTATCTTCTATTCCCCTAAAGCAAGAACGAGATATCTTCTAGGAGATAAGGAGGGAAAACTACTTGAAACACTTATTAAAAAGTGTCCAAATACGATGTCGGTTGAAGAGTTCAAAAGAAGACATCCAGAAGAAAGATACTAATTATTCAAAATAATTATTGAAAATGTAACTCTAATTGTGATAGAGTTTTCAAGACGCTTAAGGAGGTCACGATATGTCAAGAGTATGTCCAGTTACCGGTAAAGGCCCAGTCAGTGGCAATAACCGTTCCCATTCTTTAAGAGCTACTCGTAGAAAATGGAATACAAATTTACAAACTCGTACAGTCTTAGTTGATGGAAAGCCAACACGTGTTCGTATATCTACTCGTGCTTATAGAACCCTCAATAAAGCCGAAAAGTAAATTATTGTAACTGAAATAAAAAAACAATGACCATAAGGTCATTTTTTTGTTACATTATCGTCGATAATAAGATAAGTGGAATCAATATTAATGGGGTAACAAATGTTAGGATCCACTCTGATAAAGCGAGATGAATTAGTTTAGGTCTAACAGTTTCTCCATCTTGAACATCCATCTTTAAATCAAAGATTTTAGGATTAAAAATAAAGACAAACGCTCCTAAAAGAAGAATAGCAGAGATTACCATCGCAATAATTGCAGTGACATTTTGATAATCATATAGCTTGCATATTCCATAAGATAAATATGTAAGAAGCCCGCTAATAGCGAAATAGCAAACGATTGATCCTAAATTCAAATAGAGATGTTCTTTTAAGAATTTAATATTAATGAATGGAATCATTGCAACACAGAACAAGAAGATTAAAGAAAGAACTGCAATCACAATTGGCATCACTGTTAGATATTTAGAAGTAAAAACAATAACGCCTCCTAATGTCGCCGCTAAAGAGATAAATAAGAGAACATCAATAAAAGCGTTTGTGGTCTTAAACTGAGGGCAAACCTCAAACATGAAAGTATTCTTAATGTTTAAAGACTCTTTATTATATTTCTTATAAATAATATTAATAGCGAAGAAATAACTTACTAAAGTAAATACCGCTAAAGAAATTAAGCCAATTAGGATATATGTAATCATCTAAGTTTTTCTATTCTTTCTTTAATATCGTCATGACCAAAGAGGTAACTTCCTGCGACTAAAACATCAACACCTGCGAGTTTAGCGTTCTTGGCAGTTTCATCATTAATTCCACCATCAACTTCGATTAAGCACTTCTTGATATCGTTAGACACCATATATTCTTTTAACCTAAAGATTTTAGTGAAAGATTCAGGAATATATTTTTGTCCACCGAATCCTGGTTCGACAGACATGATTAAAACTAAATCAAGAGAATATAAAAATGGGAAGACTTTTTCTATTGGAGTATTTGGTTTAATTGATAAGCCAGCTTTTGCACCATAATCATGAATCAAATCAATGACTTGGAAGACTTCTTTATCGTTTTTGCATGCTTCGTAATGGAAGGTTAAATAATCAGCGCCTGCTTTGATGAATTCAGGAGCGTATTTAAATGGGTCAGAAATCATAATATGAACATCGTTAACCATGTGGTGACTTTTCGCGATGCATTTAAGAACTGGTTGACCAAAAGAAATATTTGGAACGAAGTGTCCGTCCATGACATCAAAATGTAGCCAATCCGCTCCAGCTTCTTCAACTTTTTTAATATCTTCTAAAAGATGATTGAAATCCGCGCTTAATATTGAAGGGGCAACTATGACTCTACTCATATTATTTTCTCTCGCTTTCTTCTAATAACTCTAAATAACATTTATAGGCAATAGGAGGAATATCCCCACTATCGACTCTTGCTTTAATTTTACAATTCTTTTCAGAAATATGAAGGCAATTAGAATAAAAGCATTCTAATGCATCTTTTTCGAAACTTGGGAAATACTGAGCAATTTCAAGTTTACTCATCTCAAGTTCTAAAGAAGAGAACCCAGGAGTGTCAGCGATATATCCACCTTGATAAGGAAGTAAAATTACTTCCTTTGTCTTGTGTTTTCCTCTTCCTAAGGCTAAGGAATATTCTCCAACATCTCTTAAGAACGATTCATCTATCGCATTAAGTAAAGATGATTTGCCAACTCCACTTTGACCAATAAGAACAGTGATTTTGTTTTTAAATAATGCCTTTATTTCTTCTACACCACTATGATCTTTACTACTAGTAACGTAAGTATCAACATGAATCTTATTAAAGACTTCTTTGATTTCGTTAATCTCTTTTTCATTGCTTTTATCTGCTTTAGTTAAAACTAAAGAAGCTTTAACTCCATTAAATGAAGCATAAGTCAAATATTTAAAAGCAAGGTAATAAGAGAATTCTGGCTCTTTTAAAGAAAAGATTAATAAGATTTGATCAATGTTACTAATTGGAGGTCTTTTTAAGAGAGAACGACGAGGTAAAACGGCCTCAATCAAATAATTGTCATCATTAATGATGACTTCATCTCCAACATAGATTTTGTCTTTAAATTTTACTAGTCCACGGGGAGAGGTGTTATATAAAACATTGTCGCAGTTAACGACATAGACACCATATTTAATTGAGACAATTATTCCGTTCATTTTTTAAATATCCTATTAAAGATTCCTCTTTTGAGTTTTCCGTGTTTCTTAATTGTATTTAAATCATTCATAAATTCTTTTGCGGATTTATATCGACTTGTAACGATTCTATTCGTGGCTTTACCAATCACATAGTCTAAATCATCGATATTAGGTAAAGAAAGATATTTTCTTAAAGAAGGAAATGGATGATTGATATATTCATCTAAGATTTCATTAATTGTTTCTTTATTGTATGGAGTTCTTCCAGTTAATAATTCAAATAGAATTATTCCTAAAGAATAAATATCAGATTGAATTGAATATTTACGGTACTGAACAACTTCAGAAGCAAGGTATTTAACTGTTCCTCTAACTTCTTCTACTTCTCTAGTAGAGATATGAGTGGCAATTCCAAAATCACAGATTTTAATGCTTCCATCTCTTAGGACAAAGATGTTGTCTGGTTTTAAGTCATTATGGAGAACACTTTTTTCATGCATATAACTAACTGCGTCTAAGATTTGTAGCATGTAGTCAATCGCCTCATCAAAAGTGAGTTTTCCTCGATTATCAACGATATCTTTTAAACTTTTTCCTTTAAGGAGTTCATAGCTCACAAAAGGAACATAATTATAGTCTCCAACGTTATATATCCTCATTATATGAGGATGATTAAAGATAGAAGTAATTCTTGCTTCGTTTTTAAATTGTTCTAATTCTAAATCATTATCGATTGATTTTTCTTTTAAGAATTTAAGAGCAACAAGTTTATCAATGACGATGTCTTTAGCTTCATAGAC
This sequence comes from uncultured Erysipelotrichaceae bacterium, assembly GCA_902800905.1. Classification (GTDB taxonomy): domain Bacteria; phylum Bacillota_I; class Bacilli_A; order RFN20; family CAG-826; genus UBA2450. Next base: position 22,960 of record CADCGC010000018.1, read on the forward strand.
ATCCGCCATCCCGCCACTGGCGATATGACGAGAGATGATGTAACGAGAAAGAATGAGTTTGTTGAACTCAGGAATCATTATTCGTTACTCTCCCAAATGACAACTGCCATATTGTCGCTTCCACCATTAGCGTTACCGAAGGTAATTAGTTGTAAACATTTTCTATCAACTGTGTCGTTTCCTTTTAAGATGCTTTCAATAACTGAAAAATTGACATTGTTATATAGACCATCACTACAAACTAAAATCTTTTCTCCGTTATAGTCGAAGCTATTTAAGTCAACGCTGACATTTCTTTTCACACCAATCGCGTTAGTTAGCATGTGTCGATCTTTATGAGTGTTAGCTTCACTTGGTGAGATTTTCTTTTCACTAACCAAATATTGAGCGTATGTTTGATCAACGCTAATTTGAGTTAATCTTCCGTTTTTGATTTGATAAATACGGCTATCACCAACTTGAGCAGTGACTAATAAGTCTTTAACAATCAAACATAAGGAAAGAGTTGTTCCCATTCCTTCATATTCTTTGTCTTTTAGTGATTTAGCGTAAATCTTATTGTTAATATTAACAATAACTGTATTGAGCCATTTCTTGATTTGCATAGCGTTAACAAATTCTTTATCTAAGTCTAAGAATTCTTTTACTAGATTCTTAACTAAAGTATTTGAGGCGTATTCTCCTTTATTCGCGCCACCCATGCCGTCTGCGACAAGTAAAAGAACATTGCCATACGAATTAATGACAGCGTTCGCACTATCTTCGTTAGTAGTTCTAACTCTACCAATATCTATTAAAAAAGCATAATTACCTGATAAATAACTCATTTTTGATCACCAACTTTTGCTTTGAGTTGACCACAAGCCGCGTCAATGTCGCTTCCAAATTCTTTTCTGATGGTGGCTTTAACACCATTTTTCATTAGGATATCTAAGAATGTATGGACACGATTTCCACTACTACGTTTGTAGTCATTTTTATTCGTTTCATTATATGGAATTAAATTGACATACCCGTTTGTCCCTTTAATTAACTTAATTAATTCTTCAGCGCATTCTTTTGTGTCATTAATTCCTTCTAAAAGTAAATATTCATAAGTCACTCTTCTACCCGCTATTTGTTCATATTCTTTAATCGCAGGGAAAAGAACTTCTAATGGATAAACTTTGTTTATTTTCATTAATTTGTTTCTTAATTCATTATTAGGAGCGTGTAGAGAAATCGCTAAATTAGTTTGGAGTCCTTCTTTAGCGTATTCTCTAATCCTATCTGGAAGTCCACAAGTAGAAACAGTGATATGTCTAGCTCCAATTGCTAAACCTTTCTGAGCGTTAACGATTCTAATGAAGTCCATGACATTATCATAGTTATCAAATGGTTCACCTGTTCCCATCACCACGATATGAGTGACATGTTGCCCTCTTCCTTCTTCTTTTAGAAGATTGTTGATTGTTAAGACTTGCCCAACCATTTCATGTGGTAAGAGGTTTCTTTGTTTTCCTAAGATACCACTAGAGCAGAAAGAACAGCCCATATTGCAGCCAACTTGGCTAGAAACACAGACAGCGTTTCCATAGTTATATCTCATTAAAACGGTTTCAACTTTATATCCATCTTCTAATTCAAGAAGGAGTTTGACTGTTCCATCACTACTCACTTGTTTAGTGTGAATTTTCGGTAAAGAAAGACAGAAATCGCGATTTAAGATTTCTCTAAAAGATAAAGAAACATCACTCATTTCATCAAAAGAAGTGACTTTCTTTTCGTATATCCAAGTATATAGTTGAATAGCCCTATAGGGCTTTTGTCCATATTCAGTTAGTAACGCTTGGAGTTTTTTAAGCTCAAGACCGTATAGATTGATCATTCATTTTCTCCCATTTTTTTGAGCCTAGCGTAATACATACAAGAGTCGTAGCTTTCAAATGGGAAAAATTGATGTTCTTCGATAAGAGAGTAGTTAGGATGTTTCACGATAAAGTTCGCAATTAAGTTCCCAGCTTCCTTTCTTGATAATGTTGGAATCATGTAGACAAGTTCGCCATCAACTTCGACATATTTGGAGCATTCTTCAAGACATTTGAATTCTTCTTGAATAATCGTGTCGAGTTGCTCTTGTTTAACTCTTAAGAAGTAATCTGGAGTACTTCTAAGAAGGTCTAAAGTAGAACTTCTAGGCAAGCAAATGAAAACGTTAACTTTCTTAGAAATACAAGTTAAGAGATTCTCATAGTTTGCTTCATAAATATATAAATGGGTATAACCCATTGCTTTGGCAACGTTTCTAGTTTCATATAAAGATTGGGTGTGATTAATCACTACATCAAGTGGATAATCTTTTCCAAATCTTGTCAATAATTCGAGATAAATATTATTTGGGGTTTCTGAATAGATTGCCACTCTCTTGATTGGGTCTAATTCTAAAGAATCTAAGATGAATTTAGTCGCCATCTTCATAAAGAAGATTTTGTTTTCTTTAAATTCTTCTAAGTTCTTCGCGTTTCCTCTGCCTTGATAGACCACCATTCCATCAACTGGAGCTTTCGAGTAATCTGGGTGTTTAGAGAGGAATTCGTTGATATCAACTTCTTTTTCGTTAATACGAATTGAGGCAATGCTTTGACGATAATTGACTTTAAGAACTTTAAAGACCACACCTTTACCGTATTGTTTTTGCCACATTCTAATGACCCACGCTGGAGTGTTATATCTTAAAGATAAGAATTCTGGAGAAGCCTTATCTAATTCTTCTGGAATATATTCGTTTGTTGAATCGATGAATTTAATCAAATCATCAACTTCGGTCATTGGCATATCATTCTTTGCTAATGCAAGGAGTTCAGCGTCTTTGAATCTTCTTAAGAAAAGATGGTTTGCTAAATAGAATCTTAAATAGACTGTTTTTTCAAATTCAATCGATTCACTAATAAAGCGATTGATAAGACTATCAAAAATATAGTGATGTCTAAGTTCACATCCCACTAACGCTGTGATGTTTGATTTTGTAACTGGATCAACATCGATCTTTTTAAATGTTTTGCGTAGCACTAAAGCAAATGGCATTTCATCCACAACAAGCTTTAATAATACACTTTTGCCAATTTCAAATTCGTTCATACCTTTATTTTACGCAATTATGCGTGTATATATAAAGAAATTTTTCAAAAAGTTTAGATAGTATTTGATTTTTTACTTAGGGAGCTTTGCAAAAATATCACCTGTAAAAATCTCGTCTTCCCCTTCTCCTTCTTCCATATCTTCAGTGTATTCTTCATCAAAATTCACTAAGTTCTTGTCTTCTAAGAAGAGAGGATATTCGTTATTTCTACTAGATTCATAATGGTCAACTGAATAATATTTGAAAAGAACATCTAAATGAATCGCTACTTCAGAGATATAGTGTTTTAATAAGTTGAACATTTGTTCTTGAAGAACCTCAACTTTTTTAGGAGCGTTAACTTCAACAAACACTCTCCAAGAAGTTTGTTCATTTCCATTATGGAACACCATGTTATTTGAGGAGATGAAATGAACATCATCTTCATCAATCTCATAGACTTTTGCTATGTCTTTACTAATTCTTTCACTAAGTTCACCAACGATGAATTGGTCTAAACCATAAATATTAATTGTTACCATCTTGTAAAACCTCGCTTATATCATATCAATTTTTTTAAAAATTGTAAGGGTCAATATTCACTGATATTGAAATCGAACCTTTTGATGAGTTTGCTTTAATTAATCTTTCAAGAACATTTCTAATCAATTCTTGGTTTTTATATTTAATCAAAACTGAACGAAGGTGATTATTATTCTCATAAGGAATAAATGGAGTGGTTGGTCCTAATATCACCGCATCTTCTTTTAATTCTTCGTTTAGTTTATCAATCAATACATAAGTATATTGGATGACTGATTCTTCATTTTTCCCACTTACTGTGACACTTGCTAAGAAGGTGTATGGAGGGAATGATTGAGCTTTTCTCATTTCCATTTCTTTTCTATAGAAAAGTTCATAGTCTTGTCGTGCCGCCATAGTGATCGCGTAGTGAGATGGATTATATGCCTGAATGATTGCTTCACCCTTCTTATCACTTCTTCCACTTCTACCAACAGCCTGGGTGATGAGTTGGAAGACTCTTTCAGCGCTTCGATAACTTGGTAAAGACAAACCGATATCCGCCATAACGATGCCAACTAAAGTCACATCAGGGAAATCGTGTCCTTTAGCGATCATCTGTGTCCCAATTAAAACATCCGCTTCTCTTTTTCTAAATGACTCTACAATAGTAGGAATCTTGGTTCTAATTTTAGCGGAATCACTATCTAGTCTTAATGTACGTGCTTCTGGATATAAACGATGAATTTCTTCTTCAATTCTTTCGGTTCCAAATCCACTTCTCATTAAATATTTTGAGCCACACATTGGGCAATTATCGATAGAAGGTTCAACGTAATTACAGTGATGGCATTTAAGCATCAAGTCACTTCGATGATATGTAAGAGGAATATTACAGGTAGGACACTTAAAGATATATCCACAGCTCCTACAAGTGACACTGCTGGCGAAGCCTCTTCGATTGATTAAGAGAATCACTTGATTATGGTTTTCTAATGTCTTTTTAATTGCGTCTCTCATTTTAAATGAGAAGATATAGCTTTCTTTATCGATATTATGATAATCAGAGAGATTAACAATCGTTGTTTTTGGCAATGGTTGATTATTTATTCTTTTATCTAATCTAAGAAGATGATAGACATTTTTACCCGCTCTAGCGCGTGTTTCTAAAGAAGGAGTTGCGCTACCTAAAAGAACTTTCGCGTGATGCATTTCTCCTCTCATGATTGCTACTTCTCTAGCGTGATAGAAAGGAGGGACATCTTGCTTATAACTTTCAACATGTTCTTCATCTAGGATGATGAGACCAATATTGCTTAAAGGTGCAAAGATTGCGCTTCTAGCTCCGACTACAATTCGACAATCTCCACTAGCGATTTTTCGATATTCATCATATTTTTCAGCAGGAGTGAGTTCACTATGAAGGATTGCGACTTTATCATGAAAACGAGAAATATAATTTCTCATCATCATTGGAGTTAAGGATATTTCAGGAACTAACACTAAAACGGATTTGCCTTGAGAAAGATATTCTTCACTTAAAGAAAGATAAACTTCACTCTTTCCGCTTCCAGTCACTCCTTCAAGTAAATAGATTGAATCATTACTTTCTTTGAATTCTTTAATCACTGCTTCTTGATCAGGAGTTAAAGTGATGTCTTTTGAGTTATCATATTCAGGAATTTCTAATCTTCTCTTTTCGGTCTTAGTGATTTTTACTAAATCTTTTTCAATTAATTTATTTAAGATTGAAACCTGTTTGATTTCTTTTTTTAACACTCTTCCTTCGTCTTTGATGAGTCGAAGAAGTTCAATTTGTTTAAAAGTTAAATCACTTTCATCATACTTATTTATTTCAGCGTATAAATCATAGGCAATCTTTGGAGCTTTTAAAGAACTTCTTCTTGGACTTAAAGAAGGTGGAAGCATGCTTTGAAGAACCGAGATCTTGCTAGCAAGATAATATTCACTAACTCTATCCGCAAGATTCATTAAATCTTCACTTAATAAAGGAGAAGAATCGATGACATCTAAAATTTCTGACATCGTAAAGCCATATTCTTCTTCTAATTCTTTAATTGATTTATTTGTTTCCTTGACATTTAAAACATAGCCCACTAGTTCTTGGGTATTAAAAGTCACTAAAACACGATATCCTCTATCGACTGGTTTATCGCCTTTATAAAGATAAGAAAAAGGACGATTCAATGAATAAGTGTTATGTTCGATTAATAATTCGATGATTTTCATTTTTCGTCCTTATTGTTTCATTTTTGCTTTAATCTTGTCGACTATCTCTTGAGCGGCTCTCGCAACATCGTCGTTCAATATAATATAATCATATTGATCGGTCATCGACATCTCTTTTTTGCCTTTTTGACTTCGATTTCAAGGAGAATATGTTTACCTTTGTTTCTTAATTCTTCAACTTTGTCTTTTGGGGTTCCATATCTATTTCCGACAAATTCTTGCCATTCTAAGAAGTTGTCAGCGTCGATATTTCTTTGGAATTCTTCTTGGGACACGAAATAATAATCAACTCCATCGACTTCTTTTTCTCTAATTGGACGGGTAGTCATTGAGATTGAATATTCGAGCTTGAGTTTGAAATTATCGGTGATGTAACGACGAACTGTCCCTTTACCTACACCTGATGGCCCTGAAAGTATAACAAGTAATCCCTTTTTCATATTGCGTATATTATACTTACAACAATTACTTTTAGCAAAGCAAAAATAGTGAAATAATTAAATTATGTTACCGAAGTTAAATTTAAAAGGAATTAATATCGTTGTTAACGAATTAAAAGATAAGGTTTTGAATAACTTTATCTCTAATATTTCAATTATCAACTCTAGTGATATCCTTTTAACATTTTCTTTTTATAATAAAGAAAAACTATTGGTGTCTCTTAATCATAACAATCCATTTTTATCACTCATCGATGCTTCTTATAATGAGCACACGATAGTTGGAAATTTAAACGACAATTTAAGGAAATATCTTAAAGGAAGTTATATCACTAATATCGAACAAATTAATTCTGATCGTGTCATAAAATTTTCATTAACCAAAACTAATGAGTTTTATCAAAAAGATAACTACTATTTAATTCTTGAATTAATTCCCACTATTAATAATCTCATCATCTTAGACGAAAAAGAGAATGTAGTTTTTGCTAAACACTACTTGGATTTAAGCGCGGCTAGACCTTTACTTAAAGGAATGAAATATGAATCAGTGGAGCCAAATCCAAATCTTGTCATTAAAGATTTTGACTACGAAGAATATAAAAGGAATGTCAACCACTACTTAAGTGAAATAAATCAAAAAGGAAAGAAAGAAAAAGCTCTCCCTTTATATAACCATCTTAAGCAAAGAGTGAAATCCTTAAGTAAGAAGATTAATGTTTTAACATTAGAAAAAGAAGAAGCCACTAAAAAACTTGAATATAGAGAGATTGGCCAAACTCTTCTCACCTTAATGAACTCTGAAGAATTAAATGATTATCTCGAATTCATTAAAGATACATATGACGCAAGTCTATCTCCAAACGATAATGCGAATAAATATTTCGAAAAATATAAGAAGGCAAAAAGAACGATTGAAAATGATGATAGAGAAATAAGAATCGCTCAAGAAAACATTGAAGAACTCAATCATATTTTAAGTATCTTTGGCTATTATTCAGACGAAGAGATTGAAGAACTATATAAAAAATATCTTCCAAAGCATCTTCACTCTAACAGCAAGAGAAAGAAAGAAGTCGACGCTAGACTCCCTTACTATATTATTTATAAAGGAATTAAAATTGGCTTTGGCAAAAACAAAGAACAAAATAACTATTTAACATTTAAGAAAGCTAACCGAGAAGACATATATCTTCATGTTGCCTCTTTTAGTGGGGCTCACGTCATTATTTTTGATAAAGATCCTTCTAAAGACGTCATCTTAGTGGCCTCAGAAATTGCTTTAATTCTTTCTTCATTAGAAAGTGGAGACATCTATATCGCTGACGTGAAAGATGTAAAAAAAGAAGATTCGCTTGGACAAGTTAATCTTCTAAAACACGAGACCATCACTCTTCATGAAGTTAGAGAAGAGACCAAGATGCTACTGAAAGAGCAAAAGAGATTTAACTAAAAAAGACCACAAAGTGGTCTTTTAATTTTCAGTTTTGGTTCACACAATTATAAGCGTGTAACAGTGAAACGGTTGTAATAGTCACAAACGTATTCAACACTGTGTTTATTGCCGCCGACAATGTGTTCATCTTCAACTTGTAAACTATAGATGAAATGATTTTTATAGTAGTTGAACATGTAATCAATAGCATCGTCTCTACTAGTGAAAATCGATTTTCTTAGTTTAACATCTTCACCGTCTACAACAGCGGTAAGTACATAATGTTTCATAGGCAATACCTCTCTTTCAGTAGTTTAACGTCGTGCTTGGGACGAGGTATTGATTAAAACGCATATATTGTAGTCCTTTTTTTGGAAATGTCAATAGGTTTATAAAATTTTTTTATATATTATTTATAATATATAATTTTAATAATTTTCAAAATATTTTTTAAGCATTATTTATTTGTATATAGACTTTAGGTCTATATGTGTGATTTTTTTGATATATTAAGAAAAAATATTAATAAAAAGAAGAGATTTTTCACTCTTCATTTTTGTTTTCGTTAATTAAGAAATCTTCACCTTTAATTGCTTCCGCAGTGCTGAGATTATTGAAGCCTTGTTGTCTAAGAACCTCATACACCACAATCGCTACTGAGTTAGAGAGATTCAAACTTCTAGCTTCTGGGACCATCGGAATTCTAAGTAATCGATCTGGATGACTTCTTAGAATATCATGAGGAATTCCAGTTGATTCTCTTCCAAACATTAAGAAGATGTCTTTGATGTTGTTTGAGAAGTCAAACGTTGAATACACTTTGTTGGAATATCTTGTTACATAATACGTATCTGCATTTGGATAAGCTTTAAGATATTCTTCGTAGTTTGGATAGAAATTCCATTTTAGAGATTCAATGTAGTCCATTCCCGCTCTTAAGAGTTCTTTTTCATTTAATGAAAAGGAGATTGGACCAATGATATCAAGTGTCGCATTAATTGCAACACAGGTTCTCATAATGTTCCCAGTATTCTGTGGTTTTTCTGGTCGATATAAAACGATGTGAATCATTAAAATCCTTGAGCTTTTCTTTTAGCTAAATAAGTTGGTTCAATAATTGCTTTATATGATTTGATGCATTCAGCGATGATTTGTTTGGCCACTGTGACATCTTTGACTTCATCAACCGCAGTGGATTTACCTTCTAAGGTCTTATAAACTGCAAAGAAGTGTTTGATTTCATCCATAATGTGACTTGGAATATCGGTGATATTGTCATAAGGAGAATAGAATGGATCATTTAATGGAACAGCGATGATTTTTTCATCGAATAAGCCGTTATCCGTCATGATTAGAACACCGATTGGTTTACATTCAACAAAGCTCATTGGAATGATGCTCTCACTACAAAGAACTAAGACATCAAGTGGGTCATAGTCTCTTGCGTAGGTTCTAGGAATGAAACCGTAGTTTTGTGGATAGTGAGTACTTGTAAAAAGTACTCTATCAAGGATTAAGTGTCCGGTTTCCTTATCTAATTCGTATTTGTTTTTACTCGCTTTTGAGATTTCAATTAACGCTAAAAACTTGTCTGGTGTAATTCTACTTGCTTTTACGTCGTGCCATGGATGCATATGTATCCCTCCTATTTTCTTCCGCCTACATCGATTCTATTATTCGCTCTTAGTAAGCTTAATTTGGCTCTATTAACTTCTACTTCACTACTATTACTTTGTAGTCTTTCTTCCGCTCTCTTCTTAGAAGCGTAGGCTCGATCAACATCGATATCATCTTTGCTTTCAATTGAATTGAGTAATAAAACTACTGAGCGGTCTTTTTTGATATGAATAACTCCTCCACCTATTGCATAGATGTTTTCTTCGGAGTTATTTTTAATAACTAATTTGGATATTTCTAAAGTCGACACTAAAGGAGCGTGATTTGGAAGAATTCCAATCACTCCTACTGCTGAAGTTGTACTTAAGTAGTCAGCTTCAGTTTGTAAATATAACCCAAACGGGGTATAAATTGTGACTTTTAGTTTCTTATCCATTATTTCAAACTTTCTGCTTTTTCTCTAGCTTCTTCAATTGTTCCTACGTAGAGGAAAGCAACTTCTGGAAGATCATCGGCTTCCCCGTTAAGAATAGCCTTAAAACTTCTAACCGTATCTTCAACTTTAACATAAATTCCAGGAATACCGTTAAAGTGAGATGCAACGTGGAATGGTTGAGAGAGGAAGTTACGAATTCTTCTTGCTCTTTCAACGATCTTTTTATCTTCGTCTGATAATTCGTCCATACCTAAGATGGCGATAATATCACTGAGTTCTTTATATCTTTCAAGGATTTCAATAACTCCACGAGCAACTTCATAATGCTCTTTGCCAACGATTTGTGGGTCTAGAGCGGTTGAAGATGAGTTAAGTGGGTCAACAGCTGGATAAATAC